>JANNHA010000115.1:0-60225 GCA_031404135.1 Verrucomicrobiota bacterium | reverse complement strand
GAAGATCCGAGTGTGGGGCGTGGTGAGCCGGGGTGTTTGTAACGTAATACGTTACAAACGGGTTGCTAGAGCCAATAAAATTGGGGGGCGGACTGTGGAGGTGGGGGATTGAGGGTGTCGACCGGTTGACGTGAAATCTGTTCCATCGGATATAATTGTCCTGATAAGATTCCAGGTGATCGGGATAGGCATCCAACAAGCGTTGGACCCCTGCTGGAATAGGGTCGGCTTGTTGTGCAAAAGCGTCCAAGCAATGGAAAAACAAAACAGCAATTAAAAAATATCGCATAGTTCGTATGGGATTTTAGTGGGATAAAGGGTTAATTAGCGTGTTCCTAAATGCAAAAATACTCCATAGTTTGTTACTTATTACGTTACAAACTTCCCCCGGCCCCACCACGTTCGCGCCCCCTTCGCCTTCGTGTCCCGGCACAACCGGCATCCCGACACCCCGGCACCTTGCCGCCCCCACCCAAATCCCCGTGCCGCGCCTGCCTGCACTAAAGATGCACCATTGCATCAAACGCCCCGGTGTATTTTTCTGGCGGGCTCGTGAAACCCGGCTTTCTCCGCACCGCAGCCATCCTCGTCGCCTTCATCGTTGGCGCGTTTATCCCGCAGGCGCAGGCCGCCGCGTGGCTGATCCGTTGGTTAATCATGGGCATGCTCTTCATCGTGTTTCTCCAGACGCGCCTCGCGCGCGACGCCCTGCGCGCCAGTCACGGCTGGCTGCTCGCCGCCAACATCGGCATGGGCTTTGTCGCTTGGGGCTTGGGTTGGGTGATCGGCGGACGCGAGGTCGCGCTCGCCGCATTCTTTTGCGGTATCACGCCCACCGCCACAGCGGCACCCGTGATCGTCAGCTTCCTGCGCGGAAAGGTCGATTACGTGGTCGCAGCGTTCCTGTTGACCAACCTCACCATCGCCGCACTGCTGCCCGCGCTCATGCCGCTCATGCTCGGCCGGGCAACACCCGCCGCCTTCACCGATGTGCTCGGTAGTGTCGGTTTCGTTGTGTTCGGCCCCATGGCTCTGGCCTGGCTCGTGCGCCTCCTCTACCCAGCCGCCAGCTCCTGGCCGAAACGCCTCGGCAACGTCTCCTTTGCCGCCTGGGTCATCACGCTCTTTCTCATTACCACGCGCGTCTCCGCCTTTCTCCACGCGCAGACCGACCTCCCCCACAGCCTGCTAGCCGAGATCGCCGCTCTCTCCCTCGTCATATGCGTGGCCAATTTCGCCCTCGGTCGGTTAATCGGCGGTCAACAATTTGCCCGCGAAGCCAGCCAGTCGCTCGGCCAGAAAAACACCACGTTCACGATCTACCTCGCCCTCACCTACGCCAACCCACTCGTCGCGCTCGGCCCCACCTGCTACGTGCTCTGGCATAACCTCTGGAATTCTTGGCAACTCCACCGCCAGGCCCGCGCCGACGCCTCCGCGTCCCCACCCGCCGCTTAGACGCAACTTTTACCGGAATCCCGCGTCTCAATCAACCACGCCCACCCCCTCCGCCTCATGAAGTCCGCCCTCCTCCTCACGCTGCTCACTCTGGGTGCGATCCTGTACTTCGCTTTCTGGCGCGCCCAACCCCGCCACTCCCCCGCCCCGGCCCATGCCGAACCACTCGCCGACCTCAGTAAACTCTCGCCCGAAGACATGAACCGCCTGGTCGACCTCAACCTCCCCGCCAAAGCCACCTCGCGCGAACTCCTCGCCTCCCTCGCCAGTAAACTCAGCCAACGCCTCGAACGCACCGACGCTCGCGCGCACGAGGCCGTCCTCGCCTTCAAGACCGCCGAGGCCTACCGCAACTTCCTCGCCCGCGCCCTGCAGTCCGGCCTCCGCGTCATCGGCCGTATCGACTCCTCGAATACCGTCCGCATCCACTACGACGACGTCAACGACCTCGCCCGCGAACTCCTCAACAACGCCGCCGACTACAACCAGATCGCCTCCAACTTTCTCATCACCAATCCCAACACCCCGCCCCAAGCCCAGGCCCGCGCCGCCCGCACCCAACAACCCGTCGGCAACGCCCTGCTCGCCCTCCTCGGTGTCTCCGGCAATAACCAATCCTTCGGTCGCGGCGTCACCGTCGCCGTGCTCGACAGCGGCGTGACACCCGACGCCACCTTCGGCCTCGGCCGCCTCACCTCCCTCGACATCGGCCTTGGCACAACACCCGGCACCGGCAAAGAAAGCGGACACGGCACCGCCGTCGCCTCCCTCGTCGGCGGCCAGTCTCCCGACGCCCAAGGCATCGCCCCCGCCGCCAACCTCCTCAGCATCCGCGTGACCGACAACGACGGCAAAAGCGACACCTTCACCGTGGCCCAAGCCATCCTCGCCGCCACCGACGCCGGCGCAAAAATCATCAACATCAGCCTCGGCGGCTACGGCACCAACGCCGCCCTCGACGCCGCCATCGCCTACGCCACCGCCAAGGGTAGCCTCCTCGTCGCCGCCGCCGGCAACGACCAAGCCGCGCAACTCACCTGGCCCGCCGCCGATCCCCGCGTCGTCTCCGTCGGCGCCGTCGATGCCAACGGCCAGCAAGTCATCTTCTCCAACTCCAGCAGCCAGCTCCAAATCACCGCCCCCGGCCTCGGCCTGCAAACCGCCTGGACCGACGGCAAAAGCGTCGCCTTTAGTGGCACCTCCGCCAGTTCCCCCGTCGTCGCCGGCGCCATCGCCGCCATCCTCTCGCAGGACCCCGCCCTCACCCCAGCGCTCGCCTGGCAAATCCTGCAAACCCACACCAGCGACGCCGGCGCCCCCGGCCCCGACCCCGACTACGGCAACGGCGTCCTCAACCTCGGCTGGTCCCTCGCCCGCAACGATCCAACCCGTATCGACACTGCCGTCGCCAGCCACAGTTACGAAGCAGCCAGTGAACAAATGCAGATCGTCGTGCAAAACCGCAGTGCCCAAGCCGTCGCCGGCCTCGACCTCACGATCGCCATTAACGGCGCCGCCCAACACCTCCCCATCCCCTGGCTCGCCGCCGGCGCGACTCAGGTGGTGAAACTCCCCATTTCGACGGGTCAAATCGCCGCCGCCGGCCGCATCGAGTTCCAAACCGAACTCATCAACCCCGCCAGCATCAACGATCAAGTCCCCACCAACAACCGCCGCGCCAGCGCCCTGGTCTCGCCGACGGCCAGCACCCGCTGACAAACGACAGGCCGCGCCCTCGCCTCATTCTCTTTCTCGATATCCTCCTCCGATCTGCGGTTTGAAACTTCGTTTTCTGAACGAGGGCCAATAAGCGGTTTGAAACCGTTCGACCCATTTAACGCAAAGTCCGCAAAGAAAGCCACGCGGACGCAAAGACCACAAAGCAACGCTCCGTCCTTTGCGTTCCTTAGCGAACTTCGTGTTCAAAATTCCGACGCCCGCCCCCGCCGCATTCATCATTCTCCATTCATCATTCTCCATTCGCCGCCCCCTGCCCCGATTGTCATCCCGAGTGCCGCCGAGGGATCCAGTGAGCCCACGCACGTGCAGGAACACCCAATTCCAAGTGGATCCCTCGCTGCGCTCGGGATGACAAAACTCATCACGGCCGACCTACCCACACCGCTCCAACCTCACGACGGCGCAGTTGCTTTTGTCTCAAGCATTGGTTTTTTTTCGAATCGTGCATCGAGGACTTTCACCCCGTCAGTTCATTCCAATGCCAGGCACACACCAGACGGTAATCAGCTTCTTGGTTGCGGTCGTTATAGTTGCCGGTTGCGCGACGCATTCGGACAGTGCCTTTTCAACTGACTCCGATTGGCCCAAACACGCACTCACTGCAAAAAATTCGCCAACTGCGACTCCGAGTTTCGACTCGCCCGAAGGACTTTGCCGACTATTCGAAGAGCGCTGGTCTCTCCAAGCTATTCGGACGTTCTGCGTACCAGAGAGAAGACACAACCCCGTTTGCCAGAACCTGGTTGTTGATTCACCAGAAGTGTGGAAGGGCCGGCTGCATCGGCACCAGAGTCTCGATTTCGACAAGATCGAGTGGTATGCGACGGTAAGCACTGGCAAAGTCCAAGAATTCTCCATCGGAGTCTACCGCGGTGATGACTTTGGTTACTAGAAATTGGGAATCCCGAGACAACAAAAGGCGCGCCCGATGCTTCTCCCGATCCGTCTGCGCGACGCTTTATCGGACAGAAATGAAAACGACACCCAATCCGGTAGCCGGAAGCAATTAGCCTCTACCGCCACACCACCCAGCGTACGGGTCCGTACCTGGCGGGAAGTTCGGCAGGCTCACCCATAGATTCCGATCGGGTTACTTCGCCCTCCCCTTCGTCACAGGTCTTTATCCCTACTTCGTTGGTTTCGGTTGGTGATGATAACCATTCGTTCGGCATCGCGGCTGGCACGATGCTGTTGCTGCTCATCCGCCAGCAGTCTTTCCGACTGCGACTGGCTAGATGCACGCCTGACTTCTTCGCGCCGAGGCGTCGCAGGTCGTCCCCCCGTGTCGGCGCGCGTTTCCACTGCTGCGGCAACGTCGCGAGCTCCGTTGTCTGACGTTTAACGGCAAGACGACCCCTTGCCTTTTCGCGCCAAATTCTTCATCTTTTTCGATATGAGTTCATCCACGATTGTCAGTTTGCTCCGCCTCCCTAAAAAGAAGCGAATGCAGATCGCGGAACGCCTTTGGCTTTCAGTTGCAGATGAAGCGGCGATGCCGGTTCCTGCCGCACATAAAACCGTCATTCGGCAACGTACTGCGGACTATCGTTCCGGCCGCGCAAAGGTGATCACACACGAGGAATTGCTGCGTCGCGTGCGTTCGGCGTGAAGAGCAAACCCGTTTACCCTCTCGACTCCGTTGCGGCGGACCTACGCGCTGCAAGAGACCTAAAAAGGATTCAGACTTTGGAGTTAATGAGTTGGGAACGATCAACATTTGCGCCGTTCGCTCTTGAGACCAATTCAGCGCACCCACGTCGTCACCCCCGCGCCAGCACTTTCGCCAGCGAGTGGTCGTGCCAGCGGCTGAACAGCACCAGCGCCGCAATCGCTCCTCCGAGCGCCCAGGCCATGTCGGACTGCGTGTCCCAAACATAACCTTGCGTCCCAAGAAAACTCTCGGCCGCTTCGCCCGTCGAAATCGCCGTCAGCCACTCGATCAGTTCATACAACGCGCTGAAAGCGAGACAAACACTCCCGACAAGAAAGCCCAACCAACGGCTCGGCTTCGGCGACACCGGATCAAACAGCTTGCCCTCACGCCCTCCGAGCGGCGAGGTCCGCAGCAAAATCTCCCGCGTCAGAATCGCCGGCACGAAACCCTGCGTGAAATGCCCGAGTTTGTCGTAGTCATTGCGCGCCCCACCGATCAGATCACGCCACCAATCAAAAAGCGGAACCTTCGCATAGGTGTAATGCCCGCCCACCAGCAGCACCACGATGTGCAACCAGAGCAGCACGAGCAGCAACGTCGACAACGGAAAACGTTTTTGCGTCCAAAGCATCAGCGGCACGCCGATGAACGCCGGGGCCACCTCCAGCCACCAAGTAAATCGATCCTGCGGCGCAATCCACGACCAAACGACCACCGGTAAGAGCGCGGCCAGAAAAAGCGAAAGGCGTTTATCCATTTTGAAAGCGTTGAATTAATCGGAAGAAAGGCAATTGAACCACTGATTTTCACTCATTGGCACTTAGGCAACGAATCGGAGGGAGCCATTGGAGCCAATCCTTCATGCGTACATTCACAATCAGTGACTATAAGTGATCATAAGTGGTTAATCTCTCCGCGACGCTATGAAAGAAAACTAAGAGAAAGAAAAGGGTTTCCCAGCGGGGAAAACTGTCATCCTGAGCGCTGTGCGAGGGATCCACTTGGAATCAGCTCACCCGTACGCTCGTGCACTCACTGGATCCTTCGGCGGCCCTCAGCATGACAAACCGGGCGGAGGGCCCATCGAAAGGTGCGAAGAACCTCGCTTCCTCGTGGCGGTCGGCCTGATCTTTTGTGACTCAACAAGTTCACAAGTTTCTGCCCGATTGGCCGATAATAGGTTCAACACCCTAATTGCTTAAACTGAATTGAGCGCCAAGAGACTACATATCTTGCAGGTCACGGATTCTGCGTCGGAGGCAGCGTCGATCTTTCGTGTGCTTAAATCATTCGTTGGCCATCTGCACTCCGAACACGTGGCCGACGCCAACCAACTGCAGGCGGCACTGGCTAAGGGCGGCTGGCACGTGGTCATCGCACACCTCCGAGCCGAGCCATTGAATCCCGCCAAAGTCCTGGCGATCTTACAGCAGACCGCGCCCGCCCTTCCTTGCATCGTTGTCGCCGACCAACTCGCCAAAGACGCCGTTGAATTAATGAAAGCAGGTGCCTGCGATTTCGTGCTCACGGAGGATTTCTCCCGTCTCGGTGCCGCCGTCGACGCCGCGCTGCAAATCCCCCAACAACACGCCGCACCACAGCACGCCGAAAAAGCGCTGCGCGAAAACGATGAAAATTTCTTCCGGTATTTCGATATCAGCCCCGATTCCATCAACCTCACCCGTGTGGCCGATGGCGTGAATCTCGACGTCAATCAGGGCTTCACTAAAATCATGGGCTACACCCGGGAAGAGGCGCTCGGACACTCCACCTTGCCCGGCGATCTCAACATTTGGATCAACCGGAATGATCGTGATCGTGTCGTGGCGGAGCTGAAAGCCAGGGGTGAGGTCACCAGCGTAGAGGCTCCTTTCCGGAGTAAAAACGGCCAGGTGCACATCGGGCTGTTCTCGGCCCGGCGGATCGAGATCAACGGCGAGGATTGCATACTCTCCATTACGCGCGACATCACCGAGCGAAAACAGGCCGAGAGCGAACGCGAGGCGACCATCCGGCTGCTCCGGTTTTGCAACCAACATGACGATATGCAACGGTTGCTGCGCAAATTGACGCTCTTCTTTCAGGAAGTTACCGGTTGCGAAGCGATCGGTGTGCGGCTGCGCGAAGGTGCCGATTTCCCCTACTACGAGACACGCGGCTTCCCCCCTGAATTTGTTCAAGCAGAAAGCCATTTGTGCCTGCGCGATGAAGCGGGCGAGGCGAAACGGGACGCGGCCGGAAACCCGATTCTGGCCTGCATGTGCGGCCACGTCCTCCGAAACCAGTTAACCCTTGCCAAACCCAATTTGACCAAAAAAGGAAGTTTTTGGACCAACAGCGCGTCCAGCTTCCTCGCCGCTACTCCGGAATTCGCGTGTGAGCCGCATGCGCGCGGACGCTGCATGCGCGACGGTTACGAATCCATCGCGATAATCCCTTTGCACGGGCGAAACGAATCAATCGGACTGCTCCAATTCAACGACCGGCGCCCCGGGCTTTTTACCGCCGCCCGCATCGCGTTTTTCGAGGAACTAGCCGAACATGTCGCCACCGCCTTGCTCAGGCTCGACACCGAGCGGGCACTCCGCTCAAGCGAGGAGCACCTGCGCGCCGTGCTCAATACCTCCGAAGCCGGGTATTTTTTCATCGATCAGACGGGCCGCTTCCAAAACGTGAATCCAGCCTGGCTGCGCCTGCATGGCTACGAACGAGCCGAAGAAATTATCGGCCAGCATTTCCGCGTGACCCAGGTCGAAGCCGAAATCGAAAAAACAAACGCGTTCATGACCGGTTTGCTGACAGGTCAAAAACTGCCGGTGCGGGAGTTTTCCCGGCGACGAAAAGATGGCAGCGTGGGCTACCACAACGTCTCGGCCCATGTGGTCCGGGAGGAGGGCCGCATCTTGGGGATCGAAGGCTTTCTGATCGACACCACTGGCCTGCGCCAGGTTCAGCACGAATACCAGACGCTCTTTGAGCAGATGCTCGACGGCTTCGCATTGCACGAGATGATTTTTGACCCGGCAGGAAAACCGGTGGATTACCGGTTTCTCGCGGTTAATCCAGCGTTCGAAAAAATGACCGGCCTCAAGGCGTCCGAGATCATCGGCAAACGGCTGCTCGAAATTCTGCCAGAAACTGAAACCAAATGGATCGAGAACTACGGCGCCGTGGTTTCCACCGGAACACCCAAACGGTTCGACGATTTCGCCGCCTTGCTCGGCAAACATTTTGAGGTGCTCGCCTTCCGGCCGCAGGCAGGCCAGTTCGCCTGCCTGATTCAGGACATCACCGACCGCAAACAACTCGAACTGCAGTTGCTCCAGTCCCAAAAAATGGAGGCCATCGGACAGCTCGCCGGTGGTGTCGCGCACGATTTCAACAATATTCTCGCGGCCACGATGATGCACCTAAACCTGTTGCAACGGGTGCCGGAGCTCACGCTCTCGATGAAAGACTCGCTCAGAGAACTCGAAGCCGAGAACAAGCGCGCCATCGGCCTCACCCGCCAACTCCTCCTGTTTAGCCGGCGTCAAGCCATGCAGGTCAACACGCTCGATCTTAACGAACTACTCGCCAACCTTCTTAAAATGCTCCAGCGCCTCATCGGCGAGCATATCGAACTGACTTTCAACCGGAGCGAGGCCCCGCTCTGGATCGAAGCCGATGCCGGCATGATCGAGCAGGTCATCTTGAACCTCTGCGTCAATTCCCGCGATGCCATGCCACATGAGGGCCGCCTCATCATCGATGCCCTCACAACCAACCTGGACTCCACCAAGGATTGCGGCGACTCCGAATCCCGCTCTGGAGAATTCATCCGCCTTTCCGTCCGCGACACCGGCTGCGGCATGAACGAAACAACGCTGGTGCACATTTTCGAACCTTTCTTCACCACCAAAGGAGTGGGCAAAGGCACCGGCTTGGGGCTCGCCACGGTCTACAGCATCGTCAAACAGCACCACGGTTGGGTCAATGTGCTCAGCACCGTCGGCACAGGAACCACCTTCCACATCTATCTGCCCGCCGCAACCACACCTCGTAAAACCGCTAACTATGGCCATGAGGGGTCGGCCCTCAAAGGCGGCACCGAAGGCATTCTCGTGGTCGAGGACGACGCACACTTCCGCACCATGATGGCAATGACCCTCAGGGTGCTTGGATACCGGGTATTTGAGGCCGCCAACGGCCAGGCTGCGCTGACGGTCTGGCAAAAACACGCCACCGAAATCGAAGTCGTCTGCACCGACCAAGTGATGCCCGGCGGAATTTCAGGCCTGGACTTGTGCAAAACGCTACACGAGGCAAAACCAACCCTGCGCACCATTATTTGCACCGGCTATTCGCAATGCCAGATCGATCCTGAGCAGTTGTTGGCCCACGGCATCGACTTTCTACCAAAACCATTCAGCTCCGAAGTTCTGGCCCACGCGCTACGCCGTTGCATCGATCGAACCGACAGAATAAAGTCCAACGCGTAAATCATTCGTCGCGACAACGCCCTTACACTCCATGAATCAACCCACCAAGATTCTGCTCGTCGACGATCACGGCATCGTGCGGCAAGGCGTAAAACTAATTTTGGAGAGCGAAACCAACCTCCAGGTGATCGGCGAAGCCGCCGATGCCAACGCGGCCGTCGCAAAAGCGCGTGAACTTCAGCCCGACGTCGTCGTGATGGATATTCACCTCGCCGGCAGCGATGGCATCGACGCGTCGAGACGCATCCTCGCCGCGCACCCCGCCACCAAAATCGTTGTCCTCTCCGCCGAAGCCACACCCGACATCGTCAACCGCGCCCTCCAGTCCGGAATTTCTGGCTACGTCATCAAAGAAGAAGCTGGCGATGAGTTGATCCGCGCCATCCAGACCGTTCTAACCAACCGGTTTTACCTGTGCCCGGCGATCACCACCGCGCTGATCCGGGCCCAAAGTTTCAGTACCCCACCGCCCGCCGCACTCGCCCTGACCGACCGCGAAAAAGAAGTGCTCTACCTCGTCGCCAGCGGCCTGCGAAACAAGGAAATCGCCGAAAAGCTTAACTTGAGCATCAAGTCCATAGAGGCAAACCGCTCGCGCCTGATGACCAAGCTCGGCTGCTCCAGCGCCGCCGAACTCGTGCGTTTCGCCGTCCGCGAAGGCATCGCGAAGGCGTAAAAGATTTCGTTTTAGGTAGGGCGCGACCGCTGGGCGCGCCGGGTATTCGGAGCGGCCGCGCCGGGTATTCCGAACGGCGCGCCCAGCGGCCGCGCCCTACCCACGAACAATCTCTAAAGATTTTTCCGCATAAACGGCCCTCATTTTATTCAAACCGCTCTATGGTAAACCCTACACCCCACTCAAGGGTTTGCCCTTCATAAAAAAGGGTTTGTTCAGCAACATAGGATTACAGGCCAGCTTCCGTAGCGCCGATGGTGTGAATTGTGAAAACACCGTTTGTTTGCGTCAGCAGAGATTTGTGTCTCTGGAACAATGCATCGTTTGGCCGGAAGCTCGGGAAACTTCCCGTTATGGCCATTCTTTTATTGGGAGTTTGCCACGCGGATTTGATTGGCGAAACAACGCCAACCCCTAAACCCGACGCCACGCTCACTCGTCTTGTCGAAGGTAACAAGCGCTTCGTCGCCGGCAGTCCCAACCGCACCAGCCTGTCCGCCCAACCGTGGGAGCCGCATCTCGACTACATCAACACTTGGATGGGCGACGTCAGCGGCGGTATGGGCCAGGGAGCCACCTACAAGGGGCACTTGATACTGAGCATCAAAGGCAACCTCGATCAGGCTATCGGTTGGAAGGGTGCCAGTGTTTTCGCCAGCGGCATCAATACGCATGGGGATTCGCTCTCAGGCCGGTTCGTGGGTGATTCGCTGGGCACGCGCAAGGACGACGAGAATCCCTGCACCCATCTCTTTGAATTTGGCTTGGAACAAAGCATGTTTTCGGAACGGGTTGCATTCAAACTCGGCCAGCTGGCGGCGACATCTGATTTCTTCCAGAGCGCCTCGGGATTTTTCACGCACAACTCATTGAACTGGGGTCCCAACGGCCAGTCCAGCGCGCCTGGCGGGCCCGATTCATCCATCGGAGCCCGTTTGCAGATCCAATTCGCACCCTCGGCTTACGTGAAGATCGGCGTCTATGACAACAGTACGAGCGGCGATTTTGGCCATGACGAGAATGACAAACACGGCACGAAATGGGCCGTGCCATTGGGCGATCGCGCGGTCTCTCTGGTGGAAATCGGTTACACGCCCGACCGGGGTTTTTTGAATAACCCCAGCGTGTTCAAAGTGGGAGCCTGGCGGGACCAAGCGACCCATGCCGACAATCTCGGCGGCCCGGCACATGGCGGTAATTGGGGCCTCTTTCTGGTGGCCGAACAGGTTGTATGGACGGAAAAAGCTGATTCCAAGGAAGGCATAAGGATTTTCGGCCGGTTTGCCTATGCGCCGGAAGACCGCAATCAGTTGAACTGGCAATTCAATGCCGGGATGCTCTACACCGGGCTGTTTCCAGGCAGGGGCGCAGACGTTATGGGCATTGCCTTCACCCACGCAGCGACGAGTGCGAGTTGGCGTACAGCAACTGGTGCCGGTGCCAACGAAGAGGCGATCGAATTGAAGTACCAGTTTGCGCTGGCTCGGTGGTGGCACTTGGACCTCTTCAGTCAGTATGTAATCAATCCGGGTTCACCCGACGCGCGTCATCTCGACAACGCCGTCGTGCTGGGAATCGGCAGCCATCTCGCGTTCTAAGCCAGCAATAACCGTGAAGCTCCCCGACCGCCGCATACTGGTTGCCCTAACCTCCGTATTTCACACGACGACCACCTCATTTCCACCCGTGTGGTGAAATATGCAGGCAGGCCTTAAACCCAGAACGAAAAACAAAATATGAACCATAGTGAATCCACCATAACCACAGATTACACCCAGAACAAAAAGCTTAATACACACTAAATATGAACTATAATTCATCAACCAATAGCACGGGAAACGCATTCAGCGTTTCCAATATGAAACTCGGAACTAAATTGTATAGTGGATTTGCCACCATTGTCCTTCTCGTTTTAATCCAGTCCGTTTGGACCTACTGGGTGCGTTCCCAACAGGCCAGCGAGTGGATTCAACACACCTACAAAGTCATCGGCATTGCAGAAGCCTCATTAAGTGGTTTAGCCGACATGGAAACTGGCTACCGGGGTTTCTTGGTCACCGGCAAGGATGAGTTCCTAGAACCCTACAACGCAGGAAAAACCAAGTATCTCGAACTTCTGCGTGAGTTGACGAAGGAGACGGCCGACAACCCCACGCAAGTGGCACGTTGGAATGATATCGAGCAGCGGGCTCAAGCTTGGCAGACTCAAGTCACTGACGTCGGGATAAAACTCCGCCGCGAGGCGTTGGCCAATCGCGGGACCATGGAGGCTGTCGTCACACACGAAACCAGCGGACTAGGCAAACAGCACTTCGACGGCATGCGGAAGGTCTTTGCGGACGCCATCGGTGCAGAAAAGTCCCTGATGGTCACACGCATGGAGGCCGGAGCCGCTTCGGAGGCGATGCTTACGAAGCTTATGTTCTGGGGCCCCGCCCTTGTCCTACTATTCTCCGCTTTTATAGCCTTCTTCATTACCCGGAGCATCACCCGCCCGGTCGGCCGCTTGGTCGAGGGACTCGACAAAATCGGCCTCGGCGACCTTTCCGTCCGCGTCACCGTGGAAAGCAATGACGAGATCGGCCAGCTCTCTGGCGTTGCTAATGCCATGGCGGAAGCCCTCGACGTGAAGGCCAAGCTCGCCGTACAAATCGGCGACGGCGACCTCCGCCACGAGGTCAAACTCGCCTCCGACAAGGACACGCTCGGCCTCGCCCTCCAGAAGATGGTTACCAATCTCCGCGATGTCGTCGCCAACGTGCGCGCCGCCGCCGAAAATGTAGCCTCTGGTTCGGAAGAAATTACCGGCACCGCGCAAACGCTTTCCTCCGGCGCCTCCGAACAAGCCGCCAGCGTCGAGGAAGTTTCCTCCTCGATGGAAGAGTCCACCGCCTCCATCCAGCAAAACACCGAAAATGCTCGCCAGACGGAAAAGATTTCCAACAAAGCCGCCCAAGACGCCAAGGAAACCGGCCAGTCCGTTTCCCAGACCGTGCAAGCCATGAAGGACATCGCGCAGAAGATTTCCATCATCGAAGAAATCGCCCGCCAGACCGACTTGCTCGCCCTCAACGCCGCCATCGAAGCCGCCCGCGCCGGTGAACATGGCAAAGGGTTCGCCGTCGTCGCCTCCGAAGTCCGCAAACTCGCCGAGCGCTCGCAAAAAGCCGCTGGCGAAATCTCCAAACTCTCCAGCTCCTCGGTCGAAATCGCCGAGTCCGCCGGCAAGATGCTCAACGACCTCGTGCCCGACATCCGCAAGACCGCCGACCTCGTCAAAGAGATCGCCTCCGGCAGCGAAGAACAAAACACCGGTGCCGCTCAGATCAACAAAGCCATTCAGGAGCTCGACAAGGTCATCCAGCAAAACGCCTCCGCCTCCGAGGAAATGGCCGCCTCTTCCGAGGAGCTCGCCTCCCAAGCCGAACAACTCCAAAGCGCCATCGAATTCTTCAAGGTCTCCGACGAACCCGTTCGGACCGCCAAGAAGAAAGCTCGGGTCGCACCGGCGCAAACCGCGTCAACCCGCGCGCCTGCGCCAAAAAACCGGATTCCGTCCAACAACGGTAAATCCTCCGGCATGATGATCGAACTCGACCACCCCGATGTACCCGCCGTCGGAGATCACGAATTCGAGCGTCATTAATCCTCAACGAGGTAAAACCATGAGTACCGCTAAAATTACTGAAACTGCGCGCTACCTGACCTTCCGCCTCGGCGACGAGGTCTTTGCCATCAACGTTTTCAAGGCCCGCGAAGTTCTCGACCTCTCGCACATCACCCGCGTGCCCACCGCACCCGGCTACCTGCGCGGCGTCGTCAACGTACGCGGCAACGCCATACCCGTCGTGGACCTGCGCAACAAGTTCGGCCTACCGCAAACCGAGGACACCTTACACACCCGGATCATCGTCATGGACCTCCAGATCGACGGCCAAACCGTCGTCGTCGGTGGCTTAGCCGACGCGGTCCACGAAGTGCTCGAACTTGAGCCCCAGGAAATCAACGACCCGCCCTCACTCGGCATGCGCTGGCGCACCGAACTCATTATAGGTTTAGGCAGGCGTGACGATAGCTTCATCATCATCCTTGATATCGAACGCGTTTTCTCAAGCGACGATCTAGCTAACCTTATTCCAGAAGCAACTGCCGCGACCGCCTAAGCGGCGCAGCCTTGGGGAGGCTGCACCATGCAACAAGCAGAACTAACCAGCAAACAGTTCGAAGACTTCAGCACGATCATCGCCAGCCGTCTCGGGATTAAAATGCCCGAGACGAAGCGAACCATGCTCCAGAGCCGGCTACTGCGCCGCTCCCGCGAACTCGGGTTGGAAGACGTGCATGCCTACCATTCACGTTTCTTCTCGGATCCCGAGGTGCAGGAAGAAGAACTCGAGCACCTGCTGAACCTCGCCACCACCAACAAGACGGATTTTTTTCGCGAACCCGATCACTTTGACTTCCTCGCACAGCAGGCGCTACCGGCCTGGCGGGCCCGCTCCCCCGGCGGCCCTTTCAGAGTTTGGTGCGCCGGCTGTTCGACGGGGGAAGAAGCCTACACGCTCTCCATGGTGCTCATGGAAGCACAGACGCGCGGCTCCTTCGATTTCTCCATCCTCGCGACCGATGTTTCAACGCGCGTGCTCGAAAAGGCGATGGCCGCCACCTACGACGAGGAACACACCGCACCCGTCCCACCCGCTATGCGCAAAAAATATCTGCTGCGCAGCCGCGATTCCTCCGCCGGCCTCATCCGGATCGCGCCCGAGGTGCGAAGCCACGTGAAGTTCGGCCATCTCAATTTTCTCTCCGAAGACTACGGCCTGCGCACCAAGTTCGACGCCATCTATTTTCGCAACGTCATGATCTACTTCGATCGCGACACCCAGCGCACCATCGTCAGCCGCATGTGCCGCCTGCTTCCTGTTGGCAATTGGTTATTCACCGCTCACGCCGAAACGTTGCAGGGACTCGGGCTGCCCCTGGATTCCGTCCAGGCCGCCGTGTACGTCCGCACCAAAGGGGAACCACCCCAATGAGTAAAACCGCCCCCAGCCACTTCCAGCACACTCCGCGCCTCGCGCCTCCGCCAGTGGCCGCCGCGATCGCCGAGGAGACTATCTGGGCGGGCGACATCTTTGTATCCGAAAAACAGGTACGCATCACCACCGTTCTGGGCTCGTGCGTGGCAGTCTGCCTCTTCGACAGCCTGCGCTGCTTCGGTGGCATGAACCATTACCTCCTGCCCTCACCCGGCAACAACGGCCGCCACGGCGAATGGTCCATCCAAGAACTCTACCAACGCATGCTCGCCCTCGGCAGTCGTCCGCGAAATCTACAGGCGAAAGTTTTTGGCGGTGGCAGCCCGCTCGCTCTCGCTAACGACATCGCTGCCGTCGGCGCGGCCAACGCCCGCATCGCCTTCGACACCTTGAAAAGCCTCCGCGTGGCCATCACTGGCGAAAGCGTCGGCGGCAACGCTGGCATGCGTCTCTATTTTGAAAACTGGAGCGGCCTCGCACTCGTCCGCCAACACCAGGGAAGGACCGAACCATGAGCGCTCCCATTCAAGTCCTGATCGTCGATGACTCCGCCGTCGTGCGCCAGACGCTCTGCGATATTCTCGCGTCGGACCCTTCCATCAAAGTCATCGGCACGGCCGTTGACCCCTATCAGGCCGTGGAGTTCATGCGCACCCAGAAACCCGATGTCATGATTCTCGACATCGAAATGCCCCGCATGGACGGGCTCACCTTCCTCCAAAAAATCATGGAGCAACATCCGATCCCCGTGATCATCTGCTCCAGCCTCGCCACCGCTGGCGCCGCCACCACCCTCAAGGCTCTCGAACTTGGTGCTGTCGATGTGATCGCCAAACCCAAGCTCGGCACCCAGGAGTTTCTCCTCGAATCAAGCATCACCCTCTGCGACGCCGTGAAGGCTGCCGCCCGCATCCACCCCCACCGCCTCGTCCCCAAACCAGCGCAAAAACTCTCCGCCGACGCCGTGCTGGCCAAGGCCGCCTCCCGTCCGTCCTTCGAAACCACTCAGAAGATCGTGGTCGTCGGTGCCTCCACCGGCGGCGTTGAAGCGTTGGTCGAGTTGCTCACTCACATGCCGATGAACGCGCCCGGCATCGTCGTCGTGCAGCACATGCCGGAAAACTTTACCCGCTCGTTTGCCGAACGCCTCGATTCCCTCTGCCGCATCAGCGTCAAAGAAGCCGAACCAAACGATGTCGTTTCACCCGGCTGCGCGCTGATCGCTCCGGGGGGAAAACACACCCTGGTGAAACGCAGTGGCGCGCGCTACTACGTCGAAATCCGCGACGGCCCGCTCGTCAGCCGACACCGCCCGTCCGTCGATGTCCTCTTCCGCTCCGCCGCGCGCTACGTGGGCCACAACGCCATCGCCGTCATCATGACCGGCATGGGCGACGACGGCGCTCAAGGCATGAAAGAACTCCACGAAACTGGAGCCCACACCCTCGCCCAAGACGAAGCGACTTGCGTGGTCTTCGGCATGCCCAAGGAGGCGATTGCCCTCGGCGGCGTGGACGAAATTTTGCCCCTCAACCAACTCGCCCACGCTGTGATCAAGCAAACGCGCTAACTTTTATAAACATGCGAACGATACACCCCGGCCAGATCGCCCCCTTCCCAGAGAAAACCGTCCTCGTCGTCGACGACTTCGCGAGCGTGCGTTTCTATCACGCCAATCTCCTACGCCAGGCAGGTTATCGCAGCTTCGATGCCCGCGACGGTTTCGAAGCCTTCGACAAACTGCGCCAACAACCCATCGACCTAGTCCTGCTCGATATGATCATGCCCAAGATGAGTGGCGAAGAATTTATCCGCCGCATCCGCACCACCCCGGAATTCGCCAAGATTCCCCTCCTCGTCATCACCTCGGAAGACGTCGAAGAAAAAATCCGCGCGGTTTCTGGTAGCGGGCCACTGGGGTTTGCCATTAAGCCCGTCAACCCCGGTGCCCTCCTCGAAGCCGTACACAAGCTGATCGCCTGAACTCAGCCATGCTGGCCAAACCATACTCCTTAGCCAAAGTTCCAGGCTGGAACGCTCAGGCCCGAAAACTGGGGCGCGAGCTGAACCGGCATGCCTCGGCTTTGCTTGGAAAAGTGCGGCCAAAAAAGACGGGCGTGCTCTCCGGCCACCCCACAACCGCCGTGGTTTCGTTGTTGCCCAACGTGGAGAAAAGCCAGGCCGCACTCCTCGATTTCGGCAAAGAATCCGACGCCGAATTCACTGAACTCGCTCAGGGCCTGTCGGACCTGAACGGCCGCTTCACCAGCATCCGCGAACAAGCGGAGGCCCTCGACGATCTACTCCACCAACGCGACAAGGACAACGTCCTCGCCACCGCCTACCAAGTTTACAAAAGCTCCGTTGACCTCGTGCACTCCAGCATGGGCATCGCCATCTCCGAGCAGCAGCAGATGGCCCAGGTCGAAGAGGCTCTCACCCACACCTGTCGCGTGCGGGAAACCTTTAACCGCAACAACCTCCTCCTGCGCATCATCACGATGAGCATCCGCATGGAGGCCTCCCGCGTCGATCCTGAGAACCAATCTATTTTCCTAAATGTGGCCGCCGCCATTGCTGCCATTGACGAGAAGATCGCCAAAACCACCGCCGCCGCCTTCGACCGCATCGAGGAGGTGATTGCTGAAGCGCACAATGAGCGCACCGCCCTCCACGGCCTCGAACAAAGCCTGCAAGGGCGCGCCCAACAAAGCATCGACAAACTCCAACAAGAACTCACCGACTACCAGGCCTCGCTCGTCCCTTGCGCCGACCTCAGCAGCAAAGTCACCGAACTCTTTACCCAAACCGGACCCCTCACCCTTCAAATCATCACCTCGCTCCAATCCCAGGATATCGTCCGCCAGCAGCTCGAGCATGTCTCCGCCGGCTTTGACGATATCTCCAGTCATCTGAGCGAGCTCGATGAATCCTCCGAATCCAACATCAAACCCGAACTAGGCTTCATCCACCACGCCGCCTGCGTGCAACAAGCCCACCTCGCCGCCTCGCGCGACGAAATTGAAAAAGCCGCCTCCATCGTTTCAAACGGCATTAGCGAACTTCTCGGCATCGGCAGCCAGCTGATCGGCAATTTCACCGAAATGGAAAAAGCCGCCCAGGCCGCCTTCGGGCGCTCCCGCATCTCCGAACTTTTCAAGCACGAGATCCACCAGCTCACCCTCGTTGCCGATCAAAGCGAAAAGGCCAACCAGAAGATTTCAAAGCTCGTCGACCGCATCGACGAACTCGTGCGTGTGTTTTCACACGAAATCTCCTCCCACGAATTCGAAGTCAAGATCGTCTCCCTCAACGCCCAGATCGCCGCCGCCCGCATGAGCGCCGCGAATGCGCTCAACAAACTCGCCGAGGAATCCAGTCTGGTCGCCAACGCCAACGCTCTCAACACCGCCGAACTCACCCGCGAACTCCAAGGCTGCCTCGGCCAGCTCCAAGCCATCAAGAACGACGCCGATGCCTTCATGATCATCGTCACCGAAGAAAAAGGAGCCCTCGAAACCAACGCCGCCGACGTCAGCGCCAAACTCGCGGGCCTCGGCTCAACCATCGGCGAACGCTCAACCACGGTACGGCGCGAATTCGAATCCGTGCACAAAGGCCAAAACGAACTCCTCGGCCGACTCCGGCTGACCGAACTTGTCGAAGCCAGTTATGATCCTGCTATTTCAGTTTGCGAAAACCTACGCAGTGCCACCCGCGCCTATGCCCTCCCCGAGGATCTGACCGCCGAAGGCCTGCGCAAACTCACCGCCCATCAAAACCGCTACACGATGGAACGTGAAAACGAACTTCACGCCAACGCCCTCAATAACAACGCAGCGCCCGCTACCCGCTCCTTCTCTGGAGCAGCCGCTGGCGATATCGACTTATTCGACACCGTCACACCGGAACAACCTGCCGCCACCGAGTCCGCCCCGACTGCACCGCCTGAGGACGTGCCACCCCAGTCCTCTGCGCCCCTCACCCTGCTGCCGAAACCAGCCAAGCCACCAGCACCAAAAGATGATCTCGGCGACGGCATAGAACTCTTCTGAGCCCCCTGTTCATGAAACTCCGCATCCTCATCGTCGAAGACGAACCCATGATGGCCCGCATCATCGCTCTGCAAATTGCCGAGCTGGGTTGCCAACACGTGGCCACGACGGCCTACGGCGAAGAAGCTCTGATTCTTGCAGAGAAACTCCCGTTCGACCTAGCGCTGGTCGATCTTCGTCTGGCTGGCCAGCTCGACGGCATTTCCACTGCCACCAGCCTGCGCGAACGCTTCGGCCGCCCCTCGATTCTGATCACCGCCAAGCCCGAGCCGGCCCTGATCGAGCGAGCCATCGCCGCCCAACCCTACGGCTACATCCAAAAACCCTTCACCGATCAGGAACTGCACCTCGTGATCGCGATGGCCCAGCAACGGACCCACACCGAATCCGTCCTCCGCCAACGCGACGAACAACACGAGACGATCCTGCGCACCTCGATGGACGGCTTCTGGATCGTCGATCTCGAAGGCCACATCCTCGATCTCAACGAGGCCGCCTGCCGCATGACCGGTTTCAGCCGGGCCGAACTATTAAAAATGCAGATAATGGATCTGGAGCACGGGCGCACCCCGCAACAGATCGCTGAAGGCATCCAACAAGTCCTCGCCCAAGGCGCGATGCTGATGGAACGCCATATCCGCCGCAAAGACGGCCAGATCCGCCTGATCGAAATGAGCGTCACCGCATCGCCGCACAAACACCTGTTTTGCTTCGGCCGCGACATCACCGAACGCCGAGCCAGCGAACTCGCCCAAAAAGAAAGTGAACACAACCTGCGGGCAACGCTCAACAGCATTCCCGATGCAGCGTGGCTCAAAGACACCAGCGGGCGTTATCTCGCCGTCAATGCAGTATGGTGCAAAATCTATGACCAGACCGAATCTCTAAGCATCGGCAAGACAGACTTCGAACTGTTCTCCCAGGGACAGGCAACCCGTTATGTCAGCCGCGATGAAGAAGTGCGAGTGACCGGCGTACCGCTCTGCAAAGAAATCGAACATATCGATAAAGACGGAAACGTACTGTTCCTGGAGATCAGGAACATGCCGCTCTTTGATTCTAAAAACCAATTTGCAGGCCTTGTTGGCATCAGCCGCGACATCACCGAACGGCGCAACGCCGACAAAGAGCTCCGACTCCTCAAACGCGCGGTCGAACAAAGCCCCGTCTCCATCGTCATCACCGATCCGCGCGGTAATATCGAATACGTAAACCCCTTCTTTGAACGACACACCGGCTATACCTACGCGGAGGCCATGGGCCAGAATCCCCGCATCCTGAAAGCCGGCGACCAGCCCGCATCGTTCTATAAAGAACTGTGGGACACTCTCGTCGCTGGTCACGAATGGCGCGGCGAACTCCGCAACAAAAAGAAAGATGGCTCATTCTATTGGGAACAGGTCTCCATTTCGCCCGTACGAGATGATACCGGCAAAACCGTGAACTACATCGCCGTCAAGGAGGACATCACCGAGCGCAAAGCCGCCGAAACCACCATGTCCTGGCAAGCCGCCCTCGTAGAAAACTCCACCGACATCTGCTGCGTCAAAGACCTCAATCTCCGCGTGATCATGGCAAACAAAGCCATGGCCCGCGCGGCAGGTGTCGATGATCCAAGCCTCCTCATCGGGAAAACCGATGCCGAAATTTTTCTGTCGCCAGGCGGTCAATCCGACGTCCCCGGCTATATGGAAGACGAACGCGCCGCCCAGCGACTGGCCCCAGGCCAAGCCTTGGAACGTCAGGAAATGAACCACTCCAAGGACGACACCGCGCATTTCGTTTTGACTCGGAAGTTTCCCGTTTTCGATCGCAACAAATGTCTCATCGCCACCGCCAATATCTCGACTGACATCACCAACGTAAAACACGCCGAACGCGATCTGATCCGCGCCCGAGACGAAGCCGAAGCAGCCAACCGCGCCAAAAGCGCCTTCCTCGCCACCATGAGCCATGAGCTGCGCACGCCGCTTAATGTCATCAACGGCATGTCGGCCCTCCTCGCTCAGGAAAACTGGCCGCCCGACCACAAACACGCCATCGATCTCATCAACGAAGGCGGGCAAAACCTCCTCCACATCGTTGAGGAGATTCTCGACTACTCCGGACTCCAGGCCGGCAAAACAAAACTCGACTCCATCCCCTTTTCCCTCAGCAGCGTCATCAGCAGCGCCCTCCGCCTCTGTGCCGCATCCGCACACACCAAAGGCCTTGACCTAACCTGCTCGCTAGATCCAACCATTCCCTCCGAGGTCACCGGTGACCCCCGCCGCCTCCAGCAGATCCTCGTCAACCTGCTCTACAACGCGGTCAAATTTACCGCTCAAGGCCGCATTCACCTCGGCCTCCATGTCCGGTCCGCAACCCGTGACACGTACACCGTCGTATTTTCAGTCTTAGACAGTGGCATCGGCATCAACCCGGAACACGTCGAAAAACTCTTCCGCCCCTTTTCGCAGGCAGACGACTCAATCACCCGGCGGTTTGGCGGCACCGGCCTCGGCCTCGTGATCACCAAATCCTTTGTCAACCTCATGGGCGGTGAGATCCGCGTGCGCAGCCGCCCCAACGTAGGTTCTGCCTTTCAATTCCACATCGAACTAAAAGCAACCGGCACAAATTCGACCGCCTTTTCTGCTCTCAGCAACCCGATTTTCAAAAACCACCGCGTGCTGCTTCTCGACCACCCCGGCAAACAACATCGCATGCTGGTCGCCCTGCTCCGCAGCTGGGACATGCAGCCGGTCATTCTGAAAAGAATGCCGACGCCCCTGGGTGACCAGTATTCAGATCTCGACTACGATATTGCCCTTCTTTCGCCCGCAAAGACCGACGACGCCCGCCACCCTCTGGCCTCCTGGCTCGCCAAACCCGGCCGAGGTGCCAGCCGCCCCATCATCTGGCTTGGCCCAAAAAATGCCTCAATCCCAGCCGGTTGCACCGCCCCCTCCGTTCACCTCAGTCCCTTCGTGGACCCAGCTGAACTCAGCCAGGCATTCTTGGATTTGCTTGCCCCGGAAACCCATCTCGCAACGCCCGGCGCCAAACCCGGAAAACCCAGTCCCCTCGCCGAGAGCCTGCCTCTCACCATCCTCGCCGCCGAAGATAACGCAACCAACCGAGAAGTGATAAAATTGGTTCTCCGGCACCTCGGTTACGCGGTCGACCTCGTCGTCAACGGCGCCGAAGCGGTCGCCGCCGTGCAAAAGAAAAAATACGACCTACTGCTGCTCGACATGCAAATGCCGGTGATGGACGGCCTCACCGCTGCTCGCGAAATCTGCCGCCTCATTCCCGATCCAGCTAAAAGGCTCAAAATTGTCGCCCTCACCGCCAACGCCCTCCCGGGTGATCGCGAAGCCTGCCTTGCCGCCGGCATGGATTCCTATCTCACCAAGCCCATCGTCCCGGTCGATCTCCAGACCTGCCTTCGCCGCACCTTCCAACCAGGCGGCGATCCAACCATTGCCAACTCCCAACCCGGCAAAACCCCGCCGACGTCCTCCCTGCGCCCGTTGATCGACATCGCCCACCTCGATACCATCACCTCCGGGCTTCCACCGGAGCAGGCGCTCGAAACCCTCCGCCAGCTTCACACCTCCGTCTGTAATGACTACATGGATACCTATTCGGCGGTCGTTGAATGCTGCCGATTGAAAGATCAGGCCCGTTTTGCCGAAACCATTCACGGCCTCAAAGGTTGCTTCATGATGATCGGCTGGACGCACATGGGCATGTTTTGCGCCGATTCCCTCGGCCTCGCCCGCAAGGGTGAATTCAAAGACTGGCAAACTTTCACCGAAAAGCTCGGTGCCGCCTTCATCCAATCCACCAAGGCCATGACTATTCACCTCACCGAACGAAGCGCCAACCTCCAAACCGCCGCCGCCACCACGGAAAGTCTGCTCTCACCATGACACCTTTCGCCCTCAACCTCACCGGCAACAACCTGCAACTCATCCTTGCTGGCGAAATCACCATCGAACACGTGCGCGCTCTCACCGAAGAGCTCAAAAGCATGCTCGCTCCCGAATGCACCCTCGAAGTCGATGCCTCGCAACTGACCCGCCTCGACGCCGCCGGCCTGCAGGTTCTCCTCTCCTCCGCCCTGTTCGCCGCCGACACCACACTCAGCGCCTCCAGCCCCGCCTGGACCGATGCATTTACCCGCTACGCTTCTCCCGATCCATTTCGCACCGTCTAAACCTCGCCGCCAATCCCATGCCTAAAACCATTATCGCCGTGGATGACTCGATGAGCATCCGTGAAACCGTCAAAATGACGCTTCAGACTGTCGGCTACAAAGTGCTCACCGCCGAAGACGGAGCCCGCGGCCTCGCGACCTGCCAACAGGTAAAAGCCGATCTCATCATCACCGATCTGAACATGCCTAACGTTGACGGCATCACCCTGATCACCCATCTCCGCGCCCTGCCCCAGTACCGGTTCACGCCCATCCTGATGCTCACCACCGAGTCCAACGACGAAAAGAAGAACGCCGGCAAACGCGCTGGTGCCACGGGTTGGATCGTTAAACCCTTCGACCCTGCCCGCTTCCTCGCCGTCGTCCAAAAAGTCTGCCCGCCGTAAGTACAAATTATGAATGAAGAATGCAGAATGTAGAATATAAAACAATCTGCCACCGCCACGACCGCCGCTTCATTCTCCATTCACCATTCTTAATTCTCCATTAGGCGGCCCACCCGCCGCAAAGCCATGAACTTCGACGAAATCCAAAGCCGCAGCCGCGAGCTCTTCAAAATTGAGGCCGCCGACCTGCTGGCCGAACTCGAAGCCGCCCTGCTAGAACTCGAGTCGACGCCCGAAGACGCCGCCATCCTCAACCGCGTCTTTCGCGTCATGCATACGCTGAAAGGTTCGGGTGCCACCAGCGGCTTCCAGGACCTCTCCAATTTTCTCCATCACGTCGAAGATGTCTTCAACGCCGCCCGCGAAGGCCGGCTCACCGTCACCTCCGAACTCATCGACCTTACCCTAAAAATCGGCGATTCCATCCGGCGCTACCTCGCCGCTCCGGCTGCCACCGCCGCTGACGTGTTGACCGCCGAAAAACCCACGCTCGACGCGCTGCTTGCATTCATGCCCGGTACCGAGACGGTTGAAAAAGCCGCCACCGACGCAACACGTCTCCGCATCCGCTTCCTCCCGCACCCGCATCTATTCCAAACCGGTAATGATCCCGGAATGTTTCTCGACGACCTGCGCAAACTCGGCCCCTGTGCGATCGAAGTGCTCGATCACAACCTGCCAGCCATCGACAAACTTGATGCCGAAACCTGCTGCCTCGGCTGGAACATAGAATTTACCGCCCCCGTCAACGAAGACGCCGTTCGCGACGTGTTCCAGTTCATCGACGGCGACTGCGATTTGGAAATCAAGGCGCTCATCGACACCCCTGAAACCACCTCGGGCAACGAATGGCGTATCAGCTTTTCGGTTACCGACAAACACCTCGAAACGCCCGGCGTGCTGCAATCGCTCTGGACCGAGCTCGGCGGGCTCGGCCCGGTGACAACCGAATCTCAGCCCCCCGGCGGGGCCGCTTTGCCCGGCACTTGGGAAATTCTCCTCACCACCTCCGCTGGCCGCAACGACATCGCCGATGCTTTCGCCTTCATGCCAGGCTGCGACCTTAAAATCAAAGCCGCAGGCTCAGCCGCGCTCGATCCGGCGGCCGACATCGCCAAAGGCGTCCAGGCAACCGAACCGGGCGCCACCGAGAGTATCCGTGCCACGGCCATCAAAGCGGCCGCAGCCACCTCTGACACCCTTCGCGTGTCCTCCGAACGGCTCGACCGGCTCGTCAATCTTATCGGCGAACTCGTCATTCTGAAATCCGTTGTCACCGCCTCGTGCGAGTTGCATCCGGAAATCCCGCCCGAACTGCACGCTGCTTCCGAAACCTTGCAAAGCCTCACCACTCAGTTGCGCGACGAAGTGCTCAACATCCGGATGATGCAGATCGGCCAAACCTTCTCCAAATTCCGCCGCCTCGCCCGCGACCTCTCGCGCGACCTCGGCAAAGAAGTCGATCTCGTGCTCGAAGGTTCCGAGACAGAAATGGACAAAACCATCCTTGATCGACTCAACGATCCGCTTGTCCACCTCGTTCGCAACAGTCTTGATCACGGCCTGGAAACCCCAGCCGAACGCATCGCCGCCGGCAAAACACCGAACGGCAAACTCCGCCTTTCCGCCCATCAAAAAGGAGATCGTGTCATCATCACTGTTTCCGACGACGGCCGCGGCCTCGATCCCGTGCGCATCCGCGCCAAGGCGATTCAGCAGGGCATGCTCGCCGAAGACGCCCAGATTTCCGATGCGGAACTGTTTCAATTCGTCCTTTTGCCTGGTTTTTCCACTGCCAAAAACGTTTCCGCCCTCTCGGGCCGCGGTGTCGGTCTCGACGTCGTCAAACGCACGATCGACCAATTGCGCGGACGGATCGAGCTGCACAGCACGCTGGGCAAAGGCGCCGAATTCCGCCTCTCGCTCCCCCTCACCCTCGC
Source organism: Verrucomicrobiota bacterium (assembly GCA_031404135.1). Lineage (GTDB taxonomy): Bacteria > Verrucomicrobiota > Verrucomicrobiia > Opitutales > Opitutaceae > JADKHC01. The sequence goes on along the minus strand of JANNHA010000115.1, from coordinate 34,589 downwards.
CATCATCGACGGCCTCATGGTGGGCGTGGGCAAAGACCGCTACATTTTGCCGCTCAGCCTAGCCCGCGAAGCGATTGACCTGCCCGCCGGCCACCAAACCGGCTCCCATCGACGCAACCTCGTTTCGATCCGTGGCGAGTTTATCCCCTACCTCCGCGTCCGCGACATCTTCGATTACGGCACCCCGCCGCCCAACCTGCGCGAACGCGTCGTCATCATGGAACTCGAACAGACCAAGCTCGGCCTGGTCGTGGACGAAGTTTTTGGAAACCATCAAACGGTGATAAAATCGCTCGGCTGGATCGCGCCCTCCGCCCCGGTCTTTTCCGGAGCAACGGTGTTGGGCGACGGCCGCGTCGCCCTGATCATCGACATACCTGCTTTGTCTGCCTACGCCGAAAGAAATCCAACACCTGTAGCCAGGCCCAACGGCGCCAAGGCGGAGTAAAGATCCCCGTAGCAAACTCCAGGGCATTGCAGAAATTGTAGGAGCGGCTTAATGCCGCGATTCATCCCCTCCATCGCGGGATAAACCCGCTCCTACAGACGAACCAGCCGGAGCACACTCCGGGCTTTTGACCCAGTGCGAGCCAGTAAACACTCCCTCTTCACGCGCCAAGGCTTTGGGAGAAGGCCAGCCAGCCGCCGGTCTCGTCTGAAGGTTCGCCCGGGAGCACGTTTGTAACGTAATACGTTACAAACGATCTCCTAGAACCAATGACCGAGCCGGAGCACACTCCGGGGCATTGGCCCGGTGCAAAAATAGAAAAACCGGCCGGGGCTTCAAGGCCCCGACCGGCTAAAAGAATTGCGCGGCTGAAGCGCGCTCAGGCGGAACCTGGGTGTCTATACATCCTTGAAAAAATGTCCCGAATCCTCGCCAGCCGATTCATTGTGGCTGTTGCGATTTGGTATGGAAGAGTGGGTGCTGCGATTGGGAATCGAATCGCGTGCGGCGGCCGGTTTAGCGTGGGTTGCCGGAGCATGATGGCGCGGGGCGGCCGCCGGACGAGCAGCGGCCGACGAGCGCGCGGCGGTTTTGGCTGTGCGAGCGGCAGCAGCCTGCTTTTTGACGGGAGCAACGGGAGCAGCGAACTGCATGGCATCGCTTGCGGCGTTACCATTAACCATCTGAATCAGCTCCGAGATAATTACTTTTAGTTGGCTCGTTTGGTTGTCTAACTCTGAAGCGGCGGCGCTGGTTTCCTCGGCGGTGGCAGCATTGGCCTGGGTGACGCGATCCATGTCGGAAACCGCGCGGGAAACCTGGTCGATGCCCTGGCTTTGCTCCTGCGACGCGACGGCGATCTCAGCAATCAATTCGTCAACCTGACGAGCCTTGGCGGTGATTTCATCCAAGCTCTTGGCCACTTTCTCGCTGATTCGGGCGCCTTGTTCGCTCTTGGTGGTGGAATCGGAAATCTTTTGCGCCGTTTCGCGAGCGGCCTGCACACTGCGTTGCGCGAGCGACCGAACCTCTTCGGCGACGACGGCAAAGCCCAACCCGGCCTCACCGGCGCGCGCGGCTTCGACGGCGGCATTGAGCGCTAACAAATTGGTTTGAAAGGCGATCTCGTCGATCGTCTTGATAATCTTAGACACTTCGGTGCTTGAAGCCTGGATCGCACTCATGGCGGTCTTCATCTCCTTCATATCCACCGAACCAGCATCGGCCGCCACACGGGTCTGATTGGCGAGGGCTTTGGCGGACTGGGCGTTCTCCGCGTTCTTGCGGGTCATTCCGGCCATTTCTTCGAGCGAGGCTGAACTCTCCTCAAGTGCCGCCGCCTGCCGCGACGAACCATCGGCCATACTTTGACTGGCCGAGGTGACCTGGCCTGAGGCCGAGGCGGTGTGCTCGGCGCCGCCGGTGAGCCGGGAAGTCAGGGCGCGAATCGGGCCATTGACGCTGCGGGTGATAATAAATGCCGCTGCCAAACCAAGGATAACACCACCAATGCTGAAACTGAGCATCAGCATTTGATTTCGTTGCTGCGCCGTGTGGGCATCGGAACCGAGTGAATCCTGCAGCAAGCGCAGCGAACTGCGGATGGTGCTGATCTTCTGCGTAAACAAAGGCGCAAGGCGTTCCAAACCGTCTTTCACCACTGAAGATCGGGTATCCGTAACGGACACGACATGCTCAAAACCGGCAAGATAAGCGGCCGAGTCTTCCTGCAGCTGCTTGAGAAGTTTCATCTTGGCTGGGTCGGCCAGACTGGCGTCGAGCGCCTCCGCCTCCTTCAACTCCTTCTCGATAGTCACGAGCTGTTTTTGCATCGCCGTAAATGAATCGCGAGTTTTGGCGACATGCACGGGATCGCGGGTGAGCAGGAAGCTGTTGACCGCAGCGAGGCCTTCAAAGAAATTTTGGAGCGAGGAGGAGGTTTTGTAAGACGCGCTTTGATCGCCACTCTGGCGTGCGGCGACGAGCATGCCCTTGAGTGCTTCAGCAATCGCGGCCGAGCGCGGTTCAAGCGTGGCGGCGACTTCTTTCTGGCGTTCGTGGAAAAGAGCGACGATCCGGCGGAACGCAGCGTCGTATTCAGCCAGAAGCTTAACGGCGTCGTTCAGTTCCTGGGCAAGCGCGGTGCGATTGCTCAAGTCTTGAAGTGCGTCGGTGACAGCGCTGTCGACGGTTTTTTTAACCTGTTCGTAATTGGTTAGGCTTTCGTCGCTGCCGGAGAGCAGAAATTCGTTGATGCCCATCCGCAAATTCAGAATCGAGGCCTCGAGCTTGGTGACCGAGTTTGTTTCGCCTGTGCTTTTGGAGAATTCAGCCATGCTCAACCCGGACCGCCCCATCGCGAAGTAGGCGATCGCCGCCACCACTGCGAGAAGCACGAGGATAAATAGGAAGCCGGAAGTGATCTTTCGGCCGATAGTAAACGATGATGGTTTCACGAGGATTTATGCGGGGCTTGATTAGGGGGGCGTTCTATTCTTCGAGATTGAAGCGAAGGGGGACGGTCAGTTTCACTTTCACAGGGACTCCGTCTTTCTGGGCGGGTTTAAACTTCCATTTTTTGACGGCATCCATGGCCGGACCCTCAAAATCGGCATGCGAGGACTTGGCCACCGTACAACTTGCCACCGCTCCCGTTTCGTCGACAACGATCGACACGGCGACGACACCACTTATGCCCTCACGCTTCATGCTATTGGGAAAGTTCGGGGGAGGCGTCTTTACCGGAACCGGATTGACGTCAACTTTTGTATAAATGGTATCATCAGCCAGCAATGGCAGCGCCATCGTAGCCGCAAAGAAAATTGCCAGCAGCTGGCGGAGAACGGAGGTGTGTTGAGTCATAGCGGGCAAGTAGGGGTTATTATCGGCACCAACCGGCACCGACTTAAACGCAACTAATACCAATCGTAGCCCATTTCAACCCCTATGCCGTCAACAATAACGGCACCGCACCGCCGCGTTGCTATTTTTTGATGTCCAACAACTGCACCTCGAATACGAGCGTCGCACAAGGCGGTATCAACGGCCGTTGGCCCACCGATCCATAAGCCAGTTCGTAGGGGACGATAAACAACCGCTTTTCGCCAGCACGCATGAGTTGCAGCCCTTGATCCCAACCGTCGATCACTTGATGCCGCCCAACACGAAAGGAAAACGGCTTGGTTGGATCGATCGACTGATCGAACTGCGTGCCATTCAGCAACCAGCCCGTGTAAAGTACGTTCACCACGTCGCCGACCTTGGCCAGATCGCCCGTACCTTCTGACAACAAAACGTGACGCAAACCCGTCGAAGTGCGTTTCGCATTCGGCCAAGTCTTCTGAACCACCTCCAGATCCGCCGCCGAAAGCTTCTCGCGTTGTGCGCTGACGACCGCAGGCATCACCAGCAAGACAAAGATAACAAGGTATCGACAGAAATGCATGAGGAGAAATTGATGAATTCCGCGCTGCGCTGCAACCCCGCACAGCAGCAAAAATCATCACCACCCAGCACACCTCGCACCAAAAAGATGCAAGGTTCCGCTGCCGACGCAGGTACGCGTGGCCAAAACCCACACGCCTCTCACGCGGGAGCCAGGAGCCGTCGCACGGCTGACGAGCTATTCGCCAGCCCCAAAACGCAGCCGATCAGCGCGGACGCCGACCTTCGCCAAAACGACCGCGACCACCGCCACCGCCGCTGCCACCACCGCCTTGGCGCGACTGGCCACCTTGCGGATAACCACCCTGCGTGCGACCGCCTCCGCCACCACCCTGGCGCTGACCACCGCGCTGACCGCGTTGACCCTGCCCGGGAGCTGGTTCGGGACGAGCCGTGAGCGGCGCGTAAGGAAAACCCTCGAGCTTCAATTCAGGAATCGTCTGCCCGATGAAACGTTGAATATCGCGAATATCGTTCCGGTTTTCCGGCGTGACGAGCGTGAATGCATCACCCACCGCCTGCGCACGACCCGTGCGGCCGATGCGATGCACGTAATCCTCAGGATTTTCCGGGACGTCGTAATTGATGACATGTGAGATGCCCGCCACATCGATGCCGCGCGCCGCAATGTCAGTCGCGACCATGATCTCGTACTTACCGCTCTTGAAACCGGCCAGCGCTTCAATGCGTTGGTTCTGCGAACGGTTAGCGTGCAGCACCGCGACCGAGTGGTTCTCGGATTTCAAGCGACGCGCGATCTTGTCGGCGCCATGTTTCGTGCGAGAAAAAACCAACACGCTGTCGTATTCGATTTTGGCCAGCAATGCCGCCAATAGTTCAAATTTCTGCGACCAAGCCACCGGATAGAGCGCATGGCTGACCGACGTCGTCACCGAACGGTTCATGCCGACTTCAATCCGCTCGGGATTACGCAGCGCAAATGACGCGACCGCCTGAATCTCGGGCGGCACCGTCGCGGAGAAAAACAAAGTCTGTCGCTCGCGCGGACAACGTCCGATGATGTCTTTCACCACCGGCAAGAAACCCATGTCAAGCATGCGGTCGACCTCGTCGAGCACGAGGATCTGAATATCGCGCAAGTTGATCGCGCCATCCTTCATATAATCCATCAAGCGACCGGGCGTGGCGACGATGACGTCCACGCCGCGCTTGAGCTCGGTGCGCTGGGAACCGTAGCCAACACCACCAAATACCGCCACAGTACGGATTTCCGTGAACCGGGCGAAATCGCGGAACGCCGTTTCAACCTGCGCCGCGAGCTCACGCGTGGGCTCGAGCACGAGCACGCGAACCTTTCCGTGTGCTCCAAGTTTGGAAAGAATGGGCAGCGCGAACGCGGCCGTCTTGCCGGTGCCGGTCTGAGCCGAACCAATAAGATCGCGACCAGAAAGGACCACGGGGATTGCGCGCAACTGGATCGGAGTCGGATCGACGTAACCGGCGGCCTGAATGCCGCGCAACACAGGCGCGGAAAGATTAAGAGCTTTAAATGGCATGAGAAAAAGGCGCGGCTAGACTGACCAGGTGGCGGCGCAAAGCACCCGCTGCATAGAGCGTGAAAAAAGAAAAAGGACGAAGCGTTGTACGCTTCGTCCTCATATTAAAATCGGTCCGATAGACCGACAGGTGTCTTAGTAACGACGATCGCCGCCACGGTCGCCACCGCGACCGCCGCCGCCGAAGCCGCCACGACGTTCGCCGCCGCCGCCGCCGAAGCCACGGCCGCCGCCACCGCCGCCACCGCCAAAGGAACGGCCAGCGCCTTCTTCCTTCGGACGAGCTTCGTTAACGGTCAGCGCACGACCACCGAGGTCGACGCCATTGAGCTTTTCAGCTGCGACTTTGGCTTCTTCAGGAGAGCCCATGGTGACGAACGCGAAGCCGCGAGGGCGGCCGGTCATCTTATCCATGGCGACATAAACATCGGACACAGTGCCGAATTGGCTGAAAGCAGAGCGGAGCTCGTCTTCCGACGTTTTGAAGGACATGTTGCCGACGTAGAGTTTGGAGTTACCCATTGTTGATTTCGTAGATACACCGTCTCTGCCAGTTCCGTTCCCGACCATCGGGTTTCGAAATCATCACTTGAACTCAACGCTCACCTGACGACTCACCAGTACCTGTCATCTAACGTTTTCTCTAACGAGAAGCTGGAGAAGAAGCGGATGTCGCCCAAATGCAAGGGAAATCGTTCCGTGAGACATCGCCAACAGCTCCGCTTCTACGCCGCCCTTTCTCGATTTCGACCAGAATTTTGCAAATTTGAAAATGAAAACGCGGCGGGAGTCACGCCGCCAGCGCTAGTAAAGGGGAGCGTTGGGTTGGTCCCGATGTTTTGATTAGCCCTTGATTCAAGTTCGGCTGGCCAGACTGGAGGGCGAGGCTCGTGTCAGGTAATCCAGCCGACCGAGCCGCTCGTCAATAGATTGTAAACTTCTGGTTCCAGGGCGTGCCGCCAGGGATTCTCTTACGCAAATGACCTCCCAACGCATCGTTACCGAGCCAGGCAGGGCCCAACCAGCCAATAGGTTCGGCTAACCGGTGGCACCAATCGAGTTGTGAACTTCCGAGGCGAGGGCTTCGTCGGCCTGCACACCCTCTGTTTGTGTGGCAGTCGGCATTGGCGGACCGGCGGTCCAGATGCCAGCCAGTTGATAAGCAGCGTTTAACCAGTCAAAAGATTCGCGGGGATAAATCGAAAGTGTGCTGTTGGCCGAGCTGCCTTCCCACGAATATACAGCCCGCACGCAAATCTGCCCATCTGCCAGCGTGAAATTTTGCAACAGGATCGAACCCGAACCATCCGCAAAAGTCATTCGTCCCAGACCTTTGTGGAAATTTACCGATCGCGATGCAGGCGCAGCGACGGCGGCCGATCCTTCATTTGAAAGGGCGGTTTCAACCAGTGAGAGAAGCGTGAGGAGGCGGGGAGCCATTTAGAAAAACGGGAGAGAGAGAGCGGAACAAGCCTCCCCAATCATCGTCCATGAGCACAGAAACTTTAGCTTTCAAGTTTCTGCACCCCCGGTCGATGCGACCATGGGGTGTTTTATATTTTGCCGTCCCCACGCATTCTGTTCAGCTTCCAGTCGTTCCAGTGTCCGCCTCCTCCTCCAAGTTTCAATCCGTAGCTGCGGCTGCCTGCTCAGATGCGCTCATGGCGAAAGTCGTCGCCGAATCCACTCAAGCCATGGTGGTTTGTGATGGTTGTGGACTGACGCGGACCATTCTCCTCGCTAATCAGGAGTTCGAACGGCTAACCGGTTTCACACGCGAAACCGCAAAAGGCCATCCGCTCTCGCAACTCCTGCGCCCGCCCGGCGGCCAGTTTGAATGGGAACGTGTCGACACCGTCCTTATGGGCAACAAGCCTTGGCGCAAAGCCCTGCCCGCCGCTCGCAAGGATGGCACCGTTTTCTGGGCGGATCTGCACGTGTATCCACTTTTAAACAACGGTGCGCCTACCCACTGGGTCGGCGTGATCACCGACGTGACCGACCATCTCGAGTTACACGCAGCGCTCCACCAAAGCGAGGCGCAGCACCGGCTGCTTGCAGAAAACATTCAGGATCTGATCACCGTTCACCGCGTGGACGGACGCTGCTTTTTCGCCTCTCCCTCCAGCCGCACCATGCTCGGCTACGCGCCCGAGGAACTGATTGGAAAACCGTTGCGCCTGATTTTGCACCATGCCGATCGCGCGGCGGCACGACGGGTTTTCGAAAGCCATTTCGGCGGACGCAACGAAAGCGTTTTCGTCCACCGCCTGCGGCGCAAAGACGGCTCGTTCCTGTGGGCCGAAACCACCAGCAAATCGCGAAACGAGGCCGGCAATCCGCAACCCACCGAGATCTTTTCAATCACGCGTGACATCTCCAAACGCCGCCAGGCCGAGGACAGCCTGCGCGCGATGCACAGCCTCCTCGATGCCGTGTACGAAGCGGTTCCGGTCGGCCTGTGCCTGCTCAACCACGCCGGCGTCATCGTTCAGTGCAATCGCGCCTTTACCCGCGCCTTCGATCTGCAACCTGCGGCCATCACCAACCGGCCAGCCGACACCCTGCTGCCCTCACTCGCGCTCAATCGCGCCGCGATCAATCAAAACACCCCGTGCGAATGCGAGTGCGCCGACGCGCACGGCGTGCCTTTTCCCGCAGAAATTACCATCGTCACCCTCGAAAAGGACGTGGGCGGCCATCGCCTCGTCGTGTTGACCAGCCTGCGTGAACGCAAGAAAATCGAGGCCCGCCTGCGCGAAGCCAACCAGCTCGAAAGCCTCGGTACGCTCGCCGGCGGCATCGCGCACGATTTCAACAACATGCTCGCGATCGTCCTCGCCTACGCGAGCCTGCTGCGCGACGCGGCCAACGACACCGAGCGCATAAACCATTACGCAGAGACAATCCTCGACGCCGGCCAGCGCGGGGCCGATGTTGTGCGCCAGCTCCAACTCTTTGCCAGCACCCACGACGCCGACGCCACCGCCACCGACATCCACGCCGTCCTCGACCTTACCCTGACTGAAACCACCTCCCTCTGGCCGGGAACCATCAAAGTCTTGCGCCAATTAAACGCCACCCAAGCCACCGTCACCGCCGACCCCGTGCAGTTCGTTCAGGCCCTCAACACCCTCCTCGACAACGCACGCGTCGCCATGCCCGCCGGCGGCACCCTCACCGTGCGCACCACGGACCTCCAGCAACAGCTCTTTTCCCCCGGCGCTCCGGCCGAAGTGAAAAATTACCTGCGTGTTTCCGTGGAGGACACAGGCGCCGGCATGGATGCAGTCGCCCGCTCGCGCATGTTCGAACCGTTTTTCACACGGGGAAAAATGGCCGAATCAGCCGGTATCGGCCTCGCCGTCGTCTACGGCATCATGCGCGCCCACCGCGGCTCGATCGAGGTCGACAGCTCGCCCGGCCAGGGCACGCGCATCCACCTCCTTTTCCCTCGCGCAACAGCCGAACTTGTTACCACCGCCACGCCACCCGTTCCCATTTCCGTACTGGCTTCGGAACGCCGCTCGATCCTGCTCATCGAAGACGAACAAGACATCGGCGCCCTCTGGCAGGAACTCTTGCCCACCGAAGGCTGGCGCGTGCTCTGGGCCCGCGACGGCAGCGAAGCGCTGCGACTTTTCCGAGCCCACCGCGACGAGATCGCCCTCGTTTTCACCGACATCGGCTTGCCCCTAGTCGATGGCTGGCAAGTCGCCGACACCGTGCGCCAGGAATTGCCCGGCATGCCACTCCTCATCGCCAGCGGTGCCTTCCACCACGGAGACCGCCAACGCGGCTATGCCGAACCGGTCGCGTACCTTTCCAAACCCTACATTTTGGCGCGGGTGCTGGCGCAAATTCGCACCCTAACCACGGTGCCAGCCCCACCCGCCTAAACCCGTCACGGCCGACTGCCGGCAAAACTTCTCGCCTTTTGCCTTCCGCTCCGCGCGAAAGCCAGTAAGGTAGGGCTTCAATCCGCTTGCTGAAGCATGCCGATTTGAAAACGCCTTGGGACTCACACCCCCTCCCCTTTTTTATTTCCCCGCGCATAACCGCCCATGTCTCTCGAAAGAATTCTGGTTCTTGATGATGAACCTTTGATCCAAAAAGTGCTCGATGAGCTCTTTCGGAGAAAAAAGTACACCGTCGCCATCGCCAGCTCGATTGCCCAAGCCGAGGCACTCATCGTCCGCGAGACGTTCGACCTCATCATGCTCGACGTCCGCCTCCCCGACGGCGACGGCCAGCAATTCCTCGAACGCGTTGCCACCATGCCCGACCGCCCGCTCATCGTCATGATGACCGGCCACGGCACCATCGAAAGCGCTGTAGCCTGCATGCGCGGCGGAGCCTTTGACTACCTGATCAAACCCTTTTCCCCGGCCCAGATCGAAATCGTTCTCAAGAAAGCCGATTCCTACCGCCAACTCGTAAAAGTTAACCGCTATTTCAGCGAACAAGACGGCGGCGAAGGCGACCTCCTCGGCCGCAGCAACTCGATTGCCCGCCTCAAACAGCTCATCGAACGCGTTGCCCCGACCGACGCCACCGTCCTCATCACCGGCGAAAACGGCACCGGCAAAGAAATGGTCGCCCGCGAACTCTACCGCCACTCCCCCCGCCGCAACGAACCGTACATCAAGGTCAACTGCGCCGCGCTCTCCGAAAGCCTCATCGAAAGCGAACTCTTCGGTCACGAAAAAGGTTCCTTCACCGGAGCCACCGACCGGCGCGAAGGCCGCTTCGAACTCGCCAATCGCGGCACGCTCCTCCTCGACGAAGTGAGCGAAATCCCCGCCAACCTCCAAGCCAAACTCCTGCGCGTGTTGCAGGAACGCGAATTCGAACGCGTCGGTGGCACCAAAACCATCAAGGTCAACGTCCGCATCATCGCCACCTCCAACCGCGACCTCATGCCCTTCGTGGAAAAAGGCCTGTTCCGCTCCGACCTTTATTACCGGCTCAACGTCTTCCCCGTGCACGTCGCCCCGTTGCGCGAACGCCCCGAAGACATCCTCCTCCTCGCCGAATCCTTCCTCCGCCGCTTCGCCCGCAAGCACGGCCAAAAAATCCCCGGCTTCACCGACGGAGCCGCCGCCGCGCTCCTCGCCTACCCCTGGCCTGGCAACGTACGCGAACTACAAAACACGATTGAACGCGCCGTCATCCTCTCCGAAAACGGCCGTCCCGCCACCTCCGCCGCGCTCGGCCTGCCGGTATTAACCCGTTCGGCTAACGCCGTACCCGCCGCTAGCTCCAACACGCTGTCGATCGCGCCGTTCACCCCGCCCACTCTCGCCACTGCGCCCGCCAACGACCCGACCCCGCCGCCCTCTGGCCCGCCACCAGCGGAATTCCTGCCCGAAACGTCGAGCCACAATCCCTCCGCCGAGCCAGCAACCGCCGCCGTGGCGACCGCTGACGAACCAGCAGCCACCGCTTCGAGCCCGGCCGACGAAATCATACCACTGGACCAAATGGAGAAACAAGCGATCCTCGCCGCGCTGCGCCGCACCGGCGGCAACCGAACCAAGACAGCCGACTTATTGAAAATCAGCATCCGCACCCTGCGCAACAAGCTGCAGGAATACCGTGCCTCCGGCGACTACACCGACGGTGACGAAACGGAAAACTGAGCCACGGTTACCTACATCCTCAGAGCAAATCCGCAGCCAATTCGGCCAGCTTCGAACGTTCGCCTTTGGTCAACATGATGTGCGCCGAGAGCGACTGGCCTTTCATGCGGTTGTGACAATACACGAGCCCATTGCTGCGTGAATCGACATACGGATTGTCGATCTGCGCTGGATCGCCAATCAGCACAATCTTCGATCCTTCAGAAATGCGCGTGATTACCGTCTTCACTTCGTGCGGCGTGAGCTGCTGCGCTTCGTCCAGGATGAAAAACCGGCGCGCAATCGAGCGCCCACGAATAAAGCACAGCGCCTCGATCTCCACGAGGCCGCTCTTAATCAACCGTTCGTAAGGTTTCATCGCCGGACCATTGCCATGACTGTGTCCGCCGCTGCTCGCGTGCTGCGGCTGCGGTGCATTCATCGCCATCACCATGTCGTCATGGTTTTTCTTTTTCTTCTTCGAAACTTTCTTCGAAGCAAACTGCGGTTCTTTCAGTGGTTTTGAGGGGATGAGCACTTCCAGCGCGTCGAAATACGGCTGCAACCACGGCTTCATCTTCTCGTCGAGCGTGCCCGGCAGAAAACCAATGTCCTTGCCCAAAGAAATCACCGGGCGCGAAATCGACACGCCGTCGTAGCGCGAATTTTCGTCCTGCGTCTGGTAGAGAGCACATACGGTTGAGATGAGCGTCTTGCCCGTGCCGGCTTTGCCGAAACAGGTGACCAGCGACAACGAATCGTCGAGCAGCGCATCCATGAAAAACTGCTGCTCCAGGTTGCGCGGGCGGATCGCAATACCTCCGATCGCCTTCACGCATTCCGGGATCTTCAGGCGCCGAACCACGCCTTCTCCATAATAGCGCGCCGGCATCGTTTTACCCTCGTGCGAACGCAGCAGTATGTACTCGTTCAGGAAAAGTCCCTTGGACGATTCTTCATCGAGTTGGAATTCGCCTTCAGAACAGAACCGCTGGATCTCGTAAATAGTTACGGGTATGACACGGTACGAAGCCTCCTCGATCAGTTCCGGAACCTTGTCATTGAGGTAATCTTCCGACTCAAGGCCGACCGCGCGCGCTTTGAGCTGCACGTTCACGTCTTTGGTGACGAGTATCGTCGGCGGCGGAAAACATTCCTGCACATAGAGTGCACAGGCGATGATGCGGTTGTCCTTCTTGCCCAAGTCCGGCAGCACCGCGCGAAAACGCTGCATGGCCGGGCTGGTGAAATTCTGGTCGACGAGGTAGCGGTTGATCACCACCGACAGTGTGCCCCCAGTCTCCAATCGCACGCCTTCGAGCATCGTGCGCGAGTCAGGGAGCAACTCCTGAAGGATCCGGTGAACACGACGGGCATTGCGGCCTCGCTCGGTCGACTGCTCAGTTTTGATGGCATCGAGCTCCTCCAAAACCTCGACCGGAATGACGAGGTTGTTGTCTTCAAACTTGTAGATCGACTGTGGATCGTGAAGTAAGACGTTGGTGTCCAGGACAAAGGTTTTAACCTTTGCTGAAGCCTTGAGCTGCGATTGGGGATGACTGACCCTGCTCAGGTTTTCCATTGTGGATATCTTGTAAATAACCGTGCGCGCGACCTGTCTTTTGTCGAGCACGACCACATCAATTCGCGAATTTAATTTTCCCGTTACGCCCATTTCCGCACTGAAAACGCACCACGGCTCAAGCCACTGCGCGAACGCCTCGCCGCACGCAAAAAAAAGAGGGCGGATCGCCTACCCCTAAGCGATCCGCCCATAACTTTCTTTGTTACCCCAATTCCTTCCGCTAAGCGGAAGAATATGTTCTAACATCTACTTAGACGCAGAAGTCCTCAAAAGGTTGCAGAAAGATTCAGCGTTTTTTTTGGTGCAACCTTCCGACCTCCCTCGGCCACGCAAAGTATCTGCCCAAATTCCCCTCTCATACCAGCGCAGCGCCCGATATCGGGCAACCCGCAATCAGGGTTTCAGCAGCGCCGTCACCCGTGAAAACAGGTCGCGAATACTAAAGGGCTTGGCGAGAAAATCGACGTTGTTGCTTTCGAAAACACCGTGAACCACGACGTCATCCGCGTAGCCCGACATGACAAGAATCCGGATATTCGGACGCTTTTTCAAAATCTGCGACGCGAGTTCCATACCGTCCATATCGGGCATCACTAGATCGATAATCACGAGGTCAACTGCTTCGCCTTTTTTAGAATCAAGAATCGGAATCGCCTCAACTCCCTTGCTGGTTACCATCACTTTATAGCCACGACTCGTCAGTGCTTCGTCGACCAACGCAAGGGCCTGTTCATTATCGTCGACTACCAAGATGGAGTGCTGGTGCTGCTCTTTGGATTTCACGTTTTGGAGTTGGGGCTGCTTGTTGGGTGAAGGCTTTGGAAAAGTCTAAATTTCGCCAATGTCTGACGGATTCCAAGAATGATATCAGCTGAGTCCTGGGTTTTTTCAACAAAACTACACGGCTGAAGCCACTTGGCATCCTGCTCAAAGGACGGATTCTGCAGGCTGGACACAAACAATATCGGCAAATGCTTTGAAAATCGGCGCACCGCCGTCGCCAAACCGAGGCCGTCGCTCGCATTGAGCCGCACATCTATCACCACGATATCCGGGCTTAAATGAATAATGCCCTCCATCGCCTCGTTCTCGTCGTGCCCGACGCCACACACCGAAAGATCGGCCTGCGCATTAACCAATGAAGCGAGCGCAAACGAAAAAAACCGATGGTCATCAACAATATACACGCGCGAAAGCCAAGGCTGCGAAGTCGCAGCCCCCTTGAACGCGTTGAATTTAGCGCGATCTTCCATCGTGAGTCAGGCCGTTTTTTATTGAGTGGGTTAAAGACCGTGCAGCATATCGAAAACAAACGCGTTTAAAGCGGCCTTGAGATGTGACCGACAATTCACACGTTGGGGCTTGTTGCGTTCAACATCGGCCCCAAGTCTCCCCAGTCAAGGAAGGACCCTTGTCTCGCCTTCCTTTCATGGAAACCACTACGGCCATTCAAGCAATACCCTTATTACTAAGCCCCGATCACCTGTCTTATCGGCCCCATAAATTCTATTAATTTCAAATCGTTAGCACTTTTCAAGACCATGGTCCCTCCCTCCACACCTCGACGCGAAAAACAAACTAAGACCAATCGCCAAAAATCCGAAGAGCGTCACATCCGGGCTGATAAAACCGGCAAAAAAAAGGAACTCCCTGCAACCGCCGCCCCACAGTGGGCCTTGGAAGCGATTTTCAAGCAAGCACACGTCATCGCCTGGGAAGGCACCGCCAAACCAATCAAGGCCCACTCGATCTACCCGGCCAAAGGCTCGTTCCTGGATGCAATCTCGTTCAGCCAAAAAGGCGGCGTGATCAATTGGGAGGAATCGATCCACCCGCTCGACAAAGCCAGGGCGCTCAAAGCTTTTGCCGATATTAAGCAGTTCCCCTTCGAGATTGAGTACCGGCTCGTGGCCACCACTGGAGCAGTCGCGTGGGTTCGGCATTTCATCAGCGAAAGAATTCAGTCCGGCCGCACGACGCTGCTCAGAGGCTTCGTCCACGACATCCAAACCGAGAAGGAACTCGAACTCGAAAGTCTGCGGGTCAGCGAACGCGAACAAAACCGTATCGGTCAGGATCTGCACGACGATCTCTGCCAGGTGCTCGCCGGCGTCAGCTGCCTGCTCCGCGTCGCCGAAGGCAGGCTCGCCGCCAAGGCCCCTGAAGAAGTCGCCAACCTCAGCGAACTCAACGTCCAGGTCGTCGAAGCGATGAAGCGTACGCGTGCGCTCACCCACGGTCTATTCCCCGGGAAAATTCAGATTGCCGATGCGCGCGGCGCATTGCTAGAACTCGTGTCTCAAGTCCGGGCTCGCTTCCAGGTCGAGGTCAAGACAGCGTTCGTTGGTCGCTTTCCACAACACTCAGCTAACCAGACTATTCAGATTTACCGGCTCGCCCAGGAGGCGATCAGCAACGCGCTCAAACACGGGCAAGCAACCTGCATCGAAATCCATCTGAAAGCTAAACCAACCACCATGCTTCTTTCGATCATCGATAATGGCACCGGCCTGAGCCAGTCCAAGTCCGATGAAAAAGGTGTCGGCCTCCACATCATGCAGTACCGCGCCAACACCCTGGGTGGCGAACTCGCCATCCGCAATGCGCCAAAGCGAGGCGTCATTGTAACCTTGGAATACCCCTTTCAGCCTTGATTCAACATGGTTGTTAAAACTCGCATTTTCGTTGTCGATGACCACCCCTTCATGCGACGTGGACTCGCCGAACTAATAAACCGCGAGAACGACATGGTGTTCTGCGGCGAAGCCGAGGACTCGCCCACCGCAATGCGGTTGATCACGCAGATCAAACCCGACCTCGTCATCGTCGACATCTCGTTGAAAGGCTACAACGGCATCGAACTCATCAAAAACATCAAAGCCTTTGACCATAACATCCAGGTCCTCGTCCTCTCCATGCACGACGAGTCCGTTTACGCCATGCGCGTGCTCAAAGCCGGTGCCAAGGCCTATGTGATGAAGCAGGAAGTAACGGAAAAAGTGATGGAAGCCGTGCGCCGCATCCGTGCCGGAAAAGTTTTTGTCAGCGAAAATGTTGCCAGCCGCATGCTCGACCAAGTTGTAGTCGGTGGCGACCCTGCCACCTCCTCGCCTGTTGACCTGCTCAGCGACCGTGAACTCGAAATCGTCAACATGATCGGAAGCGGCGAACCCACGCGCGAAATCGCGGCCAAGCTGCACATCAGCATCAAAACCGTCGAGTCACACCGCGCCCGCATCAAGGAAAAGCTGAACCTCGCGAACGCCATTCAGCTCGTCCAATTCTGTGTTCGTTGGGTCGAAGAAGGCACCAGAATCAACTGATCCCGGCAAACGCTCCGCAAGGCGTCCCGCCCAAAATCCGGGACGTCGCCCAGCGCCCGGCCCGAAACCACTACGCGCCCCGTCAGCACGGGGGTGCTGCACGCCTGACCGGACGCGGCGGAGCCCACATCCGCAGCACATACTCAGCAAGATTCTTCAGGCTCACCCGGCGCAATCCCTCGCGCGCCGCTGCTTCCTTGAAACGCGGCACCACCGCTGATCGCTCCACGAAATAGCGCCAAAGTTCGCGCTCGATCAGAACGACCGCTTCAGACTTTTCCGGAGCCTTCGCAGCAAACTCGCGAACTTTATACTCCCAGAAGTGTCTCTCGTCGCGATTCGCTTCTATATATTCAAAAAGTTGCTGCTCACTTCGATTCAGGCTCACACCCCAAAAGTGCCGTCAACACCCACAATAACAAGCAAACACGTCACCTCATCATGGCATTGCAATCGCCACCAAAACCACTAATCAGTGTCCAACCTCCGAAACCCATTATGTGGCCCAAACTCAAAGACCAAATCCCCGCAGTCGCCATTACCGTCATCGTCCTGCTCATTGCCGGACTGTTCCTCTATCGCAAAGTCGCGAATGACACCGCCGCCCAACAAGCCGCGATGACTGCACTCCGCGAGCAAAACATCGAACTACGCGCCGCCTCAGAAGACAACCGTCGCCAGACCGAAGCGCTCAACGCCCTCATGAAGGACGCCATCGCCAAACGCTCCGCCGATGCCCTGATGACCGATGACGAATACGCTAAGGTCAACGCCGAGAAAATCAACCGCCTCGCCGAAGCCATCGCCTTCAAAATCCAGCCGTTCAACCCCCTCCCAAAGACCCCCGAGGAAGCCGAACGCCTGCAAAACGAACAAGTCGACAAAGTCTCCTCCCGCATGTCGGAAAAGATCCAGCCAATCCTCGCCGAGATGGCCAACGACCAGAACCTCACCCGCGAATCCATCAACGCCTACAGCCAGCGCATCTCCGACCAAATCGGTGTCGTCCTCACCACCGAACTCGCGAAGAACCAACAGCTCAACAACAACCTTCAGACCACGCAGGCCATCGCCCAGGACTCAATCAAACTCACCCACGAAGTCACCGCCCTCTACCTGAGCTCCATGAAAGACCAAGGCGTCCTCACCCGCCTGCTCTCGCTTCCGGCCAACATCATAAAAGATGCCACTAGTCTCAGCATCGTCTCCAGCAGCGAACGCCGCAAAATGGAAGCCCGCCTCGTTGGCCAGATGAACGAACTCGAAAACCGCATGGCCGAAATCCAAGCCAAGGCTCCGAAGAAGTAAGCACCCCTTTTTTAAGGCCCAACACAGCCACGCCTCACCGCGTGGCTTTTTTGCGCCCACCGCCATGCACTTTGCAATCCTCGGCCCTTTTCCGATCCTTCAATCTGCACGAAAATCATTCCACTACCCAATCTCATATATCTTTTATTACTCTACCCCAATTACTTAAGTAATTTTTAACAGCTTGGCATGCGACGAGGTTACAGAAAGCGCAGCAAATCTCTTCGGATCCCAGCTTATGAATCGCACCCACTCCCGCCCACCCTTTTCAGCAGCCACCAAAGACACTCCCTCCGACTCGGCCCAAGAAGCCGCTTACGACGTCACCCTTATCATCCGCTTCAACGCCGGCGACGAAACCGCCTTCGAGGAAATGGTGAACCGCTATCACGGCAAAATCTTCGGTCTCGCCCAAAACCTCCTCCGCAACGCAGCCGATGCCGAGGAAATCGCCCAAGACACCTTCATCCGCGCCCACCGAGGCCTCGCCAACTTCCGCGGCGACTCCTCCTTCGCCACCTGGCTTTATCGCATAGCGCTCAACCTCTCGCGCAACCGCTACTGGTACTTTTTCCGCCGGCACCGCCACGACTCCGTTTCACTCGAACGCCCACTGAGCGACGAAACCGACGGCACTTTCTCCGACCTCATCGCCGCCGACACCCACAGCCCCGTTCAGGAAACCGTCACGCGCGAATTCACGGAACTCATTTCAACCTGTATGGAAAAGCTGGATACTCGCCACCGCGAAATCCTCACCATGCGCAACATCCTCAACCTGCCCTACGAGGACATTTCCCGAGCGCTCGGCATCAACGTCGGTACGGTGAAGAGCCGCATCGCGCGAGCCCGGGAAAACCTCCGCAAGCTCCTCACCGAAGTCGCCCCCGAGTTTAACGCCGATTCCGGTGCCGACGATTTCTTCGTCCCCTCCCGCGTCGCCTACGGCTGCCGCGCCATCGCCTACGCCTAAAATTTGTTAGGTACCCCACATCGGTTAGGTAAGGAAAAGCCGGGCCTCGCGCCCGGCTTTTCCATTTTCAAATCCCCAAATGCCGCCGCACGGGATCGAGATCCACATGCGCCACCCAATGCTCCGCAAGCGCTCTCGGCTGCGCACTCAACCCGCTTTCTTACGCCCAACGGATTTACTTTTTTTCTTCGCCACTTTCACTTTTGGCTTTGGCTGTTTCTTGTCGGTGGAGCGCTTCGTGGCGGTAGAAACTGGTTTTGAAACAGCGGCTGGCAACGGTGCAGCGGGACCGCCCTGATCAATTTCTATGCCGAAAATCGCCGATACGTCGGTTTCATCCAGTTCGGCCACACCCGAACCACCGGCAGTATCTATCAGTTGAGTGGCGGAGGCCGCATGTGCGATCAGCTCGCCATGATCCACCGAACGCAGGACAAACAACAGCTCCGGCTTCGCATCGAGTCGCGTGCCCACTCCGTAAAGAACGGCGGCCACATGTTTGCACATGTCGGCCCAGTCGGGACAAGAGCAGCCCAGATCGATTTCAGCAGGCGAAGGGAAAAGCCCCGTCTCCCGTTGCGTTATCACCGACATGACACGGTCCGAGAGCTTGCCCTGAAGCAAATCGACGAGTGATCCGATTCCCCCCGCACATTGCTGGCAGAGTGCCTTCCACTTTTCGGCCGGGAATGGTTTGATCTTGATCGCGATTTTATAAAGCGAGGAGCCCATGACAAGCGCCTCGATGAGACCTGCCTGTATCGAGAGATGCACTACAGAGCCATTGCGCAAATAACTGCGCCCTCGCGGAAGCCGGTTTTCGTAATCGCTGTAAGATTCGAGATTCGTACACCAGGCTTTGCCCCAGAAGGAGCGGGCAATGATCTTCCCCTCCGGGCGCACCGGCTCCACGGAGTGCCCTTTTTTTTGCAGCTTGGCCGCCTCTTTCTCGGCATTTTTCTTTCGCTGAGCCACCGGAACATAAGGACGGAATCCGTAGGAGGAGGAAAATCTGGACATGGGCAAGGTTATGCTGAAGTGGCTCGCTCTAGGTCAAGGGCGACGAAGCGCATCAGTTCGTCATTGCTCATCTCGGAGAGCAATTTTTCACCGCCGCCCTCAAGAAGTTCGGCACTCAACGCCTTTTTTTCCTCGATCATACGGTCGATGCGTTCCTCCACGGTGCCGCGACAAACGAACTTGTGAACCAGCACGTTCTTCTTCTGCCCAATACGAAAGGCCCGGTCCGTGGCTTGATTTTCCACCGCAGGATTCCACCACCGATCGAAGTGCAAAACGTGCGCAGCCTGCGTCAGATTGAGCCCTGCGCCGCCCGCTTTCACGGTGAGAATAAAAAAGGGCGGACCGTCATCGTGCTGAAAAGCGTTCACCATTTCCCGGCGCTTGGGGATGCTAGTGCCTCCGTGCAGCACAAGCCCGGGACGCTGGAAAATTCCCGTGAGAAAACCTGCCAGCGCATCCGTGATTTCCCGAAACTGGGTGAACACGAGCACCTTTTCCTGACGCTCTGCGATTTCCTCGGCGAGTTCGCGCAAGCGGGCAAATTTCCCACTGGCGTCCGGCGCGTAGGCATCATCCTTGAGCCATTGCGAAGGGTGGTTGCATATCTGTTTAAACCGCATGAGAAATGCCAGAACCAGTCCTTTGCGCTTAATGCCCTCGGCGTCCTCTATGGCTTCCGCCAATTCCTTCACGGATTTCGCGTACAGCGCAGCCTGAATCGACGACAACCCGCACCAGGCGGATAGTTCGGTTTTGTCCGGAAGATCGGAAATGACACGCTTGTCAGTCTTCATGCGGCGCAAGATATAGGGCCGCGTGAGTTTCCTGATACCCGAATAGTCGGGCTGATCGGCCGCATCACGCGCCTTGATGTACTGGCCAAATTCACGCGCCGAGCCGAGCAGCCCCGGATTTATGAAGTCGAAGATCGACCAAAGATCCGAGGCTCGGTTTTCGACCGGCGTGCCAGTAAGCGCGAAACGGACGGACGCCTTCAGCTCCTTGACGGTGCGAGTCTGGCGGGTTTCGGCGTTCTTGATCGCCTGCGCTTCATCGAGTATAACCAAATCCCAGGTACACTTTCTCAGCTCCTCCAAGCGGGAAACCATTCCGTAGGTCGTCAGGACAAAATCCACCTCGCCTAAAGCATCCGGCGCATCAAGCCGAAACGACTCCAGCGCGCCCTCGGAAGGATGAACGATCGCGGCGCGAAGCGTAGGCGCAAACCGGGAAATCTCGGTCCGCCAATTGGCCAACAGGGAAGCTGGTGCCACTAACAAACTAGGCCGACGCCTCAGCGAGGACGGCCATTCAGCTTTGCGCTGCAAAAGCAAAGCCAACACCTGAACCGTCTTACCCAACCCCATATCATCGGCCAAGCAACCACCCAAACCCAGTTGCGAGAGGAAACGCAGCCATTGGACTCCCGTTTGTTGGTAGGGGCGCAACTGAGCTTGCAGCCCGGGAATCGCCGCCAACGACTCCAGTCGCGAAGGATCACGTAAAGTATTTAATACAGAGTTAAGCCAATCCCCCGCCTCCAGCCCGACCCACGCCTGCGCGGTCTCAGCCACCTCCCCAGAGCCCGCGTCAGCTCGCCCATTCGTATTCGAAAAACCGGACAACAAACGCATGCCTTCAAAGAACGAAATTCCTCCCTCGGCCGCCTGCTGCTCGACCTGCCGCCAGTGATCGAGCGCATCCTGGAGTTTCCCCGCATCTACTTCCACCCAACGCCCGCGCACAAAAGCCAAACCTTCCGCCGCCTCCAAAAGTTGTTTCAACTCCTCCGGATAAAGCGCCTCGCCGTCAACCGTCACGTTGGCAGAAAAATCGAGCAATGCCTCCGCCCCCACCCCCGAGACCTTGCTGCTGCCCACGCGAACACTGACCTTCGCGCGGGCCGGCCTGGCCCCCTTCCACCAATCCGGCAGGCGCACCACGATCCCCGCGTCCTCCAGAACAGGAATGTCCTGCAAAAACCGATACGCCTCAGCCGGACGCCAAGGAAGAGCCTTAAACACTCGACCGGAATCGACCAGTTGACGCAGAAGTTCGCTTTTTTCGGCCGCTTTTTGGATCGGCGCGAGCAAGTTAAGTAGGCCGGGTTTGTTTTGGACTCCGGCAAATTCCTGGAGGGCACGTCCCAGCGGCAAATGCTGCACCCGCGACTGGCTCGATAAACGCGAGGCATAACTCGCCATGAAAGCAAACGGATGCTCGGCACTATTTTTATTTTCCGCCAAGTGAAAGGTTACCCGTCCAACTAATCGCCAGAGAGGATTGGCCGCGTGAATCCACGCCGCCGCACCGCCTTCGTGCCCGACGATTTGCGATCTGACCAAGGTATCGAGCTCCGCCCACAACCGCACCAACAACCCGTGATTAAGGTATTCACCACCGCGCATGGGTGGAGCGGCGTCGATCAAGGCGCTAAGCTCGCCCTCCGGCGGAACGGCGATGGCGGCAACCTCCTGCACTTGGTCCAGATTTGGAGTATGGCAAAGACGCGTAATATAGAGACGGGCAAAATTACGCCACCACGCTGCGGCCTTCGGCAAAAGCGAATCGAGCTCGCGAGTCGCCAGATGAAGCAGTCCGGCCGCCGGAGCTTCGTGCAACGAAGCACTCACCCGTTGCGCAACCACAACATCGAACCATGCACCATCGCCTACAAAAACTTCCATCAACAACACCCCATGCGGCGAGATCACGATATCAGAAAAATGTTCATCCGAAGGAGTCATCGGCCTGACCCAAACAACCCGAGCCCAACAGGCAAGCTCGCATCAAAGCCCCAGATATTCCTTCACCGGATCGAGATCAACGTGCGCCACCAAATGCTCCGCCATCGCCGCATACGTTTTCTGCCGCTGCTCCATCCACGCGTTTGGACAAGCTTTGTGGCCGCCAATCCCAGCCGCCACCGCCAAACTATGCCGCACCTCCGGCGCTTCAAACCAACCGTGCAAATACGTGCCCCAAACCTGTCCAACGCGCCCACCTTCCGATCGAACTCCGTCGGCATCCTCGATCACATGCAACGCCTCACACTCCCGAGTCGGCACCGTCCGCCCCATGTGCATCTCGTAAGCCATCCAGCGACGCCCGTCACAATTCGCCGTCACCTGACGAACAATCTTCGTCGACTCAAAATGCGTCCTAATCGGCAACAAACCCAGCCCGCGCTCTTCGCCCGAATCTCCCGCCACGCCTAACTCATCCGTCAGGCTTTCGCCCAAAATCTGGTAGCCACCACAAAGCCCAACCACGGGAATACCCGCGCGCGCCGCACTGACAATCGCCTGACCCATCCCGGTCGCCTTTAACCAACGCATATCCGCCATCGTGTTCTTCGTGCCAGGAATGATGATCGCCTTCGCCGAAACCAGCTCTGCCGGCACCTTCACCCAACGAATCCGTACCCCTTCGTCGTCCCACCACGGCTGGCAATCCGTCAGATTCGCCCGATGCGGCAGCCGTATCCACGCCACCACTTCGCCTTGCCCGCGATCCTCGTCTCCCTCGCGTAAACCGTCTTCCTCCTCGGGCTGCAAATCCGCCCGCATCGGCAACGTGCCCAGAATCTTCAATCCCGGCGCATAAGGCGCAAGCCATCGGTTCGGGGCCGGAAACAGCCCAATATCTCCGCGAAAACGATTCACTATCGCACCCAGCACCCGCGCCCGATCTTCCTCGGGCAAAAGCGCCCACGTTCCCGCCAGCTGCGCATAAATGCCACCCCGATCGATATCGCCCACGAGCAGCGACCGCGCATCCAAATACCGCAGCGGACGCAAATTCACCAAATCACGCTCCATCAAGTTCAGCTCCACCGGACTGCCCGCACCTTCCAGAACCAGCACATCGCACTTCGCCCGCCAGCCTTCGAGCGAGTCCTGAACCACCTGCCAGAGCTTATCAAAATTCTCATAATACGTGCCCGCCAACTGATGCCCCACCGCCCGCCCCTGCAAAATCACCTGCGAGCCCAACGCACCACTCGGCTTGAGCAAGATCGGATTCATGTCCGCCGTGGGCAACAATCCGCACGCCTCCGCCTGCACCGCCTGCGCACGCGCGATCTCGCCACCATCCAGCGTCGCCCAAGCATTGTTGGACATATTCTGTGCCTTGAACGGCGCCACCCGCACGCCCTGCCCCTTCAGCCACGCGCAAACTGCCGTCGCGATCCACGATTTTCCCGCACCCGAAGAAGTTCCAAGTATGCCGAGAGCCTTCATCCAGTTCGAATCATTCTCTTTATCTTTCTCATTCTTCTTTCTCTTTATCTTTCTCCCCTACTACGCCGAACAAAACGATAAAGATAAAGAGGAAGGATAAAGAGAAAGATTGAAATCAAAACTCGATTCCAATCTGCGCCTTCACACCGGCTTTGAACGGATGCTTGATTTCCGTCATCTCAGTCACGAGATCGGCCAGCTCGATCAACTCCGCCGGTGCACCACGACCCGTAATCACCACGTGCAAATTCTCACGCTTCGCACGCAACACCGCGAGCACTTCGTCCTTCGGCAAATAGTCCATCGAAAGCACTACGTTCAACTCATCGAGCATGACGAACGATACGCTAGGGTCCTTGAAAAACTCACACGCGTAGTTCCAGCCTTCGCGGCACTTCGCGATGTCGCCCGCGCGATCCTGCGTGTCCCAGGTGAAGCCATCGCCCACCGCGTGCCACGCCAGATTCGGACTCCGCAAAACCTTCTCAATCGCGTCCGGCGTGCTCTTGATAAACTGCACCACACCGCATTTGCGCCCGTGCGCCAGCGAGCGCGCCAACATGCCAAACGCCGCCGTGGACTTCCCCTTGCCATTGCCCGTGTGAACCATGAGCAACCCACGTTTTTCTTTCGCCGCACGCATCTTTTCACGCATCTCGGCCTGCAAAGCCTGCATGTCTTCGCGGTGCTGTTCCTCAGTCGAATCGGGGGATGGTGTATTTTTCATGGGAGTTCCAAAGTTAGTCCTGGTGATTGTTTCGCTCGTACGCCGAAAACTTCCATCAGAAGCTCAGGCGTAAGCACTTCTTCAGGTGGACCGGCCGCACGCAAGCGGCCTTGGTGCAGAACGACGACAAAATCCAAACAATACGCCGCACGCAAATCATGCAGCGAAATTAACATCGTCGCACCCGCACGCGTAATCCGCCTCGCATGCATCAAAACTTCAAGCGCATGCCGCGGATCAAGCGGAGCCAGTGGCTCGTCCCAAAGTTGCAACGGCGCCTCCGTGACGAGGGCCCGCGCAATCATCACCCGTTGCTTCTCACCACCCGAAAGCCGGTTCACCGGCCGGTGCGCAAGCGAAACCAGATCCAACTGCTTCAACGCCTCATCCACGCCGTAGTCGTCGTCGCCCCTCGCGTAGCGCCCCTGCGCCACCACTGAACGCACTGAAAAACCAAACTCGAAACGCGCCTCCTGCGGTAGCCACGCTGCGAGTCGTCCCCGTTCAGGCACGGATATGTCGCCGGTGTTACGACCCGACCAACCCACGCTCCCCGTCGCTGGCAAAAGCCCCGCCGCCACCTGCAACAACGTCGACTTTCCGCTACCATTCGGTCCCACCAAACCCGCAAGTATGCCCGGCGAGAGCGACAAGCTCACGTCATCGATTCGCCCCGGCACCGAGGCGTTGGTTACGGTCAGCGCCGTCACGCCTGTCGTCTCAATAGCCATAAGAAAAAAGGACCTCCAATCAAAGAAGTGACAATACCCACCCGCAACCCGCCCGCGCTGCGGCCAATCAAATCACAAGCCAGCACAAACGCCGCGCCGCCGATTAACGTGAGCGGCACCAGTCGCTTGTGCTCTGGCCCCACCAGCAACCGCAGCAGATGCGGCACGATCAAACCCACAAAGCCAACCGTTCCCGCCACCGCCGTCGCCAATGCCGTCAGCACCGTCGACAACGCCAACATCGAACGCCTCAACCTTTTAATATCGACACCCAGGCTTTGCGCCTCTCGCGCACCCAGGCTGAGCAAATCCATCGGCCTTCCCAGCGGCCAGAGCAACGCGCCCGCGATCACAATCGGCGACGCCATCATCACATGTTCCCACGTACGATCCTCCAACCCGCCCAGCATCCAAAATAAAATCCGCGCATTGCGCTCATACGAAAGCGTGAAATTCGCCAGAACATAACTCACCACTGCACCCAACAAAGCGTTCAACGCCACACCCGCCAGCAACAACCGCTCCGTACTCGCGCCGCGCCGCGCCAGCATGATCACCACCGACGTCGAGATCATCGCTCCAACAATAGCCGCCACCGGCAAAACAAAGATCGACGCCGACGCCCAGCCCAGCCCGATCATCACCACCGCACCTGCCGCACCGCCGCTCGTCACACCAAGCAGCCCAGGACTCGCCAGACTGTTGCGAAAATACGCCTGCATCACCAACCCGCTCGACGCCAGCGCCGCACCCACCATCATCGCGATCAGCATGCGCGGCAGCCGGATATTCCAAAGAATCGTTGCCGCCAGTTCATCGCGATGGAAGAGCCCCGAAAAAATCCGCGCCGGGTCCAAATGCATATCGCCAATCGCGAGCGAGGCCAGCGCCAGCAGGCCCAGCAAAAGCAGCGCCACCGGAAACGCTACGCGATGAACCCACGGCGGCGTCATAGAAATCTCTCCGGATGCAGCGCCCGCGCCAGTTGTTCATAGCCGTTGATTCGGTAATGCGTCACACAACTCAACTGAAAATACTTCACCAGCGCCACCCGACCTTCCTTCACAGCCGGCATGAATTGGTATGGCGGAATCTTGCGAAACACCGCGAGCGCCGTCTCGGCGTTGTCACCCGCGAGCACGACACGATCCACGGGCCAGGTTAACATCTGCTCGTTGGGGGGTGCTTCATGCCCGTGAAGTTTTCCCAGCGTAAAAGCGAGATTCTCCGCCCCCGCGTGATCGCACAAATCTTGAAACGTCGTGTCATCACCCGGAATCATTCCATAGGTCGACGGCGCGATCACGCGCACCGGTTTCACGCCTTCAAGTCGCTTGCTCAACTCAGCTATCCGCCGCTCGCACTCCGCCACGATCCGCTCCGCCTTCACCTCGGCAGCAGGCCCGAGTTCGCGCGCGAGCAGACGCAAATTTCCGTAGGCGTCTTCGATGGTTCGATATTTTTCAAACACGATCACCTTCAGCCCTGCACGCCGGGCCTGCGTGACCAGTTCGGCACGGCTGTAATTCGCGCAAAGAATCAACGTCGGCCGATGTTTCAGCGCGCCTTCCAAATCACAGTTCAGGGTCAGCTGTGGATAGTTTTTCGCCTCGTCCGCCGTCGCCGAATAGACGGCTTCGCGCGAAAGATGGCTGAGCGCCGCGATCTGCGACGGCTCAGCCAGCGCCAACAATAACTCATCCGTACCGACAGTCTGCGACACGACGCGAACAGGCCCTGCCTCCGCCGCCTGCGCCATCAAGCGCAGGAGAAACAAAGCGAAAAACAGGACCGCCTTTTTCATGAGACTATTCTTCGGCGACTAGAACTTGATCTCGATCGAGGCAAAAACACCGCGCGACAATGCTTCGTAGCCGTAGGCCTCGGCGTAGGTTTCGTTGAGTGCATTTTCAACGCGGAGTTTGAGGTTCGTGCGATCGCTCGTCGTATACGAGACAAAGGCGCGCGTTATGGCGTAATTTTCAACGTCAACCTGCTTCGAGGACCACGTGATAGGATTGTACACCGACTCTTCGCGCGAGCCGACGAAGTGCACGCCCAAGCCGAAAATCCAGCTGGTGGTCGGCAGCACCTGAAGCTCGACGTCGCCGGTGTGACGCGGACGGCGGATGAGACGGACGGGATTGTCGCTTTTGCTGTCATCGATCGCGGTCAAGTACGTGTAGGAAGTTCTTAGTTTTACGAATTGGATCGGCTGGATCGCGAGCGCGACCTCGACGCCTTCGGTGTAGGCCATATTCACATTCTGCGCGACATATTTGCCAGAGGTAAAAACATAATTGCTTACGATGAGGTCGCGAAAATCGTTGTGAAAATACGTCGCACTCGCAGTCAACTTTCCGGCAAGAAGCTCCTGATCGACACCGGCGTCCCAGCCTTTGGACTTCTCTGGCTTCACGTCGGGACTGGCACCGTACCACGGCGCAGAACCAAAACGATTGATCATACTGGGCACCTTGAAGCCCGTGCCGTAGGTCGCGCGGAACTTGGTGCCGGAAGGCTTGAAAAAGTACGAAACTCCCGCGCGCCCCGTGGTCGCGCCTCCGTCCCGCTCGTGTTCATCGCTGCGGCCACCGATGTCGATCGTCAGGCCAGTCACCGGGCGGAATGATGTCGAGGCGTAGACCGCCCGCTGATCGTCGGTGAGCTTCACGCCTTTATTGGTATAATGCGCCCACTCGGCGCTGACCCCTCCAACCAGTTGCAACCAAGAAAACTTCTTCCAGCTGTTCTGCCAGTCGAGGACCTCGCGGGTGTTGCGCGCGTAATAGTTCGAGGACGGTCCGTAGGTTTTGTCGGTCCAGGTATATTCGGTCTGGTGCCAGCCGTGCGTCAGCCGCGAGCGGAGATCGGCGACCGGTTCCCACTGCACGTAGGTGGTGACGAGATGGTTCGGCACCTCGGCCACACCCTTGCTGCCACCGTTCGTGCCCGGCTCTTCGTAGCGACCTTGCTGGCCGCGCACGGTGCCTCCGACAAGGAATCCCTTGAACGGCACCCACTCCAGGCGGGAGCTATAAGACGTCGATTTAAAGCCGTTGTCTGCGCGTTCGTTGTCAGTCCGCGTCCGCGCGAGCGAGGCGCTGTAGCCGAAGGTATTGGTGCCGCCCTGCACCGCCGCCGAGACGTTAAACGTATCAAACGAACCCGTTGTCACCGCCACATCGGCCGTAGGACCGCCGCAGCCGTGGGTGGTGTTAAGCGTGATCACGCCGCCCATGGCCGAGCTGCCGTAGAGCGTGCTTTGGGGCCCGCGCAAAACTTCAAGACGGTCGATGCCGACCATGTCAGCACCGCCAAGGAAGTTCGCGTAACCCGCCTCGGTCGTGTTCATACGGATGCCGTCGACGAAGAGCATCACCTGATCGCTGGCCGCGCCGCGCATGTAGATCGACGTCTGGCTGCCTTTGGCGCCCGTCGACACAACGACAACGCCCGGCTGCGCGGCGAGCGCCGTTCGCAGGTCCTGAACTTGCGAGGCGGCGAGATCCGCAAGCTGCACAAACGTCACCGCGCTCGGTACGTTGCGCGGATCCTGCGGGGTACGCGATGCGGAGACGACGTAGTTTTCCAGTCGTTGAACCGTTTCATGGGTCGGCACCGCAGAAGCGGTTTCGATGGTTGGGGTTTGGGCGCGTGCGAGCGACACGAAGGTCGTCGCCAGGGCGAATACGTTGAGCAACAATCCCGACAGGCGGGAACGCTGGAATGAGGGCATGGTGATCTCTCTAGTAGTTAGGCAAGAGCAGACACACCGTTGCCGGTAGGTCGTATGAGCTGCTCTCACGCTTCATTTTTGCGATGAAGATTTCGAGGCCGATGCGCGCAAAAGTTTCGCATCGGACGCGTGAGCACTCCCGGGAGGGTCTTCGGACTTCGCATTTAAAGCGCACTTCGTGCGCAAAGGGCCAAATCACAAGGGCCAAGCGCCAAAAAGGTCCGCGTCTTCAACGCAGTTTCTTGGAACTTGAAACCTGTCACTTGTCACTTCGCGCGCTCAGCGCGCAACCTCGCCTCCGCCTTCACCGGCCTGTTGGCCGATTGGCTTTTTCACGCGTTCGAATGCGCGATGGAGGTTTGTGATGCGTTACCGCAGCGCAACTGTGGCCGATTCTCACGGCCTTCCCCTGAACCTAGAGCGATTGGAAAGAACAGACGAACAGGCGCAGGCTCCGCCAACCCACCCGCTCCGCGCAACCTTTTTATTCGTGCGTTTCTGATCAACACCTCCTCAGCGCGCGCCGCCACACCTTCGAAATTCTACTCTCGCCCGCTCGCAGCGACCGCTGTTTTCTTCTGATCGTCAACCGCTCAGAATTCGCACCCAAAAATGTTCACTTGCCTTATCGCATCAACATATTCAGATATGACGATATGTTAAATAATCCATCCACTCCCTCCGCCGCTTCCCGCGATTTAGCGCGCCTCTTCGCGGAACGCATCGTCGTGCTCGACGGCGCAATGGGCTCGATGATCCAAACCCACCGCTTGGAGGAAAATGACTTCCGCGGCACCCGCTTCGCCGCCCACCTGCACGATCTGAAGGGCAACAACGACCTACTCTCGCTCACCCGCCCCGACATCATCGAACAGATCCATTTCGACTACTTTTCCGCCGGTGCCGACGTCGTCGAAACCAACACCTTCAACTCCACCTCGATTTCCCAAGCCGACTACAAAACCGAAGCTCTGGTTCGCGAAATCAACCTTGCCGCCGCCCGGATCGCCCGCCGCGCCGCCCAACGCGCCGAAACCGCCACGCCCGGCCGCCAGTGTTTCGTCGCCGGTGCCATCGGCCCGCTCAATCGCACACTCTCGATGTCGCCCGACGTCAACCGCCCCGACTACCGCGCCGTTTCGTGGGATCAAGTCGTCGAGTCCTATACCGAACAAATCGAGGCGCTCATCGAAGGCGACGTGGATGCGCTGCTCGTTGAAACCATTTTCGACACCCTCAACGCCAAAGCCGCGCTCTTCGCCATCGAGGGCGTATTCGAAAAGCTGGGACGCCGCCTGCCCATCATGATCAGCGTCACCATCACCGACGCCTCCGGCCGCACCCTTTCGGGCCAGACGGTCGAAGCGTTCTACAACTCCATCCGCCACGCCAAACCACTCTCCATCGGCATCAACTGCGCCCTCGGCGGCCGCCAGATGCGCCCTTACATCGAGGAACTATCGCAAATCGCCGACTGCCACGTCTCTTGCTACCCGAACGCCGGCCTGCCCAACGCCTTCGGCGGCTACGACGAAACGCCCGCCGACATGGCCGCCGTGCTCGGCGAATTCGCCAACGCCGGTTTCGTCAATCTCGTCGGCGGCTGCTGCGGCTCCACGCCTGCCCACATCGCCGCCATCGCCAAAGCCGTGCAAGGCAAAAAGCCCCACGCCACCCGCGTCCGGTCGAGCGCCCTCCGCCTGAGCGGACTCGAACCACTCGTCGTCGCCTAGTTCAGCTCCACGGTCCTCGCTCCCGGCTCCCCGCTCTCATGTCCGACCTTCCGCTCTTCACCTCGCCGTTTGCCGAACTACACCGCCGCGGCCGCCATGCGATCATGAAGCTTCGCGCGCCCGCGCTCGTGCTCAGCACGTCGCACGTCAACGGCGGCTTGCGCGACGACCTGCGCTTCCTCGTCAATCACCAGAGCTGCGAACCCGGCAAGCATCTCGAACGTCACGAACTAATCACCTCCATCGGCCAAGACGGCTACCACCACCACGTCTGCACCGAACTCGCCCTCGATCCTACACAAACTGCGCTCATGGGCACCGCCGCCCAGATGCAGTACCTCGGCCTCGTCACGCACACGTTTGCCGATCTATCTGTCACCGCCATTGTCACCGCCGGTGTGACCGGCAATGCCGGCAGCGCCGGAGACCCCGCCCATTACGACGAACTCAACGGCATCTGGAAACGCACAACGCCCGCTCCCACTCCAAACTCCCCACTCCCAGCTCCTAGCTCCAAGCTCCCCGGCACCCACAACGGCACAATCAACACCCTCCTTCTCTTCTCCTCGCCGCTCAGCGCCACCGCCCTCACTCGCGCCGCGATGACCATGACCGAGGCGAAAACAAGCGCGCTCCTCGAACTCGCCGTCGGCAGCAAAAGCTCTTGGCGTCTCGCCACCGGAACCGGAACCGATCAATTCGCCATCGCCTCGCCACTCAACGGCAGCGCCCCTCGCACCTGGACCGGCAAACACACCAAGGCCGGCGAACTCATCGGCCTCGCCGTCCGCGAAGCCACACTCGAAGCGCTTCGCTGGCAAAACGGCCTCGAACCCAGCCTCACGCGCTCCATTTTTCACGCCCTCGCCCGGTTCGGTCTCACCGAAGACGTCTTCAAGTCCGCGCTGCCCACACTCCTCTCCGAACGCGAATTCGAACTCCTGAAGGCGAACTGGAACCCCGTCATCTTCGAGCCGCAACTCGCCGCCGCCGCCTACGCGTTTTCCGCCGTACTCGACCGAACCCTCTGCGGCACCATCAGCGCCACCTCCGCCCGCGAAAGCCTCATCAACCAAGCCGCACTCATGGCTGCCGGACTCGCCACCCAACCCGAAAACTTCGCCACATTCCGCCGCGAGCTCATTCCGCACTTACCGATCGACCTCAGTTCGGCACCCACGCAACTCCTTCCCGCCGCTGTCGCCCTCGTCCACCGCGCCATCGCCCTCGGCTGGCAGCGCAAGTGGACCTCCGCATAACCGCCGATGAACGACCTCGTTCAAACTAGCTGCTCCGCTCTTACCGGCTTCTTCGAGCCGCGCTTTGCCCTCTGGGCCGCAATCGGCCTCGGCATCGACGCCCTCATCGGCGATCCCGTTTTCTCCTGGCATCCCATTCGCCTGCTCGGCCGCTGGCTGTCCACACTGGAAAACTTTCTCTTTAAAATCGGCCTCAACGGCTACGGCGGCGGCATCCTGCTCTTCCTCCTTCTCGCCGGTTCGGTGCTGCCGCTCTGCTTCGCCTTCCTCGTCGGCACCCACCTCCTCCACTCGTTCGCCTTCGATCTCGCCGCCGGCCTGATCCTCTGGGCGTGTTTCGCCCTGCGTGACCTCATCGCCCACGGCGAACGCATCGCCCGCGCCATCGTCCGCAACGACCTGCCCGCCGCCCGCCACGCCATCAGCATGCTCGTCGGTCGCGACACCGACAAAATGGATCTCCGCGCCTGTGGTCGTGGTGCTATCGAAAGCATGAGCGAAAACCTTGTCGATGGCGTCTTATCCCCCCTCGTCTTCGCCCTCGCCTTCGGCCCGCTCGGTGCCGTGCTTTTCAAAATCATCAGCACCATGGACAGCATGGTCGGCTACAAAAACGAGCGCTACCTCCGCTTCGGCTGGTGCGGCGCACGGCTCGACGACGTCGCCAACTTCCTCATCGCCCGCTGGTGTTTCCTCCTGCTCACTGGTTTCGCCTACCTGCTTCCCGGCCTCCATGGCCGTAAAGCCTGGCGCTTCGGCCGCGCCCAACACGCCCTTGTCCCCGGCCCCAACAGCGGCTGGCCCGAAGCCACCATGGCTGGCGCGCTCGGCCTCCGCCTCATCGGCCCGCTCTACAAAAACGGCGTGCTCGTCTGCGATCTCTGGCTCGGTGACCCATCCGACGACGCTGGTGCCGATCCACGCGACATCCGTCGTTGCTACCAGTTGCTGATTCTTTCCACCCTCGTAACCTTTGCCCTCGGCTGGGCCATTTCCCGACTTCTATCGTAAACCATTTCCACCGTGACCAAAACAGCCTCTACCTTTCTCGTCGTCGGCGAACGCACGAACATCACCGGATCGCCAAAATTTGCCAAGGCCCTCAAAGCCGGCGACTGGGACGCCTGCCTCGCCATCGCCAAACAACAGGTCGAGAGCGGCGCCAACGTCATCGATATCAACGTCGACGAGGGCATGATCGACGGCGAAGCCACGATGGTGAAATTCCTCAACCTCATCGCCGCCGAGCCCGACATCTGCCGCGTGCCCGTGATGATCGATTCCTCCAAATGGACGGTTCTTGAAAAAGGCCTGCAATGCCTCCAGGGCAAAGGCATCGTCAACTCCATCTCGCTCAAAGACGGCGAAGCCGAATTCCTCCGTCGCGCCAAACTCCTCATGCGCTACGGCGCCGCTGCGGTCGTCATGGCCTTCGACGAACAAGGCCAGGCCGCCACCCGCGACGAGAAAGTCCGCATCTGCACGCGCGCCTACCGCCTCCTTGTGGACAAACTCGGCTTCACGCCCGAGGACATCATTTTCGACCCGAACATTCTCACCGTCGCCACCGGCATCGAGGAACACAACAACTACGCCGTCGATTTCTTCGAAGCCACGCGCATCATCAAACAAACACTCCCCGGAGCCAAAGTCAGCGGCGGCGTCAGCAACGTCTCCTTCTCCTTTCGCGGCAACAACCCGGTGCGAGAAGCCATGCACACCGCCTTCCTCTACCACGCGATCGAGGCCGGCATGGACATGGCCATCGTCAACGCCGGCATGCTCGGCGTCTATGCCGAGCTAGAGCCCACCCTGCGCGAACTCGCAGAAGACGTTCTCCTCAACCGACGCCCAGATGCCACCGAACGCCTCGTTAAACACGCCGACGAACTAAAAGCTTCGTCCTCCGGCTCCCTCGAAAATCAAAAATCGAAAATCGAAAATCTCGACTGGCGCAACGCGCCCGTCGAAGACCGCCTCTCCCACGCCCTCGTCAAAGGCATCGACACCTTCGTCGAAGCCGATACCGAAGAAGCCCGCCAAAAATACCCGCGCCCGCTCGACATCATCGAAGGACCACTCATGAACGGCATGCGCGTAGTCGGCGATCTCTTTGGCGCTGGCAAGATGTTCCTCCCCCAGGTCGTGAAATCCGCCCGCGTGATGAAACGCTCCGTCGCCTACCTCACACCCTTCATGGAAGAGGAAAAAAAGCGCGCCACCGCCGCCGGTCAGGCCACCCGCGCCCAGGGCAAATTCCTTATCGCCACCGTCAAAGGCGACGTCCACGACATCGGCAAGAACATCGTCGGCGTCGTGCTCGCGTGTAACAACTACGAAGTCACCGACCTCGGCGTCATGGTCTCCTGCGACAAGATTCTCGCGAAAGCGAAGGAGATCGGTGCCGACGTGATCGGCCTCTCCGGCCTTATCACGCCCTCGCTCGATGAGATGGTTCACGTCGCCCGCGAGATGAAACGCGAAGGCTTCACCGTGCCGCTCCTCATCGGCGGCGCCACCACGTCGACCGCACACTCCGCCGTCAAAATCGCCACCGAATATGAACACGGTGTTGTCCACGTGCTCGATGCCTCTCGCGTGGTCAACGTCGTCAGCGCCCTGCTCTCGCCCGAGCAGAAACCCGCATTCATGGCCGAAACCATCGCCAAGCAACAAGCCCAGCGCGAAGACTTCGCCGCCCGCCGCGCCCGAAAGCCCCTGCTCTCGATCGCGACCGCGCGAGCGAACCGCCAACCCTTCGACTGGGCCAAGATCGACATCCCGCGCCCCGAATTCACCGGCACGCGCGTTTACTCGTCCGAAGGTAGGGCGGGGCCCGAGGGGGCGGCGGGGGTTTGCGCCGGACAACGGCAAACGGCCCGCGCGCCCCGCCGGGCCGGCCCGGCCCCCCGCC
>JANNHA010000114.1:0-14454 GCA_031404135.1 Verrucomicrobiota bacterium | reverse complement strand
AAATGCTCAGGCCTTGCATAAAATCCGGGATCGCCTGCGGAGCGAGGGCCTCGAGGTCGAGAGTCTGCTCATTCAGGGGCCGACCGTTGAGAAGATCGTGGTACCCGATCAGAATTACAGCTGGACGAATTTCGCCATTTTGATGGCGGGGTTGTCTTTGATTTCTTTGCGGGCTGCTGCGCTTGGTTCGGTATCGACGCGGACCACCATATAGGCGGTGCCGCCGGGGGTCAGACGGGAGAGCGACATGTCGGCGATGTTGACGTGATCCTTGCCGAGCAGCGTGCCGATGAGGCCGACCATGCCGGGCTGGTCAACGTTTTCAAGGACGAGGAGTTTGCCCTCGGCGGCGACTTCGACCTCGCGGCCGTTGATGCCGACGATGCGCGGTTGAGCGGCTTTGCCGATGAGCGTGGCTTGCGCGGAATGGGTCGAACCGTCGGCGCCGAAAGCTTCGACGCGGATGAGTTCGGTGTAGTCGCTGTCGATGTTGGACTTCACGATTTCGACCTGCACGCCGAGGCGTTGGAGCATGAACGGCGCGTTCACGTAGTTGACCTCTTCGCCGCTGATGCGACGGAGGAAACCGCGTTCGATCGAGCGCGTGATGGAGTTGACGTCGACGTCGGCGACTTTGCCAAAATACGTGATGCGCAGCGAGGCGATCTGCTGCGGAGCGATCTGTTGCACGAGCGTGCCGAGTTTTGTACCTAGGTCGAGGTACGGCCCGAGAATCTTGAGCGCGGCGGCGTCGATCGAAGGCATGTTAACGGCGTTGCGGATGACGCCACCGGCGAGGACGTCGGCGATCTGTTCGGCGATTTCGATGCCGACGGATTCCTGGGCTTCGGCGGTCGAGGCGCCGAGATGCGGCGTGAGGACAACATTGGGAAGGGTGCGCAGTTCGCTGTCTTTGGCGAGCGGTTCGTCTTCGAACACGTCGAGACCAGCGGCGGCGACCTTGCCGGATTTCAGCGCGGCGACGAGGGCGGATTCCTTAATGATTCCACCCCGGGCGCAGTTAAAAATGCGCAGGCCCTTTTTGCATTTTTCGAAGGCCTTTTCGTCGATCATGTACTTCGTGTCGTCGGTCAACGGCATGTGAACCGTGATGTAGTCGGCGTGTGTGAGGACTTCGTCGAGTGTGGCGGCCTCGACCTGCATGGCCTTGGCGCGGCTGGGAGCGAGGTACGGATCGTAGGCGAGCACACGCATGCCGAAAGCCTGGGCGCGCTTGGCGACTTCACCACCGATCCGGCCGAGACCGACAATACCGAGGGTCTTGCGGAAGAGTTCGACACCGTTGAAGCTCTTGCGATCCCACTGGCCTGCCTTCATCGAGGCGGCGGCTTGGGCAACGGGACGCGCGCCGCAGAGAATGTGCGTGAAAGTGAGTTCGGCCGTGGCGATGGTGTTGCCCGAAGGCGTGTTCATGACGACGACTCCGCGCTCGGTGGCGGCTTCAACATCGACGTTGTCCACGCCGACGCCGGCGCGACCGACAACTTTGAGCAAGGGCGCGGCGTTGAAAACCTCGCGCGTGATCTTGGTTTCGGAGCGAACGGCGATGGCATGCACGTCCTTCACGAGTTCGAGAATCTTGGCGGGCGTAGACCCGTAAGCTTCGATGACTTCGAAACCTGGCTGCTGGCGCAGGAATTCAACTCCCTTGGGCGAGATCTTGTCGGCGACGAGGACTTTCATGTGAAAGGCCAAAGGGAAATGGCGGGCATGGGCGGGAGCAAGGAAAAGGTTTGGCCAATCATTCGCCCATTTCGGCACACTGCCGTGCGGCCGAGGCCGGCACAGGGCAGGCTCGGCTCACGCGATCTGCGCCTTGAGCGCATCGAGATCAGCCTGAGTGCTATTAACGCAGGACTGCATGAACGCTTCTGACACTTGGGCCTGGTTGAGACGATCATCCGTCAAATCCCAAAGTACCGATTCGGACTTGGTGCCGATACCCAGCGCGCTCACGACCCAGCCGGCCAGATGCAATTGAGCGCCCTCGGGACCGTCGTCGGGATGCGCCTCGGGCTCGTGTTGAAAACGCATGCCGGCGCAGAACGAGGGCGGCAGTTTCCAAGCTTGGAAAATGTAGGCGGCGGCTTCGTGGTTGGTGATATTGAGACGGGCGCGTTCCCAGGAAAGGACGTCGATGTCGTCGGGGCAGATAGCGCCAGGTTGTTCTTTTTCGAGGATGCGGCCGAGGACGAGTTTGCCAATCTGACGCAGGATACCGAGCGTATAGGCGGCTTGGGAGTCATAACCGGCTTCGCTCGCGATCGACTCCATGGCGAGGGCTGTCGCGACCGAGTTTTCCCAAACCTGTTTGGCCGTCATGCGATAGGCCGGCAAACCGTTCGCGTAAAGTTGCTCGGTCATCGCCATACCCACCATTTTATGGATCTCCCGAAAACCGATGCGGTTGATCGCTTCGTCGAGCGACTGCACCGGGCTGGCGCCGCGAAAAAACACACTATTGCTCACCCGCAACACCCGCGCAGTCAGACCCGTGTCGATACTGATTAGATTGGCAATCTTATCGAGGTCTGCGTTGACGTCGTTAAGCATCATGCTGAGCCGGCTGAAAATCTGGGGCGCAGCCGGCAGCTTTTGCGCGAGACGCAGGATGTGATCCTTGAGCAGAGAAGGTTGGTCCATAGGGTTTTCCTAATAGCATCGGCTCAAGCAGTAAAACATTTATTCCAATGCTCAATCCGGCCCAAAAATTCCACTCTCGCCAGCCACGCGAACCGGTTATCAACTCAGCCATGGTAAACGATCGCTTGGCCCAACAAATCCGTTTCATCATCGAGGCAGATAAATTGAAGGAAATCTTCCGGCAGACGCTCGTTTCGCAGAGCCGCCGCCGCGAAAACGACGCCGAGCATTCCTGGCACCTCACGCTCCTCGTCATCATCCTTGCCGAACATAGCAATGTGCAACCACTCGACGTGCTCCGCGTCCTGAAAATGCTCATCATCCACGATCTCGTAGAAATCGACGCCGGTGACACGTTCGCCTACGACACCGCGCGCATGGCCGATCAGCACGAACGCGAAGCCCGCGCCGCCGACCGCATCTTCGGACTTTTACCTCAAAGCCAAGGTTCGGAACTGCGTACGCTCTGGGACGAATTCGAAGCACGCGCGACACCCGAATCGAAATTCGCCGCTGCCGTCGACCGCTTTCAACCTATGTTGCTCAACTGCCTCACCGATGGTGCTGCTTGGAAAAACCACGGCATCACTAGCGACCGCGTCATCGCCCGCAACCAACACATCGCCGAAGGTTCGATCGCGCTCTGGGAATACGCCTCGCAAATGATCGCCGATGCTGTCGCCGCCGGGAATCTGGCGCCACCGCCAAAAGGCATCGCTGTCCAGACGAGCTGAATCAGTTCTTCTTCGTAGAGACTTCGATCACATCGTGCGGAGCGGCTTCTTTCATGCCGGCGGAGCTGACGCGGATGTAGCGGGCCTTGGTGCGGAGTTCGGCGAGATTTTTCGCGCCGAGGTAACCCATGCCGCTTTGCACGCCGCCGATGAGGTTGGCCAACACGTCGTCGGTGTAACCTGAAACTTCTTTCAACGCTTCGATGCCTTCGGCAGTGATCTTGCGAGAGCCGTCGTTTTTGTCGTGGCCGTAGCGGGCAGCCGAACCAGCCTTCATCGCCGAGAGACTGCCCATGCCGCGATATTGTTTATAAAGCTTGCCGTTGATTTCCATGATCTCGCCGGGCGCTTCGCGGCAACCGGCGAGCAGGCCGCCGAGGATGACGGAGTCGGCGAGCGTGAGCGCTTTGACGATGTCGCCTGATTTGGTAATGCCACCATCGGCGATGATGCGCACCCCTTTGGCGGTGGCACCTTTGCTGGCGGCGTAGAGCGCGGTGAGTTGGGGAATGCCGACGCCGGCGACGATGCGCGTGGTGCAGATCGAGCCTGGGCCCTGGCCGACTTTGACCGCGTCGGCACCGCAATCGGCGAGGTATTCGACGCCCGAGGCGCTGGTGACGTTGCCCGCGATGATCGTGATCGAGGGGAAGGCACTGCGAACCATCCGAACCATTTCACCCACACCAGCGGTGTGACCGTGGGCGGTGGAGATGGCGACGGCGTCGACGGATTCATCCATCAAGGCACCGACGTGGCCGATGATTTTGTCGCGGTCGAGATCGCCGTTGGGTTTGCGCACCGGCGAAAGAGCGGCACCGACGACGAGGCGGAAATTGGCATCGCGGGCGGGCTTGCGGCGGGACTTGGCTTCGCCGGTGATGCGTTCGACGTCGGAACTGGTGACGAGGCCGCGTAGGTGGCCGGCATCGTCGAGCACGAGCATTTTGTTGATGCCAACGTGTTCGTTAAAGAATACGTCGGCAGCGCGGATGGGGTCCTTGGCGACGTTGCGCTCGTGCTCGGTGACGAGGACGGCGCGGGCGGTCATGACTTCGGAGACGCGTTTGGATTTATAGCGTTCTTTGACGACGTTGCCGGAGAGCAGGCCAGCGAGTTTACCCAAGTGATCGACGACGGGGAACGTGGAGAAGGCGAATTTCTTCTGCTCAATCATGGCGAGCACGTCGGCGATGGTGGCATCGAGCGCGACGGTGATCGGGTCTTGGATGAGGCCATGGATGTGGCGTTTTACGCGGGCGATTTCTTTCACCTGATCCTTCGGCGTCATGTTGTAATGGACAAGGCCGAGACCGCCGTTGAGCGCCATGGCGATGGCCATGCGCGACTCGGTAACGGTGTCCATGTCGGACGAGATGATCGGGATCGGGAGGCGAAGCGTCTCGGAAAGCGCGGACGAGGTGTCGGCGTCTTTGGGCAGAATCTCCGAGAAGAGCGTGGCGAGCGAGACGTCGTCGAAGGTCAGCGCGGTGGGCAGGCTGGAGCGGAAGAACGTGTCGGCCGGCAGGTAGAACTCGGCGTCGGACGGATGGAGGGCGTATGATGCAGCCTTAGGCATGGTTGCCACAATCGAAATAATAGCGGCCGGAAAAAGCTCAATGGAAATTTTTAATGGTCGTTTTGGGGCTGTACGCAGGATTACCTCAGCGAACCGGTTCGTGTCGCCCAATTTGCACGCTGCGCCAGCCCGGCATTTCACACCCCGATTGGAGAAATTCGAAGGGCGTCTCCGCAATTTGGCGCAAAACCTTCCCTTCCGCTGGCTTTCGTGCCAGACCGGAATCTGTTTCGTACCGCTCCCAAAACCATGAACTCCGCAAGCGAACAGAAGCAACTTCTCACCACCAACCGCAAGGCGCTAACGGTCAATCTTGACGCCGAGAAATACGGCACGTTTGCCGAGATCGGTGCGGGCCAGGAAGTCGCCCGCTGGTTCTTCCAAGCCGGCGGCGCAGCTGGGACCGTAGCGAAAACGATCTCCGCCTACGACATGTCGTTCAGCGATGCTATTTATGGAAAAGCTCCGCGTTACGTTTCCCGCGAACGCCTCAGCCTGATGCTCGACCACGAGTACGCGCTGCTCAAGGAACGTCTCGCCGCCGCACGCGGTGCCAACACCACCTTCTTCGTTTTCGCCGACACCGTGTCCGCCATGAGCTTTAAGGGCAACAACGAGTGCCACGGGTGGATAGGCATCCGCCTCCAAACCGAACCAGAAGGCGAACCCAGCGAAATTATCCTGCATGTGCGCATGTGGGACAAAGAAAACGTCCTCCAACAACAGGCCCTCGGCATCGTCGGCGTCAACCTGATCTACGGTGCCTTTTTTCTGCGCGAAAACCTAGAGGACTTCATCGTTTCCCTCGTCGACGGCGTCGGCACCACCCGCATCGAGGTCGACATGCTGAAGTTCTCCGGCCCCGCCTTCAGCCTCGTCGACAACCGCCTGACATCGCTCTTCCTCGTTAAACACGGACTCACCAACGCCGTCATGTATGGCCCTGGCGGCGAGGTACTCCAACCATCCGAGGTGCTCTATAAAAAAGCCATCATGGTCGAGCGCGGCAGTTTTCGTCCGGTGACCCACGTCAACGTCGACATGATCAACTGCGCCTGCGCCCAGTTCGTTCAGGAACCGCTCGCCAAGGGCAAAGAACTCGTCGTCCTGATGGAAATCACGATGAACAACCTGCTCGCGGCCGGCGAGCTCGACGCCGCCGACTTCCTCGCCCGTGTCGACCTGCTCGGCGACATCGGCTTCACCGTACTCATTTCCAACTACTCCGAGTACTACCGGCTCACGACCTATTTCCGCCGCTACACGAAAGAGATGATCGGTGTCGCCATGGGCA
Organism: Verrucomicrobiota bacterium; assembly: GCA_031404135.1. Taxonomy (GTDB): domain Bacteria; phylum Verrucomicrobiota; class Verrucomicrobiia; order Opitutales; family Opitutaceae; genus JADKHC01. Next base: position 8,183 of record JANNHA010000114.1, on the reverse strand, counting down.
TCAATAACCTCGTCGAAGTCTTCAACGAGAAATATTACGAACACCTCGAAGGCGGCATCCTCGAATCCTTTGGCCGCATGTTCCGCCACGCGGTGAAACTCTACGTTTACCCCATGCGCAAACAGGCTTTCGAACATTATCTCTCCGAGGGCGAATCCGCCGCCTCGCCGCCAAAACCTGGCACCAACCCTGCCTTCGCTCCGCACGTCCTCATCAACGCGAAGAACTTTCAAGTGCCCGAAAACCTACGCCATCTCTACGAGCACTTGTTGGAAAACCATTACATCGATTGCGTCACTGGATATAACGAAGAGATTCTTAACATCTTTTCCCGCGATGTCCTCAAGCGCATAAAAAATGGCGATAGCAGTTGGGAACGCATGGTCCCGCCCGCCGTGGCTGATGCGATCAAGAAACGAAAACTCTTCAGCTACGCTCAGCCCTGACGCGCCCGCATCACTTGACCGCACCAGCCATGTCGTGTTGGTTGCCGCCTTCATGGTCTCGCCCACGACAGCCACTGAACGCTTCGTCATCCTCGCCTTTAACGCCCGGAATCAACTCGCCGTGCAGCGCCACGATCGCACCTGCGACCTCGCGTTTGCCGGTTCTGATCTGAATGACGCCCTGCGTCAGCTCGACCTCGCGTTCAAAACCCACACCCGGCCCGCCGAGTATTTCTCCGCCGAGCACGCCAGCGTGCTCCACCGTGTGTTTTTCGTCCAGGTCGCCGACGCGTCCACCGAACCAAGCCTAATGTTTGTTTCTCTCGATGATCTTGAATGCGACCCCGACGCCCCCTCGCCCGCGCTCGCCGCCCTTCTCGCGAAGATCGATCCATTCCTTATCGACATTCCCTACCTCCACCTCGGCACCAACGATTTTATATTCAAATTCCGTCCCGACAACGAACGCAACCGGCTCATCTACCAACTCGATTCGGCCGCGCACAAACTCTACCAGTCAAAACTCTGCGAGGCGATCAAAGCCCTCGCCCGCACTCACGAACGCACCGCCGTCGCGCCCATCACACTCGATTTCGGCATCGTCCAGTACGTCATCCCTAGTCATTTTGGTTTCTGTCTCGGCGTGAAAAACGCCATCGAACGCGCCTACGAAACCCTCGCCGAAAATCCCGGTCGCCGCGTCTTCATGCTCAGCGAATTGATCCACAATTCCTTCGTAAACGAGGATCTGCTCCGCCGTGGCCTGCTCTATCTTCAAACCGACAAAGGAACACCCTACACCACCGACAAAAAAAAGGCCACCGGCGCTCCCGGCGAGGCGCTGCTCTGGGATGCACTCACCCCGGAGGACATCGTCATCATCCCGGCCTTCGGTGCGACCGATGACGACAAACGCCGACTCGTGCGAAAAGGCGTGCCCGTTTATCAATACGACGCCACCTGCATGCTCGTGGAAAAAGTCTGGAAAGCCGCCCGCGCCTTTGGCGAAGAAGGATACACCGTCGTCATCCACGGCAAACACGAACACGAAGAAACCAAGGCAACCTTCTCCAACGCCCGCCGCCACGCCGAAGCCGTGATCGTGCGCAACCTCGATGAAGCACGCCTGCTTGGCGAGATCATCGCCAGCGACAAACCCGAAGAGCGCGCCCGTTTTTATCACGACTTCGCCGGCAAACACACGCCGGGCTTCGACGTAAACCGCCACCTCAACCGCGTCGCAGTCGTCAACCAGACGACGTTGTTGATGAACGAGACGCTCGAAATCCTCACCCATTTGCGCGGCGTGTTCGCCGCGAAACTCGGCGAAGCCGAAGCCATCATCCGCGTCGGCGGCGGCGGTAAACGCGACACCCTTTGCTACGCCACTCAGGTAAACCAAGACGCGCTCAGCAAGGCACTCGCCGGGCCGCTCGACGCAGCCTTCGTCATCGGCGGAAAAAATTCCTCCAACACCTATCAACTCTACCGACTCTGCGCCCAACGACTCGGAGCGCGCGCGTTTTTCATCCAAAGCGAGGCCAATATCGACGCCGACGGCCGCGTTGAGCATTTTGTTTTCCCCGCCAAAGGCCCCGACCGCAGCACGTGCAACGGCACTGAGGTGCATCCCTTCCCCACCGGCGAAAAACCACTTCGAATCCTTTTGACCGGCGGTGCGTCCTGTCCCGACGGCATCATCCAACAAGTGATCACCCGCATCAACGCCCTCTTCCCAAACCAGCACCTACGCCCCATGGACGCCGTTCTGGAAGACCTCTGTGCCCAGGTAAAAAGCTGAGGCTAAAAACCCGCGCTCAGCAGCGGCCGTGAACACATAAAAAAAGGCACCACCTTTTTGTGGTGCCTCAGGGCGTTGCAGTCTGTCGCTTAAAAATTGTTTAGACCAAGTAACGGCCCTCGGAAGCCCAACGAGCGTTCCAACGCACATTTGAGCGCGAAGACCAAGTCGTAGGAGCGGCCTTCATGCTGGCCTGACCGGCCGAAGAACCAAAAGCGCCCGCATCTAACACGAGGCACTCGCTGGCCTGTACCTTCACCGTCACCTTCGATTCACCCGAAACCAGCGTCAACGCCATCAAGGCCACGCACGCGCACAGGAAAAGACCCGTACGGTTAAGGAAGCTTGAGCAGGAAGAGCTGGAATTGAGAATCATAGTTTTTTAAGGGGGTTCGGGGCGTTCTACTCAGTTTGCTTTTGGGGGAACGAACCTAATAAAAACCACCCCTGCCTTTATTGCAATTAATTTTCATGTAAAAATAGCGCGCGTTGGTTATTCTTTTACATCTCCGCTTACAACTTCCTTACAAATACCAAATTTGCATAAAACTAAGCATTCATTTTAATCTGATTATAAATTGCTTACGTCAAAAAACTCATGTGTGTGCAATCTCTACCCTACCCAAGGCATGCACCCTACCGGCGTCTAGGTAATAGTAATTCTTAACGTTGGCACGGATTCGCTCTCGGGTTTACGCGTCACCAAAACGTTGCAGCCCCAAGCTCGCCCTGCCCGATTGTTTTCCCCCACCCTCCCCAAAACTTCATGCGCGTCATCCTCACCTCGCACGGCTCCACCGGAGACATCTACCCCGTCATCGCCCTCGCCGTCGCCCTGCAAAAGGCTGGCCATTCCGTACGTTTCGCAACCATTCCCCATTACCAAAACGAGATTGAGGCCGCCGGCATCGAAGTCTGCCCGCTCTGCCCCAACTGGGAACAGGCCGACCTTAGCTACTGGATGGGCCGCCTCCAAAAAATCCGTTCCCCCATCTACCAGCTCCGCGAAATCTACGTCGGAGCCAAAGCCTACATCCCCGAGATGATCGCGCGCATGGACGCCGCCCTCCCCACCGCCGACCTGCTCGTGTCGTCGTACCTCTTCCCCATGAACAAAGGCATCGCCGACCGCCGTGGCGTACCCTTCGCCACGTTCGCGTTTGCCCACCACGTCGTCCCCTCACCCGACTATCCACCCGAGGGAATTCCTTCTCCTCAATGGTTAGGCCGGAAAAATCGCCACACCTGGAACCGCTGGCTCTGGAAAATGGGCAACACGATCGTTGATCGCGTCATCAACAACGCCATTCGCAGCGATCTGCGCGCCGCCAACCTGCCCAAGGTCCGCAACTTCTTTTCCCAGCCCGCCGACCGCGTGCTCGTCGGTGTATCCGAAACATTGATGCGCCCTCAAAACGCCGAGATCGACCCGCGCTTCCGTTTCACCGGCTACTGCCGCTGGCAATCCCAAGTTGACGCAAAACTCGACGCCGAGCTCACCGCCTTTTGTGCCGGTGAAAAGGTTCCCGTCATCACTTTCGGCAGCATGGTCTACGAAAATCCCGGCTCGACGATGGAACGTTTCCTCCGCGCCTGGCCCCGCCACCGCAAGATCATCGTCCAGCGCGGCTGGGCCCAGTTCCCCGCCCTCGCTGAAGACGGGCACATTAAAGTCATCGGCAAAGTCTCGCACGACCAGCTCTTCCGCCACGCCTCCGCCGTCATTCATCACGGTGGCGCAGGCACCACGGCGAGTGCACTCCACGCCGGTCGACCACAAATCATCGTGCCACACATCGGCGACCAGAATTTCTTCGGCACCGAAGTCGAACGCCTCGGCTGTGGCTTTCGACTGCGCCAGCTCAAGCGCTGGCCAGAACTCCTCAACGGCGCGGTTGACCAGCTCCTGGCGAATCCGGCGCACGCGCAAAACGCCGCCCGCGTGCAGACCGTGCTCCTCGCCGAAAACGGCCCGGCCCGAGCGATTGAAGAGCTTGAACGCTACGTCGAAGAATCTCGTATCGCGAAGAGCGGAGGAGCAACCGTTACCGTGGCCAAATAACGCCGCTCAAAAACGGGTCACCACCTGCAATGAACGAACGCGGCTACGAAGGACGTATTGACAGCGTGCAAAAATTTTAAACGCTCTGCCCTCCTTTAGCCGCCCCCATCGTCTATCGGTTAGGACAGGAGATTCTCATTCTTCAAAGCGGGGTTCGATTCCCCGTGGGGGCGCCATCTACAGAGGAGAGGCATTTTTTAGGGAACGGAAAGGGAACAAATCCTCTCTTCGTTCCAACAAAAAAGCCCCGCCGTTTCGGGAGGGGTTGAGTGGTCAGTCTGCTTTTTTTTCGCCGTTTCCAAGGCCGTGAAAGCCCTCGGATCTCGGCAGGCATCTCGAATGCAACGAGCCGCAGCTCGAAGGTTGTGTTGGCGCAAAACAGTCCACGTCTTAGTTGGGGGGCTTTGTTAGACACTGAACTCGACGGCAGCGCGACTGACAACGAATGGACTTTGCTCCAAGCGAACCAGCTGAGCCTCAACAGGACTTGGCCCGTTGGGTTACTTACGCCTTTCGTACACTTACGCTTGACGTAAACAACTTGACGCATCAACGTAGTTCCATGATCCAGAGCTTCGCTGATGAAACGACCCGACAGATTTGGGAAGGCATCTCCGATCGCCGCATCCCCACTGAGCTGAAAAAACAGGCACAGAAGAGGATGCGCTACCTGAACGCTGCCACTCGCATCGAGGATCTGTACATCCCACCTTCCAACCACTTTCACGCGGTCGGAAAACGCTTCGCGCTTCGCGTGAATATGCAATGGCGCATCACCTTCACTTGGGCTCAGTCCGGCCCTGCTGATGTGCTTTTCGAGGACTATCATTAAAAAGAAAGGACGCACAACCATGAAGACGAACAGAATAGCACCCATGCACCCAGGCCAGATGATCAAGGAAGACTTCCTCTCTGACTACGGCCTGACTCAGTACGCATTGGCCAAAGCACTCAAGATTCCGCAGAGCCGGATGACCGAAATCATCAAAGGACGTCGCGGCATCACTGCCGACACTGCGGCTCGCCTTGCTCGATATTTCGGAAACTCTGCCGGCTTTTGGCTCAACCTACAGGCCGACTACGATCTGCGGATGATCGATGAAAAGAATATCGCCCGCGAGGTCGTTCCGCACGCGGCCTAAAGGACTCTTGCCTGTCGGTCGTTTCCGTCTGGAAACAAAAAGCCCGCCCGGGTTCTCGTTTCCAGGCGGGCTACCAACATGAAATTCCGAGGCGAGACTCCTCTCGGAAATTGTTTAGGCGGTCGTCAGGCGTTCAAGGGAGGCAGCAGTGCCAGCCGCTACGCCGTACATCAGGATGTTGGAGGAGTTCCCTCCATCCGTCAGCCGTGGGCCTAATTCGTCGTTGAAAGCCTCAAGGACATGCGCCACGCGAACACCCGCGACGTCACTCCGGTACGAGCCAGCGCAACCGCCCGCTTCCGCCCGGTGCCTGTGCCAGCAGCTCGGCCAGCACCGGCATTAACGGTGCCACCGCACGATCAATCTGCCACGGCGGATTCACCACGGCCAGACCGCAGCCTTTCATTTTCATCGCCGCATTTTCGTCCGCGATCATCACTTCGGCAAAAAACGTAGGCGGTGGATTGAGCGCCACCAAAGCGTCAAAAAATGCATCGACGCGCGCCCGCTCCGTCAGAGGATACCACACCGCAAACGTGCCGCCCGGCAGCCGCCGCAACCCGTCGCGCAAGCCACCGATAATCTGCGCAAATTCGTCCTGCTCCTCATACGGCGGATCGATTAGCACGAGCGCGCGTTTCTCCAACGGCGGCAACATCGCTCGCAACGCCGTGTAGCCATCAATCTGATACACCGAGGAACCGCTCACGAACGTAAATTCATCGCGCAACAACCCGAACTCATCGGGATGCTTTTCGCACAATGCCAGCCGGTCCTGCGGCCGCGCGATCGCCTGCACCAGCCGCGGCGAACCCGGATAAAAACGCGGCTCAGCGCTCGAGTTTCCCGCCTGCTGGTCGAATTGACGCACCAGCGCGACGTACTCAGCCAGCGCTTCAGGCAAACCACTTCGTCCCCACAAACGCCCGATGCCGTCCGGATGCTCTGGCTTGCGCTCCAGCGAATCGCCGCGCGCCGCCACGCTCAAATCGTAACGACCACGCCCCGCATGCGTGTCGAGAAACAGGAACCCTTTTTCTTTCCGTTGCAGGCCGCGCACGAGCTGAATCAGCACCGCGTGTTTAAATACGTCGGCGAAATTTCCAGCGTGAAAATGATGGCGGTAGTTCATGGCAGTCGCGTTGCGCCGAGTTGCAAAAACATCAGCGCGCTCAGCCCACCGGCACCTTCACCACGATCTTGCGCACCAACGCCGGTTCCTTGATCGCGACCGTCGGCATATGTCCATCGACCGGAAAAAACACCGCCGCATCACCCGCACCGAGACGCAGCACCGTGGCTTTGCCCGCATCGGCCAGGTGATAAATGATCACATCTTTGCCCGGTGTCTTGTCTTCCTTCACGCTCAACTTCGCGATATCGGCGACTTCGATGAACTCCTCGCCATCGACAATCACCTGCACGTCGATGTACTGCTTGTGCGACTCGAAAAACGCATCCGGCCGCAGCTTTGAAAGATAAACCTGTTCGAGCCCGAACGCGCCACCCGCGAGTTCCGTGCGCTCCTGTTTGCCCACTTCGATCGAGCGCAGCCGTTGATAAGCCGCCGTGCCGGGACGAAAACATTCGTCCAGATAGGCGAACGTAGCTTTGAAATGATCGGCGTGAGCCAGTTGCGCACGCACCGTTGCGAGAGATCCGAAGAGAGCCATGCGCGGACTTTCAAGCCGCACCCGCAGGCTGGCAAGAATCGAAACCCCCTCGATCACGGAAAAGGTTGCGACCTGCGCCCAACCGACTTCCTTGTGAGCAAACACATGAGCATCTCATTCGGCTGGTGGGCCAAAGACACCGAAACCGGCAAATTCCAGATCAACGTCAACATTCACGGCGGCAACATCGTCTGGACGCGTAAGCAAGGTCACTTCACCTCGTGGGAAGAATACGGCCCGCCCACCGAGGAAGACTGGGACAAACTCATGTACGAAGCTGAGCGCCGCGTCCCCCGCCGCCTGATTTCACCGAAACAGTTCGCAGATATAAAACGGCTGCGCGGGCAGTAATCGGATTATTTTCTGCTCACCTCGCCAACAGCTTCGCCCACAGAAACCGAAACGAACGCGCGTACGCCTCCGGGCTTTCCGCGATCGCCCGCGTGACCTCGGCCGACACGAACCATTTGCCACGCTCAATCTCCGCCGGGCTCAGCACAAACGGGCCTTCCGACGCCAACCGGTAAACCCAGACAAACTCGTTGCCCGTGTCCGCGCACGCCGCGCTGTGCAACACCGGCGTCAACAGATGCGGCCCGGCAATCCTCAGTCCAATTTCCTCGTACAACTCGCGCACGGCCGCCGACAAATAATCTTCGCCCGCGTCGAGATGCCCCGAGCACGACGAATCCCAGCAACCCGGCGCGGTGTCCTTCGCCATCGAGCGTTTTTGCAGAAAAACCTGGCCGCGAGCGTTGAACACCAACACATGCACCGCGCGATGCCGCAACCCACGCGCATGCACTTCGCGCCGCGTTGACTGGCCAACGACCTCGTCGCGTTCATTGACCACGTCGAAAATTTCGTCGTCGCGCTGGGCTTGATGCTGAGTTGTCATGGCAGGAAGTAATTTGGAAAAACTTGGTTTGAAGGTAGGGCGCGACCGCTGTCGTCTGCAGCGGAAGCACCCAGCAGACGACCGTCTGGACTGAATGCGATTGGCCGACGGCCGGCACCGGATGCAGACCTCGATCCATTTCCTCCGTCGGTCGGGTTGTC
>JANNHA010000113.1:0-1831 GCA_031404135.1 Verrucomicrobiota bacterium | reverse complement strand
AGCACAATCTCCGCGATCACCAACGATACGAGCGCCCCGATGCGCTTCTACCGGATCAAGGAAAAGCTCACACCACCCGGCAATACGGGTGTCATCACCACGGCCACCGTAACGGAGCTTGAGAAAACACTCGGCGTAACTTTCACCGCCGCACAGCGAAGCCAGTTGCTCGCTCCTTTGCAGAACAACCGCGCGCTCTATGAATCCATGCGGAAGATTCGCCTGCTGAACAGCGATCCATTGCCGCTGATATTCAATCCGATTCCTCTTGGGTTCTCGGTGGATTCAACCCAACGGGTCATTTCCTGGAGCGCGCCTAAAAACGTCAACGTGCCGACCAACCGCGCCGACCTCGCCTTCTATTCGGTGCGCGATCTTGGAGAATTGATTCGAACCCGACAAATCACGTCCACCGAGTTGACCAGCCTCTACCTGGAGCGCCTCAAGCGATACGATCCGACGCTCCACTGTGTCATTACGCTGACGGAGGAATTGGCGTTGCGACAGGCCGCCCGTGCGGATGAAGAAATCGCGGCCGGGACATACCGGGGCCCGTTGCACGGGGTTCCTTACGGCATCAAGGACCTCTTCTCGGCGAGAGGCTACCCGACGACGTGGGGCGCCGCACCGTTCGAGGATCAGGTGATTGATGAGGACGCCACCGTGGTCAAGCGAATGGAGCAGGCGGGCGCAGTGCTGGTGGCGAAGTTGTCCACGGGTGAACTTGCCGTGGACGATGTCTGGTTCGGTGGACAAACTCGCAATCCTTGGAGCATCAGCGAGGGCAGCGGCGGTTCTTCAGCAGGACCGGCTTCGGCGACGTCGGCAGGATTGGTCGCCTTCGCGATTGGCACCGAGACCTGGGGATCCATCATAGCGCCCTGCACCCGTTGCAGAGTGACGGGCTTGCGTTCCACTTTCGGTCGGATCAGCCGCACGGGGGCGATGACCCTGAGCTTTTCCATGGACAAGGTCGGACCCATCTGTCGCAACGTCGAGGACTGCGCGATCGTCTTCGAGGCGATCCGAGGGCCAGACGGCATTGACCAGGCGGTCATGGGCGCGCCCTTCAACTATGATCCGAATCTCGATCTGCGAAAGCTCCGCGTCGGTTATCGGAGTGGTTTCGTAAACCCTACAATTCTCGGTCGGCTAAGAGCCATCGTAGGAGACTCACAGCTCGTGAGCATTAACCTTCCTGCCAACCCGGTGGACCCGCTTTTCATTATCGACGCGGAGGCCGCGGCCGCCTTTGATGAACTGTTCCGGTTCGGCGCCGATGTGTTCCTCATCCAAAACACATGGCGAGAGGAGCTGCCGAAGGGCCGAACGATACCGGCCGTCGAATATCTTCAAGCCAACCGGCTGAGGCAAAAGTTGATCCAGGACATGGCCGCGATCATGACGAACGTGAATCTATATGTAACGACCGATGCCGATGCGCTCACCGGGCCCACGTCGGACATTACCAACCTTACCGGACAGCCGTGCGTCGTCATTCCTCACGGAGGCAGCACCGGCCTGAGCTTCATTGGCCGGCCGTTCGACGAGGCGACGATTCTGGAGCTTGCAAAAGCGTATCAGGACGTCACAACATTTCACACGAATCGCCCTCCGGGTTTTGTGCAATGAGTCTGCCAGCAGGAACGATCTTTGATACCTGGCCAAAGTTGCGGCTCTCAACGAACACTTAGGGAAACACTGATTTAATTTTTAGTTTCTGATTTTTCAAGGAGACGGCACGGTTTGGGTTTTGTAAAATTGCAGGCATGACCCATCAACCGAGTTTTTCCCAAGCCGAGTTTGCCGATAAGAAGAAGCTCACCCGCCG
>JANNHA010000112.1:0-27010 GCA_031404135.1 Verrucomicrobiota bacterium | reverse complement strand
CGTCAACCTCCTCACCGATCCAATCCTTACCGAGAATAAACTCGGCCCGCTCCTCCAGCAAGCGCTCTTCACCACCATGGAGAACGCCATCCCGCTCATCTCGGAAAGCCCCTCCGAGAATTTCGACCAGATCCAAAAAGATCCCGGCATCAAGGTTCTCACCCAAGAGATTATCGCCAAAGCCCGGAAGACCATCCTCTCCCGAACCGTCCTCAAAGGTCTGGAAGCAACGGTCGCCGAGCACCCGCTCTTCCTCACCGAACTCCGCTTCCGCCAAGTCCTCGGCCGCACCGACCGCATCGCTTCACTCGCCCTCATCACGGCCAAATTCTCCGACCGCCCCGCCTATAAATCCCTCATGGAAGTGATCGAAAAATACGCCCCCACGGGCCGCGCTCAGGTCGTCCGGGACCACATCGACAAATTTATCAAAAAGGAGAACGTATGAAACTCGGCTCCATCCCCGATCCCTTTTCCGGCGAGAAAATCGCCGATATCTTTCCGAAGCTCGCCTCCTTCGTCGCCCCGTCGTCGCAGCCGGCGACACCGCCGTCCGACAACAGCTCCGGCCGTCGTTTTATTTTCGCCCGCAACGCCGGTTCCGTGGAGCAGATTAACCGCCTCAGCCGCCTAAATTATTTTCCCGGCCGCCACCTCACCGACACCCAGCTCAGTGCCGAACAACGCGTTCGCGTCCAACGCCTCCTCCTGCGCGGCCGCTCCGTCACCCACGGCGTCGTTTCCGGCCTCGAAGTTTCCTCGCGTAACACCGCCGCCGGAACCGAATTCCAGATCCAACCCGGCCAGGCCCTCACCCAGTTCGGCACCGACATCGTCGTCGACCACATCGTCTCCGCACGCCTCACCGACCTCCGCCTTTTCAACCTCGTCACCGGCAAAGTCCCCGAAAAAACCATCGGCGAAACCGGCCCGCTCACCGGCTCCGTCCTCACCGCCGTTCTCCTGCTCCAACCCGGCTACGCCGAAGATGCCGACCTACCCCTCGTGCTCCAAAACGAGAACAACTCCGCCGACTTCACCCCCGGCGGCCGCTCCCCCGACGACGAAGTCTATTACAAAACCACCACCACCGACGCCGCCCGCCTCATCCTCTACCCGCTTCCTTGGACCGTCAACGTACCGGCCCCCCTCACCGTCCCGCGCTGGCAAAACAGCGCCGCTTGGACCGTTTTCGAAAAAGAAGCCGCCCACGAACCGCTTCCTTGGTATAACATCGGTTCCCCCCTCGCCCTCGTCGGCATCGACGCCACCGGCGCGCTCAAATGGATCGACCGCCACGCCGTCGTCCGCCCCGCCGGTCGCCCCCGCCAGCGCCTCCTCGCCCACCCCGCGCTCGACTCGCGCCTCTACACCGCCCGCTTCAACCAGTTCTGCGCCCAGCTCGCCACCCTCACGGCCCCCGCGCCCGCAACCACCCTCTGCCGCCAGCTTCCGCCCATCGGCCTCCTGCCCAAAGCCTACCTCAACCTTGTCAAAACCAGCGGCACCGCCCCCGTCTGGTCGCCCACCCAAAACTTTTTTCCCACCAACTACACCCTAGACCTAAGCGTCATTCCCCTCGAACAACTCGACGCCCTCCTTGCCGACACCCTCGGCCTCACCCCCTACGACCCCGCGCAACCCGACGCCGTTCGAATCCTCCTTCCTATCTCACAACAATGGTTCGACCCCGACCTGCTTAAGATCGAGCTCATCGACGTTCGCTTCGACCAAAACATCGCCCGCTACCGCGACACCCGCGCCGAATGGCTGGCCAAACGCTACGACCTCAACAATCGCCGCAACGCTCTAGAACTGTCCGCCACCGGTAAAGCCACCGCTGCGCCCCTCTCCTCCGCCGACGCCGCCAACGATCCCAAGCGCCTCGAAGCCCCCGAAATCCGCGGCAACGCCCCACTGACCGAAAGCCCACCCCCCGGCGATTCCGACCAGTACGAAACTTCCCGCAGCTCCGGCACCACGCCCCTCTACGCAAGCAAAATCCTCGCCGACCTACGCGACAAAGCCAACGTCTTCATCAAGGAATTCACCGACGAAGACATCACCGAGTTTGGCGACAATTTCAACGCCTGCGGCCTAGGCGAGAAACCCGACGAACTCCGCAGCAAACTCAAAGACTTGTTCGGCAATATCAAAAAAGACGCCAAGTGGCTCGATACCGTCTCCGTGCAAGGCATCGACCCGAACCTCAAATCTGAGGCAGAAAAAACCGAGCTACGCCGCGAGCTCTTGGCGTACATCGAGAAACAGGTCACCATCCAGCTGGAGGAAAACAACGCCGCCAGTAAATCGACCATCCTGCAACTGATCGACTACTTCGAGGACAAGGCCGACGAAGCCGATGAACTCGTCGAAGCCGGCTTCCTCAAGGTCCGCACCGACGCCTACCGCCTCGGGCACCTTCTCAACAATAACTCCCTAGGTACAAGGTTCGCCGCCTCGCCCACACTCGCCAACATCGTCGAACGCAAGCCCGCTAAAGCCGAGGGCGTCGCCGTCAACGCTTTCGCCAGCCAGCTCCTCGCCAACTTCGCCCCCGCCGCCGTTGCGCGAAACTCCGCCGCCGAAACTACAGGCAAGAACCAAATCGGTTCCGAAATGTCGTTCAAGGCCAAGGCATTCTTCAACCCCGTGGAAAAGGAGACCCTCGCCGGTGCCAATTTTTCGACGAGCGAATTCGTCGAAAGCCTCCCGCTCCAGAAGGAAAAACTTTTCGCCCAAAAGGAAAAACTCACGACGCTCAAGGAAACATTTAAAGAGGACACTGCCGCCAACAAGGCCGCGCTCGCCGCCATCGATGAGGCACAAGAAACGATCAGCCTCCTCACCAGCCCAGGTTTTCAATCTACGCTTCAGGAGACACTCGCCAACGCCAAGTTCACCGACAACTTCGTCGGCAATTTCAATCTCCTCTCCCAAAAACAAATTCGCGCCATCCCGCTGGACCGCCTGCAGCCCGCACTCGCGCCCACCATCCGCCAAGAAATCCACGATGGCCGCCTTGAAATCTTCGAACGCCTCACCCGCCTCAATATTTCGCTCGGCGATCTCACCACCGACTTCGTCGATACGCCCTCGTCCCCGCTCCCCAGACCGAACTTCACCTTAGGAGCCCTCATGGTTCCGACCCGTCTGCGCTTCCAAACACTCATCACCCGCCGCTTCGACACCCTCAAAATCGCCCAGACAACCACGGTCGAGTCCGACGAATCCAAACATTTCTCCCAAGGCGTCGCCTATGCCGACATGGCCCAAGCCGCCCTCCGCGCTGTCGAAAAACGCATCAAAGAATACCGCGCTTTTGTCGCCATTTGCCGCGACGCACTCGCGCAAACTCAGGCCCTGATCGCGCGCCTCACGACCGACCTGATTCCCGTCGAAGTCGAACTCGATGAATCCCGTCAGGATGTCGCCGTCGCCCTCGACCTCAAAGCCGAGGAACAGGCCCGCCTCGACACCATCAACGCCCACCGCGAGAAAGTCCTTACCGACCACCTCAAGTTCCTCGTCTACCACCGGCCCCGCGCGATCAAGCTCAACATCGAGGTCCCCGCGCTTACCATCGAACCCTCCCTCACCAGCGATCCCGTGCTCGACTGCCTCCGCGACCCACACTCGCCCCCGGCCGACCTCGCCACCTTGCGCGACCTCTTTCAGGCGTCGCCCGCCCGCTGGTTCAAACACGCACCCAAATGGATCGAAAAAGTCGACCGCTGGGAACACCTCCGCGCGCTCCTCGAACGCTCCTCCCACGCCACCATCCCCACCTTTGCCAAACCACCCGCCGCCACCAACGGACGCTACTCCCAGATCATCGATAAACTCTACGAGATCCGCCACACCTCCGCCCAAAAACACCTCGCCCACGCACTCACCATCAACCGCGCGCTCCTCCCCGCCCTCAGCTGGCAGGACCTCCGCCAGACCGCGCACCAACAGCTCACCCTCGGCCACCTCATCTCCGCCGGCCCCGCCAAACTCGCCAAAGCCGCCGCCCAAGAACTCGACGACATCTTCACCGTCGCCACCTGCCTCCACGAAGATTTCTGCAAAGTCCCCGCGCTCATCCGCCTCTCCTGGGCCGAACGTTTCGGCCAGTTCGACAACGTCTCCGTCGACTTCCGCAACATCAGCCGCCTCCCCGGCTGGCCCAAAATCGATTTCGTCCTCCGCCGCGAAATCCAGCTCCTCGTCGACTGGACCTTCAAGCGCATCGACGAAACCCAGTCCGAAGCCATCGACCTCATCAACGATCTCATTCGCGTCGCCATGCTCCTCGCCAGCCACGCGCCCGTGAACCAACTCGTCACCGGCCAAACGATCGAGCCCATCACGCCCATCAAGGGCAACCTTATCAAAATCAAGGTCGACCCCGCCCACATCCACGTCGGCATGCAGGTCATCTACAAAAATCCTGCCGGAACCAACACCATCCGCGCCACAGTCGAGGACATTTCCTCCGGGCATATCGCTGCCCGCGTGATCGAAGCCCCCCTCATCGCCTTCACCATCGCCGCCAACAGCACCCTCCACTTCCAGAGCTCCCTGCGCTGATTCATGCCCGTTCTCGACCGCCAAGTCCGCCGCCTGCGCCTCACCGCCACGCACGACGACCACGTGCGCCATGGACAAGTGCTGCTCGCCGACGCCCTGCGCACCGCCTCTCTCGGCGACGAAGCCCGCCTGATCATCGTCCGCCGCTTGGATCTTGGCGTTGTTTCGTCACGCGCCAGCTCCACGCACTGGAGCCGCCGCATCGAGGAATCATTCCGCAAAACCAGCCCCGTCCCGATCAGCGTCCACGACCGGTCTGCGCCCCACGCCGCCGCCGTCTATTTCGCCGACCACGACGAACCGTGGCTCCAACTCGCCCGCCGCACCCTCACCCAACAGCTCTGCACCGAGTGGTACTGGCGCTCCGCCCTGCCCGGCTGGAAACTCTCGCTACCGCCAACTGAAACCCTCCGCCTCTGCGTGCGAACCCTCGCCGCCCGCGGCGGGCTCCCGCTCACCCTCCGACTCATCACCACCCTTCCTTCCACCGTCGTTCTCGAACCTTTCCTCCAAAGCCTCGAAGCCGCCGACCTCGCCCCGCTTCGCAGCGCGCTCGGCTACCCCTCCGCTCCGCTCGAAATCAAATCTCCCACCGCGCTCCCGCACCACTCCCCCCCCGAACTTACCGCCCTCGAACGCCGCTTCATCCAGCTCTGGGGCCCGACCGACCTCCGCACCTACTTTCTCGCCGCCGCCCGCCTCGCCACCGCAACGCTTTCCCGGCCCACTTTCTCGCCCATCGCAGCCGCCCAGATCCAACAACTCGTCCACCACTGGCAGCGCCAAACCATCGCCCCCCTCCCACGCGGCACCGCGCCATCAGCCATCGCGTCCACCGTCGCTCCCAGCCCCACCGCGCAACCTGCCGCTCCCGCCGCCTCCCGCCCGCCCACGCCCGACCAGCCTCTGCCCCCCGACGACGCGCCACCACCCGCCACCGAACCACCCGCTTCGCTCGAACGCCTCTTCACCCGCGCCGGGGGCCTCTTCTTCCTGATCCCCCTGCTCGACCGCGCCAGCCTGCCCGCCTTCCTCACGACGCTCCCCGACACCGAACGCGCCGCTCTTCCCTGGCAGCTCCTCCGCCTCGCCCTCCGTCACGCCCGCACCGCTTCCGCCGATCCACTCGCCATCGCCCTCGACGAACTATCCGCCACCACCCAACCGCTCGGCCCCTGGCTCCTCGCCGCCAACCGCCACGCCCTCCGTCTGACCGGCCTCAACCTCCGCGCCATCATTCGCCGCCCCGCGCTCGTCACGCTCACTCCGACCCACGCCGACCTGTTCTTCCGCGCCAACGAAGCCGATCTCCGCCTCCGTCGCGTCGGCCTTGACCTCGATCCCGGCTGGGTTCCTTGGCTCGGCCGCGCCGTCTCGTATCATTTCAACCGCGAGGACTGAGCCATGTCTAAACCCACGCTCACCCAACTCGCCCTCGCCGCTGTCGCCCAACGCGTCGGCGTCCCCGCCGAATCCGATTCTCCCGAGGCCAACTATCTCGCCGAGCAAGCCCGTGGCCTCCCCACCACTCCCGACGCACTCGCCGACCTCGCCCGCCAGATCGCGCGCAAACCCTCCGCTGACGACGTCTCGCTCGTCCGCCTCGCTACCACTTGGAAACTTTCCCTCGCCGAGACCCTCTCCCTCGCCCTCGTCGCCGCCATCGAGCGCGACCTACTCGCCGGCCGAGCCATTGCCTACGCCCAAACTCCCGTCGGCGGCTCCCGCCCGACCCTCGGCCTCCTCGCGGAATCCTTTGGCCGCCTCGACGCCACGAAACTCCTCAACCCCGTCCAACTCGCCAGCAGCCCCGCCTTCGTCAGCGGTGCCCTCACTCTTCACAACGACGGAGCCCCGCTCCCCGAACGCCCTGTCTCCCTCTCGCTCCCGCTCTGCCTCGCCCTCTCCGGCGAAGAAACCAACTGGCCCGGCGGCGTCATCGATCACCCCGACGCCCAACTCCCGCTCCCCGAGTCCGTCCTCGCCCAATGCCGCCAACAGGCCGCCGCGCTCTCGCGCGAAACCGCCTCCGTGCTCGTGCTCCGCTCCGCCGCCCTGGATGAAACCCGCGCCGCCGCCACCGCCATTGCCCGCGCCCTCGGCAAACGCCCTTTCATTGCCGAAACAATCGCCACCCCCGGCCTCGCCGCCTGGCTGCTCCTGCGCGATCTCATCCCCGTCTTCATCCTCGAACCCGGCCCCGGCGAAACCAAACAGGTTCCCTCCATTCCGCTCTACGACGGGCCCGTGCTCGTCGCCGCCGGCATTGACGGCACCCTCGACGCCCCCGGCCGCCAACTCACCCACTGGAGCCTTCCCCTCCCCAACCTCGCCGAACGCGAAACCCTCTGGCGCCAGGCACTCCCCCACGGCACCGCCGCCGCCGAACTTTCCCGCAGCCACCGCCTCAGCACTGCGCGCATTTCCCAACTCGGCAAACTCGCCCACCATCGCGCCCACCTCGATGGCCGAACCACCCCGGACGCCTCCACCGTCCGCGCCGTCTCCCGCTCCGGCGAGGGCGCTGGCCTCGAATCCCTCGCCCAACTCATCGCCGATCCCATCCCCGACGACGCCCTCGTTCTCAGCCCCGAACTGCGCGCCGAACTCGAAGGCCTCCTCTCGCGCTGCCACCACCGCGACGGCCTCACCTCCAACCTTGGTGCCGCCTCCGCCACCCGCTACACCGCCGGCGTGCGCGCCCTCTTTGTCGGACCATCCGGTACCGGCAAAACCCTCGCCGCCTGCTGGCTCGCCACCCGCCTCGGTCTCCCGCTCTACCGCGTCGACCTCGCCAACATCAACAGCAAGTACATCGGCGAAACCGAAAAAAATCTCGCCCGCCTCCTCGCTCGCGCCGAACGCACCGAGGCCGTCCTCCTCTTCGACGAAGCCGACTCCCTCTTCGGCAAACGCACCGACGTCCGCGAATCCAACGACCGGTTCGCCAACGCCCAAACCAACTACCTCCTCCAACGCATCGAAACGTTCGACAGCATCGCCATCCTCACCAGCAACAGCCGCGCCCGTTTCGACAACGCCTTTTCCCGCCGCCTCGACCTCATCGTCGAGTTTCCCCAGCCCGCCCCCGCCGAACGCCGCGCTCTCTGGCAGGCCCACCTCGGCGATGCCCACTCGCTCACCATGCAGGAGCTCAACCTCCTCGCCGGCCAGTGCGATTTCCCCGGCGGCCAGATCCGCAACGTCGTGCTCACCGCCGCCGTCGCCGCCCGTGGCAACGGCCAGATCATCGACTTCGGCAAACTCGTCCACGCCCTCCAGGCCGAGTACCGCAAAGCCTCCCGCCCCATCCCGCCCGCACTCAGCCTGTCCCGCATCCCGGCGAAAACCTGAACTTCTCCGCTGTGTCCGCCCTAACCTACAGCTATCAGGCAAAGCCCGCCCGCGCCGCCAAAACGCCGGCCTCCCCGACCTATCGCCCGACCGCCCGCCAGGCTCGCTCCAGCCAGCGACCGTCCCCGTCGAAACCATCCTCAACCGCCAGCACGCCTCGCTTCCTCGCCCGCTCCGCCCCAGCCCGCAAGCCCGACCTCACCAAACAGGCACCCGTCGTTCGCGAAACCCTCAAACAGCCCGGCCAGCCACTCCCCACCGCGACCCGGCGTGAGATGGAATCAAAACTCCGCCACGACCTTTCCGAGGTCCGCATCCACACCGGACCCGTCGCCGCGAAATCGGCCGCCGCCCTCCGCGCCGAAGCCTACACGCTCGGACAGCATATTGTTTTTGCACCCGGCCGCTATTCTCCTGGCAGCCCCGACGGCCAGCGCCTGCTCGCCCACGAGCTCACCCATGTCGTTCAGCAAAGCCAGCCCGGAGCCCACGCCGGCACGCCGCGTCTCGAAGCCCAAGCCGACCAAACCGCCGCGCGCGTTCACTCCCAAACCGTCCACCCCCTCCAAGTTTCTCCCGCGCCACTCGCCATCCAGCGCAAGGTGCTCAAGCCCACCGACGACATCATGCCGGTCGGCGGCGACTATCTCACCGTGCCAACCGGCGGCGAAGGCGACTGGACCTACGTTTTCTACGACGACCACTTTAAGGTCATCAAAGCCATCACCGAACCCGACCCTGCGCACCAAGGCAAGCGCCGGAGCACCGGCCAGATCGGCCCCAGCTGGGTGTGCAACAACCCCGGCAACCTCACCTTCAACCCCCATCAGGACGAATCAAAAGCCGGTGCCTACGCCAAGGCCATGAACCGCCACTGCCTCGAAAACAAGGCCTTTGCCGAACCTTTGCTCTGGGGTCCACGCCCGTTCGCCATTTTCCCAACCTACGCCACCGGCCGCGGGGCCATGATCGGCTGGATCAAAAAAATCCTCGACCCGGCACCCTCCGATCCTGACCTCCAACAGGTCCCCGCCGACAAACGCCCCAACAGCATCAGCAGCGCCCTCGCCACCTACGCTCCAGCCAGCGACGGCGGCAACAAACCCGACAAATACACCACGGCCGTAACCGACAGCATCAACACCCGGCGCAAAGCCGCGGGCCTCGCCGCCGTGGACCCCAAAGCGGCCGTCAGCGTCTCCAACACCGACACCGGCCCCCAGGTCCTAAACGACGCCGACATGCAGGCCTGGTCCGAAGGCAGTGCGACCGCCGAAGGTGGCCACAGCATCAACAGCTGGGAAATGTGGATCTGGGAAAGCTACATCGATAAATCGCTCTACGAAAAAGTGACAAAATTCGGTGGCACCTTCCCCAAACCTGCGGCCAAATGGTGCTCCACCAACCGCATCAGCCTCACCCCGGCGCCCGTCGAAAAATAACCCGCTTTCATCGCACTCCGCACCATGGCCGCCCGCTCCTTCAACCCCGTGCTCACCCGACGAGCCGCACCCGCTTCCAAGCCGGTTGCGCGCCCCGCCGCTCAGCCACGCGTGGGTGGAGCCACCGCCGGCACGCCGCGCTTCGCCGCCGCCCTTCCTAAACCAGTCGGCATCAGCCAACGCCACGACCGCTGGGAAAACGAAGCCCACCGCGTCGCCTCCACCGCCGCCCACGCCTCGCCCGCGATGCAGCGCGCCCGTTCTCCGTCCGCTTCCGCAGCCGCCCCGGCCCCCACCAAAACCACTCGCTCCACCCCCACGCACCGTCCGCCCGCCGCCCGCTCCATCGCCGCCCGCGCCGTAGCCACGGCCATTCTTCGCCCGAGCCCCGTTGCTCACCCCGGCTTTTCTCCCGCCACCAGTTTCCCCACCGCCAACGGCCCTCCCGCCCACGACGTCACGCCCACCGCTCCTTTAGGCGGCAGCTCAGGTTCGCCCTTGAATCCTGCCCTCCGCCAACGCCTCGAATCCATCCTCGGAGTTAAACTCTCCGCGATTCGTGTGCACACCGGCCCCGTTGCCGATCAAGCTGCTACCCACTACGAAGCCCGCGCTTTTACGGTCGGTAGTAATATTTATTTGCGCGCCAGCGAAAGCCCGACGGACCTCGCGCTCATCGCGCACGAGACGGCCCACGCCGTCCAACAAAGCGCTACGCTTCACGCCGCCTCTCCACGCGGCCCGCCTTCCTCCGGCGGACACTCCGTTTCCCGCGCCCCACTCGGCATGGTGCAACGCCTCGAAGCTCCCGGATGGCTCAAGTCCGCAGGCAACGCCATTGCCCACCCCATCGATACCGCCGGCAAAGTCATCGACGCCGGTGCCGAACTCGTCGCAGAAGGTTTCTGGGCCGTCGTCGACAAACTCGCGCCCAAGAAAATTTCCGAACTGCTCCACGACATCCGCGACCACGGCTTCATCGGCGTGCTCAAAACCAAGGTCAGCGCCGCCTTGGATTTCGTCTTTTCCTCCCTCAAAGCTCAGGGCGGCACTGCGGCGAAAATCGCCACCGTTTTCGAAACGCTCATCGCCAAGGCCAAGCCCATCCTCGCCGCCCTCGCCGCCGGCGATTGCAAGCCGCTCTTCGCCGCCGTCAAAAGCCTCGGCGACATCCTCGGCAAAATGGCCGGCGACGCCTGGGACAAACTCACCACGTTCCTCAAACCCGTCGGCGACTGGCTCGCGAACGTCTGGAATAAATTCGGCGCCCCCGTCGTCGACTTCCTAAAAGATTTCGCCGCCGACACCTGGGACTGGATCAAAAATCTCGGCCAGGACCTTTGGGATCTCACTGCGCCCGTTCGCAAAATTTACTCCGGCGCGTGGACCGAAATTAAAAACCTCCTCGGCTTCGGCGAGGGCAGCGATGACGACGGCTCCGGTGGCGTCGTCGGATGGATCAAGGAAAAGGCCGGCGAAATCTGGGACGGCATCAAAACCGAACTCAAGCCGATCATCGACCCGATCAAAAAAGCCGCGGCCGCCATCAACGATTTTCTCCCGATCAAGGACATCCTCAACCTCCGCGAAAAAATCAACGAGTGGATGGACAAGGCCACCGCCATGGCCGACAACATGGACAAGCCCGACGACGTCGCCGAGAACCAGGATCTCCTCCGCGAAATCGTTCTCCCAGGCATCAAACGCGCCATCGCCAAACTCCGAGGCAAAGTCGTCGAGGCCTCCACCTGGGCCACCACCGCCATCGGCGGAGTCGTCGGCAAAGTCACCGACTTTTTCACCACCCTCGCCGGCAACACCCTGCTCTCGCCCCTCAAAGGCGTCATCCAGTGGCTCAGCGACGAAGCGACCGAAATCGGCACCTGGGCCACGGAAAAAGTCGCCGGCATTTTCGCCACCGCCGACAGCGCACTCGCCACCCTCGACGCTTGGCTCGTGCCCGTCATCAACACGCTCTCGAAACTCGTCAACGCCCTCGGCGACCTCATGAACAACTTGGGCGAGCTCGTGCTCGGACCGCTCCTGCTCATCCCCAAGTGCATCCGCGATCCGATCAAAGATTTCATCGTCACAAAAATCCTCTCGCAGATTCCCGTCTTCGCCCAACTCGTCGAGTTGCCCGCCATCTGGGCCAAGATCAGCCCGGCCTTCCGCGCCGTCGTCGTCGCCATTTTCCGCGACGGCAATCTCTTCAAAGCCGCGTGGATCTTCTTCCGCACCGTGCTCGAACTGCTCGGCGTCCCACCCGTACTCGTCACCAATCTCATCCGCAACGCCGCCAAGGCGATCAAAGACGTCCTGAAAGATCCCGTCGGCTTCCTCGGCAACGTGCTCCAGGCGATGAAGCTCGGCCTGCTCCAATTCGTCGACAACATCGGCAAACACTTGCTGAAAGGCGCGGTCGACTGGTTGTTGAGCGGCGTCAAAGGCCCCGGCATCAAGATCCCCGATCCCTTCGTCATCGACCTGAAGAACGTCCTCAACCTCGTTCTACAGGTCCTCGATCTCACGATGGAAAAAGTTTTCCAGCGCATCGAAGCGAAACAGGGTAAGACCGTCGCCGACAAAGTCCGCAAGATGGCCAAGGTCGCCGAAAAAGCTCTCGAGTGGATCAGCGTGCTCATCAACGAAGGCCCCTCCGGCCTCTGGAAATACGTCGAAAAACAACTCGCAAATCTCTGGGATACCATGCTCGGCATGGTGATCGACTACCTCATCGGGAAGATCGTCCAGCAAGCCACGATCTGGGTGACAAAGACCCTCGCGAGCGGCGGCCTCAGCGTGATCATCGACGCCGTCAAAGCCGTTTACGACGCGCTCCAGGTCATCAAGCAGTACCTGACTCAGATGCTCGAAGTCGCGAACTCCGTTTGTGAAGGTATAAGCGACATCGCCAAAGGCGTGCTCACCAAAGGCGCCAACATGGTGGAAAACGCCGCCGCGCGCCTGATCCCCATGGTGCTCGCCTTCCTCGCAAAAACGCTCGGCATCGGCGATTTACCGGTGGTGATTGGTGAAGGCATCCAGAAAGTCCGCAAGAAAGTCGAAGGAGCCATCGACACCCTCATCGACAAAACCTTCGCCGCCATCGACTGGGCCAAACAAAAGGGCAAGGACGCACTCAACAAACTCAAAGAATGGTGGGAAGCCCGTGAAGACTTCACCGCCGAATCGGGTGAACCACACCACATCGCCATCGATGGCGAGGACTCCGCCGCCAAAATCGCTGTACATAGCGACCTCCTCGGACTGGACGATGCCGTTGCCCGCGTCGAGGCACATGCCACCGCCCCCGCCACGCAGAAAACGAAGGCGCGCACGCAACACGGCATCATCACCACCATCTTCAAAGATATGCAGGGCACCCCAGTCCCTACTGGCACCAATCCCGAAAAATCCGATCCAAACTTCAAGAAGCTCAAAGAGCATAATAAAAAAATCCGAGCCGCATTCCGCGAGATCACACCCATCTTCGCCAAATACCTCTTCGATTCCGGTATCAGCCTAAAAGACCTACCCGCCACCACCAAGACCGGCCCCGGCCACTGGAAAACCATTTCAGCCAATCGCGAAGAGGGAGAGGATCCGGGAAGTGCAAACCCGCCAGGATGGGCCGCGCTCGTTGCCGCCGAACTCACCACCGGCCGCGCCCCGTACTACAAACGCCTCCATCTCATCAACGAAAACTTCGGCGGAGGCCGCGACAACGGCAACCTCGTCCCCGGCCCAACGTATTTCAACAACGTGCACAAAACCGGCGTCGAAAATCCGCTCAAGGATCTCATCGGCACGACTTCGCGCCAGGCGAAATACAAGGGCGTCGTCTGGTTGAAGAATGACGTACAGAAACACCCGAGCTCCGCCACTTCACAGTGGTCGCAAGCCGTCCAACAGACCGGAATCAAAGCCGATACCTTTGCCAGCGGCATTCAAGTCACGTGGGGCCTCCACGAAAAGAAGGACCTTCCTAACAACAAATATGACTGGCCAGAAAAAGGCGCGTCCGGCTCGTACTTCCTCGGACCAATGCCATTGCCCAACTTCCGCGCCGTTGATGCGCCCGCCATAAAGAAGGCAGGCGTAAACTAGTTCCCAAGCCCATGCCCGCCCCCACCTTCACTCCGATGACCGCCCGCCGGACCGCTGCCCGGACAGCTCTGGTCCAGCGCATCGTCAAACCAGCGGCCAGAACCAAGGGCGCGGGTGTCGGCGTGCCGCGTTTCGCCAAACCCGTTCAGCCCGCCGAACGCGCACGCGCCATCGCCAAGGTCGCCGCCCCCGCCGCACACCGCGCTCCTGCCACTTCTCCAGCCACCACGCCCGCCTCGCCCCAACTTCGCCCCCATCACACACCGCCAAAATCGGCCGCGCCGTCGGCGATGCACACCGCCTCGCCGAACCGCCATGCGCGTTGGGAACAAGAGGCCACCAAGCTGGCCGCGCGCGTTCAAGCCGGTGCACCGGCAAAAACCAACACGAAGGACGCGCCTTCCTCCACACACTCCACCACACGCACCACGCCGGCCCATCCAGGACTTGGTCCCAGTCCCCCGTTAGCTAAAACGGCTACACAACCGCTCCCCACCGCCACCCGTAAGGCCTTGGAAAATTCCACCGGCTTGGATCTTGGCTTTGTACGCGTAGCCTCGAGCAAAACGACAAAGGCCAGCGCAGCCGCCATCGGCGCCAAAGCTTACACGCAACACGGCGTTATTCATCTGGGCCCAAAAGCAAACCTCAGCGATACCGCTCTGCTCGCCCACGAGACCGCACACGTCCTCCAACAAACCCAACCCGCGCACCGCCTTAAACCCCTAGGATTAAGTTCGGCGCCTCAACGCGTGCCGCTGCGGTTTCCCGCCGACACCACGTCTGATCAACGCGAAGCCGCTCAGAACAGGCTCAATATCCCCACCGTCGTCGGTGATTTTATCATTCCACCCACCTCGGCCTACTTGCCCGCTTCGCTGGTAAGAACGATCCTCTGGGTCGGCGACGAAGGGCTCGACCTGCGACTGACTCGCGCCGTGCCCAACGCGCTTGCGCCGACACTCGAACCATTCAAAAAGCTCCAAGGTTGGTGGCAGCTGGGAGTCACCCACGCCCGTCTCTTTTCCGAGCGCAAAGCCAGATGGGAAGGCATTCTCGCAAAAGCCTCGCGCACGGACGATCCAGGAGTGGTCAATGCTGCGCGGGAGATCGCGCATCACCTTCCGGGTTTCCTCGGCGTTCGCTGGAACGATCTCCGCAAGATGATGGAATATTCCATCGCGGTCGCCAACAACGGCCTGGCCAAATGGCGGCAGGGACTCCAGTCACTCGCCCCGCAAATCGCCGCGCTGTTCGACTCCCTTGGTTCGGGTCTGACGGAAGCATTTCGAGAATTCAACGATTCCCCCGAAACACTCGAAGACCTCCGCCTGGTCTTGGGCTTCCCGAGCAGTTGCGCCTCTGCTGCCGCAATTTCCGACTGGGCCGCCAACATGCGCAGGATCGCAGACGAGACGATTCTCAGCCTCGCCAGCCCTGCGGAAAACATGATTCCGTCGCACGTTTTCATCAGTTCGCTGACGGATATCGAGAACCTAAACCCAGAAGTGCGTTCCTTAAAAACCGAACTCACCGGTATCGCCGAGGTGATGGAACGCCGTGAAGGATTCATCGTCGATCGCCCCAAACTCGCCCGGTTGCTGCCGACCGCTCACCAACGGATCGCCTCGCTGAATTCGTCACTCGCCTGGACCGACGAAGGTCTCGGCATCGTCTTCGGAGGCCTTTGCGATGGTTTCGGTACCTTCGGAAGAGCCAGCGCCCTTGAATATTTCCCCAACGAATTCGACTGGATCAGCTCGTCCGCCGTGCAGATTGATTCGTGGGCGCGAGACCAGGAGCCAAAGTCTTTCGCCCTCATGAACGGCAGCCTGACCGGCGTGGATAAATGGAGCCAGTTGGTCGCCGAAACCCTGGTCGAAGCCGACACCATGGACGAAGAAGTCACGACCTACGACAGCGGTTGGCGGCGCTACTTCGCGCCTTTCTGGTGGTTAGCCAACTCGAAAGACAAGATCATCGAAAAGCTGATCAAAAAAGTACCGTTCCTGCGCGAGCTGGTCGAAGAAGCGGCGGGCCTTTGGCGCAGAGCCGGCGGTCTCTTCCAGCGCTTCAAAGATCGCGTTTTCAAGGAAGGTCGCATCCTCGCTCCCCTCTGGGAATTTTTCCTCGGCGTGATCGGCCTCGAGGTGCCGGCAGAGTTCGTCAGCGACGTCGAACAACGCGGCGGCAGCCTGCTCGGCAAGATCCTAAAGCATCCGTTTAGATTCCTCAAAAACCTCGCGAAAGGCATCGGCCACGGATTCCAGCGTTTCGCCAAAAACATCGGCACGCATCTGCTCAACGGCGTTCTCCAATGGCTGCTCGGTGAGTTCGGCATGCAGCCTCCGGCCACGTTTGGCAAAATCGTCCACGCCTTGATGGAACGCATCGGTTTCAGTCGGCGCACCGTTTCGGAACGCATCGTCGAATACCTCAAGAAAAAAGGCCACACCACCAGCGTCGCGACGATCGATGCGAAGCTCGAAAAAGCCATCAAGTACGGCACCACCGCACTGCGTTGGCTCAAACTTCTCTTCGAAGGCAAGTACGCGGAATTCTGGCAGGAATTAAAGGGCCAGCTCGTGAAACTCTGGCAATGGGTCATCGACAAAGCGGTGACCTATGTCGTCGACCAGTTGAAAAAGAAGCTGCTGTCGTGGTTAGTGCGTTTCCTCGATCCGACCGGCATCATGGCGGTGCTCAACACGATCAAGGCAATCTATGACGCGATCCAAACGGTCATCCGCTATGCCCAACAAATGCTCGAAATGGCGCGCGAGGTTTTCCGCGCCGTGCGCCAGATCGCCAACGGGGAATTCGAGCAAGCGGCCGGCTGGGTCGAACAAGCAGCGGCCAAAGGCCTCGCCGTCGCCATCGCGTTTTTTGCCAGAGTTGTCGGTCTCGACTCGGTCGTCGAATACCTGAAAAAAGGCTTGTCCGAGGTTAAGAAAATCGTCGTGGCAGCACTCGATTATATCGTGGCTTTTGCCGGTGAAGCTTGGGAGTGGCTCGTCGAAAAAGCCGACCAGGCCAAGGAATGGTGGAAAAACCGCCGCCGCTTCAATGACACCACGGGAGCCGACCGAGAAATATTCTACCAGGTCGGCGGCGGCGTGGCGCGGCTCCACGTCACACTCCCCCAGCAATCGGGCCAACTGGGAACCAGCTCCACCCCGCCCACGCTGCATGAATACCTCATCGGTTTTAAACCGGTCACCGATCGCGAGAAAGCCGTCCATGCCGAACTCACCCGCATCGCCACAGAGATTAACGAAATCAAGGAGGACTCCAAAGGAAGCTTCGGCACCACCGACGGCGAAAAAATCCACGCGCTCTTCAACGAAGCTGTTCTGCTACTCGCCGAACTCGGCGGCAAGGCCATGCCGCCGGCCACCAGCGTCACGTGGTCGACTCGCTCGATTCTCGGTAACAATTTCCCAATCAAAATGGTCGCGAATCCATTGAGCACCGACCCGGGTCCGTACATCGGCAGCAAACCCGTCGCGGACGGTACAAAACTCTGGAATAAAGTCCGCGCACACGGCGCAACCTACATCCGCGGTCACCTCCTAAACCACCATCTCCACGGCTCCGGCACTTGGGAAAACATGATCCCGATCGCGCGCACAACCAACACCAAGATGGAACAAATCGCCGAGAGCGATGTGAAGAAAGCCGTCATCGGCCAAAACAAAGTCGTCCAATACGAAGTGGAAATGACCGATTTCAATAAGCACAAACCCAAAGCCGTCACGCCTCCGGAAAACGAACTACCCGCGAAGATCACCATGAACGCCTGGGAGTTGAAATACAATCGCGGCAAATGGGATCAAAAAGGCCCGGTGATCCTCAACAACGTAGAGCTCACAAACGAGGTTCGCACGAGCTGACCCACCGCCGCCCCCATGCTCAGGCCCCAAAGAACTTGATGATCTTCCGCATCGACACCACAAGCGCGTCGATTTCCGCCGCACTGTTGTATACGTAGAAACTCGCTCGCACCGTGCTCGGCAGCCCGAGCTTTCGCATCAGCGGCTGATTGCAGTGATGCCCGCCGCGCAAGGCGATACCATCCTGATCGGCAAAGGTCACCACATCGTGGGCATGCGCATCCTTGAGCGCAAAGCTCACCAGCCCGCTCCGTGCGCCGGTTGGCCCAAGTAGGCGGATGCCCGGAAGCTCGCTCAGCGCCGCATAAGCCAGCGCCGCGAGTTTATGATCGTGCTCCGAAATCCGGTGCCGACCCAACGCATCGAGGTAATCCATCGCCGCGTGCAGCGCGATCGCATCGGCCACGTTCGGAGTGCCCGCCTCGAAACGTTCGGGCGCGGGCTTCCACTTGCTCTGAAACCAGTCGACCGTGCTAATCATCCCGCCGCCACCCTGCCACGGAGGCATTGCGTCGAGCAGCGCCTTGCGGCCGTAGAGCACGCCGATGCCGGTCGGACCGGCCATCTTGTGCCCCGAGAATACCAGAAAATCACAACCCAACGCCTGCACATCGATCGGTTCGTGGCCGATGGATTGCGCGGCATCGATCAAGGTAAGCGCGCCCACTTTCTTGGCCTTGGCACACAGTTCGACCACGGGATTGATCACGCCCAGCGTGTTCGAAATATGCGTGAACGCGAAGAGCTTCACCTCCGGCGTGAGGAGTTTGTCCAGCGCATCGAGATCGAGCCCGAGCTCGGCGTTTTCACCGATGACCGGCACATAGCGCAACGTCGCACCCGTGCGCGCGGTGATCTGCTGCCACGGCACAAGATTGGAATGATGCTCCATCTCGGTGATCAGGACGACGTCCCCCTTTTTCAAATTGGCCGCACCCCAGCTTTGCGCGACGAGGTTGACCGATTCCGTCGTACCGCGCGTGAAAACGATTTCTTCTGGTTCGGCCGCGTTGATAAATTTTGCCGAACGAATCCGTGCCGCCTCGTAGCCATCGGTCGAGCGCATCGAGAGCGCGTGCAGACCGCGATGGACGTTGCTGTTGTCCTGCTGATAAAACCGCGCGAGCACATCGATGACCGCGCGGGGTTTGTGCGTGGTCGCGGCGTTATCGAGATAGATGAGCGGCTTGTTGCCCACGTGTTGATGCAGCACCGGGAAATCCGCGCGCACATCGTCCCAAAAACGGGAGGCCATGCGCGGCTGTTTTAAGACGGGCAGTGCGCTCATGGTTTTGTCTCCGGCTGTTTGAGGGCTTCGAGCGCCGCGTGCCACGAAAGCGTGGCGCATTTGATGCGTGCGGGGAACGTATGCACACCGGCAAATGCAGCGAGCTCGTCAAAGTCATCGGGCGCGTTGCCAGTCTTCACGATATCGGCAAACCGTTTAAACGTCGCTTCCGCTTCGGCCGGAGTTTTGCCCTTGAGCTGGGTCGTCATGAGCGAAGCCGAGGCCTGCGAGATGGCGCAACCGGAGCCCTCGAACGAGATGCCGCCGATACGTTCACCGTCGAACTGCAGATAAACGGTGCAGTTGTCACCGCACGTCGGGTTATCGCCCGAGGCGACGCGATTGGCCGTAGGCAGCTTGCCGCGATTACGCGGCCGCTTGTTGTGATCGAGGATGACTGATTGGTAGAGATCGCTGAGATCGCTCATGAAGGCCGGGAACGTAGCCAAAGTTATTCCAAACGCAAAGCCCGCGTTTCTGAGCTGAAAGTTTTTGCCACCCACAGCCTCAACCGATCACGACCAGCCCTCAACACCGCCGCCACTGCCACCCCGCCGCGCCCGCCAAACCCCTTTTCCCCCAACCCAACTTGTCATTTAATAGATGACAAACTGCCGCTTTTACCTCTGAAAACACTCGGGGTGAGTTTGTCATCTATTAAATGACAAACATGCAGGGACCGTGTTGTGGGTTAGGCGAGCAGCATCTCGGTGGATCCGAACAAAGCACATCCAATTACCTACATCTACGACAAACCCAAGGGAACGAACGGTAGCCAATAACAATCATCGTATTGACTAAGAGACACATACAAACCAGCTCTTTTAATATGCCAAACAAACTCGATTGGGCCAAGGCACGAACAAAAACACGCATCTGGAAAAAAGGCGGGCTCCCTAAATGGCAAGATGGCTGGAACCCTGAACCTCGAAACGCTTCTTCTGGCGATCTCGAATCTGACCGCAAGATCGAAACGCGTACCGAAGAAGCGATTTTCTTTGCCGACTGTAAAGGTATCTACAACTCAAACTGCGAGACAATTTTCGGAATTGAATTTCCAAACGCCTATCAAGCGAGAAAAAAGATTATTTGGTTTTTTGGAGTGGTGACGCCGGAACCAAGCGATATTGGATTTATTGAATCAGCTTTTCAAACAGCATCGCCGCCTCCTACGTTCAAGAGTGCGACAAAAATCAACGTCATTCTAAAGCGAATTGAAGCGACTATAGGCCCTTATTTCTATGTCAGCCCAACAGGATACCAGGAAGACGACAATAAACTCTCTGTTTTCTACATCATCAAGAGAAACCATAATACGTGGACAAAAAAGTGATTTAATTTTTATATTGAATTACTCGCCCTTCATAATGCCTAATTATACAAAACAAGAACTCGCAGCAGCAGCTGACCAAATTTTCCACAACATTGCGCAGCTATTCAGTTATTTCGCGTGGTTCGGCAAAATAGCACCCAGTCTCGACTCAAAAACGGAAGGCACCAAGGGTCATATATTTTTCGTCCTCGCCCAAAACGCGGTCATCGACGGCTTTTTAATCAATCTTCGGAGGCTTAACGAGTTCTTTTCAAACCGACCTGAAAATGATAAAAAGGACCAAGTTGACGATCTCCGCGCCTACCACTTCGAATTCCCTGAAATCGGTCGTTTTTTAGATGAAAAAGATATGTGCGAACTCCACAAACGAATCGCCCATTCAACAAGCAGAACGGTAAAATATGGAGAGGTTACTTACGAAGTAATGGAAGCTACCGAACTTGCCTTAAAACATTGTTTTAAATTCATCGGATTTCTTCATTCTGACTTTTATAAAGAGAATTGTATAGAGAGCGAAAACCTCAAAAATGCATGTAAAGGGATTCTCGCTCTTTTATATGATTGGCAGGACGAAGTTGCTATGAGCAGGAAAAAACTAAAATAAGATCCTACAACCTCATCATAAAGTACATTGCCAGCCATCTTGAGTCGATCAACCAGCGTTGAACCAAACTTCACGCCAAAGTTTTTCACGAAATCTTTGCCCCAGATAGACCGAGAGAACGCGAGCTTCGGCGTCTCAATGAGTGGTTTCAAAAACACTCTGGAAACTGGGTTAATCCGTGTCCTCCGAAAACCCAGAGCTCCCTCAAATCACCTGCGCATGCTTGCCGGCCGCCGGTTTCAACGTCGCGTCGAAGCGCGTCGCGACGATGCGGAGGAGCGGCATGCCGACCGGCGTGATCGAAAAACCGTTCGTGCCCATTCCGATTATCCCGTCCGCCGCGAGGTCCTGCAACGAGGCGATTTCACGGCCGTACACTTTCGCAAAGTCCAAACCAAGCGCTGCCGACAACTTTTTATAGTCGAGCCCGCGATCACACATGATGCGCATGATGATCGTGCGGCGGCGCTGATCCTCGTCGGTCAATCTTAAACCACGTTCAATCGGTAACTGGCCCGCCGCCAGCGCCGTGCGATATGCGATCAACGTCTTGTGATTTTGCAGATAAACCTGCTGCGTCTGCGAGATCGACGAGAGGCCGAAGCCGTAGAGCGACGCACCGGCGTGCGTGCTGTAGCCTTGGAAATTGCGGTGGAGCGTGCCGGCTCGTTGCGCACGGGCGAGCTCATCGTCGGGTTTCGCGAAGTGATCGAGGCCGACATCGACGTAGCCCGCCGCCGTCAGGCGTTCGTGCGCAACGGCAAACATCGCGAGCTTCACCTCCGGCGTCGGCAGATGGCCGCGATCTTCGAAAATGCGTTGCGAGGGCTTGATCCATGGCACGTGCGCGTAACTAAAAACCGAGAGGCGCTCGGGCGAGAGCGTTAGGACGTCGTCGATGGTTTTGTTAAACGTTTCCGGCGTTTGCAGCGGCAGGCCGAAGATCAGATCAACGTTGACCGACTTGAATCCCTCCGAGCGCAGCCAGCCCATGGCCTGTTCGTTGAGCGAGTGCGGCTGGTAGCGGTTGATGGCGAGTTGGACCTTGCGATTGGTGTCTTGCACGCCGAGTGACGCACGCCTGGCACCGATTTCGCGGAGCGCTTGGATGTGATCGAGCTTCAGGCGGCGGGGATCGAGCTCGACGCTGATCTCGCAGTCTTTGGCGATTGAAAAATGTTCGTGAAACAACGCTCCGAGCCGACGCAGCTGGTCGGGCGGCAAAAACGTGGGTGTACCGCCACCGAGGTGGACCTGTGTCACGGGTCGGCTGCGATCCGTGCGGGCGGCGATGAGCTTCATTTCCAGTGCGATATCGTCGAGGTATTCGGCGGCCGCGTCGTGGCGTTTCGTGATGACGGTGTTGCAGCCGCAGTACCAGCAGCGGGTCTCGCAAAACGGCAGATGAAAATAAAGCGAGAGCGGCCCGGAGCCGGCCCGATTATCGTCGGCATAAGCTTGGTCGAGGCCGACCGCATCAAGCTGATCGGTGAACTGGGTCGCTGGCGGATACGAAGTGTAGCGCGGTGCCGGCATCGTATATTTCCGAATCAGATCAAGATTCAGCGAAGTCGATGGGAGCTGGGCGGCAAATTCGTCGGGCGATATCATTCGTGGAGCAAAATGTCGCACAACATATACCCTTTCACTCCGCAGCGCTTGGCAGATACGTTGCAAATTTTGCGGGGCTTTGCACCGCAATCATATGCGAAAAATGTAATCACTGCGGGATCTTCAGTACCATCCCGATTTTGTAATCGTCGGCACTACGCATCACATCTTTGTTGGCGTTGTAGATATCCTTCCAACGCGAGCGGTTTCCATAATATTTCTGGGCCAGACTGTAAAGCGTGTCGCCCTTGGCAATCGCGTGCCTGCGGTACGATCCGGTTGCGGTCGGGCGCGTGGTGGTCGTGGTCGGCGCAGGGCCAGGGCGAACGGAGGAAGGCGCAGTCGGTGCCTGATAACGCGTTTGTTGCGTCTGTGTCGGTGCAACCACGAGCGGCGGTCGGGAAGGCGGTGCCGCTGACACCGCCACAGCCTCGGGTGCCTGCGCCGCCGCGCTTACAACCGGTGAGCCATCGGTGACCGGAGCAAGCGCCGGGCGTTCAGCCTCGGGCAATTGACTCGATTCTGCCTCGGTAGCGGCGGCCGTCGCAGCGGCGTCTGAAACAGCCTTGCCCGCTCGTGCCGCAGCGAGACTGGTCTTCAATTTCTCGTTTTCCCGCTGCAACTGCAGCACCGCATCCGACATGTCGTACCGATCAAGTTGGTTCTCCAACGGCAGCCCCGGAAGCGTTCTCGCAAAATTCCTCGTCGCCGCATCGATGCGCTGCCGCACCAAATCCGCCTGCTGGCTGTTGGGTTTCAGCTCGCGAAATTTGCGGTAATGAAAAATCGCCGCGATCGGATCGTTAATGTGCTTCTCATAAAGCAGCCCGAGTTCGAGGTGCGATTCCGGGCAATCACTCAGCCTGCGCTTATCGAGCACCTTCAGAAATTCACTCAACGCCTCCTGATTGCGGCCCTGTTTCTTCAGTTCCTTACCCCGCCGATAGCCCGGCTCGTCGATTTCCGCCGTAAAAGGCGAGGAGTCCGAACGCTCACAACCCGCCACAAATATCAGTGCGGCGAGTGCAACCAGAGTAAACAGACGTGACCTCATCGATGCGGAAAGGATTTGAACGCGAAAAGTTAACCCCTAACTTCGGCAACCTGCCCCACGATTCAATCTTAAATGGCCCTCTCCTCAAAAACCATCCTCGCCCGCGCCCGTGCCTGCATCCGCATCGAGACCGATGCCCTCGCCGCCACAGCCAAGGCCCTCAATGAACAATTCGTCGCCGTAGCCCAAACGGTCGAAGCCACCACCACCCGCGGCGGCAAGCTCATCTTCAGCGGCGTCGGCAAATCCGCCCACATCGCACAAAAACTCGTCGGCACCTTCAACAGCACCGGCGTTTCCTCCTGCTTCCTCGACGCCACACAGGCGCTCCACGGCGATCTCGGCCTCTGCGACGAGGGCGACCTCGCCATTCTCCTCTCAAACAGCGGCCAAACCGAGGAAATCCTGCGCCTCGTGCCGGTGTTGAAACGGTTCGGCGTGCGCATCGTCGCCTTCACCAGCCAGGCCGACTCCGACCTCGCCCGCCACGCCGAACACCGCCTCATCTACAAAGTCCCGCGCGAAGCCTGCCCGCTAAAACTAGCTCCTACCGCCAGTACCACCGCCGCCCTCGCCCTCGGCGACGCCCTCGCGATGGTTCTCCTCGAAAGCCGCGGCATGACGCGCGAAGATTTCGCCCGCTACCACCCCGCCGGCAACCTCGGCCGCCTGCTCCTCCTCAAAGTCAAAGACATCATGCGCAGCGGCGACCGCCTCCCCATCATACGCGAAACCAGCACCCTCCAGGAAGCCATCCTCGCCATGACCAAGGCCAAGTCTGGCAGCATCGCCCTCGTCGGCAAATCCGGCAAACTCGTCGGCATCCTCACCGACGGCGATTTCCGCCGCAGCGCCCTCACCGGCCCCGGCTTTCTCGAACGCCGCGTATCCGATTTTATGACACGCTCGCCCAAAACCGTCGGCGAAGACGTGCTCGGCGTGGAAGCGCTACGCATTTTCGAAGCGCACAAAATCGACGACCTCATCGTCCTCAACCGCCGCGGCCACCCCGTCGGCCTCGTCGACAGCCAGGACCTGCCAAAGCTGAAACTGATCTAAAACCTTTTGTAACCGCTAATAGCCGCTAATGCCAACCCTCCGAGGTAGGGCGCGACCGCTGGGCGCGCCGGGTGCCTTCCGATTTCTTGCCTCCACCATTAGTGCCCCTCAGTGAAAATCAGTGGTTAACAATCCGACTCCGATCTCTCCCTCCGCATCCGCTCCGAAATGAGCGTTAATGAGCGTCCATTAGCGGTTAAAAACTCCGAAATTCCCACCCACGCCACCAACTTAAGCCCCCTGCAACACCCGCTTATTCTTTTTCAGTTTTCCAATTTTCCCCTCTTCCACGTCTCCCAAGTCATACACTCTTCCTTCCTCCCATGGCCACACCTCCCTTTACCTACCAAGACCCATTCCCGCTCGGCGCCGACGAAACCGAGTATCGCCTCCTCTCGAAAGAAGGCATCTCCACAACCACCTTCGAGGGTAAAGAAATCCTCAAGGTCGAACCCTCCGCGCTCGCCTACGTCGCCCAACAGGCGATCCGCGACACCTCCTTCCTCCTCCGCGCCAAACACCTCAAGCAGGTCGCCGGTATCCTCGACGACCCGCAAGCCTCCGAGAACGACAAATACGTCGCCCTCACCATGCTAAAGAACGCCGAGATCTCCGCCGAAGGCATTCTGCCCTTCTGCCAAGACACCGGCACCGCCACCATCGTCGCCAAAAAAGGCCAGCAAGTCTGGACCGGCGCCAACGACGCCGAATGGCTCAGCAAAGGCGTCTACGACGTCTACACCCAGGAAAACCTCCGCTACTCTCAAACCGCCGCCCTCGACATGTACGAGGAGGTCAATACCGGAACCAATCTCCCCGCCCAAGTCGACATCTACGCGACCGAAGGCCAAAAATACGAATTCCTCTTCGTCGCCAAAGGCGGCGGCTCAGCCAACAAGACGTACCTCTTTCAAGAGACAAAAGCCCTCCTCAACCCCAAAGGCCTCGCCACCTTCTTCACCGAAAAGATGAAGATGCTCGGCACTGCGGCCTGCCCCCCCTACCACCTCGTCTTCGTCATCGGTGGCACCAGCGCAGAAGCCTGCCTCAAAACCGTCAAGATCGCCTCCGCCAAATACTACGACTCACTCCCGACCAAGGGTAACAAACTCGGCCAGGCCTTCCGCGACCTCGAAGCCGAAAAAATGGTGATGGATATCGCCGAGAAAAGTGGCGTTGGTGCCCAGTTCGGCGGCAAATACTTCGCCCTCGACGTCCGCGTCGTCCGCCTCCCCCGCCACGGCGCCAGCTGCCCCGTCGGCATGGGCGTCTCCTGCTCGGCCGACCGCAACATCAAAGCCAAGATCACCAAGGACGGCATTTTCGTCGAGAAGATGGAGACCAACCCCGGCCAGTTCATCCCAAACCACCTCCGCGCGCTAAAAGAAGCCAACCCCGTCCGCATCGACCTTAACCAGCCGATGGAGGCCATCCGCGCCGAACTCTCCAAGCACCCCGTCACCACCCGCGTGCTGCTCTCCGGCCCCATGGTCGTCGCCCGCGACATCGCCCACGCCAAGTTGAAAGAACGCATCGACTCCGGCCAAGGCCTGCCCGACTACATCAAGAACCACCCGGTTTACTACGCCG
Organism: Verrucomicrobiota bacterium; assembly: GCA_031404135.1. Lineage (GTDB taxonomy): Bacteria > Verrucomicrobiota > Verrucomicrobiia > Opitutales > Opitutaceae > JADKHC01. The sequence goes on along the minus strand of JANNHA010000112.1, from coordinate 1,097 downwards.
GACCCGCCAAGACCCCGGTTGGCTACGCCTCCGGCAGCTTCGGACCCACGACAGCGGGCCGCATGGACAGCTACGTTGACCTCTTCCAATCGCTCGGCGGCTCCATGGTGATGATCGCGAAGGGGAACCGCTCGAAACAGGTAACGGACGCCTGCCAGAAGTACAAAGGCTTTTACCTCGGTTCGATTGGTGGACCGGCGGCGATCCTCGCGAAAGAAAACATCAAGAAAGTTGAGACGCTCGAGTATCCCGAGCTCGGCATGGAAGCCATCTGGAAGATCGAAGTCGTCGACTTCCCGGCGTTCATTCTGGTGGACGACAAAGGCAACGACTTCTTCCTGCAGACCAACACCGTCGTCGCCAGCGGCGTGAAAAAGTAAAAGCCCCCGAGGTAGGGCGGATGGTCCCTCATCCGCCGCTGCCTCGCCCCAAGACCCCCCATCGACCTTGACGCTGGTCCTTTTTAGGACCAGCCTCTGTTCATGAACAAAGTGATCAAGCAGAAGAAAGCCAGTAGCGCAGTCCGCATCAAAAAAAACCTTTCCGACTCCATCCGCCAAGAGATGGCCTTCAAGCGGATCACTATATCCGGACTGGCCAAGACAACACGAACCAATCGTAATGTTATTAAACGTGTCTTGGATAAGAATAATACCTCGATTACGCTCAAAACCATGGCAAAAGCGGAGATCGAGGTCGACCCCGACACCTTCGAGGTACGCCCGCTCAAGCTCACGGCGGTGCAGGAGTTCGGACGGCCGATCCATCCGGCGCTCGCTCAGGGACAGATCGAGGGCGGAACTGCGCAGGGACTCGGCTACGCGTTGCTCGAGCGTGTGGTGATGCGGAACGGCGCGATGGCCAACTCGACGCTCACCAACTACACCATTCCGACCACGCTCGACATGCCCGAGCTCGATGTGGTGATGCTCGAGAATCCGTATCCCGGCGGCCCGTTCGGCGCGAAAGGGCTCGGCGAGCTCCCGATGGATGGCCCCGCGCCCGCCGTTGTCAACGCGCTTCGGCGCCTCGGACTCGACGTCCGTGAGATCCCCGCCACCCCCGAGCTGATCGCCAGCTGCACGGCCATCGCATGA
>JANNHA010000111.1:0-36538 GCA_031404135.1 Verrucomicrobiota bacterium | reverse complement strand
GGCCATACAAGCATGGGCGGCTATGATGTGACGCAAAACGTCGACACGATTGACCTTGGCCATCGCGGCAGCGTCCCATTTGGGCGCGGGCACTCGGAACGTCTCCTCGAACCAGGCGTTGAGCGGGCCTAGGTCCCAGGTCTCGGCGGTCGTGCCTTCGACAGCGTGCAGGTTGAAATGGGCTTCGGCCAGATCCAGCACCATGTTGAGCACGTCTTGGCGGATGTCCTCGCCTTCCAGCAGCGCTTGCCGGCGTGTGTAGACCACCTCTCGCTGGCGATTCATCACATCGTCATATTCCAGCAGACGTTTGCGGATGTCAAAATGGTGGCCTTCGACGCTCTTTTGAGCCCGCTCGATGCTGCGGTTGATCATGGAGTGTTCGATGGCCTCATCGTCGGTCATGCCCAAAGATCCCATGATGCCCTGCAGCTTTTCGCTGCCGAAAATGCGCATCAGGTCGTCTTCAAGGCTCATGTAAAAGCGGCTGGAGCCCGGGTCGCCCTGGCGACCCGAGCGGCCTCGCAGCTGATTGTCCACCCGGCGGCTTTCGTTGCGCTCGGTGCCCAGCACGTGCAGGCCGCCTAGGTCGGCGACCCCGGGACCCAGCACAATGTCGGTGCCGCGACCGGCCATGTTGGTGGCGATGGTGACGGCGCAGCGTTGTCCGGCGCGGGCGACGATGTCGGCTTCTTGTTGGTGATATTTTGCGTTGAGGACGGTGTGGATGACGCCGGTGCGTTTCAGCATGCGCGAAAGCACTTCAGAGGAATCAACGCTGACGGTGCCGACGAGCACGGGCTGGCCGCGTTTGTTGGCGGCTTCGATTTCTTTGACGACGGCGGCGAATTTGTCGCGGCGCGTTTTGTAGATCGAATCGTTTTTGTCGATACGGATGCAGGGTTTGTTGGTCGGGATGACCTGCACGGAGAGGCGATAGATTTCGTTGAACTCGGTTGCCTCGGTCTCGGCTGTGCCGGTCATGCCGGACAGCTTTTCGTACATGCGGAAATAATTCTGAATCGTGATCGTGGCGTAGGTGCGCGTCTCGCGCTCGATCATGACGTTTTCTTTTGCCTCTACGGCTTGGTGCAGGCCGTCGGACCAGCGGCGACCGGGCATGACGCGGCCGGTGTTCTCGTCGACGATCATGACCTTGCCTTCCTGCACGACGTACTCGACGTCTTTTTCGTAGAGCGAATAGGCGCGCAGGAGCTGGCTGAGAGAGTGAATTTCCTCGGAGATCGTGGAGTAACGTTCCTGCGAGGCGAGTTTGGTGGTTTCTCGTTGTTCGGGGGTGAAGGCGGGGTCTTTTTCGAGGAGCGAAAACTCGGTGGCGAGATCGGGCAGCGTGAACGCGTCGGGGTTGTCAGGACTGATCTTGAGGCGGCCTGGTTCGGTGAGGTCGGCCTGGTGCTGGCGTTCGTCGATGACGAAGAGGAGTTCTTCCTTGATGCGGTAGAGTTCCTCCTTGTTGAAATCGCTGTTCATCTCCGTCTCGGTTTTGTCGAGGAGTTTGCGCCAGTCGGGCGTTTCCTGGAGGCGGAGCAGCTGTTTGTTTTTGGGGTGGCCCATTTTCACCTGCAGCATTTTTAGGGCGGCGGTGCGTTTTTCGTCGGGTGTGGTTTCGGGTTTTTCGAGCAGCTCTTTCGCTTCGGTGATGAGGCGGTTGCAGAGACGAGTCTGGTCGGAAACGAGATGATCAACGACGGGCCTGAGGCGGGTGTAGGGCTGCTCGCGTTCGATCGGCGCGGGGCCGGAAATGATCAGCGGCGTGCGCGCTTCGTCGACGAGAATGGAATCGATTTCATCCACAATGCAGTACCAGTGGTCGCGTTGGACTTGGTCTTCTTTGCGCGTGGCCATGCCGTTATCGCGCAGGTAATCGAAACCAAATTCACTGGCGGTGCCGTAGGTGATGTCGCGGTTGTACATCTCGCGGCGGTGCTCGGAGGCCATCTGCTGTTGGATACAGCCGACGGTTAGGCCAAGGAAACGGTAGAGATGGCCCATCCACTCCGAATCGCGGCGGGCGAGGTAATCGTTGACGGTGACGAGCTGGGCGTTGCGGCCGTTGAGGGCGTTAAGATAGAGCGGAAGCGTGGCGACGAGGGTTTTGCCTTCGCCGGTGGCCATTTCGGCGATGCGGCCTTCGTGCAAGGTGATGCCACCGATCAGCTGCACGTCAAAATGGACCATGTTCCACTCGAGTTCGTGCTCGCAAACGAGCACGTTGCGGCCGACGAGGCGGCGGGCGGCGTTTTTCACCACGGCAAAAGCCTCGGGCAAAATCTGATCGAGCGTTTCGCCAGCCGCCACGCGGGCACGGAACTCGCCGGTCTTGGCGCGGAGTTCGTCGTCGGTGAGCGACTGATAGGTCAGTTCCAGCTCATTAATACGCACGACGATAGGGCGGCATTTCGCGAGAAACTTCTTATAGTGGCGGCCCGAAAACCGTTTGAGCAGGAAAGAGATCATGAAAAAGAGCCCAAAGCTGTAGCCGGTGCGCACAGCTTGGCAAACGACAAATCGCAGCAGCCTGGCAACGTTTACGAGGCAGCTTTTGTACGAGTGTGATACTTTCGCCGCCTATCAGGCACGGGACCTGCATTATATCCATTCATACCGAAACCCTTTTTCTAATCTCCATGGTCGCCACTTCCGCCACTTCTTCTGCCGCTAAAAACGGCACCGCACACGGCATTTTTAAACCCTACGAGACCAACAAATACTTCGACGAAATGCTGGCCTCGGACGGCAGCATCCGCCCGCATTATCAGCGCTTCCTGGAGCATTTTGGCGAATTGACTACCGAGGAATTCGAGGCCAAACGACACGCCATCGACATGGCCTTCCTCCGGCAGGGCATCACGTTCAACGTCTATGGCGACGCCCAGGGCACCGAACGCGTTTTCCCGTTCGACCTCATGCCGCGAATCATTCCGTCCGCAGAATGGGCGTATCTCGAAAGAGGCCTCATCCAGCGCATCACCGCGTTGAACATGTTTCTGCACGATATTTACCACGAGCAGCACATCCTCAAAGACGGCACGATCCCCGCGCACTACGTCCTCTCGGCCAAACATTTTCGCCGCGAATTCGTCAATTTCGAGGTGCCGAAAAACATCTACATCCACATCTGCGGCACCGACATCATTCGCGATGCGAAGGGCCAGTACCTCGTGCTCGAAGACAACGGCCGCTGCCCGTCCGGCGTCAGCTACGTGCTCGAAAACCGTCGCGCGCTAAAACGCACTTTCTCCGACAACTTCGAGTCGATGGGCGTTCGTTCGGTCGAACACTACCCAGCCGAACTCCACAAACTTCTCGAATACGTTGCCCCCGCCGGCGTCTCCGAGCCCAACGTCGTGCTCCTCACACCCGGCGCCTACAATTCCGCCTATTTCGAACACACCTACCTCGCCCGCCAGATGGGCATCGAGATCGTCGAAGGCCGCGACCTGCTCGTGCGCGATCAGCGTGTTTACATGCGCACCACCAAAGGACTGCGCCAGGTCCACGTCATCTACCGACGCATCGATGACGATTTCCTCGATCCCACCGTCTTCCGCAAGGACTCCGCACTTGGTGTACCCGGACTGGTTGGTGCCTACCGGGCGGGCAACGTCTCGCTCGCCAACTCCATCGGCACCGGCGTCGCCGACGACAAAGTCATCTATTATTTCGTGCCGAAGATGATCAAGTACTACCTCGGCGAAGACCCGATCATTCCCAACGTCCCAACCTACCTCGCCAACGAGGAAGCTGACCGCAAATACATCGTCGAACACATCAACGAACTCGTCGTCAAAGCCGCCAACGAAGCCGGCGGTTACGGCATGCTCATGGGCCCACAGTCCACCGCCGCCGAATGTGACGAATTCCGCAAACGCGTCCTTGCCGAACCACGCAACTACATCGCCCAGCCCGTCGTCAGCCTCTCGCGCCACCCCACCTACTGCGACAACCAGTTCGGCGGCCGCCATATCGATCTCAGACCATTCATCCTTTACGGCGAAAAACCCGTCATCATCCCCGGCGGCCTCACCCGCGTGGCTCTGCGCGCTGGTTCCCTCGTGGTCAACTCCTCCCAGGGCGGCGGCAGCAAAGACTCGTGGGTCCTCGACGGAGATAAATAGAACCTACTTCATCTCCTTCCTCCCTCCGCCATTCGCGTTTATTCGCGTCCATTCGCGGTTAAAAAAACTCCCTTCCTCCCTTCCCACCATGCTAAGCCGTGTCGCCAACAGTCTGTATTGGATGAGCCGCTACGTCGAACGCGCCGAAAACATCGCGCGCCTCGTCGACGTCAACCTCCAGCTCATGCTCGATGCCAGCAAACTCGATGACAAAGCCATCGCCGGTTACTGGGCACCCATCCTCCAGAGTTCCGGCGACGACGAATTCTTCGCCAAACTCTATCCAAAGGTTACCGGTCGCAACGTGACCGAGTTCCTCGTCTTTCAAGGCGACAATTCCAACTCCATCGTCTCCTCCATCACCCAAGCCCGCGAAAACGCCCGCACGGTCCGAGACCAGATTACCTCCGAACTCTGGGAGGAACTCAACCGCCTCTACCTTTTTCTGAACTCGCCCAAGGCCCGCACCATGTGGCGCCAGAGCCCTTTCGAATTTTTCCAGGAAATCCGAACCAGTTCCTTGCTCCTACAGGGCCTCACCGACGCCACCGTCGTGCGCAACGAGGGCTGGTACTTTACCCAGGCCGGCCGCTACCTCGAACGCGCCGACAAAACCTCGCGCCTGCTCGACGTACGCCACGCCTCCCTCGCCGCTGGCTACACCACCACCCAGACCGACGCCCTCGGCTGGTCCGCTGTCCTGCGCTCCTGTAGCGCCTGGGATGGTTACAAGGCTTTGCACGGCGGCCAAGTCGAACCCAAACTCGTGGCCGAATACCTCCTGCTCTCCGAAGATTTCCCGCGCTCCGTCCGCTTCTGTGTCCAGCAACTGAATACAGCCCTGCGCCGCATCTCCGGTGTCGCCGAAGGCCGTTTCAGCAACGACGCCGAGCGCCACTGCGGCCGCCTGCTCGCCGAACTCATGTTCAGCACCGCCGACGAGATCCTCGCCCGCGGCCTGCATGACTACATCGACGAACTCCAGGGCAAGCTCAACGTCATCGGCGAAGCACTCTTCCAGACGTACATCCTCCAGCACTTCAGCCTGCAGCAGGAAGACGAAATCCGCCAGCAAGAGGAGCAGCAGCAACAGTGAGTCCAGCCCGCAACCAGGAAACTGAGGGCACGATTCGCGAATCTGCCAGGTTCTGCTTTCTTTCGCGGTTCCAACCATCCGGATGAAGCTTCACGTCCTCCACCGCACCCATTTCGCCTACCGCCTGCCGGTGCGCGACAGCCTCAACGAGGTGCGCCTTCAACCGGTCGACACAACCGCCCAAAAGGTGGAAAGTTTCACCCTGAAAGTCGCACCCTACGCCCAACCGAAACACCAGCTCGATTTTTATTCCAACCACGTCCACCGCTTCGACGTCCTCACTCCACACACCGCCCTCGAAGTCGAAGCCTGCTCCATCGTTCACACCTCGACTCCGCCCGATCCACTCACCGGCGCCGTGGTGCCCCTCGCCTCGATGAGCCGTTGTTTAGACCTAGCCGATTGTTTCGATTTTCTTCAGCCCAGCACCTACGTTTCCATCGATGCCGGGATCGCCCAGGTCGCCGCCGGCCTGACCGCCCACTGCACCGATACCTGGAGCGCCGTGCTCGCCCTGCAACGTTTCATCCGCGACGAATTTCACTATCAACCCGCCGTCACCAACGTACACACCAAGATGTCGGAGGCCCTTCGTCTCCGCCACGGCGTCTGCCAGGACTTCGCCCACGTCGTCATCGGCCTCTGTCGCGCCCTTAAAATCCCCGCGCGCTACGTCAGCGGCTACCTCTACAACGGCCCCGCCGACCAGCTCAAAGGCGCCCAAGCCAGCCACGCCTGGCTCGAAGTCTATATTCCCGGTCATGACTGGATCGGCATTGATCCGACCAACCACATGCAAACCGGCGAACGCCACGTGAAAATCGCCACCGGCCGCGACTACGCCGACGTTTCACCCATTCGCGGCACCTACCGCGGCACCGGCGAACGCACGCTGCGCGTCGACGTGCTCGTTACCCACCTCGACGACGTCCTCCGCCAGCACCAGTCCCAAAGCCAAGCCCTAGCCCACACCGCCTAACCGCGTCCGCCCACTTCCTCCTTCTCCTTCTCTTTCTCTTTCTCTTTATCCTTCTCTTTCTCCTGCCGCCCGTCCAACCGCTCCACTCACGCCCCGCCGACAGGCAAACACCTCAGCATTTTCCCGTTAAGCCCGGCCCGGTAACGTGCCGATGCTCCCCCATCGCCCTCCACTCCCTTCATGAACAACGCTGTCCGCTGGCTGGTTAAACTCGGGATCGAACGCCGCCTGTTCACTCGCGCCCAATGCGCCAGCACCGCCGCCGCCGTCGGCGAAAAAGCCGACTTGCTGGACTTCGCCCAACGCCTCATCGACGACAGCATCGTCGAAGACATCGGATCGCTCGAATCCATTGCCGACGAGGCCATGAAAAAGTCCGCTCTCGGCCCTCCTCCCGACGACCTGCCGGACCCCAAAAAACCCACGGCCTACACCGTCCCGCCCTTCCTGTCGCAAGGCCCCTTGCCCACATTTGATTTTTCCACCGTCAGCGGCCTCTCCGACCCCGCACTCGTTGAACAACTCGGCCAGTTCATGCGCGAAACCGCCCGCTACGGCGCCAGCGACCTGCACCTCTGCGCCGGCGCGAAACCCTTTCTCCGCAAGAACCGCGAACTCACCACCCTCGCGGAACAACCGCTCTCCACCGACGACGCCCTCCGCCTCAACACCGCCCTCCTCGCACCGCACCAACGCCAAGGTTTTCTCGAACGCCGCGACTACGACTACGCCCTCGCCCTCGACGCCGACAACCGCTACCGCGTCAACTTGATGTTCCACAAAAGCGGTGCCGCTGGTTCCTACCGCATGGTTCCGGCAAAGATCCCCCGCCTCTCCGAACTCGGCCTGCACAACCTCAAGCCCATCCAGAAATTTCTCAGCTACCACAACGGCCTCATCCTCGTCACCGGCCCCGTTGGCGCCGGCAAAACCACCACCCTCGCCGCCCTCGTTGCCGAACTAAATGAAACCCGTAACGATCACATCATCACCGTTGAAGACCCCATCGAAGTCGTCCAGCCCGCCCGCCGCTGCAACGTCACCCAACGTGAAGTCGGTCCCCACACCAAATCCTTTGCTTCCGCCCTAAAAGGTGCCCTCCGCGAAGATCCCGACGTCATCGTCATCGGCGAACTCCGCGACCTTGAGACCATCGAAATGGCCATCACCGCCGCCGAAACCGGCCACCTCGTGATCGGCACCATGCACACCAGCGACGCCGCCTCCACCCTCAACCGCCTGCTCGACGTCTTCCCCTCCTCGCAACAATCACAAATCCGCGCCAGCGTGGCCGAAAGCCTACGCGGCATTATCTGCCAACGCCTTCTTCCTAAGGTCAAAGGCGGCCTCGCCCTCGCCGTCGAAATCCTCGTCGCCAACGCCGCTGTCGCCAACCTCATCCGCGAAGGCAAAACACAAGGCCTGCGCAACACCATGGAAACCGGCGTTCGCGAAGGCATGTGCCTCATGGACGGCGTCATCTTCGAACTCTGGCAAAAACACAAAATCTCCGCCGACACCGCCAAAGCCAACATCACCAACCGCATGATGCGCGCCCGCATCACCGGCTGACCCGAACCAATTTAAACCGCAAATGAACGCGAATCCACGCGAATAAAAAACCCCAATCCGTGGTTAAAAAAATCTCCATTCCGTCTTCCGAACTCTTCCGTCCTCTGTGTCCGCACTCTGTGTTCTCTGTGACAAAAAATCCGCCCCTCCGCCATTCGCGTTAATTCGCGTCATTTCCCGTTTAATACATTTACCATGCCCGCCCTCGACAGCCTTCTTAGAACCATGCTGGAGCAAGGCGGCTCCGACCTGCACTTGACCATCGGCCTACCGCCAAAGGCCCGCATCTCCGGCGCGCTCGCGCCCATCGGTCTTGAACCCATCACGGCGACCCATATGGAAGAACTCCTCGGCGAGATCTGCCCTCCCCGCCGCTGGCAGGAATTCCTCGAACGCAAAGACCTCGACCTCGCCTACGAAATCACCGGCCTCGCCCGCTTCCGCGCCAACTTCCTCTACAACCACTGGGGCCAGGCCGCCGTCTTTCGCCAGATCCCCTCGAAAATCCTCTCCTTCGACGACCTCAAACTCCCCGAAGTCCTCAAACGCCTCTGCCACCTGCAGGAAGGCCTCGTCCTCGTCACCGGCCCCACCGGTAGTGGAAAAAGCACTACGCTCGCCGCGATGATCGACTACATCAACCGGAACCTCTCGCGACACATCATCACCATCGAGGACCCGATCGAATTCGTACACCAAAACAAGCAATCCATCATCGTTCACCGCGAAGTCGGCGAACACACCGCCTCGTTTGCCGACGCCCTCAAAGGTGCGATGCGCCACGACCCCGATATCGTGCTCCTCGGCGAAATGCGCGAACTCGAAACCATCAAACTCGCCCTCGGCTGCGCCTCGATGGGCATGCTCGTCTTCGGCACGCTTCACACCAACAACGCCCCGAAAACCGTCGACCGCATCATCAACGCCTTTCCCGCCGAAGAACAAAACCAGGTCCGCACCATGCTCGCCGGTTGCCTCGCCGGCGTGGTGAGTCAGCTCCTCTGCAAACGCATCCCCAAAGGCCGCGTCGCCGTGCACGAGATCCTGCTGCCGCACGAAGCATTGCCAAACACCATCCGCACCGGACAAATTTCCAACATCCGTCAACTGATAGAAAGTGGTTCGGCCGATGGCATGCACACCATGGACCAAGCTCTGATGAGCTTCGTGAAAGAAGGGGTGATCGACCCACACGAAGCCTACATGAAAGCCTCCAACAAGGCCACGTTCGCGCACCTTCTGCCCACCGACGACCCCGCCTTGGTCAAACCCGAAGCGGCGCCCGGTTCAGATCAAAAATAGAACCGTCTACTACCTATCACGGCCATTCGGGTTTGGCCCCTTTTCCGACTTTTCTGTTGCAGCAAAAGACGATGCCACCTGGGCCGCGAGTTTCTCCAAGTCAATCTGCTCGCCCGCAGCCGGGAAATGGTGCGGCAATAAATACCAATCTTCCAAATAGCTCGCACTCGCTCCGGGCGCGATGTCGATGCGCGGACCATGCGGCTCAAGCTCGCAGGCCGGCAACTGGCTGGCCGGCGGGTACCAGAAACAAAGCGTCAACCCTGCGACTTCCGGATACACCGCGTCGCGCGGTGAAGCGTAACGTTTCACGAACGCCTGACCATGCGGCATCACATAGGCAAACCAGCCCGCGTTCGAGTCGAAGCCGAGCTTGGGATAGAGCGGGGGCCCGAGCACTTCGAGGAATTGACCGCGCACACGCACGTTCGGATCTTTTGGATTATAGATGATCGAAGGTTCCGGTGCCGGCCGGTACATGACGAACCCGGCGGGAAAGCGTTTCGTCTCCGGGGTGAGCGGCACGACTCCGATCCCACCATGCACCCCGAAAGTGCGGCTCCAGTGCGCCCAACGTTTTGTCTCCTGCGAGACGTTGCGGATAATCTGCTCGCAGCTCAGGTGCGATGACTTCGCGTCCAAACGAAATTCGCGGATCAGTTGCACCCCCGTCGCTGCGTCCGGCTGACTCGTGAGGCGCACGGCGCGCGGGCCGATAGCCTCGGCGGTCCACGGCCCCAACCAAAGTTTTTCGCGACTCGGGATAATTTGCTCAGGCCCGATATCGAAGCGACCCGCACTCGGAGGCACCTTGAGGCCCTCGGGCGTGCCCCATTTTGCCTCTCCCGGATTGATAAAGAGTGCGTTTTTCCCCTGCCAGACATACTCGAGCACACGTCCCCCCACATGATGGCACAGCGTGACCCGCGTGTCGGCATTCGAGAGCTCGAAGCAATCGGGGTAGTTCAGCACCGTGACGCGGCGCACACCTTCAGGCAGCTCCGCCGCGAAAACAGCCAGCGGAAAACTGAGCAAACAGACTTTCAGTATTGTAAAGCGCATGATTCAACCTGAAGCCGCCGCAGGCTCTTACAGCAACCTCAAACTGAGGTTACTGACGAAATGGTGAGATCCTTTTACTAGCTCGCACGGGGTCAAATACCCCGGAACCTGCTCCGGCTTGGTTCGTCTGTAGGAGCGGGTTTATCCCGCGAAGGATTGGGTGAATCGCGGCGTTAAGCCGCTCCTACAATTTCTGCACTGCCCAGGAGCTTGCTCCGAGGATCTTTACTCGTTCAGCCGCGTGGAAGAGAACGGCAGGTCGTGCAGATTAAACTAGGCACCGCGCGAAAACGCAGCAGGTGGGCTGTATCCCTCCGAACCTTGCCGCTAAAAAAGAGTGAGCGCCGATAATATCTACTTTTTTTGAGGTTTTTTGGCCGCGTCCGGAACGTCACTATCGATAACTTTCAATTCGCCCATTTGGACTCTGGCACTGCGAACCTTGTTGTTCACGACAACAGGCATTTTTACCTCGTGGCCAAAGTAGGGAGCGGCATCGGCAATCATGTGACTGATATTATTCACCATGTATTCGCGGTGTCCGTCGATACTCATAAAGGTGCGCCAGACGAGCGTTTTTCTTTTTTGGCGCAGAGCAGCTGCATCAAGGGCACCGACGAAAATATAGTAGCGATCGGATCTCAAGGTGTCGTCCAAATCAGATGCCTCGAGCCTGGAGAGGCTGCCAGCCTTGAACTTGTTTGCCCCGACGAGCAGGCTCATTTCACTGTAATTGAAGGGCGAGCCCGGGTTATCTGGATCCATGTTGTCTTCTAGGTTGGCCTGGCCCCAGCGCACGACAAGAACGAGCTGCGGCAACGGCCCTCCTATTCTGGTTTCCAGATAACCTTGCGAAGCCAAAGCTTTGACCAATTCGGCACGGATGGATTTCTGATCGACGGGTGGCTCCCCTGCGTGTGCTGGGCCTATATCATATTCAATCGCGCCCAATATTAAATAATAAACCGGTTTGCCAGGTTCGGGGGTCACGTTGATCTTGGAGTTACTCGTAGCATCAGCAACAACGACCACATCAGCTGGGGGTTTTGGTTTTTTTGCGAAGGCCACTGAAACGCCGAGTACGAAGAGAGTCAAAAGGCAGGCGAGATGAAGGGAATTTTTCATGGCATATAAAACAATTGTGGGGCAATGATAGAAGCTTCAATAGTCTGATCTAGAGCATTCTTCGGGAGATCTCAAGAAAACGATCAGGCCGCTGTGTACGCTTCCCAGCCTGCCTGTATCCCTTCGAATCTTGCCGCTAAAGAATAGTGAGCACCGATAATATCTACTTTTTTTGAGGTTCTTTGGTCGTGTCCGGAACGTCACTTTCGATAACTTTCAATTCGCCCATTTGGACACTGGCACTGCGAACCTTGTTGTTCACGACAACAGGCATTTTTTCCTCGTGGCCAAAGTAGGGAGCGGCATCGGCAATCATGTGACTGATATTATTCACCATGTATTCGCGGTGTCCGTCGATACTCATATAGGTGCGCCAGACGAGCATTTTTCTTTTTTGGCGCAGAGCAGCCGCATCAAGGGCACCAACGAAAATATAGTAGCGGTCGGATCTCAAGGTGTCGTCCAGATCAGATTCCTCGAGGCTGGGGAGGGCACCGCCAGCCCTGAGCTTGTATGCCCCGACGAGCCTGCTCATTTCGTTGTAGTTAAATGGCGAGGCCGGGTTATTTAGATCCCTGCTCTTCTCTAGATCGATTTCGTTCTCTTGATTCATGTCTTTCTCTAGCGTGGCCTGGCCCCAGCGCACGACAAGAACGAGCTGCGGCAACGGCCTTCCCATTCCGGTTTCCAGATAACCTTGCGAGGCCAAAGCTTTGACCAATTCGGCACGGATGAATTTCTCATCGACGGGTGGCTCCCCTGCGTGCGTCGGGCCTATAGCATGTTCAATCGCGCCCAATATTAAATAATAAACCGGTTTGCCAGGTTCGGGGGTCACGTTGATCGTGGAGTCACTCAAAGCATCAGCAACAACGACCACATCAGCTGGGGGTTTGGGTTTTTTTGCGAAGCCCACTGAAACGCCGAGTACGAAGAGAGTCAAAAGGCAGGCGAGATGAAGGGAATTTTTCATGGCATATAAAACGATTGTGGGGCGATGATTGAAGTTTCAATAGTTTGATCCAGCGGAAAAAAATTCGATGTCCCGGCAATGGCGATAAATCCGGGTCACCATCAACGCATCCAGATCAAACAGATGAGTGATAAAGACAAGGTCTTTTCCCGTTTCTGCATCACAAAGCTGATACGCCGAAGCTCGTCGGGGAAGCACCGTCGTTCGGTTGGGGAGTTGAGCTTGTTGGTCACTGCCAAGCAGGTGCACTCTGCCGGGCACACCGCGAAAAAGGCCCGGAGTTTCCTCCGGGCCTTTTCGGGAACGAACCCTGGGTCAGGGTAATTCGTTGAAGACGTTTTTGTCCCACCAGCGCTGGATGCGGTCGCGGTCGAAGGGAGGGAGGATAGCTTTTGTGACTTTGGCGTCTTTTAGGGCTGGGAACTTGGTTTTGTATTTCACGCTGTCGGTATCCCATTGATCGGTGATGGCGACATCGAAGGTGCCGTTGTAGGCACCGGTGAGGCGTTGTTCGTGCGTGGGCAAGGTGGTGCAGGCGCGGAATTCATTATCTTTGCGGGCACGGACGACGGCGTCGATGTGACCGAGATAACGGATGCCCGGGGTGGAAGCAGGGACGGTCAGGTGGATGCCCAACGGGGTGAAAAAGTCGCCCGTCATGATCATGGCCTGGCCCCAGCTAGTGAGGCCCATGATAACGTATTCGCCGGGCTCCATTTCGAGGCGGAGCAGGTAGTTGCTGCCGATTTCGGCGCGGTTGCTTTCGCTGCGGGAAACGAGGTCGGCCTCGAAGTTGAGCGTTTTGTAATTTTCGGGGCCCGTGATTTTCGCGATTTTGACCGCGTTGAGTTTGGGCTGGTAGGCGGGCGTGTGGGTGTTGCGCAACGTGACCGTCAGGAGGTAAACGTTTTTGGTGGGCTTGGGGCCCGAGGCGGCGTCATCGAGGGTGGCCATGCCCCGAGGCGAGGCGCAACCGGCGAAGAACAGGGCGAGTGAGAGTGATGCGGCAGCGAGGAGGCGGAGTGGCATAAAGGGAAGGCAGGGTGAGCTTGAGCAGGAAGGGATCGTGATGCTGCTGGACAAGTTGGCAGAACTGACGTTCCGAACCAATCGCAAAAAATGCCGTCACGGGCTGGCACGTTAGGCCATCGGTGGCGGGTATGCGAAGGCTGTATGACCGGGGCGGCGCAAAATCGCGCCGATGGTGCGTTGAGCCGGTGGCTGCACGGTGTCAGTCCCTGAAGCCCAGCTCGCGCCAAAACGTGCGAGATGTTTTTGGCCGGTTTTGCGGCTGATACCGAACTATTCTCACAGGTCGGTCAGCATAAACCGGTCGGTATGTGCTAATATATAACGAATTGATTAAGTTCTTCCCTTGGGGTTATTTTGTTTCAGGGCATAGTGCCCTTTGGTGTAACCCATCACTCCGGATTGGGCGTAACCAATCTCGCCGGATCGTACTACTTTGATGTTTGTTGTGACTTGCTTTGAAACAGAAATATACAAGGGTGGCCTGATGCATTCGATCCCGGTTCTTCGCTTCGGTTTAGTCGCTTCGGCGTGGTTTCTTTTCTTTGGCGCGCCTTTATTGGGACAGAATATTGTCATAGCGGAATACAAGGGAAAGATCTATCCGGTGCTTGCCGCCCATCGGCAGTATCCCGAGGTGGAAGTGGCTGGCAAGCGGGTCGACGCGGATGAGAGGCGTCTTGGGCTGAAAAAAGCCGATGAATATCTGCCGGTTTTTGTCTCAGTTCACAGGCCGGGGGTATATGCTCCCTTGCTGTACATAGGAGGCAATACCGACTTACGAACCAGCGCCAGATACGAATCGTTCTCCGCCTATTTCGAAACGCCATACAAGCTATCAAATGTCTTTCTGGTGCTCGAATGGAATCACGATTCGAAGGAGGGGAAACAGATGTTTCTGTATGAAGTGGGCAATCTTGAGCCGCGGATCGTCAAGTTTCTCAACCTGAATGTTCCCGTGGGATTTTCGTTCAACAAGGGGAAGTACAGACTTCATTTGTTCTCCAACGGATCAGAAGTGCTGCATTCGAAAATACCGAAGGAACGGCGCGACGCGGCGATGAAACGTATGATCGCAAAACGGATCCGGGGGGTGCAGGAAGCCGAGCCCAAGGCCTTCATCGGGCCCACGCCCGATTATCCCACCTCACTCTTTAAAGCAAAAACGAAGGGGCAGGCTATCATCACCATGACGATACTGGCCAATGGCCAAGTGATTGATCCCGTGGTCACGAGCGCTACCGAACCGGCCATTGGCGCGAGCGCGCTTGAGGCCGTAAAAGAGTGGTGGTTTCTTCCCAAAGTGGAAAAGGGCCGCGCCGTGGAAAGCCAGTTCACCATGCCGTTTGACTCCGGTCCCCCGAGCAAGTCTCAGGATTAATCCTGATTTCAGTTCGGGCCGTGGTAGAAAAGCGAGGAACGGTTTGAGCGATGCTCGGGCAATGACCGGCAGCACCGAGTGCAACTACGGGTTCCTCGCTGTTTCCAGGTTCTTTACGTCGCCGTTGAACGCTTACGCTCAACTCACCTGCGGCCTTAGACAGGCTGTATATACCAGCGTCCCGTATCATTTGGACTTTTGTTTTGTGATCTGTGGTAGGGATGATGCTCCGCATCGTCCTCGGCGCTTGCGGAGCAAACGCCCTACCCTTCAATCCTCAGCGGATAAAACTATCCGCTCTACCTAAAGTCTAAATTTTGAGGGGCGCTGGTATTATACAATCTTCAAGGAGCAGAGCGGCTTAAACGTGCTTTAAAATGCCAACGCAGGAGTGCCAATAGAGAGAGAAGTGCGACAAACCCGGGGTGAAGGGCACCGCCACCGCCGGACTTGGGTGTCGGCGTCGCATTGTTCACAACGAAATTCGCCGTAACACTCTTGTTGGCATTCATCGTGAGCGTCGCCGGGTTCGTGCTGCCGGAAAGATCTCCACTCCAGCCGCTGAACGTATAGCCGTTATTCGGGGTTGCCGTTAGCGTTACAGACGTGCCCGCATTATACGATCCGCTCGTAGGACTGATCGACCCGTTGGTTGCATTGGCCGTAAGTGTATAGGTTGTTGGAGTAGCACCGGGCGTAAAATTTGCCGTCACGCTCTTGTTTGCATTCATCGTGAGCGTCGCCGGGTTCGTGCTGCCGGAAAGATCTCCACTCCAGCCGCTGAATATATAACCGCTATTCGCGGTTGCCGTCAAAATAACCGACAGGCCCGCCCCATAAGCAACGCCCGAAGGATTGCGCGCAACAGAGCCGTTTGTGGCGGTCGTTGAAAGCGTATAGGTCGTTCCTGGCGTCAATACATAAGAACGAGCGTCATCCTTAACAAGATCGTTGAACAGGGTCGGACTCAAATCCGTACTACCTGAAAGATCCTGACCGATTCCAATCCGGCATAAGGGCTGGGCCTGACTCTCTTTGAAAAAGTTCTTTACCGCAAAAAAGACACCGGGTTTCTGCGTTGATGGATCAAGTATGGTGATTCCGGCCAAATATTGACCGGTGGCAATTCCGGAGGGAACCGTAACCGAAGTATTAATCACATGTTCTACCGCAGGATTTAAATAGGTTTTAGTGCCATTGGGGTTGCTGTTTGGATCCCAGTCATAGTTGTCGCCAGGCAGCCAGTTTCTTATGTTAGTACTAACGGGCAGTGGAGCCGTCCAAACAATCTGACGGGTTGTCTCGTTAATCAGGGTGAACGCCAGCTGCCAATTTTCTAACACGGGAGCCAGGATGGGGGCAGAACCGACATTTTTGACCTTGAAATTGAGATTCAACGTGCCGCCCTGAGCGGTTTGGCGAGAACAAGAGAAAGTAGTGATGACAAACCGATAACCGAAGGCCTTTTGAATTTGGCTAGCGCCTTCGAGACACGTTGGATCGGTTTTGGTGTAGCCGTCCACCCATCCAAGTGAAGAGCAGTGCAATTGTTTAATCGTGTTGATTATAAAATTGTAGAAGGGCGGATTTTGAACCGTGGAATTGACATTCCAGGCCTTTGTCGGATCGGCGTTGGGGTATGCAAAATTACTGCGCCCATCACCCCAATCGTAGGCTACCTCTCCTTCGATTGGGTCAGTTACCCATCGTCCCTGTGTATTTGTGGTTTTAATATTCGACCATGCCCCGGTATACTGTCCGGTATGGGCAAACGAATCCCAATACACACCCCAATCATAACCTTCCTGATCCCAATACTGCTGATTTCGCACCACCTTTAATTTATTGGGGAAAGCGGCCTGAAACTCCGCACCAATAATTTTGACCCATTCATTGTTGTTATCGCGGACATTTACAGGACTCTCCTGCTCACCCCACTTTCCAATAATACCTGTCTGTATCCAAGCCACGCGCGGGTCATTATCCCAGACTTGCCCGAGCCTTTGAATCATGCGCCTGACTCGATCCTTTATTTTCTGACTTGCGTAATCTCCATCGGGGATGTCTGCGGGGTAGTAATAGGTGTCGGTCCATTGGAGTATGAGGCGGGGGATGATCCTGACATTGGCCTGTTCAGCACCTGCCCACTGTGTATTGCAGAAGTTGATGATTTTCTGAACTCCATCACTCTCGGCATTCTCCAGATCCTCCCACTTGATGTAATGACGAAAGAGTGTCGGGTAGGGGCCTTCGTTTTTCCAATTTGGCTTAGATGTCCCTATAAATCCTGGCCGGAATCCCATAAAGGGGTTTTTCATCCCATCGGGATATTCGACCGGAGTAACCGTAACCGTTTGCGCTTGGGCCTGTAGAAATAACAGGCCAGAAACGGAAAGACAAAGGAGAAAAGGCAGCAGGTTTTTTTTAATATTCATTCGAGCGCTTCTGTCAGTCATTTTAAATGATGGGTTTTTAGGGGTTTTTAGAGATTGTCGCTTGGCAGGGTGTATATATAAATGGGCCGTAGCAGTATTTTCGGTGAAATTCATTAAAAATATTGCAGGCATTTTATGCAACAAAACAAGCGTGAGGATAGTGACGATAGATCAAACGAAATGGCGCTCCGGACCAAGCACATTTTCGACGACGCAGTGCTCACGCCGCCAATACGGACATTCCGGAGTAGGGTCCCTACCCTAAAACGGAGGGCTAAACAACAGGGTCGTCCAGCCAAAGGGAGAGTCGGTACTCCAATTCGCGTTCGGGAAAATCCCCCAGCGACAATTATACCCCAGGCTGACGACAATTAGAAAAACTCCCTACTTTTTTGTGGAGCTTTTGGCGTGGTGGAGCTGCGGGATCGGTAAGATCACGCCTTTGTTTGCCGCAGAGACCAATAACTCGAATACCTCCATTCCTTCAACTGTTCGACCGGCACAAGCCCAGCCCGCACCGGGTTGAGATAGATGTAATGGCAAAGTTGTCCCAGTGCCCCACCCGCCTCGACGAGCAATGCTTTATATCGACCCTGGAAAAGGTGCCCGCGTTCATCCCAGAATTTATTAAAGCGATTCGAAAACGTCGTTTGCAACCCTTGAATCCCCGTCGACATATTAACGTTCGGGGTACTCCAATCTCAATTTGCGCGGCATCCCGCCACCCCGTTTGTCAACCCCAGCAGGTCAACAATAATACTTACAGCCTGACCCAACTTTTTATCGTCCCTTTTTTATCGTCCGGCGTTTCGGGCCGGGCGAGCTTAGCGATTTCAACGCCGATTTTTCAGAAAGGCGCGCACTTCGTCATGCGTGCCGCACAGATGAAAAACCAACGCATCGCCTTCGCGTTGGAACACAAGGCGAAGATCCAGACCACAACGGCACTCCATGAACGGCGGGGTGCGGCGCAAACCAAGCCCAGCGTGCAAATGCGGTGCACCGAACGCAGCGGCGGCGGCTTTCATCGCTTCCAAGATTTCCGCCCGGTTTTCAGGCGCTACGCTCTTCAGAAAACGCGGCGTGGCGCGAGTCTTCACGGCACAAGATCGGCGGCGGTTTTGATTTCCTTCACCTTCCCGGCGTGCTTTTCGCGAACGTATTCGCTGCGCATCCGGCGCCCCGCCCGCTCCATCTCAACCTGCTTTAAGCCGTATTCATTTTTGAAATACTCTTCATCGGATTCAGTGACGGCAAAGGGAACGCCGCGCCGGTTGACCAGTTGCGCCAACGCCATCGACACAAACGCCCCGGCATCCAGGCCAAGGCTCTTCAAGACCGCTTCGCTCTTTCGATGCAGTTCACCGTCAATCCGGGTTCTAAGCTGTATTGTTGCCATGGCTCAAAAGTGTTCAAACGTGCTCAAAGGTCAAGCGAACTCCCATTCGGCTAAATGATCGGTTACGATTTGCTGGTGACGGTGCGGTAGCGAAAGATAATGAGGAACAATCAAAACCAATTACCATGGGCCTGATCGACACACACACGCATCTCGAATCGTTTGCTCGCAAGGGCACGCTGGCGGAGGCGTTGACGCGCGCGAAGGAGGCCGGGCTGGAAGCGATGGTTACGATCGGCACATCGCCGGATGACTGGTCACTGTACCGTGAGCTCGCACAAAAGAATCCGGGTTTTGTTCATTACACAGTGGGCGTGCATCCGTGCTCGGTGGACGAGCGCTGGGCCGAGGCGGTGGGGTTGATTGAGGGATTTTGGAGCCAGGCAAATGTTTCGGTGCCGGTCGGTCTGGGTGAAACAGGGCTGGATCGGTTTCATTTGCCGAAGGAGAACGAAGTCGAGGCAGAGAAGATCTTTCGCTGGCAGCGGGCGGCGTTTGCGGCGCAGTTGGAGATCGCGCGGCGACTACGATGTCCGCTGGTCGTGCATTCACGCGGTGCGTTTCGCGAATGTGTGGAGATGATTGACGCGAGCGGTGTTGAGTGGAGCAGAGTTGTTTTCCACTGTTTCACTGAAGGCGAGGCGGAGATGGCTGAATTGGTGCAACGCGGAGGGTTCGGTTCGTTCACAGGCGTGCTGACCTACAAAAACGCAGATGCAGTGCGCGCAGCGGCGAAGACTCAGGGGCTTGAAAAATTGATGATCGAGACGGACGCGCCGTATCTCCCACCGATGCCTCATCGCGGAAAACCGAACGAACCGGCGTACCTAAAGCATACGGCGGAGTTTGCGGCTGGCGTTTTTGGTGTGTCGTTTGACGAACTAGCGTGTCAGACGACGAAAAATGCGAAACGGTTCTACGGTTTATCTCACTGATTTTTGTGTTTACTCCTGGAATCATCGGAACCCCAAAAAATTCAAACGGCGCGACGCAAGTCGGGATGCTCGGCTCGGGCGAACTGGGCAAAGAGGTGGTGGTAGGGCGAATCTGGTGGGCTGTATTTTAGCGGCGAGAAGGCTTTACAAGACCTTGGACCCAAGGTTGATGAAGCGACCAAATTAGGCTGCCGCCGATGAAGATACTTCTAAACTCATCCCCTCGGTTGGTCGATTGATGAAAAAAGCGCATGAAACAAGTCCTTTATGTGGAAGACAGTGCCACGTCGCAGTTGCTCATGCGCAAATACCTAGCGGGTATTTGCGAGTTGGTCATTACGCCGTCGTTGCGCATGGCCTCGTCTTTGTTGGGCGAGCGTAAGTTTGATCTGCTTATTTCAGATTTCCTTTTTCCAGAGGGTGATGCGCTCGATCTGTTGCATCATGTGCGTCGAACGGAGGCGACGAAAGACATGCCGATTCTCGTGGTCAGCAGTTCGATGGACGGGGCGCTGTTGAGCCGCGTTTTGAAGGCGGGCGCCAACGAAGGGATGTCGAAGCCTCTGCCGACCGGTGAATTTCGAGCCGTAGTAACACGCATGCTGGAGTCGCCTTATGTGCGCTCGCTTGAGCGCGCCATCTGCAGTGTGACGTGTTTTCAATGGGCTGCGCGCGGGACGATTTCGCAGTTTTGTCCTGAATTAAATCTAATGATTTCGGGGCCGACCAAGGACGATGTGACCAAGCGCATGCTGGCCGCATTACAGGAGAATATCACGAAGGGCGTCGATCTCGGTTATACCAATCACGAGGTTTTGGTGACACACGTGGTGCAGGGGTGATGCCGGCTGACGATCCTGCCTGAGGTCACGCGACGCCTTACTCCCCGTCCCTTTGAAAAATCTCTGGCCGGGCCAGTGACCGCCGTGTAACAACTGCGTTCAATGAAACCCGCTTCCGCCAAACGCCTGCGCCTGTTGGCTGGCACGGCCAGCTTTCTCCTCCTCGTCGCACTCGCCGTCACGGGTTGGTTCTTTTTCAAGACGCGCGCCAGCCTGCCTCTGCTCGATGGCCAGGCCTCGATCACCGGCCTCCACGCAAAGGTCACCATCGAACGCGATGCACAAGGCGTGCCCACCGTTCGCGGCACCCACCGCCTCGACGTCGCCCGCGCCCTCGGCTTTCTCCACGCCCAAGATCGCTTCTTCCAAATGGACTGCGCGCGCCGCCACGCCGCCGGCGAACTCGCCGAACTCTTCGGCCAAGCCGCCCTTCCGCACGACAAAGAGGTGCGTATCCATAGTTTCCGTACACGCGCCCAAAACGTTTTCGCCAAGCTCGCCTCCAAAGAACGCGCCCTGATCGACGCCTACACCGCCGGTGCCAACGCAGGCCTCTCCCAACTCGGCGAAAAACCCTTCGAATACCTCCTCACCCGAACCAATCCCCAACCCTGGAAACCTGAAGACTGTGTGCTCATGATCTACGCCATGACACTCGATCTGCAGGACGAAGACGCCGTCTATGAACAGTCGCTCGCAGCCCTGCGCGATACTCTGGGCCAGTCCGCTCTCGCCTATTTCGCTCCGCTCATCGGCCCCGACGACGCCGCCCTCGACCGCACCACCGCCTCCCTCGCGCCCATGCCCACCGAACGCATGATCGATATCCGCAAACGCGTTTATATCATCGAAGAAAAACACGCCGCCCTCGCCCATCGCGAAACCCCCGACGTCCTGCCCGGCTCCAACGCCTTTGCTCTCGCCGGCACGCACACCGCTACCGGCTCCGGCCTCATCGCGAGCGACATCCACCTCAGCCTCCGCGTACCCAATATCTGGTACCGCGCCTCGCTCATGTTTCCCGCAACCAACGGCCAGGGAGAAACCCGTGTGACCGGCGTCACCCTCCCCGGTGCCCCGCTCGTCATCGCCGGCAGCAACGAACACATCGCCTGGGGTTTCACCAACGCCTATGCCGACACCGGCGACCTTGTCGTCATCAACCCCACCTCCGCCGGCCCCGACACCTACCTCGACGGCAAGAACGTTCTCCTCTACGAAAAACACCCGGAAGTCATCCAGATCAAAGGACAAAAACCTGAAACTATCGACAACCCGTGGACCATCTGGGGCCCCATCGTCGGCACCAATGCCGACAAGCGCGACCTCGCCCTCAAGTGGATCGCCCACGACCCCGCCGCCACCAACCTCGGCCTCTTCGCCCTCGAAGACGCCCAAACCGTTCAACAAGCTATCGACATCGCCCGCCACGCCGGTATCCCCGCGCAGAACTTTGTCGTCGCCGACACCACCGGCACCATCGGCTGGACCATTTGCGGCTTCCTGCCGAAACGCCTCGGCTTCGACGGCCGCCTGCCCTCGTCGTGGAGTTTTGGTGATCGCAAGTGGGACGGTTTTCTCCCGCCCGTCGAGGTGCCCGGCCTCATCGCACCCGCCGACGGCCGCCTCTGGTCCGGCAATCAACGCCTCTTCGGCGGCGAAACCCTCCGCCTCCTCGGCGACGGTGGCTACGAACACCCCATGCGCGCCGCCCGCCTCCGCGACCGGCTCGCCCCTCTAAAAGACGCCACCCCGCGCGACCTCCTCGCCGTACAACTCGACGACCAGGCCCCCTACCTGGAACGCTGGTACCAACTCCTGCTGCGCGTCATCACCCCCGACGCCGTCGCCAACCACAAAGACCGCGCCAAACTTCGCACCGCCGCCGAAACCTGGGTGGGCCGCGCCAGCGTCGACTCCGTCAGCTACCGCCTCGTCGCCGGTTTCCGCAGCCACGTCGTCGAACGCGTTCTGCCGATCGTCTTCGAACCCTGTTACGATGCGTATCCCAAATTCAACTACCGACGCTTCCACTACGAACCCGCCCTCTGGGAAATGGTGAACCAGAAACCTCCGCACCTGCTCGGCCAGGAATATGGCGTCTGGGACGATCTGCTCCTCGCCGCCGTGGACGACGTCATTAAAGACATCGATGCCGAACACGTCTCCATCGCCCGCGCGACGTGGGGGAGCCACAACCTCGCCCAGATTCGTCATCCCCTCAGCCCGTTCTTCCCAGGCCCGCTGAGCCGCTGGCTCAACCTGCCCGCCGATCCACTCGCTGGAGACAATAACGTGCCCCGCGTGGTCAAACCCACCGCAGGCGCCTCGGAGCGCTTTGTGGTTTCACCCGGCCGCGAGAACGAAGGCATTTTTCACATGCCCGGTGGCCAGAGCGGGAACCCGTTGTCACCGTTCTATCGCGCCGGCCACGAAGCCTGGGTAAAAGGCGAAGCCACGCCCTTCCTGCCCGGCCCGACCGCCCACACGCTCACCCTCACACCCTGAATCCGTTGCCAGCGCCAAACCGGACCGCCAATCCACTAAACGCTCTCACACTTCATTGATTTGTGCCGCTGCTCCTGAAAACAGTCGGTACAGATACCGTGCGTAAATTTTAACCCGCTGCGGACGGCGAGGTAATCCTCAACCCTTTGCCAGTAGCCATCGTCGTCACGCACCTTTTTGCACCAGGCACAGATGGGCAACAGGCCCGTCAAGGTCTGCACTTCCGCCAAAGCAATCGATAGCTCCTCGTTTCGCACCTGAAGATTCGCCACGAGAATCCCCACAAAAAGCGCCACCATAAAAAAGCTGACCTCAAAATCACTCACCGCCTGTAAACCGGCTTGCACTTGGGTCCAGCCATTCACGACGCAGAGCGTGGCCAGCACCACACGGAAACAGTGGAAAATTCCATGCAAAAGAAACGCATTCGCCGGAGCCACCAGTGAGAACCAAAATGCTTTTGGCGCCTTCCGCAGCGCCAGATACGAGGCGACGGAAAAGGTCGCCCAGATCACACCGTTGAAAACCATCCGCCACCTAGACGGCTGATCCAAAACGAGATAATAGACCAATCCCAAGCCATGAAACACAACCGCCCCGGATACGATTGCCCACCCGGTTGAAAGCGAAGCCGTCTTTCGCGCACCAAGAAAGAGCCCGGCATGCCCCACCGTGACCAGCAAAGTGGGAACTATGCGCCCCACCCAATAAGGGAGGCCCGGTCGGGCCGCGAAAAGTGTATCCGCCACAACCATAATCCAGGCGGAAAGCATCCAGAAACCCATCGCCGCCGAACGCCCTTGCCGCAGCCAATAGTGAGTGATCAAACAGGCCAGAATCGTGCAAATAACAATATTGCTCAGATAAGTGACGGTCTCTTGCGACATGTTAGCCGACGACAATCGTGGCAAAACGAGCCCGCTGAAAGGAGATTTTTTTCGCGGCGCCGGAATTCTTGAGCATCGCTTCACCTGCGTCCGTCGGCGATTGCACGCAAAATGGGCCGAATTTTCAATTGAGGTCGCCCGGTTTTCGACGCTAGCTCGTCGCAACCAACTACCCCGGCATGGCAAAAAAAATCAAGAGCCTCACCGTCTACTTCGCCAGCGAGCTCTTCAGTCTCAAGCACCTTATCGGCAACGCCTATCTCGCCGAGGCGATCTACGAAAAATCCCACGGCCGTTACCTCTGCGTGCTCCCTCAAAACCTCGAACAACGAGGCACCACCGCTAAAACCATCCGCGACCAGGACATCCTCACGCTGCTGCGTTGCGACCTCGGTCTCTTCAATTACGACGGCACCGAACTCGACTCCGGCACCGTTGTGGAATTCATGTTCGCAAAGTTTGCCGACATCCCGTCGGTGATTCTACGCAGCGATTTCCGGCACGCCGGCGACCAGCGCGGCGATCCGTGGAACCTCATGACGAGCTTCTACCCGCGCACCGCCAACGTCATCGTCGACAGCCTCGGCCTCTACAAAACTGCCGTGAAAAGCCGCCGCGCCCAACCGCTTGACGAAATCCTCCGTCTTGCCGGCCAGCACAGCACCGCCCATGCGCAGGCCATGTGCGAGCGCATTGCCGAAGCCTGCGTGCGCGCCCTCGATCGCGTCGTCGCGCTCGATCCGGTTATGCCGAAACACTTGCGAGAGGAAATTTACAACTGGCTCGCCCTCATGCCCGCCTTTCGTGGCAACGAAAAAGCCCTGCGCAAAGAGCTCAACCAAATCCTCGAGCACAAAGCCGAACGCGGCCTGCTCTGAGTTTTCGTTCAAACGCTTCGTCCATGCCCTTGCACCTGCTCGACCATCCGCTCGCCGCCCACGTGCTCACCTTGCTGCGGGAAAAATCCACACCGCCCGCGCAATTTCGCACGCTCTGCCACCAACTCTCGCTGCTGCTCGCCCTCGAGGCGACGCGCAATCTCGCCACCAGGGAACAACCAGTCGAGACGCCCCTCGAACGCTTCAACGGCCGCGCGCTCGCCCGCCCGCTCGTCGTCGTGCCGATCCTGCGCGCCGGCCTCGGCATGGTGCAATCGATCGTCGACCTGTTTCCCGACGTGAGCGTCGGCTACATCGGCCTCGAACGCGACCACGACACCGCTCAGGCCCGCAGCTACTACTGCAAACTTCCTCCTTTGATAAACGTTCGGGTCCTGCTGGTCGATCCGATGCTCGCCACGGGTGGTTCGGCGGTGATGGCCCTCGATGTTCTCGTCGAACGCGGTGCCACCGAGATCGATGTGCTCAACATCGTCGCCTCGCCCGAAGGCGTCGCGGTCGTGGAGAAAGCGCATCCCCGCGTACGCATTTTTTCCGCCGGACTGGACCGCGAGCTCAACGCCCGTAAATACATCCTGCCCGGCCTCGGCGATTTCGGCGACCGCCTCTACGGCACCTAACCACCACCGTGGTTTTCGCTCAAAAAAAACCCCGGCGAATAATCACCGGGGCCAGAAAGACGAACCTGTTGCGAAAACTTATTTCCAGTTCAGCACGAGGCGGGTGTAGTAGGTGGTATCCATCCCCTTCTTACCAACAGGTGGGTTGCTGGAGTAGTCATTAGTTAGACCCATCCGCAGCTTCCACACAGGCGATAGCAGAGGCAGCTGAATATAGGATTCATGAAAGGCGTGGAAATCCGAAAAATCCTTGAAGGCCGGCACGTAGCTAATGCGGTTCACGATGCTGAAGCTTTTGAGTTCCAGTGAATGAAAAAGACCCACATCAAGACCAGCGGAATTCACATCCTCTTTTGTGAGGAATGTAAGCGGGTCTGCACGGTACGACTCAAAGCGATGTGCAAGACCGAGTCGCCCGGTGAAGGTCTGTTTCGGCTTCTTCACAAAATCATAACCCAAACCCGCAGCTGCCACGTTTGAGAAATCAATCAACTTGATACGGTCAAAGCCCGCTTCATCGCGTAGATACCAGGAAGCTCGATTGGAGAAATTGTTTTGAAAATCGATGCCCGCCTTGAACTGATCAGCGGATGCTTCGTCCTCGGTGACTTGGTGATCATAAGCGGTATAAAACTGCAGCTTGTCGGTCGGCCCAATAAGGGTAGCACGGAAACTGAAGCCAGTGCCAAACTGCTTAGTGTTTCCCGATTTGCCGGAAATATCGACCGCCGCATCATAACCCCAAGCACGCTGGAGCGCGACGACCTCAGGATCTTTGGCGTCGGAGGCCCAAATCGTGATCACGTTGTTAATGTTGGTCTGGATCGATCCGTCGGTGCCAACGATGGTCACGACACCCTCGCCCTGGCTCGTCAGTGTACCCTTCAAAACCGTGCCGCTCGCCAAACGAATGTTCGAAGGCGCATCCGTCGTTATCGCCGTCACGTCCGCTTGTTTAACTTTAACCATGCCCGCATAATCAGTATCCAAAATGACGGCCGAACCGTCGATCTGGATCACTTTGCCAACGATTTTTGCGCCCGACGCTGTCTCGACGACGTCAGCCGAGACGGTGCGAACCGCCAACGCGAATAGCAAAACTCCGGTGATAAGATTAATCTTTTTCATGAGAATGATCGTTTGAGTTACGTGGAAGTTCGCTCGTGTCAATCGCCGGATTCGGCAGGCAAGCTCCCGGTTTCCCCGCGCCACACGCTCGACAAACCCGCTATCCCCTCATTCGCTTACGCCCCAACACCATGTCCAAACCGGTCCAACGTCCCTCGCTCATCCTCGCCAACAAGTGGAAGGATTACGAACTACTCGACACCGGTAACGGCATGAAGCAGGAACGCTGGGGCGCCTACACCCTAGTGCGACCCGATCCCCAAATCATCTGGCCCCGCCAAGGCGGCGACGTCTGGGAAAAATGGGATGGCTTCTATCACCGCAGCGACACCGGCGGCGGCAAATGGGAATTTCGCCGGCCCGTTCCTGAAAACTGGAAAATTAGCTACGGTCCGCTCGCCTTCAAAATTCACCCGACCTCCTTCAAGCACACCGGACTCTTCCCCGAACAAGCCGTAAATTGGGACTGGTTTTCCGATCTTATCCGCACCGCCAAAGCCGAAGGCCGCGAGGTCAGCGTTCTCAACCTCTTCGGCTATACCGGTGCCGCCACCTGTGCGGCCGCCGCTGCCGGTGCCAGCGTCTGCCACGTCGACGCCGCCGAAGGCATGGTCAAATGGTGCAAAGAAAACGCTGCGCTTTCCGGCCTCGCCGAAGCGCCCATCCGCTACATCACCGACGACTGCCTGAAATTTGCCCGCCGCGAAATCAAACGTGGCCGCCGTTACGACGCCATCATCATGGACCCGCCCACCTACGGCCGCGGCAGCTCGGGCGAGATGTGGCGACTCGAAGATCACCTCTGGGAACTGCTCGTCGAATGCGCGCGCCTGCTGAGCGACCGTCCGCTGTTTTTTCTCATCAACGCCTACACCGCACGTCTCTCGCCCACCGTCGTCGCCAATCTCATCACCGACCTGCTCGGCCCACGCGGCGGCACACTCACCTCCGGCGAGATCGGCCTGCCCGTAAAACGCGACGGGAAAATTCTCCCCTGCGGAATCTACGGCCGCTGGGAAGAATAAATTTCACCCTCAACTTGCAGTCGACCACCGACTCGCTTCCTTGGCCTCATGGAATTTTGGCGAACACTACTGGTTTTAATTTTTATTTCGGCATCGACTATGCCCCGGGCAAAGGGAGCTGAAGATCCGGCCAAAATAAATCCTCAGGCCGATACACTGCGTATCGGCTCCGTCAGCATTTATTCGGAAAACGATAAATTCTTCGCCGGCACCGACCAGCACTACACCAACGGCTTCAAGCTCTCCTTCCTCACCACCGACCTGCGCAACTTTACCAGCGACGACGTGTTTTGGCCGGTCCGCATCCTGGCAAAGTCCTTCGGCCGCCTCACCGTTCCCGACGCCGCCTACAAACTCAATCTCTCCCTCGGCCAAAACCTTTACACACCGGTCAACATCCGCACCGATAAGTTTCAACCCGACGACCGCCCCTACGCCGCCTGGCTCTACGTCGGCGCCGCCTACCAAAACTACCTGCCCGAGCACACCCGCACCGACGGCACCTGGATTCCCCCGCGCCTCGACGTGTTTGAAATCACCCTCGGTACCGTCGGCCCCTCCGCCCGTGGCCGTGAAATCCAAAACGGTTTTCACGACATCATCAACGTGGCGCATGCCGAAGGCTGGACCCATCAGATCAAAGATGAAATTGGCATCAACGTCGTCTTCGAACGCAAATACCGCATCGGCACCAAAGGTGCCCGCGACGGTTTTGGCGCTGATTTTATTCCGCACGGCGGCTTTTGCGTAGGCAATGTATTCACGTACGCCAACATCGGCTGCGAAATACGCACCGGCTGGAAACTCCCCGCCGATTTCGGCACCAACCTGATCCGCCCCAGCGGCGATTCCAACAGTGCCGCCCGACCGCGCTGGAACGCGTTTCTCTTCGGTGCGCTCGACGCCCGCGCCGTGGCCCGCGACATCACGCTCGACGGAAACACTTTTCGCGACAGCCCGCACATCAGCAAAAAGCCCTTTGTCGCCGACTGGCAGTTCGGCCTCGCCCTCGGCACACGCCGTTTCCAAATCACCTACAGCCAAGCCGTACGCACGCGCGAGTTCCGAGGACAAATCAAAGAATCCGTCTTCGGCTCGATCAGCGGCACGCTCTATTATTGAGCACCGGTCGGAATCGACCGCACCTCCGCCCGTCGTCGGGGCACTACCCTCGCGTCGCCCGTTTGTCGTTTGTGAATGGGAACAGGCGTGGGCGTAAAAAAACGGCCGCCGGTGAGGGCGGCCGTTTTGTACCAAGGGGATTGAATGGGGTTTAGCTTTCGAACTGCTTTTCCATTTCCTGAAGTTCCTTCGACTCGCGTTTGCTCTGCCAGACGGCCCAGCCGATGACAACGAGACAGATGAGACCGACAAGGAGACCGATGACGCGGGATTGCGTGGGCAATTTGTCGTCAATAACGGTGTACTTCATCACGACGCCGAGGGTGATGAGGGAAACCATGTTCATCACCTTGATCAGCGGATTGACGGCTGGACCAGCGGTGTCCTTGAGCGGATCGCCCACGGTGTCGCCGGTGACTGCGGCTTTGTGGGCTTCCGAGCCCTTGCCGCCGTAGTTGCCGTCTTCGATGAATTTCTTGGCGTTATCCCACGCACCACCGGCGTTCGCCATGAACACGGCGAGGAGCTGGCCGGTGAGGATCATGCCGGCGAGGAAGCCGCCGAGCGCCTGCGTGCCGAGGAGAAAACCAACTGCTATCGGCGTGAGGATCGCGAGGAAGGCGGGACCGACGAGTTCTTTCTGCGCGGTCTTGGTGCAGATATCAACGACCCGACCGTAATCGGGTTTCTTGGTGCCAGCCCAGATTGCGGCGTCACGGAATTGGATGCGGCATTCCTTAACAATCAGGAAGGCAGCGCGACCGACCGCGCGGATCAGCATTGAGCTGAAGAGGAACGGTACGGCACCGCCAAGGAGGAAGCCGATGAAGACCATCGGGTGAGCGACGGTGAGTTTGCCGGCTTCGGCCAGGTACTGCTCGGTGGTCATTTGGCTGATCTTGTCTTCGGAGCCGACTGCGATGACGGCGATGAACGAAGCGAAAAGCGAGACGGCGGCGATAACAGCGGAACCGATGGCGATACCCTTTGTTTCGGCTTTCGTGGTGTTGCCCACGGCGTCGAGGTCGGAGAGGATCTGGCGGGCGCGTTTGTAGGAGCCTTTTTCGTTCTTCTCCATTTCTTCCGGGTCGTAGCCCATTTCACCGATGCCGTTGGCGTTGTCGGCGACGGGGCCGAAGACGTCCATCGAAATGGTGTTGCCCGTGAGGGTGAGCATGCCGATGCCGGTCATGGCCACACCATACGCTACAAACAACGGAGGCGTTCCCATGTAGCAGAGGTAGGAGAGGAGGATCGCGCCGGCGATGACGACGACGGTGGCGACCGTGGATTCATAACCCACCGCGAAGCCCTGAATGATGTTCGTGGCGTGGCCAGTCTGACAGGCTTTGGCCAACGACTTTACCGGTGCGTGGGTGGTGTGGGTGAAGTAGCTGGTGACTTTGTTTAACGCGATGGCGAGCACGACACCGATGAAGCAGGTGATCACCGGGCGCATGTCAGCGTTGGCAATACCGAAGGTCGCCCAGACGGGGAGCTGGGTCGGGTCACCGTTCGGGAAGCCGGCCTTCGCCATCGGGTTGAGGGCGAGGTAGGCGGCGTCGAACTTGAGGTAGGAAATGCCGAGAGCAATGAAACCGACAACCGAGATGATCGAGCCGATCCAAAAGCCGTTGTGTACGGACTTGAGGGCGGAGTCGGAGTTGTCGTTGGGGCCGGCTTTGACGGTGTAGGTCGAGATGATCGAGCCGAGCACGCCAATACCGCGGACGAGCAGCGGGAAGATAACGCCCTTGTGACCGAACGAAGCGAGACCGAGAATCATGGCGGCCACGATCGTGACTTCGTAAGATTCGAAGATGTCAGCGGCCATACCAGCGCAGTCGCCGACGTTGTCACCGACGTTGTCGGCGATCGTGGCGGCGTTACGTGGGTCATCTTCGGGGATGTTCTTTTCAATCTTGCCGACCAAATCGGCACCGACATCGGCGGCTTTGGTGTAGATACCACCGCCGACGCGCATGAAGAGGGCGAGCAAGGTGCCGCCGAAGCCGAAGCCGAGGAGGGCTTCGTAGGCTTGTTCGCCGTAAGCGATAAAGATCAACGTGCCACCGAGGAGGCCGAGGCCGTCGGTGAGCATGCCGGTGACGGTGCCGGTGCGGTAGCCCAGCTGCATCGCTTCGCCGTAGGAACTACGGGCGGCGGCCGCAACACGAAGGTTGCCCATCGTGGCCAAACGCATACCGACAAAACCCACGAGCCAGCTGAAGAACGAACCAACCAGGAACGCGCCGGCGCGACCGAGTTTGAAGGCGCTTTCTTCGCTCTGCGTGGTGAAGTAGAGCACCATCGTGATGATCGCGATGAGCGGGATGATCTTGCCGCGCTGAGCGGTCATGTAGGCATCGGCGCCTTCGCGAACGGCGGCGGCGATGTCCTGCATGCGCTTGGTGCCTTGATCGGCGGCCTTGACCTGCTTCGCGAGCATGAGCGCGTAGAGCAGGCCGAGCACCGCGACAAACAACACAGCCAGCAGCGAGTAGATTTCAAGGGGGGTGTACTTCGGGTCTGAGAACAGACTGAAGTATTTAAACGCGGCGTGTCCGCCCGTGGCATGGGCGGCTTCGCCGGTTGCCTGGCCGAAAAGCGGCTTGGCAAAGAACGCGGCGACAAAGAGCACCGCGAAGGAACCTAGGTAGTAATTCGAAAACTTCCTGTTTCGAAAGAGTTTTAACAAGGCAGAGCGCATAGAGGGATGGGTGAAGAAGGGTGGGCTGGTTTTTTAGGTCTGGTGATTAGTTTTAGCCGCCAAAGGAGGACAGGGCGGAGCGCCACCACGGATAGAAGGTGGATTCGAGCTCTTCGCGGGAAGGCATCGGGAAGTAGCGGAAGCCGTTGCCGGTCGTCGCGACGTAGAAGCCGCCACGGAGCGTGCGGTAGAGCAGATCCGAGTGCAGATTGCGCACGACGGTTTTCATTTTCTTGCTCGGCTTGGCCTTGAGCTCGCGCATGCAATCACGCATGTGCTCGATGCTCGTGTAGGGCAGATTTTGCGCCTTGGCCTCGGGATCTTCGGCCATGGCTTCGAGCTTGAGCTCGGTGAAGACTAGCGCGGGCAACGAAATAGCTTTGGTTGAATCGGTGATTTCCTGCGCGAAAGCCTTGGGCTCAAGCGTACTGACGATCCGCGG
This sequence comes from Verrucomicrobiota bacterium, assembly GCA_031404135.1. Lineage (GTDB taxonomy): Bacteria > Verrucomicrobiota > Verrucomicrobiia > Opitutales > Opitutaceae > JADKHC01. Next base: position 4,928 of record JANNHA010000111.1, on the reverse strand, counting down.
CGAGACCGGGCAGAATTCCTGGTAAAGGTGGAAACGAGGAGCGAGGTCTTGTTGGTAAGCGCTGGGTTTGAGGGTGAGCACGCGACCGTCGTCGGTGGTCAAATGGATGGACTCGAGGGCTTCGAGCGGAGTCTGCTCCAGCACGCGGTAAATATTGAGGTAAGCGGATCGGCGCGGCGGCTCGCCAACGGTGCGGCCTAGATTCGCATCCATGCCGAGCTTCTTGAGGGTCGCCTCGGCGTAGGCGTCGGTGAGTTTGAAATACATCGCTTGGCCGCGTGAGCGTTTTTGGGATCCTACGGAGAGGTAGGAGCCGAATTCCTCAGGGCTGAGGTGGGAGGCGATCAGCGATTCCGGGATGAGCGACAAGTATAGGTAGGGTTTCATTGAGGAGGCAGGGTTGACGGACCAAAATTCCGGTTATCGCCACCTTAACCTGAAATTGCACGAAACGGCTGCGCGTAGGTTGGCAAAACCTGTGCGACTTTTGCGGAAGAGAGTGTCCACTTGGCATCGGGCGTGGGCTGCGTGGGGGCTGCGTAATTGGCACGGCGGTGTAGACGAGCGTGGTATCGAGCTTGGCGTGGCCGAGCCGTTGCGGACATTGAACGACGTTGACGAACCATCGACCACCGCCTTGTCAAGAGGCAAAACATGACGTCTTCCGCTTGGTCTGGCACCCGCACCCAACGCCAACCCTCGATTCCCCGCGCAAACAACCGCAACGCCTAGCTCACCTGACCGACCTACCAACCCGGCGGTGCAGGAACTGCAGTCTTGATGAAATTCAGATAGCCTTCCGACGCCGTTGGCAGATCTAAAAGCTCGCCAGTTTTACGCGCATGCTTCACAAAACGCTCCATGTGGAAGCCCAGCCAATACCCTTCCTTATCGGGAATAACGGCGCTTGACGCCGCCAAAACCACCTCACCGCATCCGTAGGTTTTAGAGCCACCGATTCTTCCGCCATAAGTATTTTCCAAAAATACACCTCACCCTAAAAAGTCCACTTTTTTACGGAATTGTCGGCTTTGACCCTGAAATTCCGTAAAATTTTCCAACTATACAACGTTCGCCGAAGAAGATATGAGCACATCCGACGCACTCCTTGAACTTATCGTTAAGCTCGGCCTTGAAGCGGATCGCACGAGCGAAAAGAACGGAGAGTTTTCCGTGATTTTACAGTGTGGAGGCGTTCTCATATCGGGAAGAATTATCAGCGAGCGCGATTTCATTATTGCGAATCCAGTTACTGCGCTAGTCGACGGCATGCCTCCTCACCTCATGCACGAGGGCGCGGAAGCGCCCATCCCGCTTATAGAGTCGCTTAAAAGAAAGATGGAATATATTCATCTGATCGACGCTGTGTTCATGGTCCCCGGCTCCAATCCATGGCCTCCCGCTCCTATTTACTGGCGCGCTAGACTTGATAGGATCGATGGGTTTACTATCGGCCGTTTCACTAAAACCCAATGAAGACGGAGGCGAATCGGGTAGCCGGGGGTGATTAAACCCCCGGCCCCCACACCACCCGGCGTACGGGTCCGTACCGGGCGGTTCCGATCTGACTAAGCGCCACCGACAAATTGTCGGTGACCCTTAATAACAAGCGGGCTCCAGAGCCCTGACCGCAGTCTTTCTCCGCCGCTCGGCTCCGCTCATCACTGGATCCGGCGTCCAGCGCCATCTCCAGTTTAAAGGAGCCCGCGGTCTCCACGGTCCTGATCAGTTCAGTCCTTCGCGCGTGCGTGAGACCCTCCGGGGCTTTCAACGAACACCATTCAAGGTGCCCATTTACTCCCGGCTCGTTTCCCGCGCTACTATGACCTCTGCTGACTCCTGCTGACTCGCCCTCGCGATTACTCACGAGGGTGCCATTTGATCGCCTGTGCGATGGATGGCTCGCCGGGCAGGTCTCCCCGAGTAAGTTAATGAACTTTCCCGGCACAACCCCATGCTTTACCTCCGACAGTGAATCCTGGACTTCGTTGTGTTGTGCCAACTCGTCCCTGTCGTCGGCCTTATAGCACATTTCTGTTCGTGGGCTCGCCGTTTTGACGCCAGCTTCTTTCCCACGGGGTCTCGCGACACCGCAGTTGCCTTTGTCTATTGCTTTGGTTTTGGATTCTAGCATCAGGACTTTCACCTTTCAGTTCACTAACATGTCGGGCACACTCCAGAGCATCACAGACCAACGCGCTTCGCGCGTGGCTGACTGCTGACGTTGGCCAAATGATTCGCTCACTTCTTCGTCTTGCACTCGCGTTTACGTTGCTAGCGGCCCCACTGTCCGCGGCTAGTAGCATCACCTACTGGAAGAGCGGCGCCGTTGACTCGATTAATCTGGATTTGCGCATCACTGAATCTTTGCGGCGGCTCGACGGAGCATTGCTAGTTTCCGCTTCAGGTGCGATCGAGGGACGGCCGGTTCGGCTGAAGCTCGCGATTAGTGATAAGTGGACCGATTGGGAAGGATCGACGGAGAATTCGAAGATCAAGCAGGCTGAAATGGAAATTTTGGCTGATGGCGAAAGTTCGGTATTTCTCGATGAGCTTGTGTGGCGAAGTTTCCAGGCTGATTCGCGACAAAGCATGTTTTGCACGACCTATGGAGGACGCACTACGTCTCCCCGCGAAGACTTGGAGCGTCGGCGGATTATATTTTGGCTTTCCGACTACGGTCTATGTGGCTTTCACCATATTCAGCTCGCGGTGGACTTGAGCGCTAAATCGATGCATCTGGTTATTTTTGAGCCATCCGGTGGGCGAAGATATCCTGACCGAGTCAATGAGGTGTTCGAAAAAGAGATAAGGATAAGGAGTCAGGCTTTGGGCCTTGGGGCAGATAGGAAGTAGTTCGTCTATAATGCGCGTCGTCGACTCAAGCCGCACGCCTCGCTCGTTGGCCGGTACGAACTGGAAATACAGGTAACAGATCGTCTTGGTGGTTGCTCGAAGGGGGTGCTAACATCCGTTTCATCCGGCAACCGCTCGGCCACCAGAAGTGGAAGCCGACCGTCATCACCACCGAAACCACCTCCCGCCAGCTGCTTGAAGTGCATGCCCGTTGCCATCCATCCGAGTCTGGCCGAAGGGGTCTGGCCGGAATGGCGGGGCTAGCCGAAGGGGTCTGGCCGTGTTTTGTTAGTTTTTGATTGAGAAACAGAGATTTAATCGCGGTCGTTGTGTGATGGCCCGCCGACTTCGAATCGAATATCCAGGAGCGATACACCATGTGATCAACCGGGGGAACTACCGGAGAGATCTATTTGAGGACGTGGGAGCGGCAGAGGCCTTTTTGAGAACACTCTTTGAGGCGGCGACCAAGTTTAGTTGGCGAGTTCATGCCTACGTTCTGATGCGAAACCATTTTCATTTGGCAGTGGAGACGCCCGAGCCCACCTTGGGCGAGGGCATGCATTGGTTGCAAAGCTCTATGGCGACTCGGTTCAATCGGTTTCGCTTGGAGAGCGGGCACTTGTTTCAAGGCCGCTATCAAGCGTTGCTGGTCGAGGATTTGGCAGCCCTGGCGAGAGTCGTGGACTACATCCACCTCAATCCGGTGAGAGCCAAAATCGTACCGCCTGAGCAAGCGACAAACTATCGCTGGAGCAGTTTGGCCGCGTTGTTGAAGGGGCCTCGTCCCGCCCTGCTCAGAGCCCAGGACTGGTTGCAGGCAAGAGGCGGCTGGGCTGATGACGAGAAAGGCCACCAGGCATATGCCCGCTATCTCCAAGAACTCGCGCAGGACGAGGCCGCTTGGGCCCGAGATGGCCTGGTCGGTCTTGCGCAAGGCTGGGCCATTGGCACGCTCGCTTGGCGTCGGGCGTTGGCGAAAGAGCATGCTGCCCGTTCGCTCACGTCTGGTCTGCCACGCACGGAACGAATGGAACTTAGGCAAGCGAGCTGGCAGGCGAGTCTGGATACCAACCTGGCAAAATTGGGGAAGTCCGCTTCAGAACTCAAAACCAAGCCGCTCAAAAAACCTTGGAAAATCATCTTGGCAGAACGGATCCGACAAGAGTCAGGAGCGTCGATTGGGTGGTTGGCGCAACAACTTCAACTTGGCGGTTCTGCTACCCTGCGTGGCTACCTTCACCAAGCAAAACGCGTCAAAAACTAACAAAACACGGCCAGACCCCTTTTGGCTCCCCTTGCCTTCAGTATCCACCGCACCCGCGCGAAATCTTGTAGATTGCTCGGTTTTGCGTGACAGGGCTAAGAGCGCCGAGCTTCTCAAACGAGATCCGGATGCCTGGCAACGGCTGGTGGACGAGTGCGAGAAGCAGAAGACCAAGCCAAAAGTTGACATGGGGTGGTCAGGAGAGCGCTGAGACTCTATCTGACTTGTATGAACTCCATTGATACTAAAAATTCCACCCCCGCGTCGCCAGTTGCCCCGCAAGGCATCAAACCCCACCGGCTCATCAAGCTCGGCGTTGATGTACATTTGCGCGAGTACGTCGTCGCACGTCAGATCGACGGCACCGCTCCGCAATCAGCCCAAAGCTTTTCGCCTGTGCGATCAGAAGAGGGCGATCAGAAGGAGTCAGGTCATGGGCCTTGGGGCAGATAGCGAGTAGTTAGTTTGCAACGTCGTTCAACGCCTCAGCGGCATGTCTCTCGCCCGCTCTCCGTCGCAGACTCCGCCGATCCGGCACTCGCCCTTCTTCCTCCTCCGCTTGCGCTCCGTCCGGTGAAGTGCGGAGCCGATCCGAAGGGGTCTGGCCGTGAGCCGATCCGAAGGGCGCCGATCCGAAGGTGGCCGATCCGAAGGGGTCTGGCCGGAATGGCGCTAAGTTAGGCACGAAGGGCTATTTTTGGGAGCGGGAGGGCGAGACGACCATTTTATGGCGTGGTTTCGTGAGCAATTGGTACGATTTGGGCCGGCGCTTGCGTGCTCTTGGTTCTGAGCGATTGGGTCGGTT
>JANNHA010000110.1:0-3077 GCA_031404135.1 Verrucomicrobiota bacterium | reverse complement strand
CAGGCCGTGCTTGGGGCGATTCGCGTGCGGCATACCGACTTCATCAGGCCGCCACCAGCGCGGATAGCCGGCGGCGATGGCGGGCGTGCAGAAGGACCACAGGCTGTCGCGCTGTTGCCCGACGCCATATTGGGTCAGGGTCGTGATGTGCTGATCGCCGTTGATGTGGAGGGCCATCGCCGGGCGCAGAATTTCGATCGCGCGATTGCGCGGAGTTTGCGGCCAAGCGCCCGAGTCGAGGTCGCCCTTCAGATAGTCGTTGTAACCGCCGTGGTGCGTGGCGACACCGGCAAACACGGTTTGACTCAGCACTGCCTTGAGCGAATGCCCGCGCCAGTCCTGCGCCCATTTTTTCAAAAATTCCTCCTGCCGGTCGCCGAGCAAGACCAAGCCCGGGAGATCAAGGGTGCTGGTGTCAAACTTCGGATTTACCACATGGTCGGCTCGGGGGCTGTCGCTCTTCACGCGCTCGGGTCCGCTTTTCCACTGGCGGTCGGCGATAATGGCAAAGCTGACGCCGCCATAAACCAGGTCGCCAAAATAAACGCTGATGTCCTGCTTGGACGGCGTGGGATCATACGGGTCGGGATGGTGCGAGACGTTCGTGCGATGAACGACATTCACCATGCGGGCGGGTTCGGCGTAACCACCGCTCCAGGACGCCCAGGGATCCGCCGCGAGGTTGGTCATTTTCGCGCCGCCCTCGCCCCAGATGTTGCCTTGGAACACATCGTGATCGTCGGGCAGGCAGAGCGTGGGACTGTGGCGCATCACTTCGCGGAACGCCCAGCCGAACTGGTAGAACTTCCGCAGATAATTGAGGATGGCCGGTCCGGCTGGATTGCGGATCATCCCAAAGCCGCCATGGTCCTCGTAGATTTGGTCGCCGGAGAAGAACACCAGATCGGGTTTCAGTTTCGCGACGTTGCGGGCCACCGGCTCATAGGGAAATGCATAATCGTTCTGGCACGTCATCGCTGCCATTCGCAATGGCCGGCCCACCGGGTTGGCGAGAATTTTGCCAGTCCATTCGTCCGGTGTCACCGAACCGTCGCGATGCTTTTCGCGATAGATGAGTTTGTAAGGTGTGTTCTTCGTCTCGTCCCACTTTGGAATCCGGAACGTGGCTACCCAGGCATCGGGATCGAGTTTGGCTTCCCCCAAGGATTGCCACGCACCGCCACGCTGCACTTGCAGTTCTATCACTTGGTTGTCGTCCTTGCCGAGGGGACCGGTCAGCGCGCTGATCTTCATCACAAAGCCTTCGGACGTGCGTGAGTCGCTCAACGAATACATCGCCCAGAGCAGCGGACCAAATCGCTGCGCGGGGCTGATCGTGAAGGCGTTGCCCTCAATTTTCCAATTGGTGAAGCGATACCGGGATTGTCCCGGCTCTACAATTTGGGGCTGCTTCTTGGCCGCATTATCGGTTTGGTCTGGGCCGAAGTTGCTCATAAGAGCGACATTGCCGAGCAGTGTGTCAGCCGGAAAGGCATGAATGAGTTTCCCCAAACTCTCACCTGTGCCGCCCGCGCGGGCTTCAAGCGTGAGCGTGATATTCGCGCCGTCGCCCGCACCGGTGAGCAGCAGTTCAATGCTCTTGGGATCCGCGTTGGCAGCGAGGGGCGAGAACTTCGGCCCCAGCAGCAAGCGTCCGTCGGCGACACCGGCGTTGATGCCTTGGGAGGTGAAACAGTTGCTGCGATACTCGTTTAGTTCGCTCCGCACACCGATGCGAAATCCAGCCCCGGCATCTTTGCCTTGCACTTCGAGCTGCGACATTTGCACCGACAGAGCAAAGCCCTTCGCCGGTTTCGTGATCTGGTGCGTGAGCGAGTGGATGCTGCGATTCCCGCCGAGGCTCCGACATTCCGCGCCGCCATCGGCAATCTGCCAGTCTTCCATCGGATTGGCCCAGTAGTCGCCGCCGAGCCAGACGCGGTCGTGGGTCCGGCTCCAGGCATCGGTCGTTTTTGTGACCGGCGCGCTGGCCGGAGCAGTGAACGCAGCCAACGCTTTCGTCCCAGAGGTTGCACCGACGGCGGTGGCGGTGGCGATCAGTTTCAGCGCCGTGCGGCGGGTGATGGTTTTGCTCATGTTGTGACTGGTGTGGATAGAAAACAGGTTAAAGAGAATGGCATGTGTGTTGGTTGAAGCTTCTGTGGCGGGCTGTTTTTTCTTTTCATGATGGATCCCGCCAAGCTTGCTTCATGATGGCTTGAAGTTCCTTCGCCTTCTCAGGGTTTTGCGCCGCGACGTTTTTGGATTCGGCGGGGTCGGTTTCCAGATTGAAGAGTTGAACGACCAATGTTTTGCGCGCGCCTGTTCCATTTTTGGTAGCGGGAGCTTCTGATTCGTGAGATTGCCCCCCAAAGCCGGTATTGAGGTGAATGAATTTCCACGGCCATTGGAGCACGGCATTTTTGCCGCCCTGTTCGTTGAAATACCAGCAGAGGTAAGGATGCTGCTTTTGCTGCGCGTTGTTTCCGAACAGCGTCGGCAGAAACGAAATGCCGTCGCACTCCGCAGTCACCTTGACACCGGCAAGGTCTGCCGCAGTGGGCAGAAAATCCTGAAAGCCACTGATGTGTTCGCTGACGGTGCCCGGCTTAATCTTGCCGGGCCAGCGCACAAGGAACGGCACGCGGATGCCGCCGTCGGTGAGAGCGCGCTTGGTGCCATTGAGTCCGCCGCTGCTCTGGAAAAATGTGGCGGCATGGCCGCCTTCATTATGCGGGCCGTTATCGCTGGAGAACATGACGATGGTGTTTTCATCCAGCCCGAGTTTCTTCAGCCTGGCCAGCACTGCGCCCACTTCGTCGTCCACGAACTTCATGGCGCTGGCGAAACCCTTTTCCGCAGCGGGCCAGTCGCGCCCGGCAAAATCGCCGTAGCTGGGCGTTTCCATGCCGTGCCCGAGCGGCGAGTTTTTACCCGCCTCATTGTTTGCGTGCGGCAGGTTGAGCGCGTAGTAGAGGAAGAACGGTTGGCTTTTGTCTTTCGCGCGTTCATCGAGATAACGCTGCACATCGTCTGCGAGGAGTTGCGGTGCCCATTGTTTCCGTCCGTCCGCCGTG
>JANNHA010000109.1:0-4605 GCA_031404135.1 Verrucomicrobiota bacterium | reverse complement strand
TGGCGCCGCTGTGCAGCCCGAAACCATGCCCATTGGGTCGGGTCGTGAAGCCGTGATTGAAAATCCTCGTCAGGTTTTCCTTTGGGATCCCAATCCCCGTGTCCACGACTTCGATTCTCACGCGGTCTTCACTGTTTTTGGAAATACGTATCGTTATTCGCTTTTCCACGTTTTTGCCCTCTTCGCAGGCGTATTTAGCGTTGTGCAGCAGGTTCAGCAAAATCTGTAATACTTTATGCCGGTCGGTCATGATCGGCGGCACCTCGCCATACTCACGTTCCAATTGTACGCCATGTCGCAGATATGCGCCCACGTGCATTTTTAAGGCGTCCTCGGCCAGTTCGTGTACGGGAATGAGTTCGGTCACACCAGAGACTCGGGCGTAATCCTGCTGCATCGCCACGATCTGTTTAATGTGTTCGACGTTGTCACACAGTGCGGTCAATTCCTTCCGGAGGTAGTGCTGCTCTTGGGTAATTTCTTCAGCCATCAGCCCCAAGTAAACGGGTAGTTTTTGGCCTTTTTCATCTCGCGTCAGGAACGCGCCCAGATCGGCCGTGTGTTCGTCGAGCAACGCGGCGACCTTGGCGATGCTGGTCGCTTTGGAACGTTGGATTGTTTCGGCGACAAGCGAGGCCGAGACATTGACGCTGTTGAGCACGTTGCCGACGTTGTGCAGGACGTCCGTGGCCACCTCGGCCATGCCGGCGCGGCGGGAGACGGTCAGTAACTGCTTATGAACTTTCTCGACCTCTACCTCCGCCTGCTTGCGTTGATCGATCTCCAACTCCAACCGATCCTTCTGGTTTTCCAACTTTTCTTTCTGCTGCTCAACCTTGGTTTGCGCTTGTTTGCGTTCGTTCACCTCGATCCGCAACCGGTAGTTGCGCCGGAGCACCCGGTATTCCATGAAACCTAGGATCACTAGAAACGCGCCCACTAACCCTAGGAACCAAGGTTGCCGCCAGACCGGCTGAATCACCAGAAAACGAAACTGGGCCGGCGTCGGATCCACATTGTAATCCATATCTCTCGCTCGCACGTCGAAGGTGTGCTCGCCACTCGGGAGGGCCAGAAACATCTTTTGCGTTTCCGCGCGATAGGCGGACCAAGTGCCCCCGTCGAAACGATAGGAGAATTCGAGCTGATTGGCGGGGGTTAATCCCCAAGCGTCGGTGCCTTCCCACGCAATCAACGTATTGCCCGGCTGTGATACCTCCTTGAAGGTGACTTTCAACCGGGTTTCGGGCGGTGCATGATCTTCCAAGTAACCGATTGTCCGAAAGCCTGGCAGGGTGGCGCGAGTGAAGCTTAGCCCCGTTTTCGCCCGGAAATACCAGGGGCGCGAAGCTTTGTTAATCCATATACGTCCATCAGGTGACTGACGCAATGTGCCGCTTTCGCGGTCGATCACAATGGAACCCGTCGCGAAGGCATTCGGGGTCCAACTGCGTCCGTCAAAACGGCTGATGCCTTCCTTCGTTGCCGCCCACACCGTTCCGTCGCTGCTGCAGAGCAAAGTTGAAACCATGAGGTTCGCTAAACCGGAAGCGACATCGTACTTAGTCCAAGTGCCTGCTTGGCGGCCAAACACTGCGATGCCGCCCCGCGCGACCCATAAATCCCCAGCAGGTGAAGCCGCCACCGCATCCATCCAAGCAAACCCCAGATCACTGGGCTTGGTCACTTTGCTCCAACCGGTCTTCGTCTGCTCCCAAAGCGCGGCTCCTCCAAAAAAAATTTTCCCATCCGGCGCTTGCGCCATGAGGAGGCCCCGCTCTGGCACCTTGGGCGGATGCAGATATACCCACTGGTTCGTGCCATCCGGCGACTTCTGACAGCAAGCCAAACCGCCCAAGAATGGTTTGCCGGAAATGCGCTCAATATTGCCTCCAAACCAGAGGCGGCCATCCGATCCCTCCAGCATGGAACGGAAATCAATGGTCCAACCCAAATCAGTGTGCAGTTGCCGCTGCCACTTTCCCTTTTCGAAAAACGCCGTCGCGGCCACCCCTTCGTGACTTCCGGCCGCCCAGGTGCGGCTATCCTTCGCGCACAGCAACGTCACCGGATCGCTCATCAAACCATCGCTCACATCGTATTTCGTCCATTCGGCCCCCAAGTGCCGGATGACCGCTCCCTCTACACTGAGGAACCACTCGGCACCGTCAACGCTGTCGCTCAGGAAATTCAAGCCCTCATAACTGCTCCAACGCCGTTCGGAATAATCAATACGGTAGACCTTCCCGTCCTGCAGGCCCAGCCATAGGGCACCATCGGACGCCTCGAACAACCACATCCGGTTGGGCGAGATGTCCAATTCGGCCGCCTCGTAAATACGCCAAGCGTCGCCCCGCCGCGTCATGATGCGGCTATGCGCACTGGCCCATACGGTTCCGTCTCGCGCCTCAAAAACGCTGAGCGGTGGGGGTATCGCGGCTAGAGTGACTGACCAGCGGTCCGTTTCAGGGTCGTACACACTCAGCGCGTTTTTGCCTTGGCCATTTCCCATCAGGATTTGGCCATCACGCGTCAGGCACATCTTCGGATTCAACTGGACGTTCAAATCCTGATTTTCACCAGAAATGCGCCAGGCGTCCGGTTCATTGGCCGTCCCCACTTTTGGATCCCAGCCAGCCAAAGTACCCCGAGACGAGGCTAGCCAGATCCGCCCCGCTCGATCTTCTAGGATATTCTTCGCATAGGCTCCCTGGGTGACTTTCTCCGGCAACGGACAAAATCGAACCGAGGGAAGGAGCGCACGCATCGCCTTGGCGTCTTCCGGGCGCGCGTAGAGCGTGGCAGCGTTGTTTTTGAGCCCCAAAACCGCCACACCGAGACAGGCCCAGATCGTTCCATCGGCCGATTCGGTGATTTGGTTCACTCCGATGTCGGGGGAGGCCGTACCCATAGACAAGACGGAGGTCCAGGTTCCATCCTTGAAATAGCTAATATCGCTCGCCGATCCCGCCCAAAGCGTGCCATCCTGGGCGGCGCATAAGGCTACCACCTGCGCATCGGAAAATCCATTGGTGCTGTTGTAGGTAGTCCATTGTTTGCCATCGTAGCGGATGACCCCGTGCTGGACCCCGAACCACATGCTGCCATCCTTGGTTTCTACCATGCACTGAAAACCTTTCCCGTCCATTTCGGTGAAATGCGTCCAGCGCCAGTGCTCGAGCAACAGGTCACCATGCTGCGGTTGATAGGCACTCGCGGCCTCGGCGAGGGCGGAGAAAAAGAGGACGACCGCAAAGAAGAGCCATGAAAAAACCTCGTGGCCTTGGAACCTACAGGCGTGAATTCCAGATTCTTTCATGGCATTCGTCGGGACGCGTTTACGTTGCCCCTGCCGAACCGCGATTCAAGGGTAATTCCAGAACAAAAGTTGCCCCTTTTCCCAGGCCCGCGCTGTGGGCGACGAGCGAGCCGCCTAATTCTTTCGCAGCATTGGCGCCGCTGTGCAGCCCGAAACCATGCCCATTGGGTCGGGTCGTAAAGCCGTGATTGAAAATCCTCGTCAGGTTTTCCTGCGGGATCCCGATCCCCGTGTCCACCACATCGATTCTCACGCGGTTTTCACCGTTTTTAGTAATTCGTATCGTTATTCGCTTCTCCACATTTTTGCCCTCATCGCAGGCGTATTTGGCGTTGTGCAGCAGGTTCAGCAGAATCTGTAATACTTTGTGTCTGTCAGTCGTGATTGGCGGCACATCGTTATACTCACGTTCCAATTGTATGCCATGCCGCAGATACGCGCCTAGGTGCATTTTTAAGGCGTCCTCGGCCAATTCGTGTACGGGTATGAGTTCGCTCACACCAGCGACTTGGGCGTAATCCTGCTGCATCGCCACGATCTGTTTAATGTGTTCGATGTTGCCACACAGTGCGGTCAATTCCTTCTGGAGGTAGTGCTGCTCTTGAGTGATTTCTTCAGCCATCAGCTTCAGGTAGGCGGGTAGTTTTTGGCCTTTTTCATCTCGCGTCAGGAACGCGCCCAGATCGGCCGTGTGTTCGTTGAGCAACCTTACGACCTTGGCGATGCCGGTTGCTTTGGAACGTCGGATTTTTTCGGCGACAAGCGAGGCCGAGACATTGACGCTGTTGAGAACGTTACCGACGTTGTGCAGGACATCCGTAGCCACCTCGGCCATGCCGGCGCGGCGGGAGACGGTGAGGAGTTCTTTATGAATTTTCGCAACCTCGACTTCCGCCTGCTTGCGTTGGTCGATTTCCACTTCCAGCCGATCCTTGTGGCTGACCAAGGCCTCTTTTTGCGCCTCCAACTCGACGTTCTGCTCCTCCATTTGTTCTTTCTGCTTCTCGACCTCGGTTTGCGCCCGTTTACGCTCGGCCACCTCCATCCGCAACCGGTAGTTGCGACGGAGCACCCGGTACTCCATGAATCCAACGACCATGAGAAACGTGCCCACCAACCCGAGGAACCAAGGCTGTCGCCAAACGGGCTGAATCACCAGAAAACGAAACTGGGCCGGCGTCGGATCCACATTGTAATCCATATCTCGGGCCCGCACCTCGAAGGTGTGCTCGCCACTCGGGAGAGCCAGAAACATCTTCTGCGTTTCCGCGTGATAGGCGGACCAA
>JANNHA010000108.1:0-21806 GCA_031404135.1 Verrucomicrobiota bacterium | reverse complement strand
ACTGCTGGTCGTTGTGCGAGAAGAGCTTGCTCGGAAGGTTGACGCCGGCCAGGAAATCGGCCTTCGTGGTCGGTCGCTCCAACGTGCCCACGTTGGCCAGCACGGCGCAGTGGCCGGCCTCGTACAGGGCCTGCAGCGGCTCGAAACAAAGGCGCTGCGGATGTTGCGGAGTATCATTCCCCGTTCACAAAACAATTGTCCAAATGATACGGGGCGCGTTGGGCCTCTTGCTTGGTTGAGGCTCTCGATGTTTTGATTGCTTGCAGCGATCAGCTCGCTAGGGCGGCCAATCCGGCTTGCGCAACTTGCCCGTCTTGGGCACTCGTTCCGCCCGATATGCCGATGCTGCCAATCACGGCACCGCCAACAATGATCGGTAGGCCGCCGTCAATCGGCATCGCCCCACTCATGGCCAGCATCCGCAGTCCTTCACCGCCGGCAGCGACCATTTCGTGAAACACCTTGGTCGGCCGACGGAACGCCACGGCGGAAAGCGCCTTGTCCTGAGCGACCTGAACGCTGCCGAACTGGGCGTTGTCCATGCGTTCGAGCAGCACGAGGTGACCGCCCGCGTCCATCACCGCGACGACCATGAGCCAGCCATTGAGCTGCGCGTCTTGTTGGGCGGCGGCGGAAATTTTTCGCGCCTGTTCCAGAGTGATGGCTGAGCCGTAGGTCGGTACTTGAGGTTTGTTGGTAGTCATAGGTTTTGTTTTTTAGATTCTAGGTTGGCTGGTTCGTGTTGTGGTTGAAGAGACTCTTTTAGGGCTTTTTCTGCGTACGATAGGCGTCGCGCAGGACCTGCATGGTGTGGCGGATCGTGACGGGTGAATTGAGCTTGGCCAGGTGAAGGTTGAGCTGGGTCAGACAGCCAATATTGCCGGCGGCTACTACGGTCGCACCGGTCGCGATCACGGAGCGCGCCTTCTGTTCGCCCAGCGAGGCGGCAATCCCCGGTTGATCGATGTTGTAACTGCCCGCGCTGCCGCAGCACAAATGCCCATTGGCGAGTTCACATAGTTCGACCCCGGGAATGGCGCGCAACAATTCGCGTGGTTCGCGCCGTACATTCTGCGCGTTCGCCAGATGACAGGCATCATGATACGCTACTTTCTGCGGTTGCCCCGTCCCGGGCGGCAGATCGCGCAGACCTAGTTTTTGCAGAAACACGCTCACGTCCATGACGCGATGGCGAAACTTCTCCGCCCGCGCTTCGTCCGGGGTGCCAGCGAGGACGATATGATATTCGTGCATCGCCGAACCGCAGCCGGCGGCATTGGTGAGAATCGCATCCACATCATCGGGGAACGCTGCGAGATTGCGCCGCGCAAAATCCTGCGCTGCGCCGAGCTCGCCTTTGTGCCACGCCAGTCCGCCGCAACAACCCTGCGCGCGAGGCACGACCACTTCCACGCCATTTCGCGTCAGCACTTCAATGGTCGCGGTGTTGATATCGGGATCGAGCACCTGCTGCGCGCAACCCGCTAGCAAAGCCACTCTAGCCCGGCGCACGCCCTGGGCCGGCGAGACTTCCGGCCACGATTGTTTGGGCGGCAATTTATTCGGCAGCAAAGCCAGCATCGGTTTCAGCGACGCCGGCATCAGCGGGGCGAACATTTTCCCGAACTTTCCCATCGCCGCCGCCAACCGGAAGCGGGACGGATAGGGAACGGTTTGCGACGAGAGCCAGCGCGAGAGTTTTTCTCCGAACGTGCGCTTAAATTTGGTTTGTGCCAGCGCGCGGAACGGACTGATCAGATCACGATACGGCACGCCGCTGGGACACGCCGGTTCGCACGCCAGGCAGCCGAGGCAGCGATCCACATGGGGCTGCGCTGCTTCCCACGAAAGTTTCCCTTCGAGCACTTCCTTCATCAGGACGATGCGACCGCGTGGCGAATCCATCTCTTGACCCAGTTCCCGATAGGTTGGGCACACGGCGAGGCAGAAGCCGCAATGCACGCAGGCTTCGATTGCTTTTGTCATCGGCTTCGCGAGCGAGCCGTGTTGGTCGGGTGGTATTTCGTGGAGCATTAGTCGTCGAGTCCGGGAAAACGGTTTTCTGCATCCAATGCCGTTTTCACGGCAGCGGAAATCGTGGAGGCTCGTCGCGCCCCGAGCCAGAGGGGGATATCGCCGCGCAAAGTGACGGCGGAGAGTTTTTGCGTTTGGAGATTTTGATCGAGGGTCGCGGCCTGCGCCGCCTCGGACAATGAAACGAAGGCAACGTTGCCGCCCGCGCTCACGTGCGCCTGCGCGCCCGGAAGAGTCGCCAGGCTCTGGTGAAATGCCACTAAATTTCCCGGCGCGAGCGCCACCTTGATCAGCGTTGGCTTCGCCCAGGTATATTCGCGCAAGCTCGCCCAGAGTTCAGTCGCCTCGGTTTCATTCAGTTTTTTTCCGGGCCAACGGCTGAGAATTTCCTGCGCGAGCGTCGCCAGCGCCGTGGCCGGGCCGCCGAGGCGCAAGGCCAAGGATTTCGCGTCCGGCAACCAGTCGAGGGCCTCTAATTCCCAGCGCGCGCTGCCGGCGGTGGTTAGGATTTTCACCACGGACGCAGTCTCGCCCGCCTCCAGCAGCAGCGTGAGCCGCGATGCCGGAGCCGGGAAAACCTTGAACGTAATTTCCGTCAACACGCCGAAGCGGCCCAGGCTGCCGACGAAAAACTTCGGGATATCGAAGCCCGCCGCGTTTTTCACCACCTTGCCGCCGAGCCGCAAAATCCGCCCGGCCCCATCGACGAATTGCACGCCGAGGATGAAGTCCCGCAAGCCGCCAAAACGAAAACGTCCCGGACCGCTCACGCCCGACGCGACCGTGCCGCCGAGGGTCGCCCCGGCGCTCGCCAGCATCGGATCGAAAGGCAGGTATTGCCCGCGTTCGGCTAGCGCGGCGGAGATATCCCGGACTGGCGTGCCAGCCAGCGCGGTGAAGGTGAACTCGCTCGGCTCGTATTCGACGATGCCGTTCAGTTTCACGGTGGAGAGTTTCGGGCAAGCCACGGCCGAGAGACGCGGCTTCGAGCCCGCGCCCACCGCGAGCACACGCGGAGTAGACCGAACGGCATCGGCCAATTCGGCCACAGTGGAGGGAGTAATTGTCGGGTTCATTCGCGGGAGATCAGGCCAGCTTTTTCGAGTGGATGCAGCCCGTGCTGCGTGAGCGCCGGGGCTTCCGCGCTGGGAAACATTTTGCCGGGATTAGCGATACCGAGTGGGTCGAACGCGGCGCGCAGCCGCCGCATGCAGTCAATTTCCTCCGCGCTGAACATGTCGGGCAGGTAATTATTTTTCTCGACGCCGATGCCGTGCTCACCGGTCAGCGAGCCGCCCATCTCGACGCACATTTTGAGGATTTTGCCCGCCAGTTCTTCGGCGCGCTCCAGGTCGCCCGCCACGCGGCCATTGAAAAGAATGAGCGGATGCAGATTGCCGTCGCCGGCGTGAAACACATTCGCCACGCGAATGCCGGCTGCCCGCGACATCTCGCCGATATGGCGCAGCGCCTCGCCCAACCGGCGACGCGGCACGACGCCGTCTTGCACAATGAAGTCCGGCGAGAGGCGACCCACCGCACTGAACGCGCTCTTGCGGCCTTTCCAGATAGCGAGTCGTTCCTCGGCATCACGCGCCGGCCGCGCCTCGATGGGTTGACTGGCCGCGATGATCTCATCCAGCCGCAACCGATCCACAGCGACCACTTCGCGCGGGCCTTCGAGTTCCACGATGAGCACGGCGGCCGCGCCCGCCGGATATTCGGCATGCACGGCCGCGACGGCGGCTTCGAGCGCGAGGGCATCCATGATTTCAATCGCGCCGGGCAGCAGGCCGCTCGCGATCACGGCCGAGACGGCATCGCCGGCTTGTTCCAGCGTGCGATAGCCCGCGAGCACGGTGTGGAAGCACTCGGCCTTCGGCAGCAGTTGCAACGTGATTTCGAGGGCAATGCCAAAAAGTCCTTCGTGTCCGGTGAACAACCCACACCAATCCGGCCCGACATTCTCGCGGCTCGCCCCACCCCATTCGACGACTTCGCCGGTGGCCAGCACCGCTTTTATGCCAAGGACGTGGTTGGAGGTCATGCCGTATTTTAGGCAATGCGCGCCGCCCGAGTTGAAGGCGACGTTGCCGCCGATGGTGCAGATGGACTGGCTCGACGGATCGGGCGCGTAATGCAAGCCATGCGGAGCGGCGGCGACGGTGACGAGTGCATTGATCACGCCGGGTTGCACCACGGCGATGCGTTGCGCGGGATCGAGCTGGAGAATCCGGTTAAGGCGATTCAGGGTGATGACCAACCCGCCCGCCACCGGCAACGAACCACCCGACAAGCTCGTGCCGCTGCCGCGGGCAACGAACGGCAGTTTCAATTCATGACACAGCCGCACGAGGGCGATGACTTCATCGCTGGTTTCGGGGATGGCGACCGCGAGCGGACGTTGCCGGAAGGCGGTCAAGCCATCGCTTTCATATGCGGCGAGCTGCTCGGGACGCAGGAGCAACTGTTCCGGTCGGAGCAGGGCCTGGAGGCGGTGAAGGGCGGTGGACATGGACATGTTTCGGCGGGGGCAGGATTGCCAATTCGGTTTACTTCGCGCCGTGCGCCTTCACTTCGCGGCGACGGGCGTGCAGAATGAATTCGGTGTAGCCGTTCGGCTGCGCCGCTCCTTTAAAGATGAGATCGCACGCGGCTTGAAAGGCGATGCTCTGGTCAAAGTGCGGAGCCATGGGGCGGTAGTTCTCATCGCTGGCGTTCTGACGATCGACCACGGCGGCCATGCGTTGCAACGTCTCCGTGACTTGCGCCTGGGTGCAGATGCCGTGGCGCAGCCAGTTGGCGAGGTGTTGGCTCGAGATGCGCAGCGTGGCGCGGTCTTCCATGAGGCCGACGTCGCTGATGTCGGGAACTTTCGAGCAACCCACGCCCTGATCAATCCACCGCACGACGTAGCCGAGAATGCTCTGAATGTTATTATCGAGCTCTTGCTGGATTTCTCCGGCGGTGTGTTTTGTCGCGCCGAGCAGCGGCAACGTGAGGATGGCGGCGAGGCTGGCGCGCGGGCGTTTGGCCAGCTCCTCCTGGCGCTGCGCCACATTGACTTCATGATAGTGCAACGCGTGCAAGGTGGCGGCGGTGGGCGACGGCACCCAGGCGGTGTTGGCGCCGGCTTTCGGATGGGCGCTTTTGGTCGCCACCATCTGGGCCATGAGTTCGGGCATCGCATACATACCCTTGCCGATCTGGGCGCGACCGCGCAGACCGCAGGCGAGACCGTTGTCCACGTTCCAATCTTCGTAGGCGAGAATCCAAGGCTGCGACTTCATCGTGTTTTTCCGCACGACCGCGCCCGCTTCCATGCTGGTGTGGATTTCGTCGCCCGTGCGATCGAGGAAACCGGTGTTGATGAAGGCCACACGCTCTTTCGCGGCGCGGATGCATTCCTTGAGATTGATCGTGGTGCGGCGTTCTTCGTCCATGATGCCGACCTTGATGGTGCAGCGCGGCAGGCCGAGGGCGTCCTCGACGCGAGTGAACAATTCGCAGGTCAGCGCGACTTCATCCGGTCCGTGCATTTTGGGCTTCACGATGTAAATGCTGCCCGCGCGGGAATTGCGCAACGCGGTTTGCCCCTTCACATCATGGCGCGAGATGAGCGCGGTGAAGAGCGCGTCGAGAAAGCCTTCGGGGATTTCTTGGCCGTCGCGATCCAGCACGGCATCGGTGAACATGTGATGACCGACGTTGCGCGCGAACAGCAAACTGCGGCCGGGCAAGGCGAACTGGCCGCCACTGGGCCGAGTGTAAGTGCGGTCTGGGTTGAGCGTGCGCGTGTGCGCCCGGCCGCCCTTCGTGAACGTTTCAGACAAAGTGCCTTGAATCAGGCCGAACCAGTTGACGTAGGCTTGGATTTTGTCCGCGGCGTCCACGACGGACACGGAGTCCTCGAAGTCCTGAATGGTCGTGATGGCGGATTCCAGCACGACATCTTTGATGCCCGCTGGGTCGGACTGGCCGATGGTGTGGGCGCGGTCGAACTGGATTTCGAGGTGCAGGCCGTGATTCACCAGCAAGACGGATTTCGGCGCGGCGGCTTCACCGGTGTAGCCTGCGAATTTCGCGGCGTCGGCGAGCGTGGTGGTGGAGCCGTTCGCCAGTTGGATGGAAAGCTGGCCGTCTTTCACCACATAACTCGTGGCGTCCTTGTGGCTGCCGCTGGCGAGCGGTGTGGCCTGATCCAGAAATTGACGGGCAAACGCGACGGCCTTTGCGCCGCGCTTGGGATTGTAGCCGCCGGCCTTGCCGCAGCCATCTGTTTCGGGAATCACATCCGTGCCATAAAGGGCGTCGTAAAGGCTGCCCCAACGGGCGTTGGCGGCGTTGAGCGCGTAGCGGGCGTTGGTGACGGGAACCACGAGCTGCGGCCCGGCAATCAAAGCGACTTCGGCGTCCACATTGGCGGTCGTGGCGGAGAAGTCTGGGCCTTCCGGCAGGAGATAGCCGATCGAGCGGAGAAATTCCTGGTAGGCCGCCGCGTCGTGCGGTGTGCCGGCGTTGCGCTGGTGCCAGCCGTCAATCTGCGCCTGAAAGTCGTCGCGTTTGGCGAGCAGCGTGCGGACGCGCGGGGCGAGGTCGGCGACGATTTTTTCCAGCGAGGCCCAGATGGCTTCCGGCGCGAGGCCAGTGCCTGGGCAGATGCGCTGGACAAGAAGATCGTTGAGGGCGGTGGCGACTTGAAGGCCGCCTTGGGAGGTGCGATGTGTCATGGTTTTTACCGGGGACGTTTGAGTGATTAGTTTGAGATTCGTTCTTGTACTGCCGCCGTCTGGCGGGCGGGACACGAGAGGTTCAATTGAGAATTTTCTTCAGCGCCGTCAGGACGAGATCCACATTACGGAGGGTGGAGCCGTGGCCCATCAGGCCGATGCGCCAGGCTTTGCCGGCCATGACTCCGAGGCCCGCGCCGATTTCGATGTTGTAATCTTCCAGCAGGCGGCGACGCACGCCCGCATCATCCGCCCCGACCGGGATGGTGATGCAGTTCAAGCTATGTAACGAGTGTTTCGGGATATAACTCAAGCCCATCGCCTCCAGGCCGGTGCGCAATCGCTGGTGCATTTGTTCATGGCGGGCGACGCGCGCGGTAAGCCCCTCTTCCAGCACAATCACTAGCGCCTCGTGCAGAGCGTAAGTCATGTTGATCGGCGCGGTGTGATGATAAACGCGTCCGCTGCCGCCGCCGGTGTAGTACTTCCGCAGCATCGAGACGTCGAGATACCAAGATTGCGGCTTGGTCTTGCGCGCATCCATGCGGGCCAACGCGCGTTCGCCGAAGCTCACGGGGGCGAGGCCGGGCGGGCAGCTCAAACATTTCTGAGTGCCGCTGTAAATCGCATCAATGCCCCACTCATCCACGCGCAATTCGTGTCCGCCCAAGCTCGTGACGGCGTCCACCACCAGCAGTGCGCCCTTCGCCCGAACCAGCTCGGCCAGGCCAATCAACGGTTGATGCGCGCCGGTGCTGGTCTCGGCATGGACGATACCGACCAGTTTCGTCTTCGGATGTTGTGCCAGCGCGGCGGCGATTTGTTCCTGTTGAATGATTTCGCCCCACGGCGCTTCCACGGAGTGAACGGTCGCGCCGCAGCGCTCCATCACATCCTTCATGCGTCCGCCAAACACGCCGTTCACGCAGACGATCACTTCATCGCCCGGCTCAATCAGATTCACCGCGATGCATTCCATGCCGGCCATACCCGTGCCGCTAACCGGGAAGGTGAGCGGGTTTTTCGTTTGGAAAACTTGGCGGAGCATTTCGCAAGTCTCGTCCATGATGGCGAGGTACTGCGGATCGAGGTGGCCGAGCGTGGGCGCACTCAACGCACGCAGCACCCGTTGCGGAACTGGACTGGGGCCCGGTCCCAACAGAATGCGTTCGGCGGGATGAGTCGTGCGGTACATGGTCATCGGCTTAATCGGTATCCATCAACCCTGAGGGGAGGCTCAGGGCGCGACCGATGGAGGTGCCACGATCGTCCCTTGGAAGACGTAAGCTTGGAGCATGACCAGCACACCCACGAGGATCGCGAGCGCTACGCTGTGCCAGAATACAGAGCGCAATATCGTGCCGGCATCAGGACTGTCTTTGTGTCCACCGGTGGCGACCGAGGCGACGACGATACTCTGGGCGTCGATCATCTTGCCCATGACACCGCCGGAACTGTTGGACGCGGCCATTAATATCGGCGACAAGCCCAGTTGGTCCGCGCTGACCTTTTGCAGATTGCCGAAAAGTACGTTTGAAGACGTATCGCTGCCGGTGAGCGCCACGCCGAGCCAGCCGATCAGCGGCGAGAAGAAGGGGAACCACCAGCCCGTACCGGCCATGACCAGCCCCATCGTGGTATCGGTGCCACTGTACTTCGTGGTAAAGCCCAACGCGAGCATCAGTGCGATGGTCAGCAGTGACACCCGCAACTTCCAAAAGGTGCGTCCATAAATGGCAGCGATACGCGCGGGTTTTAAACCCAAAACGAGGCCGGCCAGCAAGCCCGCCACCAATAATGAGGAGCCCGTCGCCGACAGAGCATTGAGCTTAAAAACGGCTTTCTCAGGCTCCGGTTGCAGGGCAACCGGCGGCATTTTCAGAACGGCCTTGTGCAAGTAGGGCACCTCATAAGTCGGCTCAAAGGTGGCGTTGAGCGCCTTTTTCACCGGGGGCATGCCCCACAGCGAGACCATCACCGTCAGAAACACCCACGGTGCCCACGCCTTCCAGTTTGACGTACGGGCAATCGCCGCCTGCGGCGCAGCCACAACCCCGCCCTCCACGGCTGGCTGGTCTTCCTTCGGGCGCCAGAATTGCATCAACACCACTAAGGAGCCCATCGACACGAGTGATCCGATAATACCGACCAGCCACGGGCCATGGTAGTTGCTCACAAAAAATTGCGTCACCGAAAAGCTAACGGCCGTCACCAAGCACGCCGGCCACACACCGAGCATTCCGCGCCAGCCCGCCTGCGCAACCACCAACCAGAATGGCACAATGAGCGAGACGATTGCGAGCTGCCGACCGACCATCGAGGTCAGTAATTGCAGATCGAGCCCGGTGACCGTAGCCAATGTAACCAACGGGGTGCCCAACGCGCCGAAAGCGACCGGGGCGGTGTTACCGATGAGCGCCAGCTTGGCGGCCTCGAGCGGCTTAAAACCCAAGCCGATGAGCAAGGCCCCGCTGATGGCCACCGGCGCGCCAAAACCCGCCGCTCCCTCGATGAACGCGCCGAAGCTAAAAGCGATTAACAGGGACTGAATGCGACGATCACCCGACACGCCTGCAACCTGCCGTTGCAACACCGCAAAGCCGCCTGTTTCCACCGACAAATTATAAATGAAAATCGCGTTGAGAATAATCCAGCCGATAGGAAACAGCCCAAACGCCGCGCCATAGCCGGCCGACGCAAAGGTCAGTGACGCCGGCATACCATACGTGAAGATGGCTACCCCGAGCGCTACGACCAGGCCGGCCAGCGCCGCGATATGGGCGCGCACATGCCAGAAAGCGAGCAGGCCAAGAAGGACGACGATGGGCAGCGCGGCGACGAGCGCTGAAAGTCCGATGCTGTCTGCGATGGGTGCGTAATGTTGTGACCAAGTCATAGGTTCATTAAGTTACCCTTTTCAGGGGAATTTTCTTGGGGTTGGAGGCAAATTGCCGACTAAATTTGGTTTAATCCGTGCTGGGTTTTGGAAGTCTCTGGCTCCAAAGAAAGGTATAAGATGGGGGAAAAGATACTAAAGGAGCCCTTATGGGAAGGCGAAAGAACTGGGGATTCGTGTCCAAGATTCCCCGGTTCAGGCCGAACCAGGAAATTGATCTTAACGCAGGATCGGCCTCATTATCCACCGTGTTACCAATAATCCTGCGCCGTCTGCGTACCAGCGACCCCACTTACGCAAAGCATGCCGCGACTCAGTAATTAGAAGATGTTCTGCTAATGTCCACTCGGCTCATCAGTGTTGATTCTCCGTGTTCGGGCAACACGGCGGTTGCGGGCACGATGGTCAGTGGTTCGGTCCCGTGGGCGATAGAAGCGTTCCCAGATCAGCTTCGTTTAAGCTCCCGAGCCATCACGCCGTGAGGCCTCGCGATCGATCCGATCGAATTCTGCGCGGGGAAGCTCAATCTCGGCGATCCGCTTGAAATGCTTCATAAAACCCATCTCGGGATGACTGGTTTTTGCCGCGAGCGCTTTTTCGTTGAGTGCAGCGCTCGTGGCTGCGGGTAACCAATCCCTAGCGATATCCACAAAATGCCCGAAGACATTTTTGTTTCCGTGCAACCGCGGTGAGGACCTGGCTGCCGGTGTTTTCGCGATCACTTTCGCCGAACTGACCCGTTGCGGCTTGGGCGTAAGAGTCGAAATCCTAACAATTGGTTTCGGTTCGATGGGCGCGACGGACGGGGTCGGTCCGCGCAAAAGCTTTTGTGCGTCGCGGCCAAAATCACGCCAGGCGACCCAAACGGCCGGCCGCACTTTTGAGGTGTGAAGCACTTTCTCGGCAAAGGTTGCCGCTTTCTGCAACTGCGCCCGCACTCCGGCGTCGTTGGGATCTCGGTGTGCCAGTAACTCCGCAGGCGGCATCAGCGAAAAGGCTTTCGGGTCGTCCAAATTGTCGCCCGGTTTTGTTTCCGGTTTTGGAATGGTTA
Source organism: Verrucomicrobiota bacterium (assembly GCA_031404135.1). Classification (GTDB taxonomy): domain Bacteria; phylum Verrucomicrobiota; class Verrucomicrobiia; order Opitutales; family Opitutaceae; genus JADKHC01. The sequence continues at coordinate 11,095 of JANNHA010000108.1, read as the reverse complement.
TGCTCGGTGAACTTGGCGGAGGCACGGTCGGCTGTTTTGGCGGCGGCACCTCAACGACCTTGGCCGCACTGAGACCCCGGGGTGATTGAGCTTTCACGACCTCTGGCTTCGCGGCGAGGGGTTGACTGCTGCGCATTTCATCGAGCGTCAATTTGAGCGCCTTCGCGAGTCCCTCCATTTCCTCTTCACGCAGGTCGCAATAGCCTTTTTCGAGGCGCGAGTAACGAGCCGGTTTGATTCCCGCCGCCAGCGCGAACGCCGCTTGGCTGGGAAAATTCTCTGTACGCAGTTTCTTGAGCCAGTCAGTCGCCATTAGAATGCCGTCATAGCTGAGGTTGGAACGGCAGGTTGCCCGTAGTAGGCAATGCCCGTCAAGTGCTACGTCGCTCATCGGCAATTCTGGTTTGAGAGAAATCCGCGCAACGATCCCCAGCGGAGGACCGCGCACCCGATATTGGCCATGTCCTTATCGAGGTGCCTGATCCCACGCACGCGAGACGAACCAAAAGCAACGCCCACGCTTGCAAAAGACCTAATTTTCAAAACAGTAATACCACTTCCCTCCAGCACTCAGAAGTGTCGGGTTTGCGACGATATTCCCTTCTCATTGTCCGGCGCGATGATTTCATGACCTCAATTCGGCCTCTCCTCCCTCTGGTTGGTGTTGGTCAATGGCGTTACACTTGGCTGATTACGCTATTAACGGGATGCTCTGTCTGGGTCGGTGCCGTCCCTGACAGCCCCACCTTCTCCAACCTTTCCTTCGAAGAACTTTCCCAGATCGAAATCGCCACCGCCTCAAAACGTTCTGCTCCCCTCGTCAACACCTCAGCCGCCGTCTCCGTTTTAACCACCAACGAAATCCTCCGCTCCGGCGCCACCAACGTGCCCGAAGCCCTGCGCTGGGTTCCCGGCCTCGACATCGCCCAGATCAATGCCGCCGAATGGGCCGTGAGTGCGCGTGGTTTCAACGGCCGGTTTTCCAACAAACTTCTCGTCATGGTCGACGGCCGTACCGTCTACACACCGCTCCTTGCCGGTGTTTATTGGGACACCGTCAACCCGATGCTGGAAGACCTCGATCGCATCGAAATCGTGCGCGGCCCGGGCGGCGCGCTCTGGGGCGCCAACGCCGTCAACGGCGTGATCAACATCCTCACCAAATCCGCTCGCGACACCCAAGGCACGCTGCTCTACGGCGGCGTCGGCACCGAAAAACTCATCCAAGCCGGGGCGCGCCAAGGCTTCGCTTTAAACGACTCCACCTGGATGCGCGTTTACGCCAGCTACAACCGCATCGACTCCAGCCAGCTCCCCGACGGCACCGACGCCCTCGACGGCTTGCACACGACTCAAGGCGGTTTCCGGCTCGATACCGAATCAACGACCACGCCCAACCGCTTCACGCTGCAAGCCGATGCCTACCAAGGCGAACGCGAGCGGCTTACCACGCTGGCGACGCCATCGGGCATGGTCGATTTCACCCGACCCAACGAGGTCAACGGCGTCAACCTCCACGGTCGCTGGACACGGGATTTTTCCGCCGACAACACCCTCACCCTACAAGCCTACTGGGACCACACTGATCGCGATTCGATCACGATTCAGGAAACCCGAGACACGTTCGACCTGGACCTGCTGGAGAACTGGAATGCAAGCGAGCGCCACACCGTGACCTGCGGCGCCGGCTATCGTTTGAGCCGTGACCACACGGTGGCTGGGCTCGCTGGTGGCTATCGCCCGGCCGATTATAACCTCCGCCTTTTCAATGGTTTTATCCAGGACGAGATCGTGATCCTCCCCGACCGGCTTCGCGGCACGCTCGGGGTGAAACTTGAACACAACAGCCTCGCCGGTCTTGAGTTTTTGCCCAGCGCGCGGCTCCTCTGGACGCCGGTTGCGCACCAGACTTTCTGGACCAGTGTCGGTCGTGCCGTGCGCATCCCCAACCGTACCGATGCCGACGCGGCCATTAACATCCAGCACGTCGCACCCACCCCCAGCCTGCCGCTGCCCCTAGTTGTCCGTGCCATCGGCGATCCGAACGTCGATAGCGAAACCCTGATGGCCTGGGAAGCCGGCTGGCGCATGCAGCTGCATTCAAAGTTTTCGAGCGATCTCTCCCTTTTCTATCACGACTACAACCACCTCATCCTCGGCATACCTGACACGGCGGGCACTTACCTCGAAACCTCGCCCGGCCCTGCGCACCTCGTGACGCCCTTGACCCTGATTAACTACGCCACGGCACACGGACTCGGTGCCGAGCTTGCGCTGGTCTGGCAGCCGACGCCTTGGCTGCGCCTTTCCCCCTTCTACAGTTACCTGAAAATCGATGCCTGGGCCAAACAACCCAGTGAACAATCGCTGGACTCGCTCACCGACAGCGCGCCCCGACATCAAGGCGGACTGCGCACGAGCATCGACCTGCCAGCGAAAACGAAGCTCGACCTCAACCTCCGCTGGATCGGCGCCGTGCCGTCCTACGCCGTCCACACCTATCTCGAAGCGGATCTGCGGGTGGCTTGGGAAATCCGCACGGGACTCGAACTAATCGTCACCGGCCAAAACCTCCTAGCGCCCCGCCACAACGAAATGGGCCCGCAACTCACCGAACCACGTTACCAACTACAACGCGGCGTCCACGTGAAACTCGTGAGCACATTCTAAACGATGGCCGCAAACCCCAAAATCATCGTCCGCCTGCTCAAAAACCTGGCCAGAGTCTTCGCAGGAATTTTGCCGGTGTCCGCTCTCTGGGCCGACTCGCCCGCCCTCTCTTCGCTCTCCTTCGAACAGCTTTCCCAGATTCAAGTCACCGCCGTCTCCAAACGCGCCGAACCACTCGATAATATACCAGCCGCCATCAGTGTTCTCACCAGCGACGACATCCTGCGCAGTGGCGCCACCCGCATCCCCGAAGCCCTGCGCTATGTGCCCGGGCTGGAGGTTGCCCAGATCAATTCCCACGACTGGGCCATCAGCGCACGGGGCAATAATTCACGGTTCGCCAACAAACAGTTGGTCCTTGTTGACGGCCGAACCATTTACACGCCGTTTTCCGGCGGCGTGTACTGGGAAGCCGCCGGCCCCCCGGTCGAGGAAATCGAACGCATCGAAATCATTCGTGGCCCCGGCTCGACCGTCTGGGGCGTCAATGCCGTCAACGGCGTCATCGCCCTCACCACCAAAAACGCCCGCGAAACCCAGGGCGCATTCCTCAACGCAGGTGCAGGCACCGAAAAAGAATTTGGTTATGCCCGTTACGGCTTTCAACTTGGCCAAGCCACGTGGGCACGCCTCTACGGATCCAGTTCCCACACCCACGCGGCCAGCCTCACCAACGGCCAGGCGGCAAATGACCGCTGGCAGGATTATCACGTCGGCCTGCGCCTCGACAGTCATTTGTCGCCCGACAGCCAACTGATGTTTCAAGCCGAGGCCTCCGACACCTTGCTCCACGCACCCGACGATTACCCGACCCTCACCCCGCCTTTTCGCAACGCCAATCCAGAGAACCTGCACCAAAAAAACGCCCACGCACTGGTCCGCTGGACCCGCGATTTTTCCAACGATTCAATCCTGACCGTGCAAAGCTTCTGTGCACGCGAACACCGTGACCAGTTTCGCAATAATTTTCACAACGACACCTTCGACCTCGACCTGACCCACCAATTTAAATGGGGCCAGCAACAAACCTTCGTCTGGGGCGGAGGTGCCCGCATCGTGAACCATGACTTAGAGGGAAAAGTCGGCGTGGTATTCCCTGATCCGAATCCGCGCGAAAAACTGTTCAACGGGTTCATCGAAGATGAAATTCAAATCATCCCCGAACGCCTCTCACTCACCCTCGGATCAAAAGTGGAGCACAACAACGTCACCGGCATGGAATATGAGCCAGGCCTGCATCTCGTTTGGAAACCCACCAAAAAACAAACCGCCTGGGCCTCGCTCAGTCGCGCCGTCCACACCCCCTCCATGCTCGAACGCAATGTTCTGTTCGACGCCGCCGTGATCGATCCACCACTGACAATCATCCGGCAGATGTCGGTGGATAACCAACAATCGGTCACCCAACTCACCTACCAGCTGGGCTATCGCTTCCAACCCGCCACCTGCCTCAGTCTGGACCTCGCCACCTACTACAACAACCTCCAGTCCATCCAGGTATTCCAGCGCGGCACGCCCTTCATGGAGTCAACCCCGGCACCAACCCATTTTGTCGTGCCCCTGCAATTGGAATCCGCCGGAACCGATGGCAAGTCCTACGGCGCCGAACTCACCGCCACCTGGCAAGCCACGCCAAACTGGCGACTGCAGGCCACCTACAGCTTCTACGACGAAGTCCTTCATTTACAACCAGGCCAAACCACATTCTCCGCCCAATCACCCCGCCACCGCTACGGCCTGCGCTCCTCTCTCGACTTCGCCCAACACTGGCAACTCGACGTGGGCCTCCGCTTCGTGGACGCGATTCCCGGCACCCCAATCGACCCCTACCTCACCGGCGACTTCCGGCTGGCCTGGCATCTGAACACCCATTGGGAATTTGCTCTCGTCGGACTGAATTTATTTGATTCCCAGCATCCGGAAATGAGCCCCTCCACGCTCGCACCCATCGTTGAAATCCAGCGCAATGTCTATGTTTCAACGACCTGTAAATGGTAGATCCACGATGAACGCCGCGAATCGAATCTCAGCTCCAGCTCGCAGGGTGCCATTGAAATACCTCCTCCACGCTGCCGCCCTCTGCACCTTTGCCGGTGCCGGGTTGATCGCGCGTGCCGAACCACCCGTCGCCGCCATCTCAACCCAAACCATTGCCGCCGCCTCACAACCGTCCATGGCCCAGGAATCCCGCGTCAAGGCCGCCTACCTCGTCAAATTCACCCAATACACCAGCTGGCCTGCCAGCACCTTTGAATCCGACACTTCGCCCATCGTTATCGGCATCATCGGACCCAGCCCGATCGCCGCCGACCTCAAACAAGAAGCACGCCCCATCACCCGTCCTCGACCCATCGAGATCCGCACCATCGCCACCCCCGAAGAAGCCACCCACTGCCACGCCGTCTTCTTCAGCCGAACCGATTCCTACCAAGAAGAAAGCTGGCTCGTCGCGTTGAAGGGAAAACCCGTGCTCACCGTCGGTGAATCCGACCAGACCATCAAACGCGGGGCGATCATCCACTTCGTTGCCGAAGGGAAAAAAGTCCTCTTCGAGGTCAGCCGCCCCGCCATGGAGCGATCCAACCTCAAGATCAGCACCGAGATGCTCCGCTACGCCAAGACCGTCCGTAACGCGTTGGAGGCGTCAAACTGACCATGTCGGGCCTCACTCTCAAACATTCCATCCGACAACGGATCCTCCTCCTCATCCTGCTCACCAGCGGGCTCGCCTTCCTTTGCGTCGCCGTCGCCGTCGCCATTTACGAAAGCACAACCTTCCGACCCCGCCAGCTCGACGCCCTCAAAAACACCTCGCGCCTCCTCCTCGAAGTCCTGCCCGGCACACTCGATTTCGGTGGCTCCGATTCGGCCAACGCCTACCTCCGCATCTACGCCGAAGAAACTCAGCCCGGCGTCGTGATCGCCGCCCTCTACGACGCCGAAGGGAAACTTTTCGCTGTTTATAACCGCGATGCCATCGCCTTCTCCACCCCTCGCACCGTCGAACCATCGGGCCACCGCTTCACCGCCGACGAACTCAACCTCTGGGAACCCGTCAATCGTAACGCCAACACCATTGGCCACCTCTATCTTCAAAAAGTTCTGCCTCCCCTCTACGCCCGCCTCCCCCAATATACGATCATGGCCGGCGCCGTCGCCTTCGCTCTCACCATCGTCGGCTTTGTCCTCATCCTCGGCGTCCGGCGCAACCTCCTCCGCCCGCTCTCCACCCTCCTCGCCACCACTACCCACGTCACCGAACACCGCGACTACACCGCCACCGCTAAAATTGACCACGAAGACGAACTCGGCCTCCTCGCCAACGCCTTCAACCGCATGCTCGAAGTCATCGGCCAGCGCGACACCGACCTCCGCCAGGCCAACGCCCTCATCCGCGACGTCTTTGCCGCCACCACCGAAGTCGCCATCATCGCCGGCGACCTCAACGGCCTCGTCACCCTCTTCAACACCGGTGCCGAACACATGCTCGGCTACTCCAGCGCCGAAATCGTCAACCGCGCCACACCGATTCTCTGGCACAAAGCCGAGGAAATCGAAAACCGCGCCACTGAACTCTCGCTACAACTCAACCGAAAAATCTCCGGCATCAGCACCTTCACCGCCCTCTCCGACCAAGGCCAGCCCGACTCCCACGAATGGACCTTCATTCGCAAAGACGGCACCGAACTCAAGGTCATCCTTGTCATCACCGGCATGCATGACAGCCAGGGCCGCCCCAGCGGATACCTCGGCGTCGCCAGCGATATCACCCGCCGCAAACGCGCCGAAGACGAACGCGAAAAACTCCACGGCCAGCTCATCCATGCCCAGAAAATGGAAGCCGTTGGCCAACTCGCCGGCGGCGTCGCCCACGACTTTAACAACATCCTCGCCGCGATGCTCATGCACATCGGCCTCATGCGCGACGAACCCGGCGTCTCCCCCGAAATGCGCGCCCAATTCGACGAACAACAGGAATTCGTCAACCGCGCCGCCAACCTCACCCGCCAACTCCTCCTCTTTGGACGCCGCGAGGTCATGCAAAAAAAGCTCGTCGATCTCGATTCCCTCCTCGGCAACGTCCTCAAAATGCTCCGCCGCCTCATCGGCGAAAACATCAGCCTTGAATTCAAAGGCAACCTCAAGGCCACCTGGATCAACGCCGACAGCGGCATGATCGAACAGGTCGTCATGAACCTCGTCGTCAACGCCCGCGACGCCATCGAAACCTGCGGCCGCATCACCCTCACCACCACCGTCGTCGATCTAACCGACACCGGTAAATCCACCGAGGCCCGCCCCGGCAGCTTCGTCTGCCTGACCGTCACCGACACCGGCAGCGGCATGACCGCCGCCACCCTCGAACACATCTTCGAACCTTTCTTCACCACCAAAGACCAGGGCAAAGGCACCGGTCTGGGCCTCGCCACTGTTTACGGCATTGTCAAACGCCACGACGGCTGGATCGAAGTCGAAAGCACACCCGGCAGCGGCACCACCTTCCGCATCTACCTGCCCGCCTCGACCCACCAACAAGCCAGCCCCTCCAAAAATCCGGTCTCTCCACCCACCATCGGCGGCCGCGAAACCATCCTCCTCGTCGAAGACGACGAATTTGTACGCCACGCCGCCCTCGCCGTCCTCCGCCACGCCGGCTATACAGTCATCACCGCCGTCAACGGCCAGAAAGCCCTCGAATTTTGGGCCACCCGCGAGCAGAAAATCGCCCTCCTCCTCACCGACATGATCATGCCCGACGGCCTGACCGGCTTGGACCTCGTCAAACGCCTCCGCAAAGACGACCCCGCTCTGAAAGTCATCATCATGAGCGGCTACAGCCTCGAACTCAGCCAGCAAGGCGTCCTCGACACCGAACGCGTCACCTACCTTGCCAAGCCCTTCGAAGCCACCGGCCTCAACCAAACCGTCCGCCAAGTCCTAAACGCCAAGTAAAGAACCCCGGAGCAAGTGATCGAAGGTAGGGTCAATGCTCCGCCATTGACCGAGGCGGATGAGGGACCATCCGCCCCACCAAAGTCCAAAGAACAAGAGACGTCGGTATTACGCCGCGATTCAGCCAATCCATCGCGGGATAACGCCACCGGGCTTACGCCTGTGTCGTTGGTTCTGGCGGGTAACGACAGGCGAACTACAGAGTCCACCCTAACCGCAGCCTTTCTCCGCCGCTTGACTCCGCTCATGGTCGCAGATGTTCGGAAGCTCGATCTAGGCAATCCGTAAAATCTTTGGTTCAAAAAATCTGCCCTTCGAATCCTCATCCGTATTAGCGTCAATGAGCGCAAATTAGCGGTTAAAATTTTCCACCCCCCCCGCCCATCCGCCCTTCGCGTTCTTTGCGTCCTTCGTGTTAAAAATTCTGCCTTCCGTTTCCAACGGGCTTGCTTGCGGCGCAGGTCTCCTTGGGTAAGGGAGGTGACTTTCCCGACACGACCCCGTGCTTTACCTCCGACAGTGAATCCGGGACTCCGTTCTGTGATGCGAACTCATCCGCGTCATCGGCCTTGTAGCCCGTTCCTGTTCGTGGGCTCGTCGGATTGACTCGAGCTTCTTTCCCACCCGTCTCGCGACACCGCCGTTGCTTTTGTCTGATGCTTTGGTTTCCATTTTTGGTATCTTGCATCGAGGACTTTCACCCCGTCAGTTCACTCCCATGCTAGGCACGCACCAGACGCTACCGACAACGCCTAAGCTCGCTCCTTTCTGTTTTCAACCTCGCCACCACGGCGCGCCCTATTAACGTTCGCCATAAGCTATGAGAATCATTCTCCCTGTTCTAGCGTTTGTCTGCGCGGCGATACTGGCGGGATGCAGTTCCGTGCCCGCTCCTGGTCGCGCTTACGATGCCAAGCTCTTCGCCGTCGAGCCGGTCATCATCCAGCGTGGTGAGCGGCTTTACCTCCGTTACCGAATGTCGCTCGAAAGAGATATGCCACTTCGGATGTATGTCGTCGTTAAGAAAGAAGAGACGAAGGGAGTCGCCTATTTCACAGTGCCTGTGAGCTGGCCAGAATACGGGGCGCTCGAAGAAATTCCGCTCTACCCGAACCAAGTGGAAGATTTTGCGAGAAGCGGACGTTTTTTTTGGCGCGATCCTGATGGCACAGAACGGTCATTGAAAACGATCAAGGAAGAATGAACCCAGAGGCGAACCAGAGCGGCTACAGACAACCTCCGGGGCTTCGCCCCTGCGGTGTCTGAGCCGCGGCGTTCGGCAAAGAATCCTTCTCCAAATATTATGACTACCGAAATGCCAAAGAACCTCAAAAAGTGGGAACTCACGCGAACCAAGGGGAAGACTGTTTTTATCTTACTTCATGGCGTCCTAAGTTGGGGATTGCCTATGTTTATTCTCATGACGTTCATCGTGAACCGCCGTTCAGAGACCTCTCTGACACCCTCGAGAATACTTGTATCTGTTATTATCTGAGCTTTGGCCGGAGTACTCTTTGGTTGGATTATGTGGCGCCTTTCCGAAGCAAAATACAAAAGGTTCTTGGCCGCACAAAAACCAGAATGAATCCGCCGAATCGGGTAGCCGGAGGTAATTAGCCTCCGGCCCCCACACCACCCGGCGTACGGGTCCGTACCGGACGGTTCTGATCTGGTTACTTCGCTTTTCACCTTCGTCTCGGGAGCTTTCCCCCTTGGCGTTAGTTTCGGCGGTAATGATCCGAGCAGGCGCAGTTGCACTTACCACTAATATACACTCATTATTGGTGATTAATTGAATAATATATTTTTTGACAACGATGCCATTCACTTGCCGGGTGCGTTCTCAAACAGGAGACCGCGCATTACATTCCTTTCATTCCCATTAATGAGTGTTAATAAGTGGTTTTTAGTCTGCGGGATTTATGATGATAGGCGGTCCATTGGCCCTGTAGATTAGGCACTCCTTGCTTTTCTTTTACCAATGTACCGTATCATTTGGACTTTTGTTTTGTGATCCGTGGTAGGGATGATGCTCCGCATCGTCCTCGGCGCTTGCGGAGCAAACGCCCTACCTTTCAATCCTCAGCGGATAAAAACCAAACCGCTCTAGCTAAAGTCTAAATTTGGAGGGGTGCCAGTATAACCCTTGGTTCGTCATCGCGGCTTGCACGATGCTGTTGCTGCTCATCGGCCAGCTGCCTTTCCGGCTGCGACTGGCCAGAGGCACGTCTGACTTCTTCGCTCCGAGGCGCAGCAGGGCTCGTCGCCGTGTCGGCGCACGTTTCCACTGCTTCCAGCAACATTGCCGAACTTTTCGCCGTATTCATTTATCCAACTCGAACACTTGTTCGGCTCGCCGCCCGTTGCACGGGGACCCACATGTCACTTAATGGGTGACATGACTTCCCCCTCTTCGCCCTGGCTTACGTCACCTATTAAGTGACATTTTGAAGATGCACTGCGGGACTGGCCCGGCGCTAGAGTGGACAAGGCGGCGGGCTTCCCCTTTCCCTATTTCCAGTTCACGAGCTTACTTCGACCGGCACACGTCACTTAATAGGTGACATGTCTCACCGCAAAATCGCCCTCCGTTTCGAGCTCCCGAGTGAAATTGTTGAGGTGATCGTCGCCGCAGCCGTCGAGATGGCGAAACACTCGACCATGGCGTTTCGATTCGAGCGGCAACGCGCGAGAGGCGGGGCGACCCTTCGCCCCGGCAAGGACACGCCGCTATGGAACGGACTGCGCATGCAATTGCGCCCCGAACTGCGGAAATACGGTCAACAGGTAAATCTCGGCCAGATGCTGGGATTGCCGCGTCAGCGGATAAACTCCTTCGTCACCGCCGGCAAACAGATGCCCGACGCCGAGCGCACACTCCAACTACCGGCCTGACTCATGGCCGTCCACCAAGGAAAGCGGCCGGGTTAGCCAAACCACACGTCACTTAATAGGTGACATGTGGTTTTGGGTCGCTGAGCGATAGACCGGCGGCGGTGAGTAATCGGGGGGCGTGGCCGGGCCAGCGGCGATGATCGCGCCGCCGCAAAGCCGAGCCGATGTTTTCATCGTCCAACCCGATCACGTCGCGGCCGGGTGCATCCAGCCGAAGTCCCTCACGGGCGGTGCTGCCCGGGCGGCGGCACGTGCAGCAAATACCGGCGCATAAACTCATCGGCACTGAGCTGGCACAACCGCAGTTCGCCGCTCTTGCGATCCACGTACGGTGATCGTATCTTTGTGGACATCCAGCCCGAACTATTTATCTGTGGTTTTCATGTGCTTTTCTCCCTTTTTGGAGGTTTTGGTTGTTGTTAACGCGGCGCCCACCTCTTTGCGGATAGGCTCCGGGGAAACCCGGAGCAACCCGCGTTCCGGGGGACAAGCACTCTTGATTAATTTAACACCTGCGTCGCGCACGCAGTTATAGTGTCTAGGCAACAATTATGTCCGATCTAAAAGCCCAAGTCGC
>JANNHA010000107.1:0-1775 GCA_031404135.1 Verrucomicrobiota bacterium | reverse complement strand
GAACGTGCCACTTTCATAACAATTAATAATGCGTCTATCTTTCAACATGTTGCAGCCAAAACACGGAACACCCTGGCCGTCGGCCTCTACGCCTTCCTGAACTCCACCGTCGTTGACCAGTATTTCCGGCGCTTCAGCGGTCACACCCAGGTCAACGCCACCGACCTTCGCACCCTGGCTTATCCGGACCGCGACACACTCCAAGCGATGGGCCGCGACATGAAAACCCTCGATCTCTCGCAGGATGAAATCGACCAACTCGTCACCAAACATCTTCATGCCTGCCGATAAACCCAGCCGCAAAGCCGCCGCCCGGAAAAAGCGGCTCGCCGAAGCCATCGCCGCGCTCACGGCTTTGCAGTTCGGGTCGAAGCAGCGGAACGAAACCGCCGCCTACACCTTGCTGGCCCTTCTCGACCTTCGGCCGGATGCCGGATGGGCCGACGCGCAGGCTCCTTTGCGTGGCATCACCCCCATCATTGACTTCATCGCAACCACCTACGGCAATCGCTACGCACCCAACACCCGCGAAACCATCCGCGACGACGCGGTGAAATTTTTCGTCGAGGAAGGCCTGCTGCTGCGCAATCCCGACGACCCCAACCGCCCGACCAACAGTGGCAAGACGGTCTATCAAATCGAACCAACCGCCCTCGATCTCTTCCGCAAGTTCGGCACCCGGGAATGGAAACCCTCCTTGCTGCATTACCTCGCCAGTCGCGAAACGTTGAAGCACGAAATTGCCCGAAAACGTGACCTCGCCCGGGTGCCTGTTACATTGTCCGACGGCTCCCACGTCACGCTCTCGCCCGGCGGCCAGAATCCGCTTATCAAGGCCATCATCGAAAACTTCTGTCCCGCCTTTGCCCCTGGTGGCGTGGTGCTCTACATCGGCGACACCGAAAACAAGTTCGTCCATCTGGAAACCGCAGGTTTGGCCGCGCTCGGCGTCACCTTGGATTCCGCCGCGAAAATTCCCGATGTCATCGTCCATGATACCAGGCGAAACTGGCTCCTGCTTATCGAAGCCGTGACCAGCGCCGGTCCCGTGGACGGCAAGCGCCGCAAGGAACTCAAGTACCTGTTCGCCGGTTGCAAAGCGGGCCTCGTCTTCGTCACTGCCTTTGAGTCCCGCCGCACAATGCAGACCTTCGTCTCCCACATCGCCTGGGAATCCGAAGTCTGGATCGCCGAAGACCCCGACCACATGATCCACTTCAACGGCGAGCGGTTCCTCGGGCCGTATCCGGATGTGATGCCGAACAATGGACCTCGCACGAAAGTCTGACCGGAGATGACCATGCTCGAAGAATTCGAATATCACTTTGTCCTCCGCCACTCGTCCAGGGACAAGGCCGTGATGCCGCGGTTGGCGGAGCGGCTGAAGGTGGTGTGGTTTGAAAATTGTGTAATCAATCCCGGCGACAGCATTCTAGCTAAAATCGAGGAAAGGCTCGAGCACTCGCGCGTGCTATTGCTCTGCCTGTCGGCTCAGGCATTTGGGGCATACTGCGTGCTGTTCGAGGCCGGCACATTTCGGAGACGCCACTCGAGCTTTCGCGGCCGTCTGAACCGGGTGCCCGCTTCATGCCCCATCGGCTCGGCGATGCTTCGATCAATTACTCCCTGGCCCACATCCTATACACTTAATCTATAGGTTGCAAAAACGAATGAGCCCATGAAAAGAAAACGGAAAAAGATTTTTGTACCGAGAAAAAGTCTGTTACGACCCGCAACCCCATTTGAGCTTCGCATGGATTTTCTCTCGCAGATTC
>JANNHA010000106.1:0-19172 GCA_031404135.1 Verrucomicrobiota bacterium | reverse complement strand
CATCCGCATCACGATTCCCGCCGCGCTCTCCGGCATCATGGCGGCCATTCTGCTCGGTTTTGGCCGCGTGATCGGCGAAACCATGGTCGTCCTCCTCTGCGCCGGCAACCGCATCGAGATTCCCGATTTCTCGGCCGGGCTCGGGGCGATCTTCCAGCCGGTGCACACCATGACGGGCATCATCGCGCAGGAAATGGGCGAGGTCGCCAATGGCAGCATCCACTATCGTGCGCTCTTCATGGTGGGTATTGTGCTGTTCTTCCTTTCGCTCGCCATCAACTACGTCGCGCAGGTCATCGTGCGCCGCTACAAAATCTCCATCGGGTGAACGCCATGAACACCGTCTGCAATATTCCGAGGGTAGGGCGGGACCGCCGGGCCCGCCGGGTATTCGGAACGGGCGCACGCCGGGCATTCGGAACGGGCGCCCGCCGGGCATTCGGAACGGGCGCCCGCCGGGCATTCGGAACGGGCGCACGCCGGGCATTCGGAACGGGCGCACGCCGGGCATTCGGAACGGCGCGCCCAGCGGTCGCGCCCTACCTTTCGATCCCATGACCTCCGACGTCAAAAACCCCTACGCCTCCAAACCCACGGCGATCCGCCAGTGGGAAAACTCCTGCTTCTGGATCTTCCGCGTAGCGACGTACGTGATTTTGCTCTGCGGAGCGCTGATTTTTGGCGACATTTTCATCAAAGGTTCCCGAACCGTCTTCCGCTCTGAGTTCCCCTTTGTTAACACCGTCTTCCTCACCCAGTCGCCAGAGACACTCAATATCTTCGAATATCAGGGCAAAAAACGCGAGATGGGCGCCACTGAGTTTCGTGCCTTTCGCGAAAAAGAAGAATCCTCCGCCAAGGCCGAGGGCCGCCCTGCGCCTGACATCAAGCTCCTCGACAGCATCGCGCATTCCGCCGGCGGCATTTTCCCCTGCATCGTCGGCACCGTGCTGCTAATCGTTGGTTCGATGACGATCGCCCTCGTGCTCGGTGTCGCGAGCGCGATTTACCTTTCGGAATATGCACGGCAGGGTCCGGTCGTACGCATGATTCGGCTGGCGATCCTCAACCTCGCCGGTGTGCCTTCGATCGTCTTTGGCCTCTTTGGCTTCGGCATGTTCGTGATCTACTTTGAATGGAATACTTCGCTCATGGCGGGCTGGTTCACCCTCGCGTTCATGGTGTTGCCCGTCGTCATCACGGCTTCGGAAGAATCCCTTAAATCCGTGCCCAAAGGTTTCCGCGAAGGCTCCCTCGCCCTCGGCGCGACCAAGTGGCAGACGATCCAGAAATCGGTATTGCCCTACGCACTACCGGGCATTCTCACCTCGTCGATTCTCGGCATCGCCCGCGTGGCTGGCGAGACCGCCCCAATCATGTTCACCGCTGCCTACGTGATGAGCGACAAGCTCCCCTGGCAGGTCGAAAAATTCAGCGATTTCTTTTTTCAAGGCGTCATGGCGCTGCCGTACCACATCTACGTCGTCAGCTCCAAGATCCCGCAGAATGAATATACCGAACGCGTCCAATACGGCACCGCATTCGTTTTTCTACTGATCGTCGCGACCATCGCGGCGGCCTCGATCATTCTTCGCAATAAACTCAGAAGCCGCTATAAATGGTAACCGCCGCATCCACTACGACCGCGCCCATGGACACTCCTCCCGCCGCCTCCTCGACGCCCACCACGCGCGCCCCCATCGTGCCTGCCGCCCGCCCGCTCGCCGCCGGTGGCACCCGAACCATCATCGACATCGAAAATCTCGATTTCTACTATGGTCAGAAGCAGGCGCTCTTCGACATTAACCTCAAGCTCGACGACAAACGCGTCACCGCCTTCATCGGGCCTTCCGGCTGCGGTAAATCCACGCTCCTGCGCTGTTTCAACCGCATGAACGATCTGATCGACGACACCGCCATCAAACGCGGTTCGATCAAGATCAACGACATCGACATCTCCCGCCGCGACGTCGACCCGATCGAACTCCGCAAACGCATCGGCATGGTCTTTCAGAAGTCCAACCCGTTTCCGAAGTCCATTTACGAAAACATCACCTACGGCCTGCGCATCCAAGGCGTCACCAACAAAGCCCGCCTCGATGAAGTTGTTGAGAAAAGTCTGCGCGGCGCCGCCCTTTGGGACGAAGCGAAGGATCGTCTTTACGAGAGCGGACTCAGCCTTTCGGGTGGTCAACAGCAGCGCCTCTGCATCGCCCGCGCCATCGCGGTCGAGCCGGAGATCATCCTCATGGATGAACCTTGCTCCGCGCTGGATCCGATTGCCACCGCCAAAGTGGAAGAGCTCATCCACGAGCTGAAAACCCGCTACACGATCGTCATCGTCACGCACAGCATGCAGCAGGCTGCGCGTTGTTCCGACAAGACCGCCTTTTTCTACATGGGCAAGCTGATCGAGTACGCCGATACCCGAACCATCTTCATGAATCCGGCCAACCCGCAGACCGAAGCTTATGTGTCCGGACGTTTCGGCTGAGCCGAACCGGCCGGTAGCGAGCAGCGGGCAGCCAGTAGCGAGCATAAAAATTAAGTCGCGAAACCAACCCCTTCTCCTGCAAATCGAAGAACTAAAGCCTACTATTCCGATCTACCCGCTACTCACTCCTCGCTCCTCGCTCCTAAAACATGAAACGCTTCTTTGACGCCGAATTAGAAACATTCCGTTCGCACCTCATCCTGATGGGTGAAAAATCAATGGATCAGGTCCGGCGCGCGTTGAAAGCCTTGGTCGAGGGCGACATCTCGCTCGCCGATCAAGTCATCGCAGCCGACGACGTCATCGACCGGCTCGAAATCGAGATCGACGACGAAGCGATTCGCTACATGAACCTGCGCGCGCCGATCGCGACCGAGTTGCGCCTCGTGATCGTCGGCATGAAAGCCTCGCACGACTTGGAACGCGTGGGCGACGAAGCGACCAATATCGCCCGCCGCGCCGTGCGCCTGGCGGCCGAACCACCGCTCAAGCCCTACGTCGACATCCCGCGCATGGCCGACATAGCGCTCGAGATGCTTCGCGATGCCCTTGACTGCTTCCTCAACGGTGATGCGCGCAAGGCCGTGGCCGTGGTGCAGCGCGACGCCGAAGTCGATGCGATCAACAAGCAGCTCTACCGCGAGCTCACGAGTTTTATGGTGGAGAAACCCGAGACGATTTCCCGCGCGCTCGAACTCATGTTTATCTCCAAATCGATCGAACGCATCGCCGATCACGCGACGAACATTGCCGAGGAGATGGTGTTTCTTTTTCAGGCCCGAGACATCCGCCATAGTGACGAGATCAAGAAACCCGGTGCCGCCGCCAGCTGAGCAAGGGAGAGCGCTTTACCGGTACGCTCCGTTGGGGTAAGAAACGTTAAAGGGCCGCTGGTTTTCACCGTTGCACGGAGGGCGGTTGTGTCCTTCGCGCGGGTGCTGGCGAACAAGTTATTCACAATGGCCGCTGGAGGCTTGTTTTTTGTTCCAGAAGTCTGTGAGGTTTTGCTGTCCGCCCCAACCAGGAAATCACGTTATGAATGCATCCTCGAAACCTGATGAGTTGCTCGTTGACGGAAACGTTTTTCTTGACCTCGAACCCGACGTTCTCGTGCTGGGTGAATACCTTGCCGAAAAGCGGAAGCTGACGCTAAGCGAGTTCGTGGCGTTTCTGATTACAAAGGAAGCATCCAAGGGGAAACTGCCGTCCTGATTTCTTGTCGGGCCTCAACGGTTCTGGCCGCTCGTCCAAAGCTGGCGGTTTTTCGCGTATTTTGGCGGTGGGGCTTTGTTTAGCAGCTTTCGATATAGGCTGGGAAACGGTGGTTGCCGCTCACCAGAAGACGCACGACCCACTGGCTGGCGGAGGTGGGGAGATTTTCACCAGCAAAGTAATGATGGCAGTGCGCCAAACTATTCCGTACCGGGAAGGTGATCAGCCACTTGCAGCCATCGAAATAGGCGCGAAAGCCGCCCTCCTCTGGTTTATGTTCTGCATAAGCTTTGCCGTCCGGTCCGACGAAAACGTGTGTGGTCATGGTAATGGGTTAGACTGCTATAGCGGATAAAGTGTAGGCGATCAGAGTGACGAAACCGTGACGTTTCGGTGGAGAATCGGTCACATTTTGACGGTGATCGGGAGGGGTGCCGAAATACGGCGTTTCGACTGCATGTTTTCCCAAACGTAACGTATGCGTCAGCGTTCCGGCACATATCCGTGGCAAACTACGGGTCGTGAAAGCCACCATCTTGTCGGTCGATGATGAAAGCGACGCGAATGCGCTCGTAGAGTTCCACCTCACCAAGGCGGGCTTCAATGTACTCATGGCCTCAAGCGGACTCGAGGCGCTGGAAATGATCCGCTCCACCCGACCTGATTTGGTGCTTCTGGATTTGATGTTGCCCGATCTCGACGGGTTCGGTGTGTGCGAGATTTTGCGGCGGCATCCCGAGACGGCGTCCACCCCGATCATGATTCTCAGCGCGTGGACCACCACCGATTCGCTCAATCTCGGTCTCGAGCTCGGTGCACTCGATTTCCTGACCAAGCCCTACAGCCCGGCCGTTCTCGTGGAACGGGTGACGCGGCTACTTTCCAATCGCATTCCCAAAACCAACCGCCATACTAATCGCCGGCATCCCCCCTCCTGAAGCCATGCAAGCCCACGCCCTTCCTTCGCCCGTTCAGAGTCTCTTGTCGACTTTGGACTATTTTACCCCGCCCGCTCCTTTACGCATGCTTCTGCGCACGGCCGGCCGAAAGCTACGGCCACGTCCGCCGGCCATGCTGTTCTCCCCGTTGGCCCATGGACGAGCCTATACGCTTCTGGCCGAGGGACGCGCCGAGCCCCGTCAGTATGCTGAGATCAGGCACGATGTGGGGTCCGGCACAACTCCCACCATTGTGCTGGGAGGCTTTGTTCCTGACTCCACCGACTCGGTGTTTTTGATGCGCAATTTCCTGCTGCGTCAGGGCGACCTTTACTGCGTCAATTATCCGCGGCAGGGCTTCAACATGGATCTGCTCTTTGCGCAGCTCGACGATCTGATGGAGAATTTGCAACGCGCCGGGCGCAAGCCGGTGATTCTGGCGATTAGCTTTGGTGCGGGACTCCTTTTGGAATGGCTTCGGCGTCATCGCATGGATGGCCGGTTTCTTGCGATCGAGGGAATTGTGCTGGTGAGTCCGGTTGCCTGTACGGAAGATTTGATCCCGGCGTGCGGCGGCAAACCGTCGACGCTGCTCGGGCGTGCGATTCGGCCCTATTTGGGAGACGGTGTGGTTAGTTCGCAGACCATAGAGAAGTCCCGGACTGTGTTTCGAAAGATGTTCGATGCGGGCGCGCAGAACAAGACGGCGGTGCGGGCCATCATGACGGCGCATGAGCTGGCCGATCTCCACGGCGCGGTGGTCGGTACGATCGCTGGCATCAGCGCGGAGGGCGCTTGTGAACGCGTTCAATCTCTTAAACATTTGCAATCGCCAAGTGCCTATTTTCAGCCTGGGCTCCTTCCGCTCACCGAAGCTCCGGTGCTCATTCTCTATGCGGAGAAGGAGGACTCGGTGCTCGACCCCGGATCGCCGACCCGTTTTGCGATGGCCGCCGCGCATCGCGCCTATTTTCCGGTGAGCGAATATCACGTCGTTTCGAGCCGGGCTGGTTCTGCCGTGCAGCACGCCTCGCTCATCTTTCACTGCACCCATTTCCTTCCTTTCTTCTCGGGATTCTATCGGCGGATGCGGCGGATTCAGATCCGGAATGCTGCATGACAACGGCCACGGACGCTCGCCCGCTTGCGACAAAGAATCGAGCAGCCGCTCCGGCGGGGTTGCTTCGGAGCGTGCGAGCGGGTCTTGCGGGGCAGGGTGCCGCCTTGTTGATGCGCCATACCGCTGGGCAACTGGTTCGGCAGGGCGATGGCATTCTCTGTCAGCAGACGGCCTTCCGTGAATTGACCCGGCAGACCGCCGACACGGCGTACGGGCGTGACACTGGCCTTGAGCGTGGGATGCGTTACGAAACGTTTCGCGAGCGTGTTCCGGTGCGGCCTTACGAGGCCTTTATTCCGTACATCGAGCGGATGAAGTTGGGCGAAGCAAACGTGCTCTGGCCGGGGCGGTGCGACTCCTTTGCCATTTCCTCGGGCACCACGGCCGGGCGCACCAAGTACATCCCTGTCACCACGGCCATGCTGGCTCATTTCCGGAAGGCCGGTCTCGACTCGTTGATGTACTATGCCGTGCGTACCGGGCGGCGGGATGTTTTTGCCGGGCGGCACCTTTTCCTTGGCGGTTCGACGGCGTTGTCTCCGATTGATGGTTCAAGATCTGCGACGGCAGGTGATTTGAGCGGCATCACCGCGCAGGACATGCCGTTTTGGGTGAAGACGCTGCTGTACGAACCGGGTGAAGCCATTGCCCGGATTCCCGACTGGCCGCTCAAGCTGGAGGCGATCGTTCGCCGAACCTTGCGACGAGATATAACGCTGGTGGCTGGCATACCGAGCTGGGTTTTGATCCTTGCGCAGGAACTTCGTCTCTTGGCGGGCCGCGAAGGTTCTCAGGTCAGGCACCTCGGCGAGCTCTGGCCAAATTTGCAATGCTTGATTCACGGCGGCGTACCGATCGGTCCCTTTGTCGGTGAACTCCAGGCCGCGCTCGGACCAGCGGTGAATTTCCACGAGGTTTACCCGGCCTCGGAAGGTTTCATTGCGGCCCAGGATGACGAGGCAGCGGCGGGCCTGCGCCTGATGACGGCGGCGGGGTTATTTTTTGAATTTGTGCCAATGGATCGTTTCGACGCCGAAAATCCCGGCGCCTCGGGTGTTCATGCCCTGCCGCTTGAGGGCGTGAAGCCCGGCGTCGATTACGTGCTGCTGCTGACGACGCCCGCAGGTCTGTGCCGGTATGTGATTGGCGATGTCGTACGGTTTGTGTCCACGAAGGTTCCGCGCTTGGTGTACGCCGGGCGGATCGCGCTTCAGCTCAGTGCGTTTGGTGAGCACGTGATAGAGAAGGACCTGACTGATGCGCTGGTGCTGGTTGGGCAGAGGTTGCGCGTGGAGGTGGCTGACTTTCATGTGGCACCGGTGTTTGCGAATGTGGAGGCGGGCAGGGACCGGGGCCGGCATGAGTGGTGGATTGAGCTTTCGAAGGCCACCCAAACGATTGATCAGAACCAACTGGCTGCGGCGCTCGACGAAGAGCTGATGATTCGCAACGACGACTATGAGGCAAAGCGCAAGGGTACGGGTCTGGCGGTTCCGGTGGTTCGCATCGTTCCGGCGGGCGTCTTTGAACAATGGAAGAAGGCCAGCGGGCGTTGGGGCGGCCAGAACAAGATGCCTCGTTGTCGCAGCGACCGCTTGATCGCGGATGCACTGGAGGCGCTCGCCAGGCGCTGAACTTTCCGCGCGGATTTTGGGAGCGGGATCAGGAGGTGGTCCCTTGAATGCTGTTCTCGATCACGCCGGTCGCGATCGCGTGTCGGGTGAGCCCGGCGGTGTCATGGATGTCGAGCTTGTCCATCAATTGCTGCCGGTGTTTCTCCACCGTTTTAATGCTAATGCCTAGTTCGGCAGCGACCTGTTTGTTCGCCGCACCTTCGGCCACGAGCTGCAATACCTCGGCTTCGCGCGAGGTGAGCGCCCGTTTTGCTTTTCCGGGAGCCGTACCGCTTTCGCGGGATTTTCGTTCTGCGTTTTCGACGCGTTTCAAGATTGAAGCGCTGAAATACTTACGGCCACTGGCGACTTCTTTCACGGCATGCACGAGGACTTGGCCGGAGTTTTGTTTGACCAAATAACCCGAGGCACCGACTTCGGCCATGCGAGCGACATATTCGTCGTCACTGTGGGCGGAAAGCACCAAGACCTTGGTGGCGGGTGTCGCGAGCAGGATCTGGCGGGTGGCCTCGAAACCATTAAGCAGAGGCATGGCGATATCCATCACGACCACGGTAGGCTTGAGCTTGATGACCATGTCCACGGCTTGGCGGCCGTTGGCTGCCTCGCCCACGACTTCGAAGTCGCCGCTCAGCTCCAGCAGGGAGCGCAGGCCTTCGCGGACAATGTCGTGATCTTCGGCCAGTAATACAGTGATACGTTTCATGATGCTTGTGGTTGCCGGTTGGGAATGGGACCGGTGGTGTTCTGTCTGACGGATGATTCCCTGAAGGTGATGCGGTGCGGGCGTTTCACATCAATTAATGGGAAGCCCTGCTTTTCGCGAGCGAATGTTTATGGGGTGTTGACCTACCCAGGCTTGCGCCAGCGTGTCAGGCATAACCATCAAAAAGATAATTGCTGGGGGCTACACCCCATAATCCTTTTCTGAAATCTGGCGTACTCTATCGAAACTGAAAAGCACCCTGCTTCCTCACCGAACTTTTTGACATCACTAGAATCACCGAAATTTCGTTATGAAATATTATCCAGCCTCCACCCGAACCGTTTTCGAAGAACAGCCGATCCGCGACTTGCCCGTCTGCGAGCGTGATTTCGGTTTTCATTCCCGCTCGCCGATGGACGGCAAGTTTCAGCGGTCCTTGGCCATCGATACCCCGGTCACCGCAACCAAACCGTTCGATATGCACGTAGCTCGTGCGCAGTCATGATTCCCTCTACTGCCTTGTCGCTCGTCGACTCGACGCCGAGACCGCTCGTGCCCTCGTTGTTCGACTCGTTTGAATCAGCACCCGATCACCCACGCATTCTCGTCGTCGACGATGTTCCCGCGATCCGGGAAATCCTGGTGGCGGTTTTAGGTCAGGCAGGATATTCCGTCACCTCGGCCGATGACGGGGAGATGGCCTGGGATGCCTTGAGCGCCGACAGCTTTGATTTATTGATCACGGATCACGAAATGCCCCGGCTCACCGGAACTGAACTACTACGCAGAGCCAGGGCCTCAATGGTGAATCTGCCGGTGATTCTGATGTCGGGACGAATTCCCTACGAAGAGGATGATCTGGGCGAACTGACTCGCAACGGTTTGATCATGGCGAAACCGTTTTCATTTGCTGAGCTCTTGGAAAACATCCGCCGGCTTTTGGCGCAACGTGCTGTGGCGGCCTGTACGAGTGACGATGGGCAGATATTGAACCGTTATGAGGGTGGCGCTCGGCCGGAGGAAGCGGGAGCCTGGCGGGATGGCCCAGAGACCTCTTCGTCGGAGCGAAGTCTCATCAGCGTGGATTGAGCTAGATTTTGGGATCAAAAAGGCAACTAACCAAATCATACCATGAAAAAGCTATTCTTAACCGCGTCCTTTCTCACCGTTTCGCTCGCTTTCGGCAGCAAACCGGCCTCGGATAAACCTGTGGTTTCCTCTACTCATGCGATGGTTCAGCCATCGGTAAAAGTCCAGACCACCGACAACGAAGTCCCTCCCTCTGAGAGATATTTCAACTTTGGCCAAAAGACTCAATTCGTGATGGCGATGCGTGAGCAATTTACCGACCTGAATCTGGGCTTGGATGAGCTTTCCGCAAATATCGAAAAGTCCAGCGAAGCCGTGCAGGCCGAGGCCAAACCACGACTGGCCGAGTTGCGCGAGAAAGCGGCGCAATTTGATAAACAACTCACTGAAATCGCCAGCGCGACCTTGCCGACTTGGAATGTCATGAAGGCCGATGTAGAAACAGCCTACGCCGCCCTGAAAGACGGTCTGGCGAAATCCAAACAAGCGGTGACCGACAAAGTCGCTCCGTAACGCGAGGGAAACGCCACCGGCCCAAAAAGTCGGTGGCTCGAGGTTAGGCAAACACCGCTGGGCGCGCCGTGGATTGAAAGCAAATTGGGCCACCGATGAACGCCGATAAATACCGATGCCGGAGGGTTGGCCACAAAAAGGCACAAAGGGGCTTTCGGGTAGTGGCGTGAGGCTGCTGTGCGCCTAGAGGCGCGATGGGGCGTTCCGGATGGTTCGTCTGTAGGAGTGGGTTTATCCCGCGATGAAATGGATGAATCGCGGGATAAACCCGCTCCTACAATTTCTGCAATGCCCCGAAGCTTACGCCGCGACGTGGGCGGGCTCGGCGAGCTGGCTGCGGCTGGGTTCGGTGCCTGCCAAACAGGGCAAAACATCCGGAATGTTTTTGGCCAATATCGTCCGCGCGCGGTGGGTATTGACGAGTTGTCCAACGAGAGCCGGAAACGTCAGCAGAAGGATCTTCAAGTCCAGCCACCACGAAATGTTTTGGGTGTAGCGAATGTCGAGGCCGATCATCTGCTCGTAGGTGGTTCGGTTTTTTCCCGAGACCTGCCAGAGGCCGGTCAGGCCGGGAACGGCATTGGACCTTTCTCGTTGCCAGGGAAGGAATTTTTCGAATTCGAAGGGGATGCAGGGGCGTGGTCCGACCAGACTCATGTCGCCCTTAAGCACGTTGAGGAGCTGCGGCAGTTCGTCCATGCCCGTGGCGCGCAGAATCCAAGCCCCAGGGATAATCCGGTCGTCGCGATGGGCATCCAATTTCGCCATGGGCGCGTTGGAATGCATCAGATTTTCACAGTGTGATTGATGGGCCTTGGGGTCGGCATCCACCGTCATGGTGCGAAATTTGTAACACATGAACCGCCGGTTCCGGTGACCGATGCGTTCTTGTCGGAAGAGAACAGGGCCGGGCGAGGCGATTTTTGTGAGGGCAGCCATTCCGAGTGCGCACAGGCCGAGCGCAGGCAGTGCCGCGACGCAGAAGGTGATATCGACGGCCCGTTTCCAGCGTGGCATGGGTTGGGAGCTTTGCGCGGTGGCAACGCTGGCTTGAAATGGTTTTCCATCGACCGCGGTGAGGTGAGCCGTGACCGCTGGGCGTGGGGCGTCGTTGAGTAGCGAAACAGAAATGATTTCGGTACTGCTGATTGATAGGCCGTGGGTGGCTTGAATTTTCACGCGCTTACAATGCGCGAGTTTGAGGGTGTGCGATATGGGGTGAAACCATGCGTGGGATCTGGGGGTTCTCGTCCAACCCAGTTCGGTGCTCGATCGCCGCGTCGGGTTTTCTTCGCGCTGGGTCCAATACCCCGGAGCTTGCTCCGGCTTGGTTGGATGTAGGAGCGGGTTTATCCCGCGATGCTTTGGATGAATCGCGACGTAAAGCCGCTCCTACAATTTTCTGAAATGCCTCGGAGCTTGCTCCGGTGTTCTTTTCTTTTTTTGCCTCTTGTTGATTATTGGGCCATGCTGGGCGATGAGAACCGAACGTGATTCGATGGGTGAAATGCAGGTGCCAGACGATGCGCTGTACGGCGCTTCGACCCAGCGCGCCGTGCTAAATTTTCCGATCAGTGGGCACACGATGCCCGACGCCTTCATTCGTGGGCTCGGCTTGGTGAAGTTTGCCTGCGCCGTGGCCAATGCCGAACTTGGACTTATCGACTCAGAAAAGAGCCGGCTGATCCAGCAGGCCGCGCAGGAGATTCTGGACGGCGGACTGCGCGCGCATTTTCCCATCGATATCTTTCAAACCGGTTCGGGGACTTCGACGAATACGAATATCAACGAAGTGATCGCCAACCGCGCCAGTCTGCTGGCCGGTCAGCCAATCGGCTCGAAAAAGCCGGTGCATCCCAATGACGACGTGAACCGCGGCCAGTCTTCGAACGATGTCATACCGACGGCGCTCCATGTCAGCGTGGCGGTGGCGCTTCGGGAAAAGCTGCGGCCGGCGCTCGACCATTTACGCAGTGAACTCGCCGAGAAATCGCGTGCCTTTAGTGCTGTGGTAAAGATCGGTCGCACGCATCTCATGGATGCGACGCCGTTGACGCTGGGGCAGGAGTTTTCGGGTTATGCCGCTCAGGTCGCGAAGGCGGTGGAGCGAGCGGATAGGGCGGTCGCCGCGCTGCAAGAACTCGCGCTCGGAGGCACGGCGGTTGGCACGGGCCTCAATTGTCATCCTGAATTCGCCGCGCGAGTCTGTGGAATTCTCAGCGAACGCACCGGTATTCACTTTGTGGAGGCGCGGAATCATTTCGAAGCGCAGGCCGCGCGCGATGATGCGGTCGAGGTGGCCGGTCTGTTGGCCACCATTGCGGCGAGCCTCACGAAGATCGCGAATGACCTACGATTGCTTGGTTCGGGTCCGCGCAGCGGGATTGGGGAGCTTCGGTTGCCGGCGACGCAACCGGGCAGTTCGATCATGCCGGGCAAAGTGAACCCCGTGATGAGCGAAATGCTGGTGCAGGTTTGTCTCTACACGCAGAGCCTCGCGCAGACGGTGGTGATGTGCGGTCGCGACGGACATTTTGAACTCAACGTCACGATTCCGCTGATCGCGTACTCCTTGCATGAGGCGATTCATTGCCTGGCGAATGGCGCGCGCGCTTTTGCCGACACCTGCGTGCACGGCATCGAGGCCGACGAGGTGCGCTGTGCCGAACTCGTACAGCGCTCACTCATGCTGGTCACGGCGTTGAATCCATTTATCGGATACGATCAGGCTGCGGCGGTGGCGAAGGAGGCATTTGCCACCGGGCGGACCTTGCGCGAGGTCGTATTGGAGAAGAAGTTGATGGATGCCGCCGCGCTGGATCGAGCGCTGGATCCGCTGCGCATGACGAAGCCGTAGGATTACTACGTGAGGTGTTTTACGGTGGAGGGCGACGCGCTGCTGTCGCCGGATCGAACCGGTTCGTCTGTAGGAGCGGGTTTACCCCGCGATGGGTTGGCTGAATCGCGGGGTAAACCCGCTCCTACAATTTCTGCAATGCCCCGGAGCGTGCTCCGGGGATCTTTGTGGTGTAGGGCCGTCGCTCGCCGACGCGCCGTTGGTGATCGAACCGGCACGGACACGAGGTCCGGCCCTACGGTCGGAGGCGAGGCGGCTCGCCGACGCTTCTCTCATCGGGTTAGACCCCATGGAGACTCCTCGGGATTCGCGTTATCCTCAGGATCGACACAACTAATGAACAGAGGTATTGCAGCCACTCGATTAAGGGACCGCGTCCAATCTCTGGTGCTGGCGGTGGCGACCGCTTTGGGAATTTTTCTTTGCTACCGTCTGGCCGTGCCATTCCTGCCGGCGGTCGCTTGGGCCTTGGCGCTCGCGATCCTGTTCGCACCGTTCCAACGGTGGCTGGAAGCCAAGCTCAAGCGGCCCAGTCTGGCGGCCGGGGTGGCCGTGTTGGTGATCGGCCTGATGGTGGTCGTCCCAGCGACTTTCGTGGGACAGCGGCTTGTCCAGCAAGCAGCGCAAGGCGCGGAAGCCATCGAGGCGAAGATCAGCTCGGGCGAGTGGCGGCAGGCGCTGGACGCTCAGCCGCGTCTGGCGGCGTTGGCTTACCGAATTGAGCAGCAGATCGATCTGCCTGGAACCATTAAAGGGATCACCTCCTGGTTGAGCAGCACTGCAGGGTCGATAGTAAAGGGATCGGTTTTCCAGGTGATTGGCTTTTGCCTAGTTTTCTACCTGCTTTTCTTTTTCCTGCGCGACCGCGTCGTAGCGCTTCAGTCACTCCGCTCTTTGTCGCCGCTCTCGGAAATTGAAATGGATCGGGTGTGTAGCGGGGTTAAAAATACGATTTACGCCACCGTGTACGGCACGCTGGCCGTCTCCGCTGTGCAAGGCCTGTTAGGTGGACTGATGTTCTGGTGGTTGGGCCTGTCGTCGCCGTTGCTTTGGGGCGTGGTGATGGCTCTGCTCGCGGTGGTGCCGATGGTGGGTGCCTTTGTCGTTTGGCTTCCGGCGGCGCTCTTTTTGGTTTCAGAGGGTCACTGGGAAAAGGCTCTGATCCTCGCTCTCTGGGGCATGCTCGTGGTGGGTACGATCGACAATCTCTTGCGTCCCATCTTGGTGGGGAACCGGCTCAAGCTTCACACCGTTCTCGTTTTTATGTCTGTGGTGGGCGGCTTGATGTTGTTCGGTCCAGCGGGTCTCATTTTGGGCCCCGTGGTGCTGACGGTCACCCTGGTTTTGCTGGAAATCTGGAGTAGCCGAACCACGGCCGTTAGCGAAAGCCAAGCGCAGCCCGAGCCTGACGACGCGCCACCGATTGAACGAAGTTAGGGCGCTACGCATGACTAAGACGCGCCGTTTGTGATCGAGCCGGCACGGACACGAGGTCCGGCCCTGCGGTCGGAGGCGCGCTGGCTGCCGGGTTCCTAGCGTCGGGTTAGACCCCATGGGGATTTCTCGCGATTTGCGTTATCTTCAGGCTCAACCAAACCAAAATCTCCTATGTCTCTTATCTCCGTTGTTCTCACTCTCATCGTCGTTGGCGTGCTGCTCTGGCTCATCAACACCTACATCCCGATGGCCTCCGCGATTAAATCCATTCTCAACTTCGTTGTCGTGGCCGCTGTGGTTATATGGCTGCTCTACGGCTTCGGCATCTTGGGCCACTCGGGGGAAATCCGTATGCCGGTCGTAAAATAGTCCGAAACGCGGGGCGGTAGGGTTTCACCCCATACGCCAACCGCAATTGGGTGTCGTAACACCCGCCGTGATAAAATCATTCTCCTTAATGAAATCTCCCGTCGCCAAAGTCAGCCCCCCTGCGACTCGTTTGCCCAAGTGTCCCACCGGCATTCAAGGTCTTGATGAAATCACCGGCGGCGGTTTGCCGCGTGGTCGTCCCACGCTGGTCTGCGGCGGCGCAGGCTGTGGCAAGACGCTCCTCGCAGCGGAATTTCTCGTGCGCGGCGCCGTGCAGTTCGACGAGCCAGGCGTGTTGATGGCTTTTGAGGAGACGGAGAAAGAGTTGAAGGCCAACGTCGCCTCACTCGGCTTTGACTTGGACGGCTTGGTTAAGCGCAAGAAGGTCGTGATCGATTACGTTCACATCGAGCGCAGCGAGGTCCAAGAGAGCGGCGAGTATGATCTGGAGGGGTTGTTCGTCCGGCTCGGTCACGCGATCGATTCCATTGGTGCCAAACGCGTGGTTCTGGATACGATGGAAGTGCTGTTCGCCAGTTTGCCCAACGAGGCCATCCTGCGCAGCGAGCTGCGCCGACTTTTCACCTGGCTCAAGGTTAAGGGCGTCACCGCCGTCATCACCGCCGAGCGCGGGCGCGAATCGCTCACGCGGCACGGTTTGGAAGAATACGTTTCCGACTGCGTCATCGTGCTCGATCACCGCGTCAACGATCAGATTGCCACGCGCCATTTGCGGGTGGTGAAATATCGCGGTGCGTTGCACGGCACCAACGAGTTTCCTTTTCTCATCGGCGCAGAGGGCATCAGCGTGCTGCCGATCACGTCGCTCTCGCTCAATCACAAGGTGTCGGGCGAACGCATTGCCACCGGCATTCCCCGACTCGACGCGATGTTGGGCGGCAAGGGCTTTTTCCGGGGCAGCAGTATTCTGCTCACCGGTACACCCGGCACCGGCAAAACCATTATCTCCTCCAACTTTGCCCAGGCCGCCGCGCGACGGGGCGAACGCGTGCTCTTTTTCTCCTTCGAGGAATCGCCCGACCAGATCATCCGCAACATGCATTCGATCGGCTTGCGCTTGGAGCCGTTGGTGAAAAAGGGTCTGCTGCGGTTTCACTCGGCGCGGCCTTCGCTCTACGGCCTCGAAATGCATCTGGCCACGATGTTCAAGGAGATCGCCGAGTTTCAACCGCACGTTGTCATCATCGACCCCATTACCAGCTTGATGGACTCCGGCACCGATTCCGAAGGCAAAGGAATGGTTACGCGCCTCATCGATTTTCTAAAGGCCAGGCAGGTCACCTCGCTCTTCACCAGCCTGACGCAGGGCAGCCACTCGCTGCAAGCGAGTGAAACCGCCATGTCGTCGCTCATGGATGCGTGGGTGTTGTTGCAAGACTTCGAGGGCAACGGTGAACGCAATCGTGTGCTCTACGTGCTCAAAGCGCGTGGCATGGCGCACTCGAACCAGATCCGCGAGTTCCTGATTTCGGATCGTGGCATCGACGTCGTGGACGCCTACATCGGTGTGAGTGGCGTATTAACCGGTTCGGCCCGCGTGGCGCAAGGCGATCTCGAAAAAGCCGCCGTGCTGGCCGGCCAGCAGGAGGCCGCGCAGCTCAAGCGCGAAGTGGAGCGCAAACGCACCGCGCTCGAACGCCAGATCAGCGATCTGCGCTCTGATTATGAAGGCGAAGCTATGGAACTGCGCCGCATTGCCGAACAGGTCGGTACACGCACGTTCGTGCTCGGCACGGAACGCGCCGCCTCCGGCATCCTGCGTCAGGCGGATCTCAAAGTGGCGGCCAGCGCGCAGACCAAACCAAAACCAGTGAGGAGTGCCTAATGAAAACGAAAATTAAACCCGTTAAGCCTAAGCCAAAGGCGGCTGCGCCCAGACGCGTGCCCGCCAAGCTCTGGCAACTCCGCCTCTACGTCACCGATCAGACGACTAAATCGCTTATGGCGTTCGCGAACCTAAAGACGATTTGCGAAACCCATCTCAAAGGCCGCTATCACATCACGGTGATTGATTTGAAGAAACAACCGCAACTCGCCAAAGGTGACCAAATCTTGGCCGTGCCCACGGTGGTGCGCAAGTTGCCGAGCCCTATGCGAACCGTGATTGGCACTCTCTCTGATACCGAACGCGTGCTGGTTGGCTTGGATCTACGCTCCTCAGTGAGGGCGCAATGAAAGCAAAAATTAAGAAAACGTCTGTTCCCGCAAAGCGGGTCAAAGCGAAGCGCACGGCCGACCGGCCCAAGGATAAATACGTTCTGCGGCTTTTCGTGGCCGGTGCCACAGACCGCTCGCATCAGGCCGTGCTGCGCGTCCGTGGTTTGTGCGAAACGATTTTGAAGGGCCGAGTAAAACTGGAAGTAATCGACATCTATCAACAGCCCGGTCTGGCGCGCACCCATCAAATCGTGGCGACGCCAACACTCATTATTCAACTGCCGCTGCCCGTGCGCCGATTCATCGGCAATCTATCGAGCATCACCGACCTGTTCAGCCTTTTAGACCTGGGTGAGAAAGGTCGATTTGTTCTGTGAAAACGGTTCGGCATAATAATTTCTCGCGTGTTCTGCCGGCCCACGAAGTCGCCAGTCTCAGAGTCCGCCTGGCCGAAGCGGAAGAGACGATTCGCGCCATCCGCGATGGCGAAGTCGATGTGGTGGTGGTGACGAAAAAAAAGGGCCTGCAGTTGTTCACGTTGGAAGGCGCGGAGCATACGTACCGCGTCCTCATTGAATCCATGAACGAAGGCGCGCTGACGTTGACCGCTGACAAGGTGATCCTTTACGCCAACGGGTGTTTCGCCCGCATGGTCAAATGTCCGTTGGAGCAGGTGACCGGTTCGTCGTTTCGCCGTTTTCTCTCCGCAGCGGATCAGGCCCTTCTCCGGCCGCTCATGAAAAAGAGCGCGACGACGGGCTCTAAAATGCAAGTGATGCTGCATGGCGGCGATGGCTCGCGGCTGCCGGTGCAAATTTCTGTTCGCGAAATGGCGAAGGACAGTTCCGGGCGCGTCACCATCGGCATGGTGGTGACGGATATGACGGAGGCACGG
This sequence comes from Verrucomicrobiota bacterium, assembly GCA_031404135.1. GTDB lineage: Bacteria > Verrucomicrobiota > Verrucomicrobiia > Opitutales > Opitutaceae > JADKHC01. Next base: position 1,730 of record JANNHA010000106.1, on the reverse strand, counting down.
CGGACCGAGGAAATGCTGCGGGCGTTGACGCATCGCGTGGTGCAGGTGCAGGAGGCCGAGCGCGGGCGCGTGGCCATGGAGTTGCACGACAACATTACCCAGCTGATCTGCGCGGTCGTTTTTCGCAGTCAGGCATTGGCGGAAAGTCTTTCGACTCACGATGGTCCGGCAAAAGATGCGGCGATCCAGCTCTGCACGATGCTCGGCCACACCGCCGAAGAAGTGGAGCGCATCTCGCGCAATCTCCGACCCAGTATATTGGACCAACTGGGGCTGGTGGCCGTCATGCGCGCCACCAGCACCGAATTCACCGCGCGGACCGGGGTGGCGGTCAAACTGGCCTGCGTGGAGTTGCTCGAGCGGCCGCCCGCTGACATCGAGCTCGCGCTCTACCGCATCTTTCAACAAGCCCTAATGAACGTGGAAACGCATGCTCAGGCCAAGCACGTGACCATAGTATTAACGCTATGGCGTGGTTCGGTGCGCTTGGTGATCCAGGACGACGGGCTCGGTTTTGATCCGGAGAACCTTCCGGCCCGACGCAAAGGAAACGGCGGACTCGGCCTGCTCAGCATGCGCGAGCGAGCGACCTATGTGGGCGGGACCTTCACGATTGATTCCAGCCGTCGCGCCGGTACGAAAATTGAGATATGCATTCCTTTGGTAGCGGAAACCATAGTCGTTAGTTAAGCACTGCTCCGTTGGGAATTTTAGGTTGAGGGCGACGCGCCGTCGTCGCCGAGCCGTTGTTTTTACTGGCTCGCACGGGGTCAAATGCTCTGGAGCTTGCTCCGGCTGGTTCGTCTGTAGGAGCGGGTTTACCCCGCGATGCCAGATGGCGCAGTAGGGTTACAGCCCATTTCGAGGGCGCCAGCCAGCGTGTAACGTAGGCCGAGTGATGGGGGAACCTATTGCCATCAACCAACAGAGCCACGCCACGCCCGTATGAAAACTTTATTTACCGCAGAAGCCATATCCAAGGGAGGTCGTTCCGGGAATCTTCAATCAACCGATCGGTTGTGGTATGCAACGCTCGGGAATCCGTTGGAAAAAGGCCTCGAAACGCGCGGCCCCACGCCCGAGCTGTTGTTTGCAGGAGCGTATTCCGCCTGCTTTCACGGTGCGTTGATCAACTCCGCCAAAAAGCTGGGCACGCCGGCGGAGGATTCAACGGTGCGGGCGCTGGTCAGCCTGATCGAGGATGATCAGGGCGGTTACCGTCTCGCCGTGGAATTGTATGCGCATATCCCGGGTCTGGATCACACCCAGGTCCAGCACATCATGACCGAAGCACACAAGACCTGCCCGTATTCGAAGGCCCTGCGTGGCGACACGACGGTGAGGCTGGTAGCGAGTTGACCCCATCGGCTGAACACGCCTGCGGGTTTTTAGGGCCATTTTAACCGCCAACCTGGCGGCGATAGAAAACGAAAGATTAAAACGAACCATTATGACAACACTAGAAATCAAAGGCGACTGGAACATCACCAAGGGCAAATTGAAACAGAAGTGGGCCAAGCTCACGGATAACGATCTGCAATTTGCCGAAGGCAAGTCGGAGGAATTGATCGGCCGCATTCAGAAGCGCACCGGCGAAACACGCGAAGCGGTAGAAAAGGCGCTTAACGAATCCTCCAAGTCATCCTCTTGCGACTGTCAGTGAGAGAAAAAGGGAATCCGGCTATGAAAGACCAAGTATTCAAACAGATCGAACTCACGGGCACCTCGAC
>JANNHA010000105.1:0-7599 GCA_031404135.1 Verrucomicrobiota bacterium | reverse complement strand
GGGGGCGCCGGGTTTTCGGAACGGCGCGCCCAGCGGTCGCGCCCTACCCGGAAACCGATTTCGGGCGCAAAAAAACCGGCGCGTTGCGGCGCCGGTTTGTAGGGTGAAACTTGATACGCGTCTTACTTGGCGGTGACGCTGATCGGAATGTTCAGCTCTTTGACGCCAGGACCTCTGATGAAAAGGCTGCCGGTGCCGGGGCGACCGCCTTCGATCGTGATCGTGGCGGTGTTGCTGCCCTGCGGGATTATAACCTCGGGCATGATGACGCTTTCGGGAATGTCGGTGGTGACATCGATCAGGATGCCGCCGGCCGAGGCCGTCATGGGTGCCGTGAAAGTCAGCGCGGCCTTTTCACCTTTCTTCAGGTTGAGCATGCTGGGGCTGACGATGAGTGAGCCGGCATTGGGAGCGGAAAAACCCGTGCTGGTGGGTTCGCTGCCCATGGGGCCATCGATGCGGAACGTGCCGACGGGAGTCTGACCACTGCCACTGCCGATGGAGACGCGGTAGTTGCGGTTGGCGTCAATACCGGGGACGTAGAAGCCGATGGAGCGGGCGGATTCAAAGACGGTGCGAACGGGTGTTTCGTTGAAATAAACAATGTCACTTGGCGTAAAGCCACGACCGTTGATACCGACGAGTGCGCCGACGGGGCCGCGGTTGGCTTCGATCGAGATCACGTAGCGGCTGAGGATCTGCGCCTTCTGGATGGGCGTGTAATCTTCTCGCGAGGCGGTGAGGCCGCTGGTGTTTTGGATCTGGTAATTGATTTGGAAGTAATACGCCAGTTCGCTGCGGCCACCGGGGGTCTGGTAGTCGATCTCGTAGATGTCCTGGCCGAGCGCGCTCTTTTTCAGCACGATGCTCTGGCCTTCGATCACGACGCTGGGAATCAGGGTTCCCTGCACGTAACCGCTGTCGCGTGGTTGGATGCGGGCCGAAATCGTGTAGATTTGCGACGGGTTTTCTGGGAGCGATGTGGGCGTCAGGTTGGTGATCGCCGGGGAGTGGCAGCCGACCAGTGTGAGGGCCAGGGCGGCAGCTAGTCCGAGGAAGATTCGTCTCGCGTGTGGGAAGCGGTTGTTTTGCATTGGGATTTTCCGATAAAAAAATCAGCTGAAAGGCAACATAAACCACTTAGGTTTGCAATGAGCGATATTAAAAACGTGCAGGAATCCCTCCCGCCACACCGTGATGTGGGGGTTTACTTGCATGTGCCGTTCTGTGCGAGGACGTGCGATTATTGCGCCTTTTATCAGGTTTCGCCGACGGCACCCATGGTGCACCAGTACCTCGAAGGCGTGGCGCGCGAGGTGGGGCTGATCGACTGGACCAAGCCGGTGGATACGGTTTTTTGGGGTGGCGGCACGCCGGGATTGCTGGCGCCATCCGATTTACGAAAATTAGGTGAAACGGTGCGTGCAGGTTTTGGCGGTGTGCCGACGGAATGGTCGGTGGAGATGGCCCCGGCGTCAGTGACGGAGGCACGGCTGGCGGTTTTGCGTGAGTTGGGCGTCACGCGGATTTCGATGGGCGCGCAGAGTTTTCAGCCGGATCTATTGGCGGCGCTTGGTCGGCCGCACACGCGCGAACAAGTGCTGCGCGCCTATGAGCGGATTCGGGCGGCGGGGTTTGCCAGCGTGAATATTGACCTGATGTTCGCGTTGCCCGGGCAGGATGAGGCGGCGTGGTTGGCCGATGTGCGCGAGGCCGTGGCGCTGGCGCCGGACCATCTTTCGACTTACTGCCTGACGTTTGAGGAGGACACGGCGTTGTGGGTGAAACTTTCCGAGGGCAAGGTGAAGCTCGATCCGGAGCGCGAGGCGCAGCTGTACGAAAAAACCTGGGAGGCGCTCGGCGCGGCGGGTTTTGCGCAGTACGAGATTTCGAATTTCGCGCGGCCGGGGCACCAATGTGTTCATAATCTGAATACGTGGCGCATGCAGGAGTGGATCGGGCTCGGACCGTCGGCCGCATCGCAACATGCGGGCTGGCGCGGCACGAACATCGCCGACTTGGCGGCGTGGGACGAAAAACTCGGGCGTGGCGAACGCGCCACGGAAGATCGCACGGCGTTGACGCCGGAGTTGTTGTTGGAGGATTCGCTGGTGTTCGGGTTGCGCATGAATGAAGGCGTGGACCTTGCGGCGCTGCGTGGTCGTTATCCGGGCGCGCCGTGGCCGGCGGTGAATGAACTTGCGGCGCGGCTCGCCGACGAGGGGCTGGCGACTTTGTGCGAGGAGCGGCTGGCGTTGAGCTTGCCCGGCCGGTTGGTGGCAGACGCGATTGGCGCGGAGGTGATGTCGGTGATGGAGGAACCCAAACCCTCTCCATGAAGAAACGATATTTCCTGGTTGCGGTGATGGTCGCTGTATCGGCTCATGCTCAACGCATCGATATCGGCTGGCCGACGCCGAATGCCGCGTATTTCGAGGGCAGGCCGCTCGCCGATTTTGTGCAGCCGACGGCGTCAGGCGAAATTGAGTCGGGCCTCTTTGGCTGTCGGCGCAGTGGTGGCGCGCAATTTCACGAAGCGCTCGATTTGAAGCCGGTGAATCGCGATCGCCACGGCGAGCCGATCGATCCGGTTTTTGCGGTGCTAAAAGGTGTGGTTCGCTACATCGGGCGCATCCCGGGCAACAGCAATTATGGGCGGTATATCGTGCTGGAGCATCTGGACGTGGAGCCGGGAATTTATACGTTGTACGCGCATCTGGCGGCCATCGCGCCGGGCCTTGAAGCGGGCCACACTGTTACAAAGGGGCAAGTGTTGGGCACGATGGGCCGAAGCTCCAGCGAGCAGGCGATTCCGAAGCAGCGGGCGCATCTGCATTTTGAAATGGGCGTGCTGTTGTCGCGTGATTTTCAGAGCTGGTTTGATTGGAAGAAATTTGGCGGCCACAACCAGCAAGCAATCTACAATGGTATGAACCTGATGGGCTTTGATCCGCTCGATTTTTATAACGAATTTCGGTCGCGACGTGTGGATACGTTTCGTGCGTATTTCGCCCGCATGCAGACGGCGGTGCGGCTGCGGATTGCGACGCGGCGCATTCCGGATTATGCGACGCGTTATCCTTCGCTTTTGACGAAGCCGCTGCCGGTTGGCGAGCTGGTTGGCGGTTGGGAGATGTGCGTCAACGAGATGGGGCTGCCGTTTTCGCTGACGCCGCTGACTCCGATGGAAACGATGAGTCTGGCTCCGGACGAAGTGCGCGTGCTCGACGTTGATCAGGTGCTGTTGAAGAAGCACCGTTGCCGTTCACTGGTGTTTTCTAAACGCGGCTCCTGGGCGATAGGTCGCGACTTGCAGGAAGTGCTGCAACTGGTGTTCGGGCGGCGGTGAAGGACAGAAAGCGGCGCGCACGAAAGAACGAAGGCCGGTTGGTTTTTATTCCCAGATGCGGACGAGATCTTCGTGGCGGACCCAACCGGTTTGGCCGTTGGGGAAACTGAGGCGGGCCCAGCGGTCGGGGAGAAAAGTGCGGTCAACGATCGCAACGGTGCCGGCGGAAAGAGAGGTGGTTTTTTGCGTCGTGTCGGCTTCGGTCGGGATTGAGCGCAGCGTCGTGGTGCGCCAGACGATCACGGCGCGGGCGTCGTTAAGCGGCGAATACACGCGGAGGCTGAACCCGGCGGCACCGCCAATAATTACAGCGGCAGTGATGGCACTTATGGCAGAGGTTTTCATCCAGCGGGTGCCATTGCCATAGGCGCGCAAGAGCAGGAATGCACCACCGAGTGCGGCGAGTGTCACGGCGAGAATGGCGGCGTATTGCCACTGGGGCGCGGAGAGCACGCGGGCTATGGCGTGGGGTGGATTGGCGCTGGCGAAACCCGAGAAGACCGACGACGCGTAGCCGGCGCGTTCGAGCGTGAAGGCGAAGTTCCAGCGAATGGCGGGGTTGCCTGGTTGTTGAGCAAAGGCGGTGGCGGCGTGGGCGGCGGCTTCGCCCCAACGGTTTTGCTGGGCGAGGGCGAGCGCGAGGTTGTGGTGGGCGGTCGGGTTTGTGGGTGTCGCGCTGAGCGTCTTGCGCCAAGTTTGTTCGGCGGTGGCGAAATCGCCGGCCTCGTAGGCCTTGCGGCCGTCGTCGGCGAAAAGCGATGAAGTCGGGAGCGAGAGGGCGAGCAGGATGAGCGCGGCGAAGGGGAACAGGTTGCCAAGTCTAAAGAGCTGCAGCGCGGAGAACGGGCGCACGGGTTGGGCGTTGAGGGCGGTTTCGGCGCGAGTGATCCAGTCGGCGGGGAGCGGCGTGGCGTCGCGGTAGAGCGCGCGTTCGGTGTCGGTCCAGAGAGCGGCCCATTGGGTTTCGCTGGGAGGGAAATTGTTCGGGCCAGGCACGGCCTGCGGAATTTGCCAGAGGATCGCGGTGTCCTTTTGCCAGGCGAGAAGCAGCGCGGCGATTTGCGGTTGGTCTTCGGCGGTGCGCAGGGCGGTGAGCGTGGCGGAGATGCGGGCGCGGGCTTCGCGACGCGCGAGCAGCGGATCGGTGGTGCGAGCGCGCCGAAGCGCGAGCCAGAACCAAAAGAACAGCAGCGCGACGGCGGGTGCGCTGAGTGCGGCGATGAAGGCGCGTGCGGTGAGTGGCGTGGCGACTTCGCCGTCGTCGGGCAGCGGATCGCGGGGGATGGCGGCGGGCAGAGCGGGCGGGCGCGGTTTACCGGAGTCGGTGGTGGGCGCGGCGGAGGTAGGTGTGGCGGTGGGTTGTGGGTTGGCGTCGGCGGCGGGCGAGATGGTGACGGTGACGGCTGGAGTGGTGACGGTTTGGTATTCTCCTTTGGCGGGATCGAAATAGGTCCAGGCGGTGGGACCGAGTTTATAGCTGCCGGGTTTGGTCGGTATGAGAACAACGTCTTCAACCAGAGATGCCTCGAAGAGCGTGCCTTCTTTGGGTGTGCGTTTAGCCTGGGGTTGGACGGTGCGAAAATCTTTTGAGACGTTGCGGGCGGGCAGGCCGGCGAGGTCGGGCCAGTTGCCAGTGCCGGAGAGCGTGAGCGTCCACGTGACGGGTTCGCCGACGGTCGCGGTGACGGGAACGACGTTGGCTTTGAGGGTGAACTGACCGACGGCACCGTTGAAAGACGCTGGCGCGTTGGTCGGGAGCGGGCGGACATTGATCACCGGGCGGGTGCTGGTGATCGAGTATTGTTCGAAGTTTTGACGTGGGAAAAATCCGAAGCCGGAAGAACCTGTGGTGATGTTGATCAGTTGGACGGCGGCGTTGAGCGTGGTCGGGCCGGGTGTTTTGGCGAGGGCGCGGCCTTTGTAGGTGATGAGGACGCGTTGGTCGTTGCCGACGGTGGTTTCGGCGACCTCGGGCTTCGGCCATTCGTCGGCAGTGAGCGGGGCCGGATTCCATTCGGGATTGCTCCCGAGTTGGTAGAAATAGCGACGGCCGACGTTGAGGGTGTAGCTGAGGGGGAAAACTTCGCCGGCCCACACATCCTTGGGAGTGGCGAAGCGGGAGTTGGCGACGCTTTCCAGTGAGACGTTGGACTGGCCGATCGTGGCGTCACCTACGGAGTAGTTAGCGGCGGCGAGGGTGAGGCGGCCCTTGTCGGTATCGACGGAGATTTCGGGAATGGTGACGGGGTTGCGTTGGGTGGGACGGACGGCGTAGGCAAGCGTTTTGGTTCGGGTGACGTTGCCGTTGTTGATGAACGTTTGGCTCGACTCGCCAGCGGCGCGCTGAAGAACGAGGCCGTCGATTGCGGGGATGACGGGGTCGCCCTTGGGTGAACAATTCTCGAAGACGAGTTGGAGTTCGCTCGTCTGGCCGAACGCGAGCGTGCCGGCGGGTGGGTCCCAGCGCACGGTTTGGGCGAGGGAGGTCGCGGTGAAAGCGATCAGGGCGAAAACGAGGGCGAGCGGTGAGTGGAGGCGGCGCATGCGATTGGGTGTAGAGGCTTACCAGTCTTTCCCCTTTTTCTTGGGTGTGGGCTTGTCGCCTTGCATGAGTTGGTAGAGTTGGGCCGGGGAATCCTGGTCTTTAAGCTTGTCGAGTTTTTGGAGGGGGACGGCGAGAGCGGGATCTTTGTTTTCGGCACTTTCTTTTTTCTCGGGAGCGCCGCCGACTTTTTGCTGCTCGTTGGGGTCGGAGGGCGGAGGCGGTTGGTCGGATTTTTCGGCGGACTTGTCTTTCATGTCACCGAAGGCGGATTGCTCTTTCGGCGGTGGTGGTTTTTGGGCGGAGTCGCTTTTTTGTTCGTCCTGGTTTTTGGGCGGTTTTTCTTCTTGGTTTTGCGGCGAGGAGTTTTCCTTTTTCTGTTCCTGCTGCTGGTCTTTCTTTTGGTCTTCTTTCTTTTGTTCGGGCTTTTTCTCCTGCTGCTGTTGATCCTGGGGCGGCTCGTCTTTTTTCTTTAGCAAGGCTTCGAGGTCGCGTTGGAGGGTGGCCCAGTCAGCGGCTTTGGCGTCGAGCTTTCGGCCGGCGTTGACGGCGGCGAGCGCATCGTTGACCGGGCCGGCGGGAACTTCTTTTTTGTCGGTTTGGAGGCGTTGGCCGTAGGTGAGGGTGGTGCGGGCAAACTCGGCGTAGTCGAGGGCGGCGAGGTTGTCGCGTTGTGAATAGTTGGCGGCGAGTTTGCTGAGAATCTCGGCGGGCGGAGTTTCTTTTGGCTCTTTCGGGTTTTTGTCGTCGGCTCGGGTTGGTTGGGGAGTGGTAATGGTTAAGGTGTAAGTGATAAGTAGGAAAAACAGACTGGCGGCATTTGGAATCTGAAATTTTGGATTTGAGATTCCGGAAGGCGGCAGGGGCGGCGGAGCGGAGGCGAGGTGAATGTCGCGCAGGCGGGGCCGCACGGGGAATTCGCGCCAGAAGCTCCAGAGAAGAAACAGAAGGGCGGGGGCGAGTGCCCATTGGAAACGTTCGGCGAGGCGGACGCGGCTGCGTTCGGTGAAGGCTCCCTTGCGGCCGGTTTCGACGGTGGACTGGATGAGTTGGGCGAGATCGACCCAGGTGCTGGCGTCGGCGTAGACGCCGTTCGTGTCGGTGGCGAGTTGTTGGAGGGTGGAGCTTTCGAGTTTCGAGAGGACGACGGCACCGCGATCATCCTTCACAAACGCGCCGGTGCCGTCGGGGATCATCGCGCCGGCGTTGGTGCCAATGCCGAGGCCGATGACGCGGATGCTTTTTGTTTTGAGTTCGGCGGCGAGGGGTTTCCACGCGTCGTCGGTTGCTTCGCCGTCGCTGAGGATGATCAGGTAGCGGTCGGCGCTGTCGGCGGCGCTGAAGGCGGTGAGGGTGGTTTTTAGGAGTGCGGTGTAGTCCGTGCCGCCTTCGGGCAGGAAGCGGGTGTTCAGGTCGGGCAGGAATTCGCGAAGGATTTCGTAATCGGCGCTGAGCGGGCTTTGCAGAAAGGCCGTACCAGAGAATACCACTAAGCCGACGCGTTCGCCGTCGAGGCGTTCGAGCAGGCTGGAGACGAGGAGCTTGGCGCGTTCGAGGCGCGAGGGCCGGATGTCGTCGGCGAGCATGCTGCGCGAGAGATCGAGCGCGATGATGATTTCGCGCGATTGATCGAACGAAGGTTCTTCGATGCGGCCCCATTGAGGGCGGGCGAAGGCGACGATGGCGAAGGCGAGTCCTAGGTAAAGGC
>JANNHA010000104.1:0-1621 GCA_031404135.1 Verrucomicrobiota bacterium | reverse complement strand
GTTTCCGACGAAAAGGCGTGGCTCGCCACCATCGTAAAGATGATGCACGATCCCAAAAATGGGTGGGACGAACGGGGCCGAGCGATTGAGTTGTTGGTTCCTGCTGATGATCCTCTACGTTACCCGGGAAATGAAATCGATGATGCGCTGCTCCGGCTGCTTGGAAACGATCAAGCCGACGAGACAATCAACTTCACGTTGGCGGGCGCTTGTCGGGCACTGGCTATGCGCGGACGTGTTGAGCAATTCGACCGCATCGCTCAGGTGCTTGCTGGCCTCAGAGATCCCGACATTTATCAGAGGGTGCTTGGTGCATTGGTGCAACTCGCGCAAATAGACCCCCGCCGTTTCAATCCGCGTTTGCTTGAGATTCTGAAACCGCACCTCGCGAAGACAAATATACGAATGCCCGAAATTTTGTGGGCGATCTGGGCGGCTGATCTTCGCGAATTGAAACCAGACTTGGAGCGTCTCGCAACTTCGGGGAGCGACGACTTTGAAGACAAGAAGGCAAGCAGCTATGGAGGATCAGTGACACCAGTCGAAGGTCGTTTCCATCTCGCGCGTAAGTGTGTGAGCATATGGAACGAATCAGATGCCCCGACGCGCATTCGCCTGCTGGTCGGCCTAACATTGGCGGAAAGTTACAACTTCGTCGGCGAGCCTTCACCTGAACGCGTATTCCGCATGCATGCCGAACTGGCGAAAACCGGTGCACAGCTGTCGGAATTACAGAAGAAGCAGATCGATAAATTTCTCCAAAATATCGAGCATATGTCCGTCAAAAGTGACCGCGATTTAGAGACATCCAGAAAGGTTATTGCTTTCGTACGTTCAGCTCTCGGAAGCGCAGGGGAAAAAAGCCTTTGAGCGGGTATAACCAAAATCCGCTCAGCTCCTCTCATGTGAAACCAAGAACCAAGCGGAAGACGTCGTGCCTTGACTCTTGACTGGTCGAATAGCCGCGTAAATTCGACGGCACAAAAAAGCCGGAGCGTTTTGGCTCCGGCTTTTGGTTTTTGAACGATGGACTGACTTAGGCCGCTTTGGCGACGACGTCGGCCTCTATGGTTGCCTGCGTTCAGGCAATATGAGTGCGGACGTTTCAGCCAAGCTGCCGCAGGATTTCCTGCTGGCGGGCGTAGTCGGGCAGGACGTTCACGCGGTAGTGGCGCCAGAGAACGGCTCCGACCACGGCGAAGAAACCGAGAATCATGCCGACACGAAGTGAGACAGCGGCAAAACTCCCGCCATGGAATGGGGTGTTGGCTGCAACGGAAAGTACCGCCAGCCCGGTCCAGAGCCCAAGAACCCACGGTAGCCACCGGTAGTCGCGCCGTTCCGCTTCGAGGCTGGCCAGAGAAATCTCGGCCTGCTGGCGGAGATTCTCGACGCGGACACGAGCCAGCTCGCGTTGACGTTTCATGCGGCGAAAAGCCAAAACCGCACATACCGCCAAAACCACCAGATGCAGAATCGCGCTCGTCCAATACAAGGGCGTGCCGACGCTGGGGCGGTAGAGGAAGTTCACGACCGAGAATAGCGGTGTCAGGATCAGGCCGAACACGAGGGCAAAGGTTTCGTAGGAGAGAAGCCGCTGGCGGTGTTTGAAGGCGTTCAC
>JANNHA010000103.1:0-43661 GCA_031404135.1 Verrucomicrobiota bacterium | reverse complement strand
GACGACCGGCTACGACACGATGATCAGCAATTACCAGGTCGATGGGATCAAGACCTGGCACCCGGCGACGGTCGTGATCGACGGGAAGCAGATCAACCGTGTTGGCGTGCGGCTCAAGGGGAACTCGACGCTGATCGGGCTGCGCAACAGCGGACCGAATCCTCCCGGTGGGATCGCGGCGTCGCTCGGCACGCTGACCAGCGAAGAGCCGCACAAGATGCCGTTCCTCTTGCGGTTCGACGAGTTCCGCGCCGGGCAGCGCTACCAGGGTGTGAACGAGTTGGCGTTGCGAACCTCAGGCGGTGGCTTCGGCGGCGACGTCTCGCAGACGACCGAGCTCGTCGCGAACCAGTTGACGAAGGAATCGGGCCAGCCATATCTGAGGGCTGCGACGACGGGGATGAGCTTCAACGGCTCACCCGAGGGCTTCTACATCGTGATCGAACTTCGACCCGCAGACCCACACCGACCGCGGCGTGCCGATGGCAAGCGTGGTGCAGGGCCTGGCGCGCGCCTGCCGGCAGGCCAAGACCGAGTTGCCTTCAAACATGCCCGGCAGGAACTGCTGCGCATCATCGCTGCTGATAAGGTGCCAACCCGACCCAATCGCTCAGAACCAAGAGCACGCAAGCGCCGGCCCAAATCGTACCAATTGCTCACGAAACCACGAAACCACGCCATAAAATGGTCGTCTCGCCCTCCCGCTCTCAAAAATAGCCCTTCGGGCCTAACTTAGCGCCATTCGAGTCAAACCCTAATGTTTGTGATCGGTAGCTTATGGTTCGGCAATGTCGTTCAACGAGCCAAAGGGGAACGATGAATCATGCCCCTCAATAAGCTCACCCCCGCCAAGTGAACGCGTGGCACAACGCCACGCCCGCCGCGTCCGCCTCGTCCACCGCCAACGGTTTTCCATGGCCAAGCATGCTCATCACCGTGCGGGCCATCTGTTCCTTGCTCGCACGACCCGCGCCGACCACCGCCTGCTTCACTCGCAACGGAGCGTATTCAAATATTGGTTTTTCCCGCAACGCCGCCGCCGTGATCGCCGCTCCCCGCGCCGCACCGAGAATCTGCGCCGTTTGAAAATTCTGCACATAAATCGTCTGCTCCAGCGCCACATGCCGCACGTCAAAATCGACCAGAAATGCCGTGATCGCCCGGTGAATCTCCGCCAGCGCGACCGGCATCGGATGTTTCGGCGCCACACGCACCGTTCGACAGCGCAACAACACCGGCTGCCGCCCCGCCACAAACTCGATCAGCGCCAATCCCGTGCCGCGCAAACTCGGATCGATGCCGAGCACTTGGCCCACGTACGCCGACCGGTGCAACGTCGGCACCGGCACCGATGACGAAGCGGTCGCGGGTGCCAGTTTGCCTGCGATTTTCGCTGCCCACATCTGTCTGACCGACATGCGTGCCATAGGTTGGATGCGATGGTGCAATAAACGCCAATCCCGTGGCGATGCGATTCGTCACCGCGTTCACTTTTCACTGGCTTGTCTCACTTCAGACGAGTCGGCGTCCTTGATTGGGTTCTTCACCGTGAGAAAAACATCAGGCCGGTTGTTCCGCACCGTGATGAACTTCGCATACAAGGGAAAATGCTTGGAGAAACCCGAACCAGCGATACCGGCAAACGACCAGCCCCACGGTTCACCGTGTTCGTTGGTGTTGAGTTCGGGAAATTCGCCGACCGCGAAGGAATGGTCCACGTACTGCACGCCCTGAAAATCGTAGAGCCCACGCGAAACGAGCATCTGCATGAACGTGCTCCACACACCGTGGTAAATCTCGCTTCCGCGACGCGACGAAGGGAGTTCATACCACAGGTTATAGAAATCGGCCGGGCCGCGCAGTGAACGTTTGTCGCCTTGCGAACCAAGAACATCGGCCAGTGCCGTCTTGTCGAAATGGAAGCGCGCCCCCTGATTGTAGAAACAATTGAAATCGCCAGCAATGATCAGATCGGCGTTGGGTTTAACGCTGAAAATTTCATCCACGCGCTCCCGCAACACCCGGGCGGCGGCCACGCGCGCTTCCTCCGCCGAAGAGCCCATCGCATCACCTTTCCAGTGGTTGTTGAAAAGATACAGCGGCCAGCCTCCGATTTCCACCTGCACCTCCAGCAATGCCGGCATGTCCGGCACCAGATAACTGCGCACCGAACCAACCGGAAAGCGGGAAAAAACGACATTGATGTGGGCGATGTGCCGGCGCTCCTTCGTCTGCACGGCATCGTCCGCCGCGACGACGCGGTAGCCGCGCAGCCCGCGGTCCCAAAACGTTTTCAGCAGCAAGCCCTCGATGGGAATGCGCGCCACCTCACGATCAAAGCGACGCCCCAGCATCTCCTCGATCGTCATGTCTTCAAAATGGCTCAACATGCCGACGTGATCGTACAGATACTGGTCCTTCAAAAAATCACGTTCGAATTCCTGAAACATGATAATGTCAGGCCCCTTGCCCTCATCGAATTGGGCGACGACGCGCGCGATATTATTCATCTTCGTCAGCAGATGACTGCGCGAATAGCGGGACACACCGTAAGCTTCAGAAACCGTGTGGCCGTCGGCAGCCGTGAGATTTTCGACGTTGTACACGAGCACCGTGAATGGCACGGCCCCCGTCGGCGCTACGACGACGAGCACGAGACAAACCATAGCGAGAAAACGCATGAACCGGTGAAGTTGAAGCAAACCATAGACGGGAAGACGCGCGATTGACCAGCGCATCCGCTCCGGTGAACTTTAAATCTTCGTGAACTTCATGCCGCCACCCTTCCCCACCGTATCCGCGCCTCACCTAACGCGTGGTTCGACCTCGGGCTCGCGCCTGCCTTTCCTGCCATTCATCAACGTTCCCAGCCTGACCTCCCGCAACCCGTGAGTTTCTTCACCGAATTCATTGAGTCCATCGGGCTCAACCATCCGCTGACCTACAGCGCGGTTTTTCTAGGCGCATCGCTGCTCATGATCTGGCGGTTAAACGCGATGCTCGAACACGGTCTGGAAGGCACCGCTCTCGGCACTTTGGTGATGCCGTACTGTTCGGGGCTGGGAAACCTGATCTTCGTTCTCCTCCTGCTCCAGAGCAACGGCGCGTCGCAGGAGATCATGACCAACTGCCTCGTCAACAACATCACCAACCTCACGCTCATTCTCGCGCTGCCCGCGCTCATCTGGGGCCTCAACCTGCGACCCGAGAGAGCAGCCGAACCCGACAGCCAACCCAAACGCTCAAAGAAAAACCCCAAGTCCGAAAAAGCCGACACCGCGCAGCACCTGAGCCGACTCTCGCTCCTGCTGACGATGGCGGCGGTGGCGTTTTTCAGCGGTGCGGTGTGGGCGCTCGGACAGGATGGTTTTATCGATTACAACGACGGCCTCGTACTCGTGGGCCTGTTTCTTTTTTGGCAATGCTTCCAGGTGTTCGACGTGCTCAAGCACAACGTCCGGCAACGGCACTCCTTCTCGGCACCTTTCTATGCGGACCTCGCGCTCCTCCTCCTCGGTGCCGCGTTGCTCTACGTGAGCCTCGACTGGCTCGTGCATTGGCTCGTCGCTCAAAAAACCGGTTTCCTGAGCGCAAAAAACATCGGCTGGCTGAGTGGCTGGCTCATGGTTTTGCCCAACGCGATTCTCGCGCTCTATTACGGGATAAAACGCCGTGCCGACATCGTGTACACGTCGCAGATTGGCGACGGCCATATCTGTATTCCGCTCTGCGTAGGGCTATTCGCGCTGTTCAAGCCCATCCCGATGCCGTCGTTTTTCGAGACCGGCATATTCATTTTGCTCGGCGCGACCGCGCTGCACTTTCTAGTCATCGTCACCCTCGGCCGCCAACCCCGCTGGGCCGGCTGGCTGCTGCTAGGCGCTTATGCGTGGTTCGTCTACGCCGGGCTGGCCGATAGCCGTTAGTTTTAGTAAAAATCTCCGGAGCAAGTTCCGGAGCATTGCAGAAATTGGAGGAGCGGCTTAACGCCGCGATTCATCCAATCCATCGCGGGATTAACCCGCTCCTACAGACAAACCAAGCCGGAGCAGGCTCCGGGGCATTTGACCCATTGCGAACCAGTAAATGGCTGGTGCCTGCTCCGGGCATTTCTTATTCGTAATCGTAGAGTTTAGGATCGCGGCGCAGCGGTCGGCGGAGTGCTTTAAAGCGATGTTTTTTCTCCTTTGGCTCTGGTTGTGGCCCTCCGGCGCCGGGCATCGGGCCGTCGCCATAGGGATCGCCCATGCCACCGCCTTCGTCGCCGCCGGCATCGCCGCCCAGTTGTTCTTCGAGGCTTTCAGGATCGGCACCTTCTTCGAGCTTGCGGACGACTTCTTCCATCTCGCCGTCGATTTTTTCGCCGGTAAGTTCTGACATGCGGCGCATCATGCGGCCCATCGCGCGCGGGTCGTTTTCGTCGACGTTGGCAAACTCGCCTTCCATCGCATTCATCGCGGCTTCCATGCGGGCATCTTCGGCTGGATAGCCATCGGCATCGGGCCCGTTGGCCGCGCCCTCGTTCGCTTCGGCAGCGGATTTCTTTCCGCCGGTTTTTACGGCAAAGGTCGAAAGCGCTTTTTGCAGGCGAAACTTAGGGTTGTCCGGGCACTTCGGCACGAGTTTCCCCTGCGCGAGCGTCTTCGCGTAGAATTGGTAGATCGTGTTGTTGTCGGGACAATAATACTCGTAGATCGGCATACTCAGTTTTCTTTTATTAACGGCGGGCGAATTCGCAAGCGGCTCTCTTGGTCAACGGCCACTATTTAATCTGCGTGCCACGCACCACGGCTGCCCCACCCCGCCGGGCTTTGAGCGCATCGACGGCGGTCGCCAGACGTTTTCGTTTCTCGTCGGTCGCGCCAAACATTTCCAACTGTTCCGGGCGCTCATCAACGCTTGAAAAACGCACACTCACCAGGCGCAAGGGGCGACGTTGCGTCCACGCTTTTTTCAAAAGCGGCGCGACCCAGGGATAAAAGGGTGTCTCCAGATCGCTCGCCACTTCGATGCTGTGCCCGGCGGACATCTGTTCGAAGTTGGGGTAACGAATTTTCAACGTCAGTGTGCGCACGCGTTTCCCGTCGGCTCGGATTTTCGGCATGAGGTCGTCAATCATGCCTTTGGCGATACGCTCGATCTCGGCAAAGTCAGAAATGTCGGTGGCAAATGTTTCTTGTTGCGAGTATGATTTCGCCTCTGAGTCCTCCGTCTCGACCGCGCTTTCGTCTTCGCCACGCGCCATCGCCAAAACATCCAGCCAGCCGTTGCCGAAGGCGGCCTTCGCCTGCGCCTCGGACAACGCCCGGATATCGGCAACGAGCCTGATGCCCCGGGCGTTGAGATCGGCTTCGGTTTTCGCGCCGATGCCCGGCAGTTTACCGATGGTCAGTGGTGCGAGAAACGGCTGCTCGGCACCGGGCGCGACGACGGTGAAACCGCGCGGTTTGTTGAGTTTGCTCGCGATGGCCGCTACGAGCTTGTTCGTTGCCATGCCGAAGGAAATCGTGATCTGAAGTTCGTCCCAGATTCGTCGCTGCAAGCCGCGCACGGCGGTTTCGGCTTCGGCGGCGGTTTTGAAAGCGCACGGCCCCACGTCAAGAAAACCTTCGTCCACCGAACGGCGTTCCACCAGCGGCGTGAGCGTTTCGCAAAGGTCGAAGAGCCGCCGCGAATATTCGCCATAACGCCCCAACGAATGATCGACGAGAATCAACTCGGGACAAACCTGGAGCGCCCGCGCCGTCGGCATCGGCGTATAGACACCACAAGCCCGCGCCTCGTAGCTGGCCGACGAAATGATGCCGCGCTCGCGTCCGCCCACGGCGACTTTTTTGCCGCGCAACGCCGGGTTCAGCGCCTGCTCGACTGACACGAAAAACGCATCGGCATCGAGGTGAACGAAGGTGGGCAACGACCGCATAGCGCCACGCTACGCTCTGGCGCGGCGCGAGCAAGACCGCCCTAGCGGAACCCTCGCTGTTTCTTGATAACAAGCGGGCGCGTCAAACGGTGCACGCGCGCTGGCGGTACGGCCAGGTTCGGCCTTTCCGCTCGGCTCAACTGATCAGCAGCAGACGCGGCGGCTGGCCAAGAAACGTCAACGGAGCACGGTGGATGCAGGGCGGAACGGGACAGCCGGGATAGTCGATGGCGATTCGCCAGAGATTGCCCAGACCGAAGGAAAACGGCTCCGCCGACGGGATGGGCGCGTAGTGAAGGTCGTAGCAGTTTTCATTGAGAAAAATGCGGAAATCGGCGTCATCGGCCCCGCCATGGAGTTTGAGGAGTTCGGCGCGGGTTTCGGGGATATCGACGCGGCGTTGCGCCTCTTCGTTGCGCAGGCCTTCGCTCGCCAGTCCGTGGTAAGTGCACAGATAGGTATCTGCTACCGTCGTGGCGCTGTCGGCGTGGAACGAAAAAACATCCGTGGCGACGGGCCCTGGGGATTCGTCGCGCGGGTAGCCGTTGATACAATTGAGAACGGGATCGAGGTCGTGAGACCGGAGCAAACACAAGTCGGCGAGAAGGATCGCGACGGCAACCCGGCCCGCCGCACTCACCGGGAGTGCCTGCAGACGTGCCTCGTCGAGGGTAATGATCGCTTCACTCCCGACGAATTGGTTCAGGACTTCACCGAAATCGCCCGGCAGCGTGCGTGGCCAACAAAGGGCGTTAACACCGCCGCCGAAAGGGGTGCTCACGAGTTCATGAAAGCTTTGCACCTGCTTGATGCGGCGGTAATCGGGGAGCTGGGACAGGGGCTGAAGCAGGGGAATAGAATCCATGGCGAGAAAACGCAAAATGACACTGACCGCAGGTGTAGAAATCGGCAAACCCCAAACCCAGTCGGTTTTATCGATAACGATTCGGCCCCGGTCATCCGCGCATCCGAACCTCATCGGGTGCCCGTGTCGCGCCCTGCAATTGTCACTTAACTTAGGTTAGGCTGCGCCGTTAAAGGAGACAACGGGCCGGTCGCCGCTGCACATTCTATTTTAGAACGCAGCAACAACCGGTTCTCGCATTCATGGCCGGTTTCTTCGAACTCAGACTTGATTTCGTGTATTTCCTGCACGGCATCGCGCTCGCGCTGCTCGCCAGCTCGGCGTGGGGATTGTCCCAAATTGAAAACAAGCGAACGTGGTCGTGGCTCGGACTGTTCGCCGCGTCACAGGCCGGGTTTGTCTGGCTAAAAGCGGTGACGTTCGACTTCGGCGATTCGCCCATGATGTTTGCCGTGCGCGCGGTGTTATTCGTCGCGTCATTCTTCTGCCTCGTCCAGTTTGCGCGCGGAAAACACCTGAGCATAAAACAGATCGGTCTAAAACGTTGGATCTTTCTGTTGCCGGTCGGCCTAACGGTGATCGGCGTCCTGCAGGGTGGCGCGCAATTCCTCCGTTGGGCCTTCCCCGCCTTCGGGATAATGGGCGGTGTTTTGGGCAGCGTGGCGTTTTTTGCCCGCGCCAAGAGCATCAAGGAGAAAGACGGTGCGCGACGGCTGCATTTCGCTGGGGCGGCGATCGGCCTCTACTCGCTCGCCATGGGCCTTCTCGCCGAGCATTCCGTAAATTTTTCGGACCAAGCAAAAGTGGTCAGCGAGCAAAACCCGACTCTCGCGCCCTTGACCGAGCTGGGCTGCGCGGGACTCGCCATGCTCACCTGCTGGTTCGTGGGGTTTCACTATTCGCTGTTGCATCATGCGAAATTGATTGGGCAAGGAAACCGGTTTTGGTCACGCAAACGCACGGTCCAGCTGCTGATCTTCATCTTTGTCATAGCGGCTGGTTGGTTTTCTGCCGAACGAGCCGTGCAACACAAAGATGCCGACATGCGAAGCGAGATCCTGCGCCGAACCAATCTGATCGCCGCCGCCGTGCCACCGGAGCACGTGACCAGCCTGCAATGGAACGAAACCGACCTTCACCACCCCGACTACCGGGAACTCAAAAACCGCATGCTCGCGCTGGTCGCAGCCAATCAGGATCTGCGATTTGTTTTGCTCACCGGCTTCAAGGACGAGAAAGCGTTTTTCCTAGTCGATTCGGAAAAACCTGACTCGAAAGACTATTCACCTCCTGGCCAGTTATACGACGAAGCGGATACGGAATACCTAGAAGCCGTAAAGACCCAACAACCCTTTGTCATCGGTCCGATAACTGATCGCTGGGGCACTTGGGTGTCCGCATCGGTTCCTCTTGGCGCGATTGGACAGGGTGGGAGCTGGGTCACCGCCGACGTCGATGTTCGCGCCACCCATTGGGGCGGCGAACTGCGCAGCGCCCGCCTGCCCGTGGTGCTGATCATGCTGCTGATTTCGCTGCTGTTGCTCACATTTTCCTACGCACAAGAACGCATCCACGAAACCCTCTCCAAACTCACCACCTCAGAGCAGCGCAACAGCACTCTGGTTGAAGGTTCGCCCAACTGCGTGCAGATGTTTGACCCTCTGGGCCGTTGCATCGCCATCAACCAAAACGGTCTGAATGCACTCGATCTGAAACGCGAACAAATCATCGGACGGCCCTTCGTCGAAATATGGCCAAAACACATGCAGAAGTTGGTGCGGGATTCCTTTGAATTCACGCTCACCGGACACTCCACGATGTTCGAGGCCGAGTACCTCAGGCCCGACGGCGAAACCATCATCTGGCGCGTCGCGCTCACCCCCGTGCTCGACGAACGCCGTGAAGTTCGAAACCTCGTCGCCATCAGCGTCGATATCAGCGACCTGAAGCTTTCTGAAAAAGCCCTCGTCGCCGCCAAGGAAGCCGCCGAAGCCGCAACCAAGGCAAAGAGTGAATTCCTCGCCGTGATGAGCCACGAAATCCGCACACCCCTCGGCGGCGTCATCGGCATGCTCAACGTCCTGCGCAAACAGCCCATGACCTCGGAACAACAACTCTACACCGACCTCGCCCACGAAAACGCCGAGAACCTGCTCAGCATCCTCGACGACGTGCTCGACGCCGCCAAGGTCGAAGCCGGCAAACTCACCATCGAAACCATCCCCTTTGAACCTGCCATCCAGTTCGGCCGCGTCCTTGAACCGATGCGCGTACGGGCCGAGGCGAAGTGCCTCTCCCTCACCTGGACCCTCGCGCCCGGCCTGCCCGAGGTGCTGCGCGGCGATCCCACCCGGTTGCGACAGGTTCTGGCCAACCTGCTCAGCAACGCCCTCAAGTTCACCGAACGCGGCACCATCAAAACCCACATCTCCGCCGAGAAAACCGCCACCGGCAAGATAATCCTGCGGATCAGCGTCAGTGATTCCGGCATCGGCATGTCTCCCGAACAACTGGCGCGACTCTTCAACAGCTTCGCGCAGGCCGACGTCTCAACCACGCGGCGCTTTGGCGGTACGGGCCTGGGCTTGTCGATCGTTAAAAGTTTGGCCGGGTTGATGGACGGCACCGTCACCGTCGAAAGCAAACCTGACATCGGCACCACCTTCCATTTTACCGCCACCCTAACCGAAGCAACGACCCAAGACCTCGACCACACCGGCAGCCGCGCCACCTTGGATGCGACATCGCTGCCGAAACATCGTGCACGCCTCCATATCCTTTGCGCCGAAGATGATGCCACTAACCAAGTGGCCGCCGAATACTTGGTGAAACAGATGGGCCACACCATCGAGTTCGTGGAAAACGGTAAACTGGCCGTGGAATGGCTCACCAGCCAGCGCGCCGCCGTCGTCCTGATGGACAACCGCATGCCCGTGATGGACGGCTTCCAAGCCACCCATTTCATTCGCGATCACGCGTCCAGCGTCATCGATCACGCCGTCTACATCATCGCCAACACCGCCAACGCCTCCTCCGGCTATCGCGAACGCTGCCTCGCCGCTGGCATGAATGACTACCTCACCAAACCACTGAGGGAAACCGAACTGCACGCTGCGCTCGACCGCGCGATCCTCTTTTACGAAAAACACGGCAGCGTGCTCCCGCCCATGCACCAAGAAGCGCGCGTTCACCATGTCCACGCTGCGATGCCACCGTTGATCGGCGTCACTGCACCGGAGGGCATGAGCGAAGCCGACCTGCTCGCCATCATCGATGGCAACGACGCTACAGAACCAATCGACCCCACCAGCCATCTGCCACCCGAAGCCATCGAGCGCATCACCACCCAGTACTTCATCGAAGCACCGATCAAACTGGCCGAAGTCCGCTCATCCCTCGCGCAACACGATACCGCAACCCTCGGTCGCGCCGCCCATTCGTTGAAAAGCACCTCTCGCTACGTCCACGCCAACAGCCTCTCGGACCTCGCCGCTGAAATGGAACGCCTCGCCGACGACGGCACGCTCGAGGAAATCCCCGCCCTGATCGATCTTGCCGACAAAGAATTTCTAGCGTTGAGGAACCGGCTGCAACCGGTCAAAACCACGATTAAATCATGAATATCACCAAACGTATTTTGATCGCAGAGGATCAGGAAACCGAACGCACCGCGCTCCGTGAAATCCTGCGCGACGAACGCGGCTGGGACATCACCGAAACCAAAGACGGCGAGGAAGCCATCGATCTGCTCTGCGACGGCCTGCGGCCCGACTTGTGCCTGCTCGACTTGCGCATGCCCAGGATGGACGGCCTGCAAATGCTTCAGCGCATGCGGCGCGATCCCCTGCTGCGCGACATCAAAGTCATCATCACTTCCTCCAGCCGCGACAAAGACACCATCGTAGCCCTCGCCAAATTGAAAATTTCCGGGTATTTGCTAAAGCCCTACAACGCCGAGAAGACCATCGCCACAATCCGTCCGGTCCTCGACAGCATCGTCGCCAATCCCGCGCTCTACTCGAAAAACCTGCTCAGCCACACCGCGCTGGTTGCCGACGACAACGCCACCGAACGACTCACGCTCAAAGAGATTTTCAAAACCGAACCAGGCTGGGAGTTCGTTCAGGCCCTCGACGGCCAGGACGCGCTCGACAAACTCCACGCCGGCCTGCGGCCCGATCTCATTCTCGTCGACCTGCGCATGCCGAAAATCGACGGCTTCACCTTGATCTCACGCATCCGGGAGGATGCCTCCCTGCGGAAAACGCGCGTTGTCGTCATTTCCAGCGACCACGACCGCGCCCAAGTGCGAGCACTCGCCCAATTGAACATCGCCGGTTACCTGCTAAAACCATTCGACGAAGCCAAAGTGAGAGACGCCCTGCGCCAGGCCACCGGCCAAGAAAAGGCCGCCGTACAGGAACCAGAAGCCTGAGCTAAAGGACCAAGGATCACCGAGCGCCACAGAGACAGTGGTTTCTATTTTACTGGCTCGCACTGGGTCAAAACCCCCGGAGCGTGCTCCGTGGATCTTTACTCAGTGACGCTCGGTGTGACCTCGGATTTACCGCTGTGAAACAGATCGGTATAAACACACCTATTTATCGCAAAGCTCGCCAAGGCCGGCACGCAAAGACCGCCAAGAAAAACCAGGGACGCAAAGCCGCTCAAACGAACCTTCGCGCTCTTTGCGATCTTGGTGTAAAACTCCGTCGGATCGAAAGGGAAGGAGACATTTCGCCTTGCCGGCTGCGCTCACACCGCGATTCCGATGCTCAACAGCACGGCGTACAGCGCCAATAACTTCCCCGTATCGCCTAACAGCGTGATCAACTCCGCCGGTGTCGTCGCCGCAGCCAGTCGGTTCGCATGCCTCCACGCCAGCGGCGCGAGTGCGAGGGGCAACAACACCGCGTAATGAAAACCCGCGCCCATCCGCAACAGATGCACCGGGATCGTCAGCGCCACACAGAGCGATACGCCAAATTGCAGGCGCGCAAACCGCCGCCCGAACCGAACCACCAGCGTTCGTTTTCCGGCACGTTGGTCAGTCTCGACGTCGCGATAATTATTCACGACCAGAATGTTCGCCGCCAGCAGCCCAACCCCCACCCCGCAGATAATCGACGGCGCACCCACCTCGCCCGCCTGCACAAAATACGTCGTACAGACCGCAACCAGTCCAAAGAAGATAAAAACAAACACATCGCCCAATCCGTTGTACCCCAGCGGAAACGGCCCGCCGGTGTAAGCGACGCCGCAACCGATGCTCGCCAAACCCACCACCAGCAACGGCCAGCCACCATAGCTCAACAACGATAACCCAACGACAAAGGCAAAAAGGAACACCACCATCATCGCCGACTTCATCACCTCGGGTGCCACCCACCCCGACGCCACGGCGCGACGCGGGCCAACCCGCTCCGCAGTATCCGCGCCTTTGAAGTGATCGTAGTAGTCGTTGGCAAAATTAGTGCCGATCTGGACCAGCAACGCAAAACCCAGGCAAGCCAGCGCCGCCGGCCATACCAGCGCATGTTCATGCCACGCCAACGCTGTGCCCACCAGCACCGGTGCCACCGCTGCCGGCAACGTGCGCGGACGGGCAGCGGCGATCCAGATTTGAACGGCTGAGGGCTTGTCTTGCATCAGATGGGTTTCACCCGAACGCCGACCCATGACAAGCCGCGCATTTGAAAAATCCGCCCCTCCGCGCCAGCACCGACCGCCACAAGCAGGGAATCCACTACAAAAGATTTTAGCACCTCAGGTTTAGGTACTTCCGCAACATACCATCGTGCGAGCCCCCTCTCGGCCCCGGCGGCCGCCTTAAAAAGCCTTGTTCGCCAACCCAGGCTCCCGTTTGATCCCGTTAATACTCTTATGATCTATCTCCTCGGTGGTTCCGGTTACGTCGGCCAAGCTTATCAAGCCCTCCTCACCCAGAAGGGCATTCCCTTCAAAAATCTGCGTCGCGCGGAAGTCGATTACACCAACGTCGACATCCTCACGGCCGCGTTAAAGCGCGATAAACCCGAGTTCCTGATCAACTCCGCCGGCTACACCGGCAAGCCCAACGTCGACGCCTGCGAGATCCACAAAACCGAGTGCCTCTTCGGCAACGCCGTCTTCCCCGGTATCGTCGCCAAAGCCTGCGCCGAAGCTGGCGTCCCCTGGGGCCACGTTTCCTCCGGCTGCATTTACACCGGCTGCCGCACCGACGGCACCGGCTTCACCGAAGAAGACGCGCCCAACTTCACTTTCCGCCAAAACAACTGTTCGTTCTACAGCGGCACCAAAGCCCTCGGCGAAGAAGTCCTCGCCGACGCCACCCACTGCTACATCTGGCGCCTGCGCATTCCTTTCGACAACATCGACAACCCGCGCAACTACCTCACGAAGCTGATGCGCTACGCCAAACTACTCGAAGCCGCTAATTCCATTTCGCAGCTCCCCGAGTTCGTCGCCGCCACCTTCGCCTGCTGGGAAAAACATATCCCGTACGGCAAGTACAACATCACCAACCCCGGACAGGTCACCACGCGCGAAGTCGTCGCCATGATCGAAAAAAGCGGTGTCCACCCGAAGAAATACGAGTTTTTCCCCAGCGAAGAGGAGTTCATGAAGATCGCCGCCAAAACCCCGCGCTCCAACTGCACCATGAACTCCGACAAACTCGCCCGAGCCGGCATCCGCATGACCGAGGTCCACGAATCCGTCGAACAAGCCCTCCGCAACTGGAAGAAAGCCTAAAAACTCATCCGCCTTCCAGCCCGTACGCTCTGTTTTTTATTCATCCTCTTTTTCCCCTAAAATGAACTTACTTGTCACCGGCGGCTGCGGCTTCATCGGCTCCAACTTCATTCGCCAACGCCTTACCGAAACCGGCTCACGCCTCCAAAAACTCGTCAACCTCGACGCCCTCACCTACGCCGGCAATCCCGCCAACCTCGCCGACCTCGCCAACGACCCGCGCTACGTTTTTGCCCACGGTGACATCGGCGACACCGCTCTCGTTTCCCGACTGCTCGCCGAGCACGCCATCGACGCCGTCGTCAACTTCGCCGCCGAGTCCCACGTCGACCGCTCGATCGATTCACCCGAACCGTTCATTCAAACCAACGTTGTCGGAACCCTCCGTCTGCTCAACGCCGCCCGCCTTCACTGGGTCAAGCTCCCAGAGCCAAAAAAAGCCGCCTTCCGCTTCCTCCACGTTTCCACCGACGAGGTCTACGGCACGCTCTCCCTGACCGATCCGGCCTTCACCGAGGAAACCCCCTTCGCGCCCAACAGCCCCTACGCCGCCTCGAAAGCCGCCAGCGACCACCTCGTCCGCGCCTACCAGCACACCTACAAATTCCCGACGCTCACCACCAACTGCTCGAACAATTACGGCCCGTTCCACTTCCCGGAAAAACTCATCCCGCTCGTCATCCTCAACGCCCTCGAA
This sequence comes from Verrucomicrobiota bacterium, assembly GCA_031404135.1. Taxonomy (GTDB): domain Bacteria; phylum Verrucomicrobiota; class Verrucomicrobiia; order Opitutales; family Opitutaceae; genus JADKHC01. The sequence goes on along the minus strand of JANNHA010000103.1, from coordinate 29,423 downwards.
GGCAAACCGCTCCCAGTTTACGGCGACGGCATGCAGATCCGCGACTGGCTCTTCGTCGAAGATCACGCCGCCGCCATCTGGCTCGTCCTCCAAAAAGGCCGCCTCGGCGAGACCTACAACATCGGTGGCTTAAACGAAAAACCGAACATCGAAATCGTAAAAACCATCTGCGCCCTCCTCGACAAAAAGTCTCCCCGCGCCGACGGCAAGCCCTACGACACCCAAATCACCTACGTCGCCGACCGCCCCGGCCACGACCGCCGCTACGCGATCGACTGCGCCAAACTCCAAGCCGAACTGGGCTGGGCACCCAAAGAAAACTTCGCCACCGGCATCGACAAAACCGTCGAATGGTATCTGAAAAATAAATCCTGGGCCTCCGACATCACCTCCCAAAAATACGCCCGCGAACGCCTCGGCACCGCCAAGTAATCCAGCCTCCGTCCGCAACCACCCCTTCAGTCTTATTTATTCCCATGACACGCAAAGGCATCATCCTCGCCGGCGGATCCGGCACCCGCCTCTTCCCTCTCACCATCGCCGTCTCCAAGCAGATCATGCCGGTTTACGACAAGCCGATGATCTACTACCCGCTCTCCGTGCTCATGCTCTCCGGCATCCGCGAGGTCCTGATCATCTCCACGCCCACCGACCTGCCCTTATTCAAACGCCTTCTTGGTGATGGCTCACAGTTCGGCCTCAAGCTCACCTTCGCCGAACAACCCAGCCCCGACGGCCTCGCCCAAGCCTTCACCATCGCCGGCGATGTCGGCTTCCTCACCGGTGCCGAACCTTCCGCCCTCGTCCTTGGCGACAACCTTTTCTACGGCCACGATTTCGTCGATGCCCTAAAAGCCGCCACGGATCGCAACGAAGGAGCCACGATTTTCGGCTACCACGTCGCCGACGCCAAAGCCTACGGCGTGGTCGAATTCGCCCCCGACGGCCGCGTGCTCTCCCTCGAGGAAAAACCGGCGAATCCAAAATCCAACTACGCCGTTCCCGGTCTCTACTACTACGACAAAAACGTCGTCGCCATCGCCCGCTCGCTCAAACCCTCCAAGCGCGGCGAACTCGAAATCACCGATCTCAACCGCGTTTACCTCGAAGCCGGCAACCTCAAGGTCGAACTCCTCGGTCGCGGCACCGCCTGGCTCGACACCGGCACGCACGACTCGCTGCTCGACGCCGCTCAATTCGTCGAAGTCATCCAAAACCGCCAAGGACTCAAAATCGCCTGTCTCGAAGAAATTGCCTACCGCCAAGGCTGGATCGACCGTGCCAAGCTCGACGCCCAGATCAAATTTCTCGGCAAGTCCACCTACGGCGAATACCTGAAAAAGCTCGTCTGAACGTAGGGCGAAACCGCCGGGCGCACCGTGCTGATAGGGTGAGGCGTTCCAGCCGAGCCGAATTTTCACGCCAGCAAATTTCTTTCTTCGAAATTAGCGTCCCTTAGCGTTCACTAGCGGTTAGAAACTCCGTACCTGTTCCCTTGCGCGTTTCCTTCATCATCCCGCTCTACAACTGCCTGCCGCTCTCGCAGGCGATGCTCGCCAGTCTGCAAGCGACCCTGCCCGCCAAGCTCGATCACGAAATCATCCTGATCGACGACGTCAGCACCGACAACACACGTGAGTGGCTCTCCACGCTCACCCATCCTGCCCTCCGCGTCCTCCTTAATGACCGCAACCTCGGCTACGCCGCCACCAACAACCGCGCCGTATCGGCTGCCACCGGCACCATCCTCGTTCTCCTCAACAACGACCTCGTCCTAACTCCTGGCTGGCTGGAGCCCATGCTCGCCGTTCACTCCTCCCTGCCTAAACCGGGGGCCATCGGTAACATTCAACGCAACGCCACCACGGGTGCCATCGACCACGCCGGCATCTATGTCACCGTCAAAGGCAAACCCGAGCACGACGTGACGTTGCCGCGCTCGGGCGACTCCAAAATTTCCCCCGCCGTCACCGGTGCCTGCCTGCTCATCGCCCGCGACCTCTGGCAGCAACTCGGCGGCTTCGATGAACAATTCCACAACGGTGCCGAAGACATTGATCTCTGTTTCCGCGCTCGAAAAGCCGGCTTCACCAACGCCGTCGCTCTGCGCAGCATCATCCACCACCACGTCAGCTCGTCGCCCGGCCGCAAAGAAAACGACGAACACAACGCCTACCGCTTCACCCTCCGCTGGGAAAAAGAGCTCATCACCCTCGGTGCCCGCGCTTGGTGCAACCACCATGTTCGGCACACGCCCTACCGCGAACTCCTTTCGCTGCCTGCGATCCTTTTCTACCTTGCCGGCCTCCGTCGCACCCCGCCTTCCGCCGCACTTCGTGGTGTGAAACGCAACATCGACCACAGCCTCGGCCTCTGGACAAAACGGTTCCGCTAAACACGGCAGCTCGTGCAACGCGCAAAAACCGATTATGCGTAGAGACGAAAAAATGACGCCCACGCTCTTCACGCTCACGGGAAACCTGCTTTGGGAACGCACGCTCGAGTTCACCACCTGGTCAACCGGCCAGACCCAGCGCGCCAAAAGCGAATCCCTCCAAGTCGGCGGCAAAGGCATCAACGTCTCCCGCATGCTCACGCGCCTCGGCGCACCCACGAAAGCGTTGTGCTTTTCTGGTGGTTCGACCGGCACCGAGTGCCTCGCCTGGCTCGCCGCCAAAGATATCGCCCACCACGCGTTCGCCAGCACCGCCGCCACCCGCAGCGGCACCGTCGTTCGCGCTAACGACCAGCCCGAAACCACCTTCCTCGGCCCCGACGCCGCACCCGATGCCGCCGCCTGGGTGGCCTGCGCCGCCTTCGTCGACGCCCTGCCTACCGGTGACGTGCTCGCGCTCTGCGGCAGTTTCCCCGGCTGGAACACCCTCGAAGCAGAACCACTCCGAACCGCCATTTCCCGCCGCGCCTGCCTTGCACCCGTGGTCGCCGACACCTACGGAGCCCCGCTCGTCTGGGCTTTGCAGCAATCGGTCTCCCTTATAAAAATCAATCGCGACGAATTCGACCTCCTCGCCTCGCCCTTGAGCCACCTCGAGCCTTTCTCCAGCCGGCTTGCCAACACACTCCACCTCTCCAAAGCCGCCGCCCTGATCGTCACCGACGGTGCCAACCCCGTCTGGTACGCCGACCGTACCAACCCGCCCCGCCAATTCACCCCGCCGCCGGTGACGCCCGTCTCCCCCACCGGCTCTGGCGACGTGCTACTGGCCTGCCTGCTGCACGGCCATTTTCAACGCGGCCTCACCCTGCCCGACGCCCTCGCCTATGCGCTCCCCTTCGCCGCCGCCAACGCCGCCCACCCAGGCATTGCCGATTTTGACTTGAACAAACTCCCCGCATGAGGGTCTTGTCAGAACTACCATGAACCGAGGAATTATCATCACCCTGATCGTCATCGCGCTGGCTGCGGGCAGCGGCGTGTATGGCTATCGCACCTACCAACAAAACAAAGAACGCGAACAAGCCGCCCGTCGCGATTCTTTCGAGAAATTCGAGAAAGAACGCCTCGCCCGCGACACTCAGAAAAAGGCCGAAGCCGAGGCCGAAGCCCGCCGTCTCGCCGACGCAAAAGCCGCCGCTGACGCCAAAGCCGCCGCCGAAGAACAGGAACGCCGCCGTAGCGCCCAAGTCGAAGACGAAACCCGCCGCCTTCAGGCCGAAAAAGACGCTCGGGACGCCGCCGAAGCCCTTGAGAAGATCGCCCTCCAAAGGCAGCAAGCTCTCGTCGAAGCGCGCGTTGAACTCGAGCGTCGCGAAAAAGCCGCTGCTGCAGCCGAAGCCGCCCGCCTCGCCGCGCTCAACGAAATCGCCCGTGTCGACCGCGAGAAAAAAGCCGACGCCGAACGCGAAGCCGCCCGCCTCGCTGCACTCAAACGCCAGCAAGAACTCGAAGTCACCGAAGCCTTCAAGGCCCCCGTCATCACCCGAGCCATCTATCCTTCTGACTACAAACGCCGTCAGCATTACTACCTCGAAGTCGATATGAAGAACTCCGAGAACGCAAAACCGCCGACCCGCCCAAAACCCGGCGGCCAAACCACGACTCCCTAACGGCCTCTCCCCACATCATTCACCGCTTAAAACGGCTGTTCTGCATCGCTGCTCGACAGCCGTTTTTCTTTTTACCAAATAGGACTTGCTTAGCCGTGGGAAAAAACTCTTAGTTCGCGGTTTTATTTATGAAAGCGACCATCAAAACCCAAGGCCAGCAGTTCGCTGTCACCGAGGGCGATATCTTATTCGTTAACCGCTACCAGAACTCCGTGGCCGGCTCGACCGTCCAGATCAACGAAGTCCTCTCGGCAGGCGAAGGTGAATCCTTCAAAGTCGGCACCCCGACCATCGAAGGCGCCAGCGTGACCGCTACCATCCTTGAAAACAAGCGTGGCAAAAAGGTCATCGTTTTCAAAAAGAAGAAGCGTAAAGGCATGGAACGTAAGCAAGGCCATCGCCAAGAGCTTTCCGTCATCAAGATCGAAACCATCAACGCATAAGGAGAATTTTTCGTCATGGCGCACAAAAAAGGTCAGGGAACATCAAGCAACGGCCGCGACAGCCACTCACAGCGGCTCGGCGTCAAAAAGTTCGGCGGTCAAGCCGTGATCGCGGGCAACATCCTCGTCCGCCAATGCGGCTCCAAGATTCATCCCGGACGTAATGTCGGCGTGGGTCGTGATTGGACGCTCTTCGCGCTCAAGGACGGCACCGTCAAATACGACAAGGCCCACGGCAGCGTCGCGATCGTCTGATCTCGCAGACAATCCCTTCACTCTCAAAACGCAGCTCTTACCGGCTGCGTTTTTTCTTTTTCCGTGCAGTAAACCACCGGTTCCACTAGCGTTTTCACCATGAGTGACCGTTTGCAGAAATTGCTCCGCCAGCGGGCACTGATCCAGGAACACCTCGCCTGGCTCGACCGCGAAATCGATGACGCCAAAGGCATACCTCCACTGCCCAACACGCCCGCTGCCCGACCACCCCTCACGATTCTTGCCGCGACGACACCAACAACACCACCAGCGGCCGCCCCTTCCGACGAAGCCGAGAAAATCCTCGGCCAGTACAACCTCGACGCGAGCGTCGTCAGCACCGATGCCCGCCGAGGCTGCCTGATGATGTTTTTCATCGGCCTCGGAATCTTCGTCCTGACTCTGGCCATCGGCTACTATTTCTACGCCCGCCATCTCGGACGTTGGTGGTAAGCCACACCGACCGGACTGAATAAAAAAAACGCCCGGCTTTTGCGCCATTCCGATGAACCCGTCGGCAAACCCCGGGTCTAGCGGAAGAACTTTGCCTTCCACTTTCCCAAAACCCTTCGTCCTCCAAGGGGCACCGCGTGCCGAGCTGGCGCGCCTCTGCCGCCACATCTGCCTCGCCCGCGAAAAGGGTGCCATGTCGCCCGTCACGGCCGAAGATGAATTTCTGCTCGCCCTCGCCACCGCCCGCGCCACCTACGGCCCCGCGAGCATTAACGAAGATGACCTCAAAGAAATCGTCGCCACCGAAGAAAGCCGCGTCGCCGACGCCTCCGTCATCGCCGAACTGATCGCTTCGCGCCTCGCCGCGCAACAGCCAACCGCACCCGCCGCCGCACCCCACCCAGCCACCGCGCGCACACCCAGCGCCCCCCCTTTCTCAACGGGCAACTCCAGCTCCCCGCTCAGCATCGCCGACCTCATCGACGGCATGCTTTCGCAGGAAAAACGCGACGTCCGCCAGCCCGCGAACGCCTAGTGCATCACCGGGCCGGCTGCCGACACGCGCAACCAAACCAATAGCCATCATCCAATGAGTACACCCGTCGTCGTAGATAAAAACACCCCCTCGCCCACCAACGCCCTGCAAACCCCGGCCACACCCGTCCGCACCACCAAAGCCGCCGGCAAAACCATGCTCGCCGGCTTCGACCTCGGCACGAACAAATCATGCATCCTAGCCGGCCCAGCCGGCACCAGCGACATCACCCTCAGCAAAGTGATCCCCAGCGTCGTCGGCTACGTGAAGGAAGGTATCGTCGACGGCATCATCGCCGGCAACGCCACCATCCTCTTCGGCGAAGACGCGCTCAACAACATGCTGCACGTCGACCTCGTCGCCCCCATCGCCGAGGGCGTCATCGCCCACCCGGCCGCCACCCGCGACTTCTTTCAACGCGTCCGTTCGCTTATCGATCCCTCCGGCCAGGCCGAAATCCGCACGGTCGTCGGCATACCCGCCAACACCAGCGAAATAGCCCGCGAAGACATCCGCCAGTGTGCGCTCGGCATCTTTGACCGCATTCTACTGGTTCCAGAACCCTTCCTCTCCGCCCTCGGTTTTCGCGACGACGCCCGCGTCGGCCAACCCGGCTACGTCGATCCCGTCACCAACTCGCTCTTCATCGACATCGGTGGCGGCACCAGCGACCTCTGCCGCGTGCAAGGCTGTTTCCCCACGCGCGAAGACCAGATCTGCATCCCCTTTGCCGGCGATGCCATCGACGAAATCCTCCACAACGAACTCAACCGACTGTATCCAAATAATGGATTATCCCGCCACAAAGTTCGCGAAATCAAAGAGGCCAACGCCTACGTCGGGCCCGTCCGCAAGCCGATCGACGTCCGCGTGATCATGGGAGGCAAAGCCCACCTGCTCGAACTCGGCGAAGCGCTCGGCCGCGCCGCGAACACCCTCATCGACAAAATCTATCCATCGCTCACCACCCTGATCTCACGCTCCTCCTCCGACTCAGTCGTGACGCTTCTTCAAAACATCATCGTCACCGGCGGCGGCTCGCAGATCAAAGGCATCGACGCCGTCCTGCAAAAACGCCTCACCGACGACGGCTTCGAATCGCCGAAGGTCAAACTCGCCGGCCAGGACTACAAACGCTACGTCGCCATCGGCGCGCTCAAGGCCGCCCGCGCCGCCCGCGAGAACCAATGGCAATATTTACTGACGTAGACTGGTTTAGCACCCGTCGGACGCGTCAGTGAGGCGGACGTCACCCCACGTCCGCCTTTTTTGCGCCCAAAAACACCGGAAGCGCAAGGCCACGCCTTTCGACCCAAGCCGCCCCACGTACGCTCCGCCTTCGGACCAATTCCCGCTGTCATTACGGAACTAGCAAAAAGAACCAGGAAAAAGGGTCAGGTTTAAACAATTGGCTCCCTCTTCGATTGGCTCCCTTCGATTGGCTTATACAAAAACAAAGGTCAATTGATCGTGATCGATGTTTTAGCATTGCTCGGTGCTAAAGGGGGAGGAGTAAAGAATCCATTCGCTGAGAGCGTCGCCTGCATCAATCCAGACCAAACCGAGTACCCAACATCGGTGAGGTGAACCTGATCATTGTAGTAATAGGTGGTGTTGGTGAAATCTGTGCCTAGCCGGGAGTCGGCCGCGATGTCACACACTGTATCAAATCCATTGGCGTGTCCATTGGCCACGGTCCAACTGCGAATCCACGTATTCAACGCCTGACGTCTCGGTTCAAAGATCGCTTGGTTTGCGCCGAAGTTGATAAAATGTGGCGTGCAACCGACGATCTTCACCGAGGGATAAGCGGCTCGTACATTTGTGATCCAGGTCGTTATGTTCGCTTCTATATTTGAAGCTGAGTCATTAGTTGCGAGGTCGTTTAATCCGAATTCAAGCACGATGGTGTACTTGGAATAGCCGGTCGAGGTGGCGGTTGCGAGCGCCGCCAGTGCTACGGATCCGCTAGCATTAGTAGCTATTTGGGCACCGTGGGCCGAACTGTTGACGAAGGTCACTGCCGGGTACGCTGCTTGCATTAACGCGATGGGGTTCTTGGTGGCGGAATCGCTAGCGGCATAGCCAGCTAGAATTGAATCGCCATGACCCATGACCCAGCAGGGGGCTCCACCAGTACCAGTTCCAACCGTCAAAATCGCGCCATTGCTCGTCGCGGAGCCGACGCTGTTGGTGGCAACGAGCGAATATGTTCCTGCAGCGGAAGTAGCGACACTTGCCAAGGTTAGGGTGGCACTGGTTGCGCCGGATATATTAACGCCGCCCTTGCGCCATTGATAGGTCGGCGTGGGTGTGCCACTTGCCGCTGCGGTGAACGTTACATTGGCCCCAACCGACACGCTTTGGCCCGCCGGTTGCGAGGTGAACGCAGGGGCGGTTGTGCCAGAAGAAACGGTCAAAACCGCTCCATTGCTCGTGGCCGATCCGACACTGTTGGTGGCCATCACTGTATAAGTGCCTGCAGCGGACGTTGCGACACTCGAAAGCGTCAGTGTTGCGCTGGTTGCGCCGGAAATATTGACGCCTTCCTTTCGCCATTGATAGGTAGGGGTAGGCGTGCCACTTGCCGCAGCGGTGAACGTTACATTAGCCCCAACCGCCACACTTTGGCTCGTTGGTTGCGAGGTAAACGCAGGGGTGCCGTTGGGGGGCACTGCATTGGCTCCCATTCCACGCGCAAGCGCCGGGCTACCGGACTGGAGGCTGTAGTTACCGGCGGAGGGGTTCACAAACAGAGGGTCAACGCCGTTTAAGCCATTTGCTTCGAAATTGCCTGAAATGCCACCTATGCCATTTCTCCACGAAGTTGAGTCTTTGGTGGTTCCTGCGCCGGTGCCCACGACCAGATTATAGTCAGCGACCGTTCCGGTCACGGGATCGCCAGCATACCAACCATTATACGCATTCGTGGGATAACCGCATTGATAGAAGATATTATTTTTGACGGTCAGATTGTTGGAGCGTCCTGCACCTGAGGATCCGATGGAAATGACCCAGCCACTTCCGGTGCCACATCGAACAAACGTATTATTTAAATAGTTACAATTCGGTGCGTAATGATTCACTACCCGTTCCACGTCGACAAACGTGTTGTTGCGGAATGTCCACCGACTGATGTTCTCGTTTTCTTGATCGTCCGTAATATTTCCAAGCTGATAGCCCTGACCGTTTGAGACGTAAACTCGCTCGATAACTACATCTTTGCAAACTGTCGCGGGATCATCTCCGAAGGTTTGGAACAGGTCGCAATGGTTAGTATTCAACTCTCCTGGATTTGACGCACTAATGGTGCCATCTTGGATGGTGGCATTTGAGCCCACAACGCGAACCACATCCCATCCGGTGGACATGGTGATCGCGAAATTCTTTACCAGAATATTTGTCCCGATAAGAATCAGCGCATGAAAGTTGGGGTTGGTCATGACAATGCCATCGGCGAGGCAGTTGTTGGAATAGAAGTATAGACCACCAGCCCCTTGCACGATTCCTAGCACCCCGGAGATAGAGCAATTGCGGACCTCGCCATAGTGGGCATTATAGTAATAGGTAATTGCCGCGTCGTTCGCGTCAACGCCGGTGCCGTTGCAGTTGAACCCGGTGAGAGAAATATAAGGACTGGTTACATAAAATCCACCGATGGTTACGCTGCCGTTGGCGACAAATGAGATTTTCGACGAACTGGTGCCGCCTCTGGAAACGGTCGCTTTTTCCGCATACGTTCCCGCCGCAACATTCACGGTATCGCCCGCTGCGACGACGTTGGCTGCTTTTTGTACGGTGAGCCAAGGCGCAGTAGAGGTGCCTGCATTGTTGTCGTTGCCCGTTTTGGCCACGTAATAAGTCGCCGCAACCAGCGAGTTTTGGAGGGCAAACAGAATTGCCCCCAAAATTATCAAGTAACGACCCAGCCCCAAGCGGGCAAGGTAGGTGTGGGGTTGTTCGTTGATTTTTGTGGCGCTGTGGGAGGCGCTCACTGAGTTGATCGTCAATCCCGTCATAAAATGTGGAGGTATCATAGGGTCTTTGAAGCCATCGATTTCGCAATCGGTGCTTTGTTGATGACCATTCCTTTCGGCCACACTCTCGGGAACCCTTTACATCACGTCAATCGGACAGCCCTCTCCAGAGGGGGGGCGGCGTCAGGTTCACAGATTTTTGAGCCCTAGCGAGACGGCGTCTCCATATTTGTTTCAATTTATTAGCAATTCCGGCGCGTTTGACCAAGCCACGAAGCACCTGATCAATCCAATAAACCGATCAAAAGAAGTCAAATTTTTCACTTTGTAGTCGGTAGCGATTAGTTCGCTATTTATTTATCCAACGACCCAGAAGCACGTCTCGGCAATTCAAGAAACCAGTAAAAAGGTCAGGCTGTAAGTATTTCATTTTCTACCTCTCGCGACTCTAAAAAGAGTATGGCCCGGCGAGATGGGTTACACGTCAGTTTATCACCGCTAAATATTTCTCAGAGTGCTCATAATTGAAATGATTCAGGATGGAGTTTCGTTCGTATTTGAACGCCTTCGTTCACCCCTCCGGCTATACGTTCTCCCAATAGATCGTACCCATCACCCGCAGCATCCCGCGTCGCAGCCGGGACTGCGGCCGACAGCACCGCCGCTGCATCAAAAACCGTTGCCGCTAGGAATTGTTTCTCCAACAGAAAAATTCTCATGACGATCATCCCAAAATCTCCAGAAACCGCGCGAACAACCGGTTCACCTTTTCCTGATTCTCCTTCACGCAATCTTTGAACTTCGCAAAATCAATCGATGTGCTTTCGAGACCGTTGGCGTAGTTGTCGACGATCGCGAAGGAATTATACCGCAGGCCGATCTCGCGACAAAGATCCGCCTCATGCGCCGCCGTCATACCCACCACATCGCCCCAATGCCGGATGATCGCGATCTCCGCCTTCGTCTCGAAACGCGGCCCCTGCATCTGCACATAAACTTTGCCGCCCTGAATGGAAAACTCCGGAGCCAGCCGCCCGAGCAACATCGGCACCAAACCATTGTCAATACCGGGTGCCCCGCCCTTTAACTCCGCGTCAAAAAACGTCTGTGGCCCCTGCTGCAAACACACGTAGTCGCTGCACGAAATGATCGACCCAGGCGGCAGTTCCGGCTTGAGCGAGCCCACCGAGTTAACCGAAACGACATCGACAAAACCGAGATCAGCCAACGCCTGAATATTCGCGCGATAGTTGATCGCATGTGGCGGCTTCGGCACCCCGTAACCATGACGATTGATCAGTACTTGGTCGCCGTGCGCCTTATAAGTCACCGGGCCATAAACCGTCTCAACGCGTTTCTCTTCCCACGCGGCGAACAGTTCAGAATTCACGATGCTCGTACCACTGATGAACGCGACTTTCATACCGGAAACATTCGCTTGGTTTGCGCCCCGGTCAACCTTGAAGGCAGCGCAGTTCCGGCTTGCCGATCCAATCTAGCTACCACAAGTTGTGTACCTCATGACCACCCCCGTCTCCGCTCCGCTGAACCTCAGCAGCTCCAACCTCACGCTGGCGAAGGAAGATAAATACTTCACCTTCGTCCTAATCATCTCGGTCCTCGTCTGGCTCGGATTGCTAATCTCGGTCGTCGGCATCCTCTACGCCGGTCTTTTTGGTTTTCTGCTCTGGATCGGCAGCGGCATGCTCACCGCCTATTTGCGCGCCGAGGCCGTACGCGTCGATGAGCGCCAGCTCCCTCAACTGCACGCGACCTTCCTGCGCGTCTGCGAAAAACTGAACGTGCGCACCCCGCCGAAACTTTACGTACTCCAGGCAGGCGGCGCGCTCAACGCCTTTGCCACCCGCTTTTCCGGCCGTGACTTCGTTGTGATCTTCTCCGACATGCTCGAAGCATTCGGACCCGAATCATCCGAGATGCAGTTCATCCTCGGGCACGAACTGGGGCACTTGAAAAGTAATCACATCATGAAGCGCATCTTCCTTGCGCCCGGTGTATTTTTTCCACTCCTCGGGCCCGCCTATCTGCGTGCCTGCGAAGCTTCCTGCGACCGTTTCGGTGCCTTCGCCGCTGACAACCTCGACGGTGCCGTGCGCGCCATGATGACCCTCAGTGGTGGCAAATATAAGGAGCCTGCACTCGACGCTCCCGCCTTCGCTTCGCAGCATTACGACGAACGCGGTTTTTTTGTTTCGTGGCACGAACTCACCTCTACCTACCCAACCCTTTCGCAACGCGTTTCCACTCTGCTCGCCCTGCGTGACCCGCAATACGCCCGCACCGCACCGCGAAATCCCCTCGCCTATTTCTTCGCGATGATTACCCCCGGCGGTCAGCTGGGCGGCGGTGCCGCCAATGCAATGGTTCTAATCGTCATCATCGGTCTGCTCGCCGCGATGGCGATCCCGGCGTTCGCCAAAGTCCGCGACGCCTCGCAACAAAAAGCCTGCGCCAACAACGAACGCATGATCCAAGCCGCCTATGAGCAGTACGAACTAGAAGCAGGCAAAGCCCCCGAAAACTACGACCAGTTCATTGCCCCTGGTAAATCTCTCACCACCATGCCCACGTGCCTCTCCAATGGGAAATATACGGTCAAGTCCGTGGATGGCGGTGGCTGCGAAGTTACCTGCAGCATCCACGGAGAAGCCACCACCCCACCCACGCCAACCACACGCTCCCGGTAAACGCTTTACTACCTCTCGCCGATTAATTCGTCCGCGGAGGCGTTGGGAAAATGCTTTTGCAGGCCCTTGAGGTCGCGTTTCACCCGCGTCAGATACGGTTCGGACAGTAAGTCCTGTTCGCGCTCGTGATCTTCGATGACCAGGAATTCCGCGACGGCTTCCGCGAAGAGCTTTTGCGCTCGCGGAGCGCGGAGGTCTGAATTTTCGGAATTTTACAGAAGAAAACGAAGGTAACGAAGAGATTCAGGAAGTACCAGCATGCCTTCGTTCTCTTGGTTATCTTCTGTTCAAAGTCTGGCAGCTTGGGGCTGTTGGTATTATTCACCTAATTGCCAATAATTAGTGTGTATGAGTGGTGAGTTCGACAGCGCCTTTTAGGATAACTCAACTCGTTCTTTAGAACGGTTAAGTGGCGGAGAGGGAGGGATTCGAACCCCCGGGACCCTTGCGGGCCCAGCGGTTTTCAAGACCGCCGCGATAGACCACTCTGCCACCTCTCCATCAAATGATTATGCAAGTAGCGCTTTGACCCATTGACCATCTCATAGACACTTTCGAGGTGTTTCGGCGATAGTTTGCGTGGGAAAGCGACAAGAACACGGACGATCAGTGTGAAGGCTTACAAGCACTCGGCAACTGTGAAGTTGTCGTTTCGGTTTGCGGACACTGGCGATCATCCGGCAACGGCTCCACCGGGAACACCGTATCGTTTTAAGCAAGCGCGCGGTGAGCCGTTTGCTCGAGCAACTCGGCTTGAGCCCGCAACACCCCCTTTTACCGCAGCTGCAAGCAGCGTCCTAAGGAGAGCATCTACATGCGTGGCGTCACATCACATTTTCCGATCAACGCACGATCTTCTGCGCGGCCTTGCGCTCAGAATGTTCGAAGGCGTCAATAAATTGCTCGAGCTCCCGAACGGTCATGCCAATGGCTCGACCGACTTTGCGCCAACCCGCGACGGCGCGTTCCACCTCGCGCAGAATTTCCTTAGCCCGTCGGGCAGAGATGCGGAAATAGGCAATAACCGACATCAACGCATCAACCGTCGCTTCCGGGCCGGAGTCCGCCGACACCCAGGTCTTTAACTCACGCGCGCGGTTAGGGAACGGATTGATATCAAAGGCCGGAGCAAGTCGCCAGAGGCCACGCTCAACGTGGAGGAATCCATGGTTGTGGAGGTGGTCATCCACATTGGTGATCAGAATCGAATACGCGATACGCCGCCAGAGTTCCTCGATGTCGACTTGAACCGCCGCACCATGCACGCGAAGAGCATCCACGATTTCCGTGTAGGAATGCTCCGGTGCGCCCGCCGATTCGACACCGAGCAACGTCGCCGCCGACACAAACATCAGACGTTTACCACCGCTTGTGCGGTCAAAGCGTCGGACTAGAGCGACCGGCACGCCGTCACTGTCGATCAGCCGTGTATCCGCCGCATCAATACCTGCTTTTTTTGCGAGCTGCATGGCCAGAACCTCACCTTTGGTGACCGAACGTTCATCCTGAACGCTGGGGAACTTTCCGATGGCCAGCATTCCGTCGTCATCGAGCACGGTGCATTTGGGCCGCAGCCCGCCAAGCGACGTGCCTCGCCCGCGAAGATAAGCGAGATCGGCTGCCGTTTCCGTTTCAGTTTCAACAGCACGGGACGCATCCATGAGGTGCCGCAACTCCAGCAAGGGAGGAGCCGTTTTGCGCCCCGATTCGGGAGCACGCTGAAATACACCATCCTCGTCGCGGAAACGCAATGCACCGACCCGGCTGCCATCGTCTGCCGCCAGCAAGAAATCCACTGCGTTGAGTTGGGCTGGTCCAGCTTCCTTGCCTGATCGACGGGCGCTCTGACGCCGTTTGGCGTGATCCCGGAGAATCACGCGTCGCCCCCACCCGTCTGGTTCGGTATCGGCAATGGCTGCATGAAATACCGATCCCTCCTGAACCTTGCGGTGAAACTGCGCCCCGGCGACCAACGGAAGATTCGGTTCGATTGCGAAACGATCCGTCGCGGCCAGCCAGGTCGCATCGTAAGAAAACGCCGCATGCTCCCGCGCACCGCTCTGATCGAAATGCAGGGTGCCAACTAACCTGGCTTCATCCCCAAGAAATACCTGCAGGGAGCGTTTCATGACGCGGTCGGAGTTTTCTTCACACGCACTCGTTTGGGCAAACGCACTTCATCCAGGTGAAGGCCGACGTCATCGCGCTTGGCATCGACCAGATCGCCCAGCGTACCGCCGAGGCCTAAAACAAAAAGGGCCATCGCATAGGCGCCCATGGCCACGGTCGGATCACCTTTTTCAATCCGCCGATAAGTATTCGGAGCCACCCCCATGCGCTCCGCCATCATCGCAAGGGTGAAATGGCGTTTGCGACGCCCCGTGGCCACGTCGTGACCAAGTTTGGTAAGGGCTCGTCGCATCAGCGGCGGAAGCAGATCATGAAGAGATGAGCGCATAGTAGATGCAATGAATAGCCTATTAACCAATTTACCACGCAATACATTGCTATTTAACTGACCAACGTCGAGAATATTTTTCATCGTACGCTGGTCGCGACGTACGTTAAACCTGAACGCCGAAGTTGAAGACGAGTTTTCGTCCGCCCCGGCCGGAATTCTCGCATGGGCTGGCACCGACGAGCGTCAGCGTTTCGCGAGCCCACCCCTAGCCATTAGACGAACTGCACGCTAGGTATTGTCGCAATCCAGGATTGCTAGAGAATGAGCTTATTTCCCGAAACGTTCATCCGGTCTCCGAATACACGCCTTTGTCCCGCTCGGGGTAGCTTTCATAGACGTGCTCGAAGAGGGCTGAGCATTTTTGCGTGTAGAGTGGTTTGTCGTAGGCGCGGGGGAGGCCGGTATCGAGTACGTCCTCAATCGCCAGCTTGAGCTGCGAGCGGGCCGACGATTTACGCAGCCGGTTGCCCGCGCAGGATTTCCCAGAGTTTTGAGTGGCTGAGCAGGATGTCTTTGATGCCGCGGCGCACGGTCGGCGAGTTCAGCGCCTGGGTGCTCATCGAGGTGTGTGCGTCCAACGCATCGACGATGGCGTTCATGAGCTCAGTATCTAGATCGGGCGACGTGGCGAACTGCTCCTTCGTGTTGTTGGCCGCCTGCTGCCTGAGCGTCTCCGATTCCAGCATTTTGCCGCGGATGACGTTGTTTACGTAGACCAATTGGTCCTGTTCGGTGGTATCACCGCCGAACAGCTCATTCAACTTTTCGATGAGCTCGCCCATGTAAATTTTTTGCTGTTCTTGCACGCTGCCGCTGCCCGCTTCCGTCAATGGATCGAGCTTGGGCGTTTCCCCTTCGCTCAGCGGCATCGCGCGTTTACCGATGTTAAGCAGTTTGTGACGGGTGAGCACCACTTTCGAGAGGTCGATCATCTCGCGCTCACGGCCAAATTCCAACAGCGGAAGCAGGCGTTTGTAGAAGATGGCGCGCTTTTCGATGGCCGTGTTTCCGTAATCAAAAATTTGAGACAAAAACGTGTAGAGCCGGATATATGCGCCCATGTCACTCTTGAAGAGGGTCAACGCATCCATCTCGTCTTTGGCGGCCTTGATCGCTGAGTCGTCCTTCTTTTCCTTCGCGATCAATAGTGCCGCTTGAGCGGCTTTGTACCGCTTAATGAGTCGATCGACCACCGGCTCCAGAGCCTGTACTAATTCGCTCTGTTTAGCGCCCGGCTTCATCTCCACCGTAACCACGCGGTCCACTTCAAAATCGTCGTAGTGGCCGACGGCATCGAGTTTGGCGCGGAGATTGAAAACGAGGTTCGGGTCGGTCGTGGCCGAAAGTTCGGCTGTGGTGTGATAGGTTTTGAAGGCGGCGAGCACGTCCTTGGTGTCGTTGACGAAATCCAGTACGTAGGTCGTGTCCTTGCCGGGGTGCGCACGATTCAAGCGTGAAAGCGTCTGTACGGCCTGGATGCCGGCCAGACGTTTGTCCACGTACATGCCGCAAAGGAGTGGTTGGTCAAAGCCCGTCTGAAATTTGTTCGCAACGAGCAGAATTTGGTATTCATCGCCCTTGAAGGCTTCGCGTATGTCGCGGCCTTTTAGATTAGGATTAAGAGCTGTGCTGTTTTCGGTGAAAGCATCCGGGCTGGATTCTTTGTCGTTCACTTCGCCAGAAAAGGCGACAACTGAACCGATCTTGTAGCCGCAACTCTTGATATATTTGTCGATGGCGAATTGCCAGCGCACGGCCTCCAGACGGCTGCCGACCACCACCATGGCCTTCGCTTTGCCGTTGAGCAGCGGGGCGACGTAGCTGCGGAAGTGCTCCACCACGATCTGCACCTTCTGCGAAATATTGTACGGGTGCAGACGCACCCAGCTCATGATGCCCTTGAGCGCCGCGCTACGCTCTACCGTCTTGTCGTCGTACTCTTTGCCCTCGTGCGCCAGCTTAAATGCCAGTTTGTACGAGGTGTAGTTGTGCAGCACGTCGAGGATGAACTTTTCCTCGATGGCCTGGCGCATCGAATAGACATGAAAAGGCGCTGGCAAATTGTTCGTTCCAGCGGGTTGCGATGGATCAGGCCGTGTGCCGAAGAGTTCTAACGTCTTCGTCTTCGGTGTGGCCGTGAAGGCCACGAATGTTATGCCGCTTTCGCTGGCGCGTGCCGCCATCTGCGCCGCGAGAATATCCTCGGTGCTCACCTCGCCGCCGTCGGCCAGCTCAACGAGTTCCTCGGGCGTTAGTACCGCTTTCAGCATCGACGCGGCTTCGCCGCTCTGCGAGCTGTGGGCCTCGTCGGCGATCACAGCGAAACGTTTGCCCTTCGTGGCCGCCAATTGCCGCACGGCCTCCAACGCAAAGGGGAATGTCTGGATCGTGCAGACCACGATCTTTTTGTCTCCGTCGAGTGCTTCGGCTAGTTTGCTGCTCTTGCTGCCATCCTTGTTCGTGATCGTCGCGACGACGCCGGTCTGCCGTTGAAAATCGAAAAGCGCATCCTGCAGCTGTCCGTCGATCACCCGGCGGTCGGACACCACGAGCACGGTATCGAAAATTTTCTTATTTTGTGCGTCGTGCAGCTCGGCAAGGAAGTGCGCGGTCCAGGCGATGGAGTTGGTCTTCCCGGAGCCGGCCGAATGCTGGACGAGGTATTTACCGCCCGGACCTTCCTTGAACACTGCGCTCTGGAGTTTTCGCGTAACATCGAGCTGATGATAGCGGGGGAAGATAATTTTAGTGATTTGCTTTCTTTCGTCGCGCTGGGCGATGCAGTAGCGGCCGATAATTTCCAGCCAGCTTTCGCGCGCCCATACCTGTTCCCAGAGGTAAGCCGTGCGATGGCCGCCCGACGGATTCACCGGGTTACCTTTTGCGCCGTTGTCGCCCAGGTTGAACGGCAGGAAAACCGTGGCCGGGCCTTCCAATTTCGTAACCATGGCGACCTCGCTATTACTGACCGCGAAATGGACGAGTGCTCCATGCGGAAACGACAGCAACGGTTCGGCACTCTGACCTTTGGGCCGTGGCAGGCGGTCGAAACGATACTGGTCGATCGCGTCGCCGATGCTTTGGGTGAAATCCGTTTTCAGTTCCACCGTGGCGAATGGGACACCGTTGAGGAAGAGCACGAGGTCGATGCTGTTTTCACAGTGCAGCGAGTATTTAATCTGCCGAACTATCCGCAATCGGTTGGCAGCGTAACGCGCAAGGATATCTTCGTTGATGGCCAGCGCGGGTTTGAATTCTGCCAGCTTGAGCGGCTGTTTCAGCCCGAGCAGTTCGATGCCATGGCGCAGCACGTCGAGCGTGCCGCGCTGATCGATTTGATCGCGCAGGCGGGCCAGCACCGTTTCGGTGACGGCTGTGCCGTGGTTCGCTGCCAGAATTTTCCAGGCTTCGGGTTGTGAGGCCTCCACCCAAGCGAGCACGTCGGCAGGGAACAGTGCCCGTGCCCTATCATAGCTGGCAGCGTCGGCTTCGGCATAAAACCAGCCATGAGATCCAAGGTGTTGGCAGATTTCGTTTTCGAAGCTGATTTCTTTGTGCAGGCTCATGGGATGGAGAGGAGCATCTGACGATTACGGGAAAACATCTGACGATTATCTGACGATTAAATTGGGGTTCTTTGAATGTAGCCAACAGAGCGCCCGCGGCCGGTTCGCGTAGCAATCCCGAGTAACACCGGCACACAATGCTGGAGCAGGAAGGGGTCGGTTGAGATCAGTCCGGCGACGGCGGCACGCTCCAACTCTAGTTCCTTCTGCACGCTGCTGATGAAAATGCGGTGTGAATTCACGGGATTAGGTGTGACGGAAGGTTCCAGGTTTGTCACGCAAAGGCACAAATAGGGACACAAGAAGGAAAAGGTTCGGCATTCCGGACTTTGCGGCTCTGCGTGAGAACAGACCGATCATTTCGGTGATTTCAACGAATTGATCCGCGCCCGATCTCGACCATTTCGGTGCCATCAACGAAATGGTCTCGCCCATGTTGCTCGCGGCGTTGGCCCGGCGGATTTGTTCAAACGGGGTGATTTCGTTACTCATGAAATGGGGTTTTCAGGGTGATGGGATCATATCGTCGGTTCCGACCAAATGATCAGGGTGAGAGTGCGGCGCGCACGTCGATCTGGCCGGTGACGGCGGCGGAGATCAGCGCGGTCCGGCGTTCTTGCAGCAGGTCAATCGCCCGCTGGGCTTCGGCGATCAGGATGTCGAGTTGGATAAGTTCGGTATCGAGGAAGTCTGCAATCGCTAATTGCTCCGTCATCGGCGGAAAGGGAAAGCGATGCCGTCTCAGTTTCTCGGCAGGAAGATGTTCGATGGTCGTTTCGTTACCTCCTGCCACGAACACTCCTTGATTGGCTGCCCAGCTCATCACGAAATAGAGAAATCGAGTGGTGTCCTGATCATCGCGGATTGGTCTCATCCTGTGTAAAGCTTTCTGATAATAGCACTCGTCGATTTTTCCCGACCAAATTGCTGATCGCCCCGGGTAGCTACCTCCTTCATTTACGAGAAGATCGCCGGAACGAAGACGGAATTTCATTCGAGCGTCCTCGTCAAAATCCATCAATGGAAGTTCATCGGTGTTGATCTCGCCCCACTGAACATCGAACACGCGAAGATAAGGCCGCAGGTGCTCGCCCGTGATTTTATCAGTATCGAGCATCTTACCTAATTGAACGCTGTAATGGTAAGAGACGGCTGCAACAGCCCAATGTGCGGGCACGTCGCCGAGCCATTCGATGCCGGAGGGTTTGAGGGGGGCGCTCGGGTTCAGGCCGTTGGTGACCGCGTGGGAGATGACGGCTTGGCGTTTTTCTTTCAGCAGTTCCATCAGCCGCCGCTGCTCCGCCACCAGCTCGTCAATCTTTGCCGTCTCGTTATCCAAGAATATGGCGATGGCCGTTTATTCGGCGAGCGTGGGTGTCGTCAACTTCATGCCACCAACGAACTCCCAGCTGGCACGTGGCATCTTTGAACCGAACGTTGAGCCATCTACAATGGAGATAAACTCTCGATTCAGAATCTGGTACTGGGCAAAGCGACAATCGATGCCAGTTGCTGGCCGCATAACGTGGAAATCACCGACAGCTACCCCGGATGATTCTGCGCGATAAGCTTTTGCGAGGTACGGACGAAGTTTTCCAAAGAGAATGTCGCCTGCATCAAAAGCGATGCCCTCACCCTCAAACTCGGTTTCCGTACGAATGAAGCGACCAGTCCAGCCCTCGATGTTTTCCAATGCGACTGGGTGATCGCGTCTGTCAGTCTTTTCTGTCAGCAAGCGCAGGTTGTATTTGAGCCGTTTCACCTCCCAATGCTCTGGCACCTGACCGAGCCATTCCACGCCGCTGTCTTTGTATTTTGGATACCGCGGGAAGCTCATGCGGTGCCTCCGGCGGGGGCTTTGATTTGTTTGCGTTTCGGAAGTTTTTTGGCGGCGGCGCGTGGCAGGCGGCTTTCGATGTGTTCGCGGTCGGTTTCGAGGAAGGTGCGGAGTTTTTCGACGGAGGGCAGCGTCGTGAGGTAGCGGGAGACGAAGAGTTTTTGGTCCATGCCGGCGGTGGCAAATTCCACCTCGGCTCCGTCTTTCTCGCTGCAGAGCAAAATGCCCACGGGCGGCGCATCTCCTTCTGCCTGCATGTGGGTTTTGAACCAGTTCACATAAAAATTTATCTGGCCGGCATCGGCGGGCTCGAAGGGTCGGATTTTTAAATCGAGCAACACATGGCATCGCAGCAGGCGGTGATAGAAAACGAGGTCCACGCGGTGATGCTTGCGCCCTTCGGTGATGCGAAATTGCCGCGCTTCAAAACAAAAGCCGTGCCCCAGTTCCAGAAGGAATCGTTGGAGGTGATCGAGCAATGCGGTCTCAAGCTGATTCTCCGAGTAGGCGGGCAGGTCGGCCAGATCCGCGAATTCCAACACGTAGGGATCACGCAATAGATCGGCGATTGTCTCGGTCGGTTCCTGTTTCCGTGCGCGTTCGATGACGGCTTTTTTTCGGGTGGAGAGACCTGTGCGTTCGTAGAGAAGGCTTCCAATTTGGCGCTGAAGCTGGCGGACGGACCAATGACCTTTTAGGCATTCGTTTTCGAAGAAGGCGCGTTTCCACGGGTCATCGATGCGGATGAGTTCTTGGAGCTGGCTCCAGGAAAAGCGGAGAAGAAGCTCAGGCGAAAACGGTGTCGGCAATTCGGGGGGCAGTGTGCCCGGAATTGCGAGAGCGGACTTGACTTGAGATTCGGTAGACAGTGTCTGCGGAATCTGGATGGCTTTTGATAATTCGCGGGACAGCGACCCGCGCATTGCAGGCGGAACAGCCATCATTTCAAATTCGCGGGACACTGACCCGCGAATCTCCGGATAGGTGAGATAAAGTGCGCGGCAGTCGCGCAAGACTCGTGGATCACCCAGTCCCTTCACCTTTTGTTCAGTCAGATCTTCAGCGAGCGTTTCTAACAATCGCGTACCATACTTGGCCCGGTCTTTCCCGGTTTGTTCAAACTCGACGAGGTAGGCGCCGACGAGCCAATTGCGGATGACAAGCGCCTGATTAATCGCCGCTGCCGCCCGGCCCTGGAGCTGGGTCGAGGTGGAGTTGATGACTTTAATCAGTGCGGCGTAGTTCATTTCGACAGGCTCCCGATCATCGTGAGGATTTTGTCGGTGACGGTCTTCAGTTCGGCATCGATCTCGGCGAGCGGGCGAGGCGGCTGGAAGACGTAAAAGTGGCGGTTGAACGGAATTTCGTAGCCGACCTTGGTTTTATCGTGATCGATCCACGCGTCAGGTGCATGGGGCAGAACCTCGCGCTTAAAATACGTCTCAACGTTCTCGGAGAGAGGAACGTTTTCGGTGTCGCGCAGGGCGGAGTCGGCGACGGGTTTGCCTTTGGCTGCTCGCTTGGTGCCGAGCACGATTTTGCCCTTGGCGTCTCGTTCGGGTCGCTCGACGGTGATGGTGCGGTAGCCGAAGTCCTCGTTCTTGAAAATGCGGCTGACGGGCACGCCGGCCTTGGTGACTTTTTTGCAGTCGCCGAAGAGTTTGGTGATTTCCTCGATGTGCTCGGGGCTGAGTTCCTTGCGTTTGCTGCCGAGGCTTTTTCGCATCTTTTGCCAGAAGCTGCTGGCGTCGATGAGCTGGACCTTGCCCTTGCGGTGGGCGGGCTTCCGGTTGGAGACGATCCAGACGTAAGTACTAATGCCGGTGTTGTAGAACATGTCGGTCGGCAGGCCGATGATGGCCTCGACCAGATCGTTCTCCAACACGTAGCGGCGGATCTCGCTCTCGCCGGAGCCGGCGCCGCCGGTGAAGAGCGGGGAGCCATTGAGCACGATGCCGAACCGGCTGCCACCATCCTTGGCCGGGCGCATTTTCGAAATGAGATGGAGGAGGAAGAGCAGCGAGCCATCGCTGACGCGAGGCAGGCCGGGGCCGAAGCGGCCGTTGAAACCCTGTTCGTCGGCCTCCTTGCGGATTTCTTTTTCGATCTTCTTCCACTCGACGCCGAAGGGCGGATTGGAGAGGGCGTAGTCGAATTGTTTACCTGGCAGGCCGTCGGCGGAGAGGGTGTTGCCGAAGATGATGTTGGCGATGTCCTGACCCTTGATGAGCATGTCGGCCTTGCAGATGGCGTAAGATTCGGCATTCAGCTCCTGTCCGTGCATGACGAGGCGGGAATCGGGATTGTGCTCGGTGAGGTATTCACCAGCCACGCTCAACATGCCGCCAGTGCCGGCGGTGGGATCGTAGAGCGAACGCACGACGCCGGGCTTGGTCAGGGCTTCGTCGTCCTCAATGAAGAGGAGATTGACCATGAGTCGGATGACCTCGCGCGGGGTGAAATGTTCGCCGGCAGTCTCGTTGGAAAGTTCGGCGAACTTGCGGATGAGCTCCTCGAAGACGGCACCCATCTGAGCGTTGCTCACGGCCTCGGGGTGGAGATCGATGTTGGCGAATTTTTCAGTGACGAGGTAGAGCAGTCCGGCTTTGGTGAGGCGGTCGATCTGAGTGTGAAACTCGAAGCTCGTGAAGATGTCGCGCACGGCGGGCGAGAAGGCCTGCAGGTAGGCGCGGAGGTTTTCGCCGATGTGATCCTGGTCGCCCATGAGCTTCTTAAGGTCGAGCGGCGAGGCGTTGTAGAAGAGCTGGCCGGATTTACGGAGAAGGAATGGTTCGACGTTGATGCCAGCCTTCTCGCGCCTGGCCAATTCGGCGAGGACGGCAGGCTTGGTTTTCTCCAGCACGCAATCGAGGCGGCGGAGCACGGTGAACGGCAGGATGACCTTGCCGTAGTCGGACTGTTTGTAGTCGCCGCGAAGGAGATCAGCTACGGACCAGATGAAAGAGGAGAGATTGGTATCGGCCATGAGTGGGAGAATGAAGGACGGAAGCCAGGAGCGATCAGAGCCCGCGTGGAGGATGGGCGCAAGCGAGTGCGGTGCTGGAATCACGGGCGTTGTACTCCGGCGGGGTCATGGGCTGGAAGGTCGCAGGAGAACGACATCGAGCGCGGACGGCAATCACGGAATTAGCCAGACACGAGGATGTAACAGATGGAATAGGGGGTAGTGGAAAAACAACTGAGACCTGTGAATGAGGTCGTCTCAGCGAATGCCGCGCATGAAAGTACCGTGCTGCGTGTTTGTAACAGACTGCCCGGAGGCTGATTCATGATACCACGATAGCACAGGATCACCCTGCATTACACGCGGGAAGAATTCGGAAACAGAAAGCCGCGCATAACATTCCTTTCATTACACTTAATTAGTGTTAATAAGTGGTTTTTTATCTGCGGAATCTAGATTCAATCCTCCTTTGCTCCACCCTTGCCCTGCTCGGTCCACTCCGTTTTTCTGCACCTTCCATGAACCTCCTCGAAGACCTCAAGTGGCGCGGCCTCATTGCCGACTGCACCGACGAAAAAGCGCTCGCCGAGCGCCTCGCTCAGGGCCCCATTGCACTGTACTGCGGCTTCGATCCAACCGGCGACGCCCTCCATGTCGGCCATCTCATGGGTCAACTCACGTTGCGCCGCTTTCAACTCGCCGGCCATCACCCCTACCCACTCGCCGGCGGAGCCACAGGCATGATTGGCGATCCGTCGGGCAAATCCGCCGAGCGCAATCTCCTCTCCCCCGAACAGCTCACGCACAACGTCACCTGTATCACGCGCCAACTCTCGCGCCTGCTTGATTTCACAGCGACCACCAACCCCGCGCGCCTCGTCAACAACGCCGACTGGACCGCCGACATCAGCTACCTCGATTTCCTGCGCGACATCGGAAAACATTTTTCCATTAACGTCATGATGGCCAAGGACAGCGTCCGCTCCCGCATGGAAGGCGACGCCGGCATCAGCTATACCGAGTTCAGCTACATGCTGCTCCAAGCGCACGATTTCTACCACCTGCGCAAAACCCACAACTGCGAACTCCAGATCGGCGGCTCCGATCAGTGGGGCAACATCACCGCCGGCACCGACCTCATCCGCAAAAAACTCGGCCAGCCCGCCTGGGGCCTCACCTTCCCGCTCATCACCAAAAGCGATGGCACAAAGTTCGGCAAAACGGAAGGTGGTGCCGTCTGGCTCGATCCGCAAAAAACCAGCCCGTACAAACTCTACCAATTCTTCGTCAACACCGAGGACGCGATGGTCGTCGATTACTTAAAAAAGTTCACCCTGCTCTCGCGCCCCGAGATCGAAGAACTCGAAGTCAAACACCTCGCCAACCCCGGCCCACGCGAAGCCCACAAAGCCCTCGCCCGCGAAGTCACGCGCCTCGTCCACGGTCAGGCCGCACTCGACGCCGCGCTCAAGGCCAGCGAAATCCTTTTCGGCGCCGAGATCGGCGACACCTCCGAGGAAACCTTCAAGGACCTCGTCGGCGAAATCCCCACCCAACCGCTCGAACGCGCCAAACTCGACGGCCCCGGCACCCCGCTGATCGACCTGCTCGTCCACTCCGGCCTCGCGCCCTCAAAAGGCCAGGCGAAAAAAGACATCGAAGGTGGCGGCATTTACGTGAACAACCTTCGCGCCGCCGAGATAGCCCGCTCCGTCTCGGCCTCTGACCTCCTGTTCGGCAAATACCTGCTCCTGCGCAAAGGCAAACGCACGTACACGGTGCTGGATGTGAGCTAACGGTTATCAGTGATTCGCGTCCCGCGTGTCGGTTTGAGAGTCCCGCCCCCCGAACCGCTCTCCGGCGCAACACCGAACAGGGAGCCGTTTATTCTGGTGAGCGTATTCCGGTTTTCCGAAACACCAGAAAGCCAAAACCCAGTGCCCCCATCCCTGCCAACCCGAAAAACAAATTCGGGTAACGCACCACCAGCGTAGGTTTTTCCCGCTGCACCGCCGTCCGCAGCGTAAACTCCCCCGTCTTTATCTCAAATGGCCGGTTATTGAACCCCGCCACCACCTCATGCACCATCCCGTCGGCATCGACATAGCCCGACGGCCCCGCCGACATCAGCACGATCACCGGACAGCCAGCCTCGATCGCCCGAAGCCGCGCATGACGGAAAAACTGATCGGCGTAAGTAAAGTTTTTGAAACGATGATTGTCGCCCAACACCACGAAACAATCCACCGGCCCCGAGCGCATCTTGGGCACGAAGGCTTCGCGAAACGCCACGTCGTAGCAAATCGTCGGCCCCACCTGTAGCAGCCCGGCCTTGGTCTTCACGGAAAACGACTGGCATGACGGCAGATTGCTCTCCTCCTTCCGCGTAAAGGTCGAACCCCGCAGACTCAGCACCGAGTCAAAGCCCAGCAACCGCACAAACGGCGGCAGATACTCGCCCAAAGGAATCAAGCGCGTCTTCGGCACAAACGCCGGGAAAAGCCCATGCTCCTTGCTCAGGTGAATGGCGACATTCAAAAACTCACCCTGGTTCACCTCGGTTTTAATATGCACACCGGCGATGATATTATCCGCCAGCGTCGAGAGATCATTCTCCAACCATTCTTTATAGGCATTCTCCTCCAAACTATTGTAGACATAGCGCAGCGTGTGCGCCCCCGAGCCCTCCGGCATCAGAATCAAATCGGCATCGCGCATCGCCGCCACCGCCTGCTCGATCTCCCGGTAACGCGCCTTGGCCCCACCCGCTCCCATTTTCGACGCCAGAGCACTATAAAACTGCAACAACCCCACCTTGAACGAACGCACCTCGCCGCCCGCCGCCACGCCTTGTGCGCCCGTGTCCGCCACCGGCAACAGGCTCTCGCTCCCGGCATGGCCCCGATACAGGGACAATCCCACCAACACCACCGGAAGCGCCAAAACCGTCACTTTGGTGCGACGCGAACCCACCCATACCGCCAAGGAAGTGCCGACCGACAGCAAGGCCGCCAGCCAGGCCACGCCCTCCGACCCCGATGCCGCAATGATAGACCTGAGCCACGCCGCATCCAAAGCCGCACAGGCAACCGGAAACCAAAACGACGCATCCAGAAAACGCTCCGCCGCACCCTCCGCCAGTGGCAAAAGCGTCGCCGCAAAGAGCACAAAACCAATCACCTCCCCCCGGAGGACCGCACCTCGGTGCGCGCCAACGTTATTTTCTACCAACGCTCTCTCTCCGAAACACCGCCGAAACGCCAGCGCGCTCACCGCAAACACCACGCCATTGAGCGCCACCCGCAAAAGCGGCGAGAGCAACCAAGGCCCGGCCCCGCTCAATTCCGACAACCACCACACCACCCCCACCCCGTTCGCATAAAACAAACCCGTCGCCAGCACCACCCCGCGCCAGCGCAGCCGCCAGACCAGATAATACAACGGCGCGAAACCATATAAACCCGCCACGCTCCGCACGGCGGAGAAAAATGACCCCACCGGCAGCCACAGCGCCGCACAGAGCAAGGCATAAACCAAAACCGCTCCACCCATCGCCCACCACCCAACCTGCGGCGCAACCGCTCCGGCAGCAGTGGGTGCCGCAGCCGACGACACTACGCTCCGTTTCGGAGTACGCTCAGTCGGCTGGGAGTGTGTGCGGGATTTCAAAAAGTAAGGACGTTAAAGCAAAGCCGCCACGGCTAAAAAGCAAGAAGCCAAAAGACAGAGATAAAACCATTAACCACAAAAACTGATCCCGTATGGCTGGACCATTGATTGGACACTGCACGTTGCCGAACCTAAAGCTACCGACGACAAAGTGCAAAGGTTGACCCCTTCGGCTTGGTTGCTGTATTATGGCATCAAAGACAGTCTAGCTGCCCCTCGCTCTTTAAATTTATATATTTCTCAGAAAGTCGGCGTAAAAGCCCTCGAATAAAATCAATACTCAACGCCAACGCCTGGAGCTTATCTTCACCATATACTGGATACACCGCTTGGGGCTCGCCTTCAGCTTCGATCACGACCCGAAGACAAATAGGAGTCTCTTCCTTAGAGGGCTCTTGCTCCAAACGAATAACCCAGTCGCAACGCTTGCCATTGCTTTCTACAATTAACTTTCGCTGCGCGATAACCATGGTATTTATTTATTCTAATGGGCCTGTAAGCGGACCATCACCATCAAGACAACGATTGCGATTAGCCATCGCCCTTTGATAACAAAGGCTGCGCAGTCGGGCGGGACATAACGTCTTACATTGGGCAACATCAGCATCGTACTGGTTCTCACATCCCTGATCTCTATCTTTTGTCCTAGAAACAATCCAGTCGCCAAGAACTTCGCCCAGTTGCCAATAGCCATAACCAGAAACTGCTATAATTGCTCCAGCTCCAGCAGTAACAACGACTCCCGACCCAAGCCCGCCACCAATGACCACGGTTGTGCCCACTTCTGCTGTAGATAACGTTGAAGCAGCCCCAGCGCCCACAACAATAGTAGTCGTACCAGGGTCAAAGAGACCAAACGGATCTGTTGCGTCTGTAGCTTTATTGCCGACATATCGATATAAATTTATTCCTCCATTAAACCCAATCGGATCGGTTGTCATCCACCGCCCCAAAATTGGGCTGTAGTATCTGTAGCGGTGGTCATTCAGCCCAACGGCACTCAGCCATTCGCGTCCGGTGAAGAGGAAGCGGTAAGTGCTCAGTAGCGAGGAGCCAGGAGCGGGTAGCGAGTAGTCGGATTTTAAAACCGTGGATTGGCCGTAGGCAATGTAGCGGTAGCGTTCGGTGACCTTGCCGTTCTTATTCGTCAAAGCAACCGTGCTCCCTAATCCGTCTGCGAGCGGGTAAACCGAAGCGAGGAGTGCGGAGCGAGGAGCGGGAAGCTCAGCACGGAGTATTTCGTCGGTGCGTTGGCCGTGGATGTATTCACCGACCTGGTTGCCGTCGAGGGTGCGCTCGGCGAGGAGGTTCCATGCGGTGTCGTAGGTGAGCGCACGGGAGTCGGTCGTGTTGAGCACCCATTGGTTTTGGGAACCGAGCGTGTAGTATTTGCGCAGGATGCAGCGATTCTTTGCATCGTAGAAGAATTCGGCGCGGACCGAGCTAGATTCTACGGCTAAGAGTCTGTTCTGCGAGTCATAGGTATAGGCCTTGGTTCCGTCACTAATAAGATTTCCGTTTGCGTCATACACAAAGGCGGTTCCGTTTACCTGTGTATATTGGTTTAGGTTATTGGCGGTGTAGGCGAAGTTCACCGTTTTTGGTTCACGGTTTACGGTGGTGGCTTGTGTGCGGTTGCCCGTTGGATCATAGGCGAAGGTTTCGGCGGTGGGGAAATCGGGGCGTAAAGCCCCTCCTACAGTTCCGTAATCGACGCTGGTCAGCTGGCTGGTGGGGTCGTAGGTGTAGCGTTCGGTTGCCCCTTCCTCTCGCGTCTGCGCGGTGCGGCGACCGAGAATGTCGAGCTCGTAGTGCGCGGCAGCTAGGGTTTGGTTGCCCAGAGTGTGAGCGATGTCGGTGAGTTGGCCAGCCATGTCGAAGCTGTAGACGGTCACGACGGCGTTGTCACGGGTAAGTTGTGCGAGGCGGCCCAACGGGTCGTAGGAATAGGTCGCCAAGGGTGTGTCATTTTTGTTGGCATCTTTATCGATGGCAACCAGGCGGTTGCGGGCGTCGTAGGCGTAGCGGACTTTGGAGCCGTCGGGGTAGAGGAGCTTCTTACGGCGGCCGAGTTCATCGTAGCGGTAGCCGACGGTTTGGGGCGCGAGGCCCGAGCTGAGCGCAGTGAGATCGCTCGTCTCGGCGCTGAGCCGATTTGCTTCGTCGTAAGTATAGGTGAGTTTGGCGAGGCCGTTGTCGATGGCGGCGAGCGCACCGGCATCGTCGTAAAGATAGGTCGTGGCCGTGGGAAGCGTGGGCAACGGGGCCGTGGCGAAAGACGACGAAGCGCTGGCGGGGGCCCATGTTTCGCCGAGCGGCTGGCCAGCAGCATTGTAGGCGATGACTTTAGTCTGGCCGGAGCGGTTCGTGTAAGCGGTGAGCTGTCCAAGCAAATTATACGCCCAGGTTTCCTTGGTGCCATCAGGGTAAATCATCGCCGTTTTCTGGTGGCGGCGATTGTAGGTAAACGGGTAGCTGTTCCCCTT
>JANNHA010000102.1:0-26318 GCA_031404135.1 Verrucomicrobiota bacterium | reverse complement strand
CCGGGCGGCGGCCCGTGCAGCAAATACCGGCGCATAAACTCATCGGCACTGAGCTGGCACAACCGCAGTTCGCCGCTCTCGCGATCCACGTACGGTGATCGTATCTTTGTGGACATCCAGCCCGAACTATTTATCTGTGGTTTTCATGTGCTTGTTTCTTTTTTTGGAGGTTTGGGTTGTTGTTAACGCGGCACCCACCTCTTTGCGGATAGGCTCCGGAGAAATTCGGAGCAACCCGTGTTCCAGGGGACAAGCACTCCTGTTTATTTTAACGCCTGCGTCGTGCATGCAGCTATAGCGTCTCGGCATAAGATGAAATCCCTACGCGCAATCCTTGCGGCACTATTTACGACTGCCGCGTCAACCGCCGATCAGCCGAAGCAGCCGTCTAAGCCACCGGCGGAGATCATGCGCGAGTTGCGCCTCCAGTGGCTCACACGGAAGCCGGCGCCCGAAGAGAAGAAGGAAGACATTTCTGCCGTGGTGATGGATTGGCCGCTCGAACAGCAGACGATCACTATCCTAGCCTCATCGGTTGGAGATGCGAGTGTCTATACCACAGCCACGTTTGGCATTATGGGTGGTATCGGGCACGAGAAGGTCCGGAAGGCGGCGATCTCCCTTGTTGAGTGCGCGAAGAAGCACCTCGGTCTGGCCTTACCGACTTCGGACTATTCCTATCCCGATCACAGCCACGTTAGATTTTTCTTCGTTACTCCTTCCGGCGTCCGGAGCGTGACGTTCCCGGCCACCGAGGTTCAGAAAGAAGGAACCGATGCCTATGATCTATACGCCCGAGGGCAGGAAGTGTTGACCGAGTTGAGACTGACTACCCGGAAGGAGAGAGGTTATTGATGAAGAAGAGGCCTAATCGGGTAGCCGGAGGTAATTAGCCTTCGGTTCCTACACCACCCGGCGTACGGGTCCGTACCGGGCGGTTCTGATCTGACTAAACGCTACCGCCAAATTGTCGGCGTCCCTTAATAACAATCGGGCTCCAGAGCCCACCCTGACCGCAGTCTTTCTCCGCCGCTTGGTTCCGCTCGTCACTGGATCTAACGGCGTGACCATCTCCGCGCTGTCGCGCTTCGTGCCCGTGGCGGTGCTGGCTGGTTGTTCACCCATCCGGCTGCCGCACCAGAAAACGCGAAATAACCAATTTTCCAGAGGCGCGATGCTCTCCCCCGTCTGAATCCAACAAATTTTAAATTCCACCCGATTGAAGGGGAAACGCACCGAGCGGTGTTAACTTGTGATAGCGCATCGCCTATTTGCGCCTTCAACCCCTACTCACATGGAACGTCGTCAATTCCTCAAAAACGCCGGTGCCGCCGGTTTGTGCTCATGCTTCGTCGCCCGCGCAGTCGCAGGTGAAACAACCGCTCCCGCCAAATCCGCTCCAGCGGATGACCGACGGGCCAACTTCGCCAAACAACGTTACTCCAAACTCCTCACGCTGGTCGGTGCCCGCGTAGATGAAAAAACATTTCGCGAGATCGTGGAGGAAGTTGGCCGCTTCTGCTCGGAGTCGGGTTTCTCAAAGAAGTTCACGGGGCAACTCGAAGCCTACCTAGCCGAAATAGAAAAACGGTGGGGCGCTAAAACCGCTTACGACACCGCCACTCAGGTCGTTCAAGTATCATTCTCTCCTCAAACTCAGGACTGCGGCTGTCCGCTGATGGGTAAAGGGCTCGTGCCCGCAGCGGCTTGTCAGTGCTCGGTCGGTTCGATGCGTCGTTCGTTCGCCACCGTCACCGGTCACGACGTTTCCGTCGCGTTGAAAGAATCGCTTTTGCAGGGCGGCCAAAGTTGCAGCTTCGCCATTCAACTCCACTCAGCTGGCAACGTTATCGGTTAATTCCGACAACGGCCTTAAACGTCCGAATAAATGTGGCCGGCTGGACGTCGTTCTGACGCTCAGCCGGCCATCAAAATCAAGCGATGGTGACGTTGCCGATGTACTTTTGGATCGGGCGGACGCCGACTTTTTTATTACGCAGCGCCTTGATGCCGTTAATGGCAGCGGCGGCTCCCGTAATCGTCGTCATGATACAGATATTGTGCGCGTAGGCGGCGGACCGAATCTTGTTCTCGTCCTTGCGCGGCAACATGCCGCTCGGCGTGTTGATGATCATCTGAATCTGGCCGTTCTTGATCATGTCGACCGCCGTAGGACGACCTTCATCAATTTTGGCCAACCGCGTGGTCTTGACGCCGTTTTCAGCAAGCGTCTTGGCGGTACCACTGGTTGAGTAGATCTCGAAGCCAAACGAAACCAGCTGACGGGCGAGATCCACCGCGAGCGCCTTGTCGCCATCCTTAACCGACAGAAACACATTACCCTTGGTGGGAAGGCCTGGTTTCGCCGCGGCCTGTGCCTTGGCAAAGGCGATGCCGAGATCTTCATCGAGGCCCATGACTTCGCCGGTGGAACGCATTTCCGGTCCGAGTGTAATCGTCGCCCCAGGAAAACGAACGAAGGGGAAAACCGCTTCTTTAACGCACCAGTGCTTAGGTGTGTGTTCGCTCGTGAAACCAAGTTCCTTGAGCGTTTTGCCGGTCATGACTTTCGCGGCCAGCTTCGCGAGCGGCACACCCATCGCCTTGGCGACAAACGGCACGGTGCGCGAAGCGCGCGGGTTCACTTCCAGCACATAGAGCGTGTTATCCTTGATCGCGAACTGGACGTTCATCAGGCCGATAACGTTGAGTTCCCGGGCGAGAGCATAAGTGGCTTCGCGCACGGTCTGGAGCATCGGTGCGCCGAGCGTGTGCGGAGGCATGACCATCGCGGCATCGCCGGAGTGCACGCCGGCAAACTCGATATGTTCGAGCATGCCGCCAATGACACTCGTCACGCCGTCGCTGATGCAATCGACGTCGAGTTCGATCGCATCTTCGAGGAACTTGTCGATTAAAACCGGTTTTCCCGGCATGGCGGCAAACGCCTGGCTGATCACCGCCTTGAATTCATCCTCGCTGTAAACAATGAACATACCGCGACCGCCAAGAACGAACGATGGTCGGAGCAGCACAGGGAAACCGATTTGGTGGGCGAAATTGAGCGCCTCGGTCTCGTTAAGAGCGGTGCGGTTGGCCGGCTGTTTCAGGCCGATCTTGTTGAGGATGCCGGCGAAGAGTTTGCGATCTTCAGCGAGCTCAATCGATTCGGGCGAGGTGCCGATGATGTTCACACCATTGGCTTTTAGCGCTGTGGCGAGGTTCAGCGGGGTCTGACCACCGAACTGGACGATGGCACCTTCACATTTCTCCTGCTCGTACACCTCAAGCACGTCTTCGAGCGTCAGTGGTTCAAAATACAGACGGTCCGAAGTGTCGTAGTCGGTGGAGACTGTTTCGGGATTGGAGTTTACCATCACGGTCTCGAAACCGATCTCGCGCAGGGCGAAGCTCGCATGCACGCAGCAGTAATCGAACTCGATGCCCTGACCGATGCGGTTGGGACCACCGCCGAGAATCATGATCTTGCGCTTCGTCGAGGGCAGCACTTCGTTTTCGTCGCCGTAACTGGAATAATAATACGGCGTGAAGGCTTCGAACTCGGCCGCACAAGTATCGACGAGGCGGTACGTCGTATTGATGCCTCGGCGCTTGCGCTCGGAGCGGACGGCAGACAGGTCGGTCTTGAAGATATTCGCCAACTGGGCATCGGAGAAGCCGAACTGTTTGGCGCGCCTAAAGAGCGCCACATCGACGGAGGCGAGCGTTTGCGGTTTAAGCTCCAGCTCCATGTCGAAAATTTCGCGGAGCTGATGCAGGAACCAAGGATCGATCTTGGTGAGATCAAAAACCTGCTCGATGGTGTAGCCGGCGAGAAACGCGTAGCGGATGTAGAAAATACGTTCAGCGCAGGGCGTGCCGAGCTTCTGCTTGATGACTTTGTCCTCGGGGATGACGTCATCGCCGAGCTTGCCGCCACCGCCAAAACCACGGGCGCCGATTTCAAGCGAGCGCAGGGCTTTTTGGAGGGATTCCTTGAAGGTACGGCCGATGGCCATGGCTTCGCCGACGGATTTCATCGCCGACGTCAGCGTGGCATCAGCGTCAGGGAATTTTTCGAAAGTAAAACGTGGGATCTTCGTGACGACGTAATCGATCGTCGGTTCGAAGCTGGCAGGCGTGAGGCGCGTGATGTCGTTGCGCAATTCGTCGAGCGTGTAGCCGATGGCGAGCTTGGCGGCGATTTTGGCGATGGGAAAACCGGTGGCCTTCGAGGCGAGTGCCGAACTGCGACTGACGCGCGGGTTCATCTCAATCACAACCATGCGGCCGGTTGCAGGATCGACGGAGAACTGAATATTCGAACCGCCGGTCTCGACGCCGATCTCGCGGATGACGGCGAACGAGGCATCGCGCATGATTTGGTACTCTTTATCGGTTAGAGTCATCGCAGGGGCAACGGTGATCGAGTCGCCCGTGTGCACACCCATCGGGTCAAAGTTCTCGATGGAGCAGATCACGACGCATTGGTCCTTATGATCGCGCATGACCTCCATCTCATATTCTTTCCAGCCGAGCAGACATTCTTCGACGAGCACCTCGTGCACGGGCGAAAGATCGAGGCCATTGGCAACGATGCGCTCGAACTCTTCTTTATTATAAGCGATACCACCACCAGCACCGCCGAGCGTGAACGACGGGCGGATAATGAGCGGATACATCCCGAGCATGTCGGCGGCGGCGCGTGCTTCCTCCATCGATTTCACCGTGCGCGAGCGGGCGACGTCGAGGCCGATCTTGATCATGGCCTGTTTAAAAAGTTCGCGATCTTCGCCTTTAGAGATGGCGTCAGGTTTTGCGCCGATCATTTCAACGCCGTATTTTTCAAGGATGCCGGCCTTGTTCAGCTCCATGGAAAGGTTGAGCGCGGTCTGACCGCCGAGGGTCGGAAGCAGCGCGGAGGGGCGCTCGACCTCGATGATTTTCTCGAGCATTTCGAGCGTGAGCGGCTCGATGTAGGTCACATCAGCAAACTCCGGATCCGTCATGATGGTGGCGGGATTGGAGTTCACCAAAATAACGCGGTAACCCTCTTCCCTCAGGGCCTTACAGGCCTGGGTGCCGGAGTAGTCAAATTCGCAGGCCTGGCCGATGACAATGGGGCCGGCACCGATGATGAGGATGGAGGTGAGATCAGAGCGTTTTGGCATAGGCGTGAGCGCTCGCGAGAGTTGATGCCGCGTTGCGCCGGGGCAAGCGGGAAACGGGCGTTTCCTCCATCACGGTCATGGTCTTTTGTGGTGTGCCCCAATATCACCTCGCATCCCGCTCGCTTAACCTGCTTTCATTTATGTCGCCACCGATTGCCTTAGCCTCCGCCTTCAGCGCCATTGACCACTCCAGCCGTTTATACGAACACGAGCGCCACCCACCGCCTCCGCCGTCACTCTGAGATATGCCCGACGAACCACAAAAGTTTAGCCGCGCGGCCGAGGATCTGATCGCCAGCCTACGCCGTCTGCCCCTCGAAATTCCGCGCGGCATGCGCAAGCGCCCGACCAAAGAACTCGGGCCCATGATCGCCCAGATCCTTGTCGACAACCAGATCGGCTGCGACTCCCCCGAGCAGACCATTCGCGATCAATGGCCCGACGTCGTTGGCTCCGCTAACGCCAGTTATTCGCACCCCGCCCGCATCGAACGGGGACGCTCTCTCGTCGTTCTCACGTCCCACTCGGTTGTGCGCAACGAACTCTTTCACCACCGCCTGCTTATCTTGGCCAAGATCCAAAAACTCCCCGGCTGCGACCACGTCCGCGAAATCAACATTCGCGCCGGATAAGGCAAACCAGGTTAATCTGGAACTCTGGAACTCTGGAAACAGACCGAAATCACTCTAGCCGAGGGCTCTTTCCTGCCCCGTTCCAGCCTTCCTGAGTTCCAGATTCAAAATGCTTGTTCGTTCCCGAAAATTTCGCTTGCACCCCCGGCCCAAAGTCGGGCTACATGTACCTTGCGTTAGTGGAAGTCCGTCGGTTACGGACTCCCACCATGACTGGTCTCACATCCCGTGAGATTGGAACGGTGACACCGGCCGCAAGGCGGGTGTCACGGGACCTTAAAAATCCCCTACAGTTGTGTAACTCAATCATTAAACCATGCCTACCGTAGTAAAACCAGAAATCATCGCCGAATACAAAATCCACGACAAGGACACCGGTTCATCCGAGGTTCAGGTTGCGCTTCTCACCGCTCGAATCAATCACTTGACCGAGCATCTGCGCACCCACCGTAAGGACTTCCATAGCCGCCGTGGCCTTTTGCAAATGGCCAGCCGCCGCCGCAAGTTGCTCGATTACTTGAAGAAGCACAATCTTCCCAAGTACAACGAGCTCCTGCAAAAACTCAGCCTCCGTAAGTAACCCGTTTTAGCACGCAGGCGATCCGATCCGCGGATCGCCTGTTGTCATTCCGACACTCGCGATCAGATCGAGACATTTCCGCTTGCCGCCCAAAAAGTAAAAATCCCAAACGCCCATCACCAAAATCCAAAAAACACTGCGCCACCGGCGCCGCTGCCTTTTGAGATTTGTGAATTTGGAATTTGTGATTTCGCCGCATGAAATGCGGCGGCAAACGGAAATCTCTCAGGTCGATTAGACCGAGGATGCAAGGGCCGGTTACCGCCCAAAGTCCTGTGCGCTTTCCGTGCCACAGGCCGTTTCCCTTTAAGGAGACGATCAACCCCGAAGCCGTTCGTCGCGTGTCGCGAACAGCCTTCGTTTAACCGAGCCACGCATATCCGAATACGAATAAAATGAATCAGAAACATTCCGTCACGGTCCCAGAACTCGGGATCACGTTCTCCACCGGCTCCATCGCCCAACTCGCCAACGGCGCCGTCAATGTCTGCGTCGGAGAGACCAATCTCTTCGTCACCGCTTGCGTCGCGCAATCCATGAAGCCCGGCCAGGACTTCTTCCCTCTCACCGTTGACTACCGCGAAAAATACGCCGCTGCCGGCCGTTTCCCCGGTGGTTACTTCAAACGCGAAGGCCGCCCTTCCGAGAAAGAAATTCTCACATCCCGCCTCTGCGACCGTCCTTGCCGCCCGCTCTTCCCCGAGGGTTTCCTCAATGAAGTGCAGATCATCGGCCAGCTCCTGTCCGTCGATCTCATCAACGAAGCCGACATCCCGATGGTCAACGGCGCCAGCGCCGCGCTCGCCATCTCCGACATTCCGTGGGCCGGCCCAATCGCCGCTGTCCGCGTCGCCCAAATCGACGGCCAGTTCCTCGCGAACCCAACCATCGAACAGATGTATTCCTCCACGCTCGACCTCATCTACGTCGGCACCGAGAAAGACATGCTGATGATCGAAGGTTCGGCTGACCAGATCACCGAAGAACGCTTCATCGAAGCCCTCGCCTTCGGCCAGCAAGCCATCCAGCCGATCATCAAGGCCATCAAGGAACTCGTCGCCCTCTGCGGTAAACCCAAAGCCACGTTCGCCCTCGTCGGCGCGACACCCGCAGCCCGTGCCATCATCGAACGCGTCGTCCCTGCCGATCGCCTCGCTACCGCTATTTTCGGCAAAGAAAAAGCCGCCCGCGGTGCCGCCGTCAAACTCCTCAAGGAAGAAGCCAAGGCCGCCCTCACCGCCGAACTCGGCGCTGATAAATTCACCGATGTCGACCTCAACGTCGTCTTCGAAGACCTCCAATACAAAGCCTACCGCAAGACCGTCCTCGAAAAGGGCGTTCGTGCCGATGGCCGCGGCCAGAAAGACCTCCGTCCGCTGAGCTCGCAGGTCGGCGTTTTGCCTCGCGTGCATGGTTCGGCCATGTTCCAGCGCGGCGATACCCAGAACATCGCCATCACCACCCTCGGGCCGACCAAGGAAGCCCAGGACATGGACGGCCTCACCGGCGGTGCCACCTCGAAGAGCTTCATCCTTCACTACAACTTCCCCCCGTTCTCCGTTGGCGAAACCGGCCGGTTCGGTTCCCCCGGTCGTCGTGAAGTCGGCCACGGAGCCCTCGCCGAGCGCTCGCTCGTCCCGGTCCTCCCGCCCGAAGACGTTTTCCCCTACTCGATCCGCGTCGTCTCCGAGATCATGGCCTCCAACGGCTCGACCTCGATGGCTTCGATCTGCGGCGGCTGCTTGTCCCTCATGGACGCCGGCGTGCCGATCATCGCCCCCGTCGCTGGCATCAGCTGCGGCCTCATGACCGAAATCGCCGCTGACGGCTCGATCGCAAAGTGGACCACCATCACCGACATCCTCGGTGAAGAAGATCACTTCGGCGACATGGACTTCAAACTAGCCGGTACCACCAAAGGCATCACCGGCTTCCAGCTCGATCTCAAGATCAACGGCCTACCCTTCGAAATCGCCTCGACCGCGATCTTCCAGGCTCGCGATGCCCGCATCGAGATTCTGAAGTCGATGCTTGCCTCGCTGCCCGCGCCCCGCGCCGACCTCAGCAAGTACGCTCCCCGCATCCAGACGATCCAGATTGATCCAGAAAAGATCGGCCTGCTCATCGGACCTGGCGGCAAGACGATCCGCCGCATCACGGAAACGACCGGTGCGCAGATCGACATTGCGGACGACGATTCCGGCAAGGTCTTCATCTACTCCAACAACGGCGAGGCCATGGCCCGCGCCATCAAGGAAATCGACTCCCTCTGCGGCGGCGGTTCCGGTGGCGGCGGCGGTGGTGGCGAACCGATCGAAGTCGGCAAGCTCTATCGCGGCGTCGTCAAAGGCACCAAGGAATTCGGCGCCTTCGTCGAATGCACGCCGGGCAAGGAAGGCCTCGTCCACATCAGCGAACTCGCGGACTTCCGCGTTCGTCGCACCGAAGACGTCTGCAAGATCGGCGACGAAATGTGGGTCAAGTGCGTTGGCATCGACGAGCGTTCCGGCAAAGTCCGCCTCTCGCGCAAAGCCGCCATGAAGGAAATGGAAGCGCAGAAGCAGCAAGGCGAACAGCCCGCCGCTCCTAGCGCCTAATCTTTCTCGTTCTCTCAAACCGGAGGCCTAATCGCCTCCGGTTTTTTTGCGTCCAAATTTTAATCCGAACCTCTGGAATTCAGAAAAAACACCCCACCCTTCATTCCATTCTGTTCATTCCGTCCAAAAATCCGAAAGTCTTTTCCGATTCCAGAGTTCCTGAGTTCCAGATTAACTTCTGTCTTTTGCCATTATGCGCCTCCTCCTCACCAACGACGACAGCATCGAAAGCGTTTTCCTCCACGAACTCGTGCACGCCCTGCGCAACGCCGGCCACACGCTCTACGTCGCCGCCCCGAAAACCGAACAAAGCTGGATCGGCGCCGCCAAATCCCGTCACCGCGCCGTTGAATCCACGACCGCTGATCGCGGCCTCGGCTGTCCCACCTGGATCGTCGACGGCACGCCGAGCGATTG
The DNA here is from genome assembly GCA_031404135.1 of Verrucomicrobiota bacterium. Classification (GTDB taxonomy): domain Bacteria; phylum Verrucomicrobiota; class Verrucomicrobiia; order Opitutales; family Opitutaceae; genus JADKHC01. The sequence goes on along the minus strand of JANNHA010000102.1, from coordinate 16,921 downwards.
CGTCAACATCGCCCTCTCGCATCTCCTGCCCGAGCGTCCCGACGCCGTCATCAGCGGCATCAACATCGGCCTCAACGCCAGCCTCGGTTTTATCCTCGCGAGCGGCACGATCGGCGGCGCGTGGGAAGGTGCCGTGCACGGCCTGCCCGCCATTGCATGCTCGCAAGATTTACCCCTCGAACAATTCGAGCAAGTCCGCCTCAACCGCGGAAATCCTACGCCCGAAATTCTCACCTCGTTGCGCGCCTCCGCCGCACACGTCGCTCGGCTCGTTCCGGGATTCGTCCAAGCCACCGCCGAACGCAGCTTCATCGTGCACAACCTCAACTTCCCGTATCCGTGCAAGCCCGACAGCGAGCTTCACCGAACCATCCCGGCCCGTGTCGTGATCCCCGGACTTTTCAGCCCGCAAGCCGACGACGGCACCCACCGCTTCGTTTTCAAACTCGGCCAAGACGTCTCCGCTCCGCACCCGCTCACCGACCGCACCGCCCTCGCCTCCGGCTTCATCAGCCATACGATTCTCGACTATACCAAGCTCGGTATGTAACGCCCACCCGTTGCGTCCATCCGCATTCACCTTTCACTGAACCAACCGATGATCGAAGTCCGAAATCTCACCCGCATCTTTCGCACCTACAAAAAGCAGCCCGGTTTTTGGGGTGGCGTACGTGGTTTGTTTCATCGCCAGTTTGAAGAGATCGCTGCGGCCAAAGATGTTTCCTTCGACATCGCCGAAGGCGAATTCGTCGGCTTCCTCGGCCCCAACGGTGCCGGTAAAACCACCACGCTCAAAATGCTTTCGGGCCTCATCTACCCGACCTCCGGCTCCGCACGCGTTTCAGGCTTTGATCCGACCAAACGCGAGAATGCCTACCGCCGCCTCTTCGCGCTCGTGCTCGGACAAAAAAATCAACTCTGGTGGGATTTGCCTGCGATCGAATCGTTCCTGCTGCTCAAACACATCTACGGTCTCGATCCCGCGCAGTACCAGACCACGCTCGACGAACTCGTCACGCTCCTCGGCGTCAAAGAAAAGCTCAATGTGATGGTTCGTGAACTTTCCCTCGGCGAACGCATGAAAATGGAGCTCATCGCCGCCCTGCTCCACCGTCCGCGCGTGCTTTTTCTCGACGAACCTACCATCGGCCTCGACGTCGTCTCGCAAAAAGCCGTGCGCTCGTTTCTACGCGACTATAACCGCAAGCACCGCGTCACGATTCTCCTCACCAGCCACTACATGGCCGACATCAAGGAACTCTGCGAACGCGTGATCGTGATTCACAAAGGCATCAAGATCTACGACGGCGCGCTTGACCGCCTGGAATCCGGTTCGGGCAGCCGGAAGAAAATCATTAAATTCCTTCCGCAGGATAGTTCGTTCCCCGAAAATTGGACCTCGAAATACGGCACGGCCACGCGCAACGACGAAGGCCAGTACACCCTCAACGTCGACAGCGAAAACATCGGCGCGACCTCTCAGGAAATCCTTTCCAGCGGCCCCGTCGCCGACATCACGATCGAAGACGTACCGCTTGAAGACATCATCGCCGAACTTTTCGAGTCACACCAAACGCCAGCAAAGCCGGTATAAGGATTGAATTCCGAGGTAGGGCGCGACCGCCGGGCGCGCCGAGACCGAAAACCACGGCGGGCCCAGCGGTCCCGCCCTACCCTCGATCACAAGCAAGAACTGCTTACAGCGCCTTCAACAAGCGCTCTAGCTCGGCGCGTTTGGCCTGCTGATCCGCGAGTTGCTTGCGGGCGCCTTCGAGCACCGCCGGCGGGGCTTTGCTCGTAAAGGCTACATTCCCCAGACGCGCTTCCGTGCCTGCGATGTGCTTGGTGATTTGCTCTAGTTCCTTGGTCAAACGCGTCTTCTCAGAAGCCGCATCAACCTTCACCCCGGTATCCAAATACAGCGTACCAAAAGCCGTCACGATGGCCGGCAGTGCAGGCTCGCTGGACGTGCGCTCCAGCGAGGCCGCTCCAACGAGACGCGTAATCTTCGAGGCGTTGGCTTCGAGAAACGCCCACGACGCAGCATCGGCGAGCGCGATAAATTTCACGTCGCGTTTGGAGGCGACGGATTGATCGGCTTTCAGCTGGCGGGCGAGCGAAGCGAATTGCTTTAGCTTCTCCACACGCTGCGCGGCCGCTGCATCGATCGTCGCACCGCGAGCAGCCAGAGCCACAACAAAAGCTTCGGCGGTTTCGAGTCGCGTGTCTTGCAGGAACGACTTCTCCGCACCGTAGCCGAGCAGGTGCCAGAGTTCTTCGGTGATAAAGGGCGCGAACGGTTCCAGGAGCATCAAAAACTCACGGAGAACCAAATCCTGAATCGCGAGCACGTGAGACTTGGCGGCTGGTTCCTGAAGACGCGCTTTCGCGACCTCGACGTACCAGTCGCAAAAATCGTTCCAGAAAAACGAATACAAGCGCTGCGTTGCTCCGGCGAACTCGAACTCAGCAAAGCCGTGTTCAAGCGTGCGCATCGTGTCGAGCAACGCACCGAGCAGCGCGTGATCGTCGTCATCAAGCTTGCTCGCGTCGATGCGTGCAAGAATGGCCGATAGCGAGGAGTTGTCGCTCATCTCGCCGCTCATCTGACGGAAGCGGCAGGCATTCCAGAGTTTGTTGCAGAAGTTTTTGCCGCCTTCGATGCGGTCTTCGTCGAACTTCACATCCTGGCCGAGCGGTGCCATTTGAAGCAAACCGAACCGCACGCCATCGGCACCGTACTTCGCAATCAAGTCGAGCGGATCAGGCGAATTGCCCAGCGTCTTTGACATTTTACGGCCGCTCTTATCACGAACGATGCCGTTAAAGTAGACGTGGCGGAAAGGGATACGGCGGAGCAACTCGTCGCGGCCTAATGGAGAATTAGGAATGGAGAATGAAGAATTTCCGGATTCTACATTCTTCATTCTGCATTCTTCATTAGCGGGATCGGAAGCCGATCCTGCGAACTCAAGCCCGGCCATAATCATGCGGGCGACCCAGAAGAAGATAATGTCCGCACCCGTCGCGAGCGTGGTCGTCGGATAAAACGAGCCATAACCAGCTTTCTTCATTTCGGACTCATTTGGCCAGCCAAGCGTGGCGAACGGCCAGAGCCAGGATGAAGCCCAGGTGTCGAGCACGTCGGATTCCTGCTCCCAGTTTTGCGGATCGGCCGGGCCATCGAGCGAAACATGGATCTTGGTGGTATCGATCAGATCGGCTGGCGTGAGGTTTTCACGGTCGAGGCCCTTCTTGTACCAGACCGGAATGCGGTGGCCCCACCAGAGCTGACGGCTTATGCACCAGTCTTGAATGTTTTCGAGCCAGTTAAGGTAAACCTTCGACCAGCGTTCGGGATGCATCTTGATCAAGCCGTCGCGCACGACGGACTTGGCTTCCTCGACGCGCGGGTACTTGAGCCACCATTGTTGCGTCAGGCGCGGCTCGATCGGCACGCCGGCGCGCTGCGAGTAACCGACGTTGTTCTCGTAGGCCTTTTCCTCGATGAGCGAACCGTTTTCCTTGAGCAGCTCGGAGGCTTTTTTGCGCGCGGCGAAACGATCCATACCGGCAAGTGCAGCACCAGCGAATTCGTTCATCGAACCATTGGCATTGATGCAATCGATCACCGGCAGGTGGTGACGTTGGCCGATCTCGAAATCGACCTTGTCGTGGGCAGGAGTGACCTTAAGCACACCGGCGGCGAAAACCGGATCGACGGCAGCGTCGGCCACGATCGGCATTTGCACGCGTTCGCCGAGCGGACGCCAAACTTTTTTGCCGATGAGGTGTTGGTAACGTTTGTCGTCGGGATGAACGGCGAGCGCGACATCGGCCGGAATCGTCTCAGGGCGCGTCGTCTCGACGTTGAGGTGTGTGAGCGGGATCGTGTTGCCCTCGGCGTCCGTGGTCGTGGACGGCTCGACGAGTTCGTAGCGCAATTTATAGAGCAGGCCCTTGGTTGGGCGCATCTCGACTTCTTCGTCGGAGAGCGCGGTGAGCGAAGCCGGGCACCAGTTGACCATGCGCTTGCCGCGATAGATCAGGCCCTGGTCGTAGAGTTTCACGAAAGCGGTCAGCACTGAGCGGCTGTAGGCCGGGTCCATCGTGAAATGCGTGCGATCCCAGTCGCAGCTGCACCCGAGCTGGCGGAGCTGGTTGAGAATGATGTCGCCCTTTTCCTGGCGCCAAGACCAGACGCGTTTCAGAAATTCGTCGCGGCCGAGATCGTGGCGGGTTTTGCCTTCGGTTTTTTTGAGATGTTTTTCCACCATCGTCTGCGTGGCGATACCGGCATGGTCGGTACCAGGAATCCAGCAGGCGGCCTTGCCTTCGAGACGGGCGCGGCGAATGAGTGCGTCTTGCAACGTGTTGTTGAGCACATGGCCCATGTGCAGGATGCCGGTGACGTTCGGCGGCGGGATGACGATCGTGTACGTCTCCTGACCAGGCGCAGCGCGACCGGCGAAGCACTTGGCTTCCTGCCAGGCGGCATACCATTTTGATTCAACGTCGCGGGCTTCGTAGCTCTTGGTGATCTCGGCCATAAGGAAAAATTGCTTGGAATCGCCGAGCCAACCAACCGCCCCGCCGACTGGCAAGTGGTTAAAAGGCCCGAACGTCCCAGCAAACGTCCTCAATCGCCGAAGGCATCAGCCACACCGGGCACCACGCGTGATGCCACCTCGGAATTTTGGCCGATGGTTCGATGGTATCTACCTCGAACCAATACAGCCCCTCCTTTCCACGCACAAAAAACGTCGGTGACAACCAGGGCCGTCACCGACGTTGAAGGTGTCTGCGGGGCGGACGTGAGGTCCGGCCTTACGAATTGGCTCAGAGCCGTTCGAGCAGGATTTCGAGGGTGCGCTTCGTGCTCTTCGGGATCTGGGTGCCAGGTCCAAAAATCGCACTCGCACCGTTCTTCAGCAGGAATTCGTAATCCTGCGCGGGAATAACTCCACCGCACACGATCACGATGTCTTCGCGGCCGAGGCGTTTGAGTTCGTCGCGGAGCGCCGGCAACAGCGTCTTGTGACCTGCGGCGAGTGAGCTCATCGCGACCACGTGAACGTCGTTTTCCACCGCCATCTTCGCGGCTTCCTCGGGCGTCTGGAAGAGCGGCCCGATGTCCACGTCGAAGCCCATGTCGGCCATCGCAGTCGACACGACTTTGGCGCCGCGGTCATGTCCGTCCTGACCGAGCTTGGCGATCAGGATGCGCGGACGGCGGCCTTCTTTCTTTTCGAATTTCTCAACGAGAGCACGGACTTCGAGGATCATAGGTTCTTCGCCGAACTCAGAGCGGTAAACGCCGGAGATCGAACGGATGGTAGCTTGGTAGCGGCCGAACTTTTCTTCAAGCGCGCTGGAGATTTCACCGAGCGAGGCGCGGGCTTTGGCGGCTTCAACGGCGAGCGCGAGCAGGTTGCCCTGACCCGAACCAGCGGCCTGCGTCAATGCGGCGAGCGTGGCGCGGCATTGGGCTTCGTCACGACCGGCGCGGAGCTGTTTAAGCTTTTCGATCTGCGCGATGCGGACGGCGGTGTTGTCCACTTCGAGAATCTCAATCGGATCTTCCTTCTCCATGCGGAACTTGTTGAGACCGACAATCGTTTCCTTGCCGGAATCGATCTTGGCCTGACGGCGGGCGGAGGCTTCCTCGATGCGGAGCTTCGGGATGCCGGCTTCGATCGCCTTGGTCATGCCGCCGAGCGACTCGACTTCGGCGAGATGCTCGCGGGCTTTCTTGGTGAGTTCGGCGGTGAGTGCCTCGACGTAGTAGCTGCCACCCCACGGATCGACGACGTTGCAAATGCCGGTTTCCTGCTGGAGGAAGAGCTGGGTATTGCGGGCGATGCGCGCGGAGAAGTCGGTCGGGAGCGCGATGGCTTCGTCAAGGGCGTTGGTGTGGAGCGACTGGGTGTGGCCGGACGCGGAAGAAAGCGCCTCCATGCAGGTGCGCGCAACGTTGTTGAACGGATCCTGTTCGGTGAGCGACCAACCGGAGGTTTGCGAATGCGTGCGGAGCGCGAGGGATTTCGGGTTCTTCGGGTTAAACCTGGCGACGAGTTCGGCCCAGATGGTTCGGGCGGCGCGCATCTTGGCGATTTCCATGAAGAAATTTTTGCCGATGGCCCAGAAGAACGAGAGGCGAGGTGCGAAGGCGTCGATGTCGATGCCAGCGGCGACGCCGGTTTTAAGATATTCGAGACCGTCGGCGAGCGTGTAGGCGAGTTCGAGATCGGCGGTGGCACCGGCTTCCTGCATGTGGTAGCCCGAGATCGAGATCGAGTTGAACTTCGGCATGTTCTTCGAGGTGTATTCGAAGATGTCGGCGATGATCTTCATCGAGGGCGTGGGCGGATAGATGTAGGTATTCCGCACCATGAACTCTTTTAGGATGTCGTTCTGGATCGTGCCGGAAAGCTGTTCGAGCTTCGCACCCTGTTCGAGGGCGGCGACGATGTAGAACGCGAGAATCGGGAGAACGGCGCCGTTCATCGTCATCGAAACGGAGACCTTATCGAGCGGGATGCCGCCGAAGAGCGTCTGCATATCGAGGATCGAATCGATGGCCACGCCGGCCTTGCCGACATCGCCAACGACACGCGGATGATCGGAATCATAACCACGGTGCGTAGCCAAATCGAAGGCCACGGAGAGGCCGGCCTGACCGGCGGCGAGATTGCGTTTGTAGAACGCATTGGATTCCTCGGCTGTCGAGAAACCGGCGTACTGGCGAACCGTCCAGGGTTTCGCGACGTACATCGTCGGATAGGGCCCACGCGTGAAAGGCGCGAAGCCCGGCATCGTGTCGAGCGTGGCGCAACCCGCGAGATCAGCCGCCGTGTAAACGGCTTTGATCGGAATGCGCTCGTCAGTCTCTTCGACGATCTTGGCGGTAGGAGCCGCTTCGGCAGCGGGGAACTGGAACGCGTCGAACGCGAGATGGGTGAAATCAGGTTTCATGGGTTTCAGGCTCCGATCTGCTTGAGAAGTTTGGCGAGGAGTTCGCGGACGTTGGCGCGGACATGGATGAATTCATCGATGCCGGCTTTTTTGTAGGTTTCGGTGGTTGCGGCATCGGCGGGCATACCGGCGAGCACGGCAATGATTCCGGGCTTCGCGGCCTTCAGCGCGGTGGCGAAGGCGGGCACGAGCGTCGGATACGTTTCGTCGGTCGAGCAAAGCACGACGACGGGCGCACCGGAAGCGGCGGCAGCTTGCGCAGCGGCTTCGGCCGTCTCGAAGGCTGGGTTGCCGACCGACTCGAAACCGCCAACCGAGAAGAATCCGGCGCTGAAATCGGCGCGGGGTTTGTGCTGTTTGACCGGGCCGATCTTCGCGAGGAAGACCTTTGGGCGGGCTCCGGTTTTTTTGACGAATGCGGCGCTGCTGGCGCGCAGTGCTTCAAAACCTTCACCGGCGCGCTTGAAGGCGAGTGGCGTGATGGCGGCTTCGGTCGCAGCGGCGCTGGTCAATTTGGCGAGCTGGCCGATCGTCTCACCGTTTTGGGCGGCGATGATCAGAGCGTCGACATGGTTGGCCGAGGCTTTCTGCGCGACGGGGCGGCGGCCTTTGATCTCCGTGGCTCGCGCGATGGCGAGTGCGGCAAGGTCGGTGGCGGGGCGTGCGATGGGCTTTTCTTTTAGGTTCGGGAAGAGGTTCGTGCCGAGCAGGCCGAGGCGGCGCTTGCTGACGGCGTCGTCCTTGTCAGCGGCGACAACGGCAATGAGTTTCTGCACGTAGCCTTCGCGGAGAGCGGCGGCGAGGCCACCGTGTTTTTCCACGTCTTGGAAAAGCGCCCAGGCTTTGCGGGCGAGTTCGTCGGTGGTTTTTTCCACGAGCCAGGAACCGCCAGCTGGATCGACCGGGGCGATGGCGTGAAACTCTTCGGAGAGCAGCGTGTGGACGTTGCGCGCAATGCGGCGCGAGATTTCGTCGGAGCCGCCGAGCACTTCGTCGAACGGGCTGATGTGCAGACTGTCGATGCCGCCGAGGACCGCAGAGAACGCCTCGGTGGTGACGCGGAGCATGTTGACGTGCGGATCGAGCACGGTCTTGTTCCAGCGATTGGTTCGGGCGTGGATTCGGACTTTGGATTGCTCTGCGCTGAGACCGAAGCCCTGTGCAACGCGGCTCCAAATCAGGCGGAACGCGCGGAATTTCGAGATCTCCAAATAGAACTGCGGGCCGACCGCGAAGGTGAAACGCAAACGCGGGACAACGCTCGCGGGTTGCACACCTCGTTCGGACAACGCGCGAATATATTCGACGCCTGCGCTGACGGCGAAGGCGAGTTCTTGCACGCCGTTGCCACCGGCTTCGAGCCAAGCCGCACCGTTGACGCCAACGGTGGCGAGAGCGGGAGCATTCTTCTCGGCCCAGGTGGTCCACGTCGCGAGCGAGTCGTAGGCGCTGGCGAGTGTTGTCGGGAGCGAACCCTGTTCGGCGAGCTCACCGAGCGGGTCACCCGTTAGGCTGCCGGTGAGGCTCGCGGGAGCGACACCGCGTTTGGCGACTTGGGCGAGGTACATCGCGGCGAGTGGCAGCGGATTGACTCCGGCGCGGAGGTGCACCGGCAACGCCGAAAGATCCACGTCCTTGAGCGCGACGCCGAGATCAGTGCCATCGGCAATCGAAACACCGTCAACCCCCACGCTGGCCGGAGCGGCGTCCGGGTCCTGGCCGTTGCGTGCGGCGCGGTCGGGCGTCAGCGCGACGCTGTTCTGTCCACGCATAAGGTCGCTTAATAATGCGCAGTTAAAATCCATCGCTCGCGCGCCGCCGATTTCCTGAGAAATTTCCCAGGTTCCGGCGGTGTAGCCAGAACTTGAATACCCGCGGGCAAACGGTGCGGAGCCCGGTTGAGCGTCGGCGTGAGCCATCCCGGCGGCATCCATCCGCGTGTACAGCGGCTGAAGGGCGATACCTTCGAACGTGCGTGTTACCAACTTTTTATCAAATTGGGCCCCTTGGAGATCAGCCTCGACGACCGTGCGCCATTGCAAATAGGCAGCGCGCGCCGCATCGAGCGACTGGGCGGGACTTGTTTCCGGATTATTGCTCATGATGTGAACAGACTGGATTGATGGGTCAGAGAAAAGAGAGAAAACTATAAGGACAGAACTACTTATTAGCTCCGCAGATTTTGCCAAAGAATGCCCACGCTTCGCCAAGCGATGCGGAGTAAGTCCGGCCACTTTCAGAATAATGGAGCGCTCACGTCAGAAACTGCCTTTCGTTCGACTCTTACCACTTTAATGATCACTCGCATCGACCATCTGGGAATCGCCGTCAAATCCATCGACGAAGCCCTTCCCTACTACGAAAAAACGCTCGGCCTGCGTTGCGAACATCGCGAAGAAGTCGCCTCCCAAAAGGTGCGCACGGCGTTTTTCAGCGCCGGCGAAGTGCACCTGGAACTCCTCGAGCCGACCTCGCCCGAGAGCCCCATCGCGAAATTCTTGGAGAAAAATCCCTCCGGTGGTATTCACCACATCGCGTTCGCCACGACCGACATCACCGGCCAGCTCAAGCAGGCCTCCGACAACGGCGTGAAGCTCCTTCACGAAGTTCCTTTTGAAGGCGCAGCGGGTAAACTCGTTGCCTTTCTTCACCCCAAGTCCACTTTCGGCGTTCTGACTGAGTTCTGCGCCCCGAAGGCCCCCTGAGTTTCGAACCTCTTTAAACTCCTAAGATTTTACCATGGCCATCTCGCCCGACCTCCTCAAGCAGCTCGAAGAAAAGCGCAAAGCGATCTATGCCGGCGGCGGCAAAGACAAGCTCGCCGAACGCAAAAAGAAAGGCCTCATGAGCGCGCGTGAGCGCCTCGATGCCCTCTTCCAACCCGGCACTTTCATGGAGTTCGGCCTGCACGCCCAACACCAATGCCACGAGTTCGGCCTCGCCGACAAAACCTTCCCGGCTGACGGTGTTATCACCGGCATCGGCTACATCGACGGCCGCCCGGTCGCCGCCTACTCCCAGGATTTCACCGTTGGCGGTGGTTCGCTTGGTTCGATGCACGCCCAAAAAATCTGCAATCTTCAGGACTACGCCATGAAGTCCGGCATGCCCTTGATCGGCATCAACGACTCTGGCGGTGCCCGTATCCAAGAAGGTGATGCGGCCCTTTCCGGCTACGGCCAGATCTTCTTCCGCAACGTTCTCCTTTCCGGCGTCGTTCCCCAGATCTCGATCCTCGCCGGCCCTTGCGCTGGCGGCGCGGCTTACTCGCCCGCCCTCACCGACTTCATCATCATGACGCGGACCAACGCCCAGATGTTTATCTGCGGCCCCGAGGTCATCAAAGCCGCCACCGGCCAGACCGTGACGATGGATGAAATCGGTTCCGCCGCCGCTCACGCCACGATTAGCGGTAACATTCATTTCGTCGCCGAAAACGAGACCCACGCCTTCGAAATCGCGAAGAAACTCCACTCGTTCCTCCCCTCGAACAACATCATGGATCCACCCCATCATCCGACCCCCACGGTCTCGATGGAACCCGATCCGCTGATGAACGACATCGTTCCCGATGACCCAAAGGCGCCACTCGACGTCCAAAAAGTTATCGCCCGCCTAGTCGACAACGCCGACTTCCTCGAAGTGCAGCGCGATTTCGCCAAAAACATCGTAGTCGGTCTCTGCCGTATCCAAGGAATTGTTACCGGCATCATCGCCAACCAGCCCACCGTCAAAGCCGGTACCCTCGACATCGACTCCTCCGACAAGGGCGCGCGCTTCATCCGTTTCTGCAACATCTTTAATATCCCGATCGTCACCCTCGTGGACGTCCCCGGCTTCATGCCCGGCATCGCCCAGGAACGCGGCGGCATCATCCGCCACGGCGCGAAAATGCTCTTCGCCTACGCGGCCGCCACCGTGCCGAAGATCACCATCATCATGCGCAAAGCCTACGGCGGTGCGTACCTCGCCATGTGCTCCAGCGACCTCGGCGCCGACCTCGTCTTCGCCTGGCCGACGGCTGAAATCGCCGTCATGGGTGCCGACGGTGCCGTGAAGATCCTCTTCAAACGCGAAATCGCAGCCGCCACCGATCCCAAGAAAAAGGAAAAAGAGCTCTCCGCCGATTACCGCGACAAATTCGCTGCCCCTTACGAGGCCGCGAGCAAAGCGCTCATCACCGACGTCATCGAACCTTCCCAGACCCGCGGCATCGTCGCCATGGCCCTGCGCAACACGCTCGCGAAACGTGAGACCCGCCCACCGAAGAAGCACGGCAACATCCCGCTCTAACCAGTCCTTATGAGCTTGTACTCAAGTCAGACAGCATAAAAACCGCGAGCTATTCTTCATGACGTTTCTATCTACACCCGTGCTCGCCGAAGCCGTCGCAGCCACCAAAACCAGCTTTGAGCCGCTCTTCGGCAATCAGTGGCTAGCCCTGATGGTGATCCTTGTCGGTATCGCCGTGTTCATGTTCGCCGTCGCCGCCGTCGGTCGTTGGGTCGCGGCCACTCATCCCGAGGAACCGAAACCAGTTCCGCCGTCGATCGATGTATTTGCCGCCATCGCCGCCGCCGTCGCCGTGACCTTTGACGGCAAAGCCCGGATCACCTCCGTCCAACCTATACCCACACCGGTCTCAATCGGCACCGGCCAACTCCAGTGGTCCGCCGAAGGCCGTCGCCAGATCTACTCTTCCCACAAGGTCCGCTAACAACTCCCCTGTACTAAACAGTCAATCTAGTCTTATGAAAAAACTCCGTGTCACCGTTGAGGGCAAAGCCTATGAAGTGCTCGTCGAAATCCTCGACGAGGGTACCCAGCCCCCGATGCCCCTTGTCCAAACCAGCATCGCTGCTGCTGCAGTCACCGCTCCCGTTTCCGCCCCAACGACCGCCAAGGGCCCCGCCGTTGCTGGCGATGTCGTTAGCCCGCTTGCTGGCAAACTCGTCTCCATCGACGTCAAACTCGGCGACAGTGTGATCGAAGGCGCTCAAGTCGCCACGATCGAAGCGATGAAGATGAACACCTACATCTACGCGCCGCGCGCCGGCAAAGTTACTGCCATCAACGTCATACCGGGCGACGGTGTCGAAGAAGGCACCACCATCCTCAACATCGGCTGATCCCAGCCTCTCCACCCGGCCGCACGTAGCGTAAGGCCGGGCCCCTATTGTGAAAACCGCCATCCTAACCGCACTCATCGTTGCCGGCATCGCCTTCGTGATGTCGATGCTCGTCGCCCTCATGATCAAGGGCCTGCACAGCGCACTCCGCCGCTTTACGCACAAATCCTGATCAAGGTCTTCCATGCAAGAATTCCACCTCATCGACCTTTTCCAAGGTTTCAAAACGATGGGCGCCGTGCCGCCCGCTATTCTCGCGGCGCGCCTCGGACTCATGTTCCTCGGCATCGTTTTGCTCTATCTCGGCAAGAAGGGGATTCTTGAACCCTTGCTCATGATCCCGATGGGCCTCGGCATGACCGCCGTCAACGCCGGTGTGCTCTTCCTCGATCCGACGACCGCTGGACACATCGTTCAAGGCACTGCGGTCCATGCTGACGCCGTTATTCAACAACAGATCGTCGCACAAGCAGCCGCCGGACAAATGCCCGGCACGCTCTTCATGGCGCCCTTAGTCGAGAAGACTGACAATCTCATGTACGTCCTGCAGATCGATTTTCTACAACCGATCTACACCTTCATGTTCAGCAACGGCCTGATCGCCTGCTTCGTCTTCATGGGCATCGGCGTGCTGCTCGACGTCGGTTTCGTGATGACCCGCCCGTTCCAAAGCATGTTCCTGGGCATCTGTGCCGAACTCGGCACCATCGTCACCTTCCCGATCGCCGTCGCGCTCGGTCTAAACTATGGTGAAGCCGCCTCCATCGCCATGGTCGGCGGTGCGGACGGCCCGATGGTGCTCTTCACCTCGCTCACGCTGGCGAAACATCTCTTCGTACCCATCACTGTCGTGGCCTACCTTTATCTAGGTCTAACTTATGGCGGTTATCCCTACCTGATCCGCTTCCTCATTCCGCAAAAACTGCTGGCGATGCGGATGCCGAAAAAACCAACCGTGATCGTTACGTCAGATGAAAAACTGGCCTTCGCCGTCGTCGGTTGTGCCGTGCTCTGCCTACTTTTCCCGTCGGCTGCGCCGCTGCTCTTGAGCCTTTTCCTCGGCATCGCCGTGCGTGAATCTGGCCTCAAATATTTCGTGCAGGTCATCGACGGCCCGATTCTTTACGGTTCAACGATGTTCCTCGGCTTGCTCCTCGGCGTGTTGTGCGAAGCCTCGATCATTCTCGACCCGAAGGTTCTGATTCTCCTCGTGCTCGGCATCATCGCGCTCCTGCTCTCCGGCATCGGCGGCATCATCGGCGGCTACATTCTCTATTTTATCAGTGGCCGAAAGATCAACCCCGTGATCGGCCTCGCAGCCGTCAGTTGCGTACCCAGTTGCGCCAAAGTCGCCCAGAAAGAGGTCACCAACGCGCGCCGAGATTCGATCATCCTCCCCGACGCCCTCGGCGCCAACGTTTGTGGCGTGCTGACCACAGCCATCATCACCGGCATCTACGTGACGCTTATCCCGCTCTTGAAATAAAAAAATTGAGGGCTTTCCACCGGCCCCGCTCCAGCCTGTGCTGCCCCCGTTTGCACAGGTTGTTTTTTTGCCCAATCACAGGCCCCCTCCAGCGCCTGAAAGGAAACCCTCCAAAAAAACTCGCTTCAAAAAATCTGGCATCCCTCCTCAGCTAACAATCCATCAGCATCCCTGAGCATTTCACTGCCCCCATGCCCACCTCGCTCCCCCTCCTCGCGTCTGCCACCCAGTCCATCGCGCAGACCAGCACCCCGTCCGACCCCATCAGTTTTCAGACCGCCCTGCTCGTCATCATCGCTGGCGCGGTGTTAGTACTTGCCAAGAATCAAGTCGGCCTCAATCGCCGACTCGCCGCCCTCGCCGCCGGCAAAGCACCCGCGTCCCCGTCCCGTTCGACGACACCCCTCGCCGAAAGCGCGCAACCGACACCCTTCGCAACCGCCAACGCCGGCATTGCCCCGCATATCGTTGCCGCGATCTCCGCCGCCATTCACACCACCTTGAACGGACGCCACCGCATCGTCTCCGTCGGCCAGATCTGCCCCAGCCGCCAGGCTTGGTCCGCCGAAGGTCGACGCCAGGTTTTTCAATCCCACAAGTTCCGTTAACCACTGCGTACCCCTCTTTTCATTATGGATCCGCTCACCCTGCTCTGGGTTCTGTTCTGGTCGGTCTTCGTGATCGTTTCGGTGATCGACTACTACGTCGTCACGCACCGAAAAGGCGGGATCGACGTCAAAACCGCCCTGCGCTGGACTGCCCTCTGGATCAGCGTCGCCCTGAGTTTCTCCGTCGCGATCTACTACCTCCACCCAAAAGGCCAGACCATCTTCCTCGAATACATCTCAGGCTATCTCACTGAATACTCCCTCTCCGTCGACAACCTGTTCGTTTTCATCCTCATCTTCTCGCTCATGGGCGTGAAAGAGGTTGCCCAGCCCAAGCTCATCAAGCTCGGCATCTACCTCTCCATCGTGCTGCGCATCGTCTTCATCATTTTCGGCATCGCCCTCGTCGAACGCTTCCACTGGCTGCTCTGGGTCTTCGGCGCCATTCTCGTCTGGACTGCCTGGAAAATGGTCGCCACCGAAGAAGACGAACACGTTAAACCCGAGAACAACCTCCTCTACAAACTCGCCTCGCGCCTCTTCCCCCTCCACAACGACCCGCAGGAAAACAAACGCCTCTTCGCCCGCTACGACGGCAAACTCTTCATCACCCCGTTTTTCCTGGTTTTCGTTGTCATCGGTTCCACCGACGTCCTTTTCGCCGTCGACTCCATCCCCGCCATCATGGGCATCAGCCAGGATCCGTTCGTCGTGCTCACCTCGAACATCTTTGCCGTCCTTGGCCTTAACTCCCTCTTCTTCGCCATCCGCGGCATCATGGGACTCTTCAAGTTCCTCAAACACGGCGTGAGCATCATCCTCTTCTTTATCGGCGGAAAAATGATCGTCCCCGGCATCGGCAAAGGCCTCGCCCTCCTCGGAGCCCACACCATCGGCGCTAATCTCGAAGGCACCGAACACTGGTTTAAGGAACACACCTCGGTCTCCCTCCTGGTCATCCTGTTCGTCCTCGCCTCCTCCATCGCGCTCTCCGTCTGGCACGACCGTTCGACCAAAAACGTCCAGCCCCCTGTGCCTCCCGCCCCGCCCGCTAACCCCTAACCAGCTCCTAGCGTTCCCCACATGGACAACTTCACCTTCGGTCTCACGATGCTGATCGTGGGCATGGGCGGCACCTTGCTGACCCTCTGGCTCCTCGCCCTCCTCATCAAGGGCATCACCCAACTCTTCCCCGTCGAAGACGACCAACCCAAGAACGACTGACCCCCCCATGCTCGACGCCATCCTCTCCGGACTCAACGCACTCGCTGAAGGCGGCATCTTCATGGTGCAGCACGGCGGGGCCAACCTCATCATGCTGGCCATCGCCGGCGTGATGTTTTACCTCGCCATCGCCAAGGACGTCGAACCACTCCTTCTCCTCCCCATCGCCTTCGGCTGCTTCCTCGCCAACCTCCCGCTCAGCGAAGTCATGCACCAGGGTGGCGTCCTCAAAACGATGTACGATTTCGGCATCGGCAACGAACTATTCCCCCTGCTCATCTTCGTCGGCATCGGCTCGATGACCGACTTCAAGCCGCTCCTCGCCGAACCCAAGCTTCTCCTCTTTGGCGCTGCCGGTCAGCTCGGCATCTTCGCCACCCTCATCCTCGGTCTCATCTTCCTCCCGCTCGTCCCCGGCATCAACCCCGCCCAGATCAAGGAAACCGCCATCTCCATCGCCGCCATCGGCGCCTGCGACGGCCCCACCGTCATCTACGTCTCCAACATGTTTGCCGGTCTCGGCAAGATCGACT
Organism: Verrucomicrobiota bacterium; assembly: GCA_031404135.1. Lineage (GTDB taxonomy): Bacteria > Verrucomicrobiota > Verrucomicrobiia > Opitutales > Opitutaceae > JADKHC01. The sequence goes on along the minus strand of JANNHA010000102.1, from coordinate 966 downwards.
CCGCCATGGTCGGCGCCCTCGCCGTCGCCGCTTATTCCTACATGGCCCTCGTGCCGATCATCCAGCCGCCGATCATGCGCCTGATGACCACCGAGAAAGAACGCATGGTCAAAATGCCCAGCGTCAGCGGCAAAGTTTCTAAAAACGCCCTCATCGCCTTCCCCATCATCGTCACCGTCATCACCGGCATCATCGCCCCGAAAGGCCTCCCCCTCATGGGCATGATCATGCTGGGCAATTTCATGAAAGTGACCGGCTCCGTCACGCGCCTCTGCAAAGCCAGCGAAAACGAAATCGCCAACATCGCCACGCTCTTCCTCGGTCTCGCCATCGGCGGAACCATGGCTGGCCACCAATTTCTCAAGCTCCAAACCCTCCTCGTCTTCGGCCTCGGCCTCGTCGCCATCATCATCGACACCGTCGGCGGCCTCCTCCTCGGCAAGATCTGGTACAAACTCTCCGGTGGAAAAGTTAACCCGCTCATCGGCGCCGCCGGCATCTCCGCCTACCCGATGGCCGCCCGCCTCGTGCAAAACGAAGGCCAGCGCTGGAACAAACAAAACTTCCTCCTCATGCACGCCATGGGCGCCAACACCGGCGGCCAGGCTCAAGCGCCAAGCTTCTAATTTCGATTCGTTCCAGACTATGGCTTTCTAGAACTGTTCCAAGATATTGATCTGGCACATGAAATTTCCTTGACCGCGCGCCTTGTAAGGTTACGACATGGCGTCATGTTCCGACGCCCCCCGGGTGACGGCCCGCCGCCGACAGGAGCCGATCCGATGCCATGCACGATGCTGCGTTCCACCGCGCTCGCCTTGTTCGGCGCGCTCACCGCCGCGAGCCCCGCGTTCGCCCAAGCCGGCGAGGTGAACATCTACACCTACCGCGAAACCAAGCTGATCCAGCCGCTGTTCGATTCCTTCAGCAACGACACCGGCGTCAAGGTCAACGTCATTTCGGCCG
>JANNHA010000101.1:0-17959 GCA_031404135.1 Verrucomicrobiota bacterium | reverse complement strand
GGCCAGCACTGGCTCACGCCAAGCTGGGCCGTCAGCTACGATCTGCAGCCTCAAGACATGACAAACCCGCTGCGGCCGCAAGGCTACTTGCGTCTCGGGGTGCGCTACCGCTTTTAGATGACGCGTGACCGGTGACTGGTGACGGGTAACCGATCGTTATAAAGCGCAAAGGGCGGCCCAGGCCGCCCTTCTTGTTTTTGTTTCCATGCTGCTACAAATTCGGTTCACCGATCACCGGTCCCGGACCACGCCGTTCGGGCGATTTCGCGAACCGAGTTTTGGCGGCGCCGCGGCGCTTTGGCAAACGCACTTGCGTTCAGATACAAGGCCGACGCATCAAGAGAGCATGGGAACCGGTGGTAAGGGTTGGGTGGGCGCGCTGCGCCGACCGCCGGCCCGTGCAGGGCCGGAACCCTTTCTTCGCGTAAGTGCGTCCGATGCAGAAGCCGTTGCGCCGCTGCACGCGGCGCTGGTCATCGCAGCGCGATGCCCCTACCTGATTTAAGGCGGCTGGATTAACTGTTGAATGACCGATCGCGCCACCGCCGGAATGATGTCCTTGTCGCCCGCGTGACCAACCGTGAATGTCACCAGCACAAACTTTTCTCCGCCCGACAACTCCACATACGCCGCATCGTGTCGTGTCTCGCTCGTCCAGCCCGCCTTCGACCACAGCTTCGCCCCCGCCGGCAAAGCCGCCCCAGTGTATTCGCGTGACTGTCCTTCCGAGTTTGTGTCGAACGGCCGGCGCGCGAGCAATTCCATCATCTGCCGGCTGCGCGCCTCGGTGACCGCACGGCCGGTGGCGATTTCCGTCAGCAACCGCGCCGTCGCCTCGGTCGTGAGCCAGTTTCGATGATTCGGCTTGTGCAAATTCACCGATTGCTTCTCGCGACCATACGGCCCTTCGCACCACGGCTTCCGGTTCACATTGATGTTCTGGTAGCCGAGCGAGACGAAGTAACGATTCACCGCGTTGCGCTTGTCGTACCATTTCGCCAGTTCATCTGCCGGCAACTCCGGCCCGCTCGTCGTGTCGGTCAGTGAATCCACAATCAGCCCCGTCGCCTCGTTCAAGGATTCCACGATCATGTCTTTCATGGCGCGGCGGAGTTCCTCCGAGTCCGGCAGCTTCCCGTCCTCCAGCCAGCGGTGCGCGGCGGCGAGGTAAAACATCTTGATGACACTGGCCGGATAGACTTGGACATCGCCGCGAAAGCTGGCCCGCGCCGGCCCGGCGGGGTTGCGCAAATCCACTAGCGTGAGGGCGAGCTGATTCGTCTCCAGTTTCTTCTCCGCAAAGCGCGCGACCGTTTCGCGTGCGGTACGATCAACGATTGCCTGAAGTTCAAGCGAGGCTTTGAATTCGAGAGAAGCACTGGCTTCGGCGCGCGCACAGTTCACGAGCGCGATGAATAGCAGGAGCACGGGGAAAAATGGAGCGCGGAATTTCCGGTTCATGCCCGCAGGATTCCGGGCGGCGCACCCGGCGGCAAGCCGGAAACTGAACCCGGCCAGCCACTTGAAAACGGCTGACCCATCCGCCATGGGTCGAACCCGTGCCTCCGGCCGGTCGCGTTCAATCCTCCCATTTGACAACGCGGCCAGCGAAATTATAGTTCCGCACGAAAAATGCACAGTGACGCCGACACCCAGTCCGCTTCCGTTGACGAGCCGCCAGCGCGGTTGCGTCTGAACGCCCTGAAAAAATTCCACTCCGCCGGCCGCGGTTTCTGGCACGATGTGCCGGCAGCCGATTGGAACGACTGGCATTGGCAGTTGAAGCACCGCATCACGACGCTGGAACAACTCCAGCGCCTGATGCCCACGCTGACCCCGGAAGAATATGCCGGCACGAAGCTCGCCAACCACAAGCTCGCGCTCGCCATCACGCCGTACTTTTTCAACCTGATTGATCCGGCGGACGAAAACTGCCCGATTCGCCGGCAGGTCATTCCACGGATCGAGGAAACCCACACCGCGTCGTGGGAAATGAGCGACCCGTGCGGCGAAGATTCCCATTCCCCCGTGCCGGGCCTGGTGCATCGTTATCCCGACCGCGTGTTGTTTCTCGTCACCGACCGGTGCGCGGCGTATTGCCGTTACTGCACGCGCTCGCGGCTGGTGAGCAACGCGACGGGTTACGATTTCCATCCCGAGTTCGACAAACAGATCGCCTACATCGAGCAACACACCGAAGTGCGCGATGTGTTGTTGAGCGGCGGCGACCCGCTGTTGCTCAGCGATCACAAGTTGAAACATCTCCTCACGCGCCTGCGCGCGATTCCGCACGTCGAGTTTTTGCGCATCGGCTCGCGCATCCCGATTTTCCTGCCGCAACGCATCACGCCGGAACTATGCGCGATGTTGAAGCAGTTCCATCCGCTGTTCCTCAGCATCCACACGAATCATCCGCGCGAATTGACGACCGAGGTGCGCGAAGCTTTGGGCCGGCTGTCCGACGCCGGCATCCCGCTGGGCAATCAATCTGTGCTGCTCAAACACGTGAACGACGACGTGACGACGATGCAGGCGCTGGTGCAGAAGCTACTGATGTGCCGCGTGAAGCCTTACTACCTGTACCAGTGCGACCTCATCACGGGCTCGGCGCATCTGCGCGCCAGCGTGCGGACGGGGCTGGACATCATGGAGCATTTGCGCGGGCATACAACGGGTTACGGGGTGCCGACCTACGTGATTGATGCGCCCGGCGGCGGCGGCAAGGTGCCGATCAATCCCGATTACGTCGAAAAAATCACTGACGACGAAGTTGTTTTTCGCAATTACGAAGGGCGTGTTTTTCGTTATCCGCTGACCAACACGCCTTTGCCGGTTTCAGCGGCGCAACGGCCGGCCGAAACGCCTGCGCTTCTGGCTAAAAGCTGAACGAATTTGTTTAAAACGAGCTGATTTTTTCTGCGCGAAAATGGGGTGAGCGAAACGGCTGCGTTGGCTAAATGTTTTACTTCAATGGCTACCGTTAAATTTTTTGAAGCGAAAATACCTGGAATATTTTTGAGCGAATTGGCCTGAGCGCCGTCTATCTCCGTGTAGTCAACATCGTTCTATTGGGAACGGTGCTCGTTTGTAGTTTATACGGTTTGCTTGGTGTTAGGTCATGTGGGCCGCCCTAAAGAGGGCGGCCTCCATGTTTTTAGGGGTTCGAGAGGGCAGGCGCGAGGGCAGGGATGTTGGGCGAACGATTTTCGCTGGCTTGCGTGAAGGCGTCGGCGTCGTTTTAGAGTGTTCGTTCATGATTTCGCTTCACGAAGGCAAAGGCGCGGTCGTCAAGAAACCGCAGGAAAAGGTTTTTTTGCTACGGATGACCGTGGTGGGTTGCACACCGCGCATCTGGCGGCGTCTGGTCGTGCGCGAATCGATGTGGCTGAGCCGTCTGCACGACAGCATCCAAGTGGCGTTCGATTGGTACGATTATCAGACCCACGAATTTGTCCTCGACGATGTGCGGCTGGGAAATCCGGTGCGCAAGGACGATGTGGCGGTCGAAGATGACCGCGATGTGAATCTGCACGATCTCGACCTGGCCTCGCGCGACCGGCTGCATTACGCCTACCATTTTGGCGAAGGCTGGCAGGTGGAAGTGCGCGTGGAGAAAATTTCTGTGGTGGAAAAAGGCGTGGCTTATCCCTCCGTTCTCGCGGGCGAGCGGGCGGGTCCGCCGGAAGATTGCGGCGGACTGGAAGCTTTTCACGACATGCTCGCGTGTATCAAAGAGCCGGATACGGAGTTGGGCCGAGAGTGGCTGGAGTGGTTAGGGCCGGGCTATGATGCGGCGCGTTGCGATGTGGAAAAGATTAACAAGGCGCTGCGCAAACTGGGGAAGTGAACGGGGCGCCACCCTCACGAATGCTTGGTCGCGGGCACCGGCTCGGGCGGCGCGAGTGGCGGCGACGGCTCGTTGGGCGTGGTGGTGGGCTTGGCGCTTTTCTGGGTCGTGACGATCACGACCGCGGCGATGATGATCGTAGCGGCGAGCAGCACGCGGGTGGTGATGGGTTCGTCGAGGATGAGCCAGCCAAGAAACACCGCGACAACCGGATTTACGTAGGCGTAAGTCGAAACGCGCGCGGGCGTGGTGTGTTTCATTAACCAGACAAACGTAGAAAAACCCACGAGCGAGCCGACGAAAGCGAGGTAGAAAAACGCGCCGATGGAATGTCCGCTGATTGCAGAAAGACTGAACGTGGAAAGTTCGCCGTGCACGATCCCGCCGAGGAAAAGCGCGACGCTGCCGCCGAGCATTTGCAGGGAAGAAGCGAGAAACGGTGGCGCAGGGTTTTGTACGTGGCGCGACCAGATCGAGCCGAATGCCCACGACGCGCAGGCGAGCAGCACGAGCAGGACGGAGGGCAGATGGACGTTGGTTGCGGAAGCCGTTTCCCAGGGGGCGGCGAGGCAGGCGACCCCGGCAAAGCCGAGCAGGAGACCGACGAAGGTGGTCTTGGTTGGGCGGATGCCGCCGCGCCAAGCCCACTCGGTCAACACCATGAACACGGGCTGAATGCCGATGATGAGTGCGGTCAGGCCCGACGGCAGGGTTTGCTCGGCCCACGAGACGAACCCGTTGCCACCGAGAAGAAGGAAGGTGCCAATGATGGCGTTGTCGCGCCATTGGCGGGCGGTGGGTTTTGGCGCGCCACGGCTGCGCACGAGGAGCATCAAGATCGTGCCGGCGAGGAGAAAGCGCGCCGCGCCCATGAAGAAGGGCGGGATGGTTTCCACCGCGACGCGGATGCCCAAGTAGGTGCTGCCCCAGATCACGTAGATCGAGGTGAAGGCGATGACGAAGGCCGTGGTGCTGGGCTTTTTCATTTAATGGGCCAGAAGTGAAGGTGAAGGGCGGAAAAAAAGGCGGGTGGTAAAGGTTTGGGGTAGGGCGGGACCGCTGGGCCCGCCGCGGTTTTCGATCTCGGCGCGCCCAGCGGTCGCGCCCTACCTCTTATGATTAGTTCAGGCGATTTGTTTCTTGGCGATTTCGCCGAGCGTGCGCACAGCTTGTTCGACGCGGTCGCCCCACGGGATGCCGCAGTTGATGCGCAGGCAGTTCCGGTAGCGTTCCTTCACGGAGAAGAGAATGCCGGGCGCGATGGCGATGTGCTGTTTGAGCGCGTCGGTGTGGAGCCGGAGCGTGTCGACCTTGGCGGGTAGTTCGGCCCAGAGCACGAAACCGCCGTGCGGACGGCTGAGGCGCGTGCCCGCAGGGAAGTTGCGCAGGATGGCCTGCGAAAAGAGGTGCAATTGGTTCTGGTACGCGCGTCGGATCGAGCGCAGGTGGTGGTCGTAGCCACCGTCGCGCAGGAAGTTGGCGAGTGTTTTTTGCAACACGACGGGCGTGCCGAGTGTATTCGTAAACTTGAGACGCCGGACGCGGTCTAACCAGCGGCCAGGGAAAACCCAGCCGACGCGGAGGCCAGGCGCGAGGGTCTTGCCGAACGAACTGCACAGCATCACGCGACCGTCGCGGTCCCAGGCCTTCAGGGGCTTCGGGCGGCGTTCGCTGAAATGGAGATCGCCATAGATGTCGTCCTCGATCGCTGGGACGTCGTATTCGCAGAGCAGTTCGTAGAGTTTTTCCTTCTTCTCGTCGGGCATACAGGAGCCGAGCGGATTCTGGAAACTGGGCATGACGAAGAGCGCCTTGACGTCGTTGTTGGCGAGGGCGTCGCGGAGTGCATCGAGGCAGAGTCCCTCGCGAGAGTCGGTGGGGATTTCGAGCACGCGGAGGTTGAGGCTCTGAATGGTTTCGAGAATGCCGAAGTACGCGGGCGTCTCGAGCGCGATGGTGTCGCCCGGTTGGGTAACGGCGCGCAGGGCGAGGTTGAGCGCCTCGGTGCAGCCAACCGTGATGACGACTTCTTCGTGCGAGAGGGCGACGCCGGCCTGGAGATAGCGGCGGGCGATTTCTCTGGTGAGTGGTTCGTAAGCGGCGTTGACGGCGTAGCGGCCGATGAGCGAGGGATCGTTACGCGCGACGGAGCCGAGCAGCCGTGCGAGTTTTTGCGCCGGGAAAAGCGAGGCGTCGGGGCAGGCGGCACCGAGTTGCACGCACGCGGGGTCGGAGGCGCGCGCCATGAAATCGGCGGTGAGATCGCTTTGACTGACGTACGCGGGCTTGGCCATGGGCCGGGCCATGCGGGGCTCGGGGATTTCGAACGGCAGGCGAGGGCGAACGTAGTAGCCGGATTGCGGGCGCGCTTCAAGGTAGCCACGATTTTCCAGCACCGTGTAGGCCTGCAAAACGGTTGAAATGCTGACGACGCGCTGGAGCGCCATTCGTCTCACGGAGGGAACGCGGTGCCCAGCGCGGAGCGTGCCTTGTTCGATGAGTCGTTGCAACGAGTCGGCCAGCTCAACGTAGAGGGGAGGCGCGGAAATCTTGGCGAGGGTCTGGATCATGGCAGCGTGAAGATAGCAGAGGGGACGGTTTTTGCGCAGGAGCAGCGCGGCGGGATTGCTACCCGTACAGTTATAGTGAAGCGCTGACTGTGATCAGCACAAATTTTCAATTGAAATGCCCGCTGCGGATTTAGCCGCTCGTACGGGTTGATAATCGGCGGGCCGCTATCGGTGAGGCTGGCCGACTCTTGAGATTTAGTCTTAACTGGTAGTTATGTCATCTATTAAATGACAAGCATGCCGGGGGCAGCTTCAGCTCGTTTACCTCGTAAAATGCGTGGGTTCAGAAGGGCTTGTCATTTAATAGATGACAAACGGGTCGGGGTAGGGCGCAGGTTTTGTGGGGAGCAAAGGCCGGTGGGGCGGGTTGACTTCCTCGATTGGCCCGGGACCTGCGGTCGCGGTCGAAACGGCTTAACGCGTTCTGTTTGGTCTGCAATCAAGCCGCCGCTTTGAGGTCAATGCGCGCCACCTTAAGTGTGTCTTCACTTTAGCTGAATCGTTCCGGATGCGGATGGCGTTGCCCAAAAAGGGCGGTGCCGACGCGGACTTGGGTGCTGCCGGCGGCGATCGCGGCGGCAAGATCGCCGGTCATCCCCATCGAGAGTTCGCGCAGGGGTACACCGAATTGGGCGGCGTACGTGTCACGGAGTTCGCGTAACGTGGCGAAGGTGCGCTGGGCCACGGAGGGATCGTCGGAGAGGGGGGCAATCGTCATGAGACCGTCCAGGTGGAGATTTTCACAGGCGAGCGCGGCCTCGATGAGGCGCGGGGCGTCTTCGATTTCGGCACCGAATTTCGCGGGGTCACGGCCGGCATTAATCTGGAGCAGAATAGCTAATGGGCGGCCGCGTTCGCTGGCGGCACGGTCGAGCAGGGTGAGTAATTTCGCGCTGTCGACGCTTTGCACGCGGTCAAAATGCTCGGCGGCGAGTTTAGCTTTGTTCGACTGGAGGTGGCCAATAAGCTCCCAGCGTAACGCCGCGCGGGTTAACGTTTTCTTATCAATGGCTTCTTGCACACGATTTTCCCCCACGGCTTTTAGCCCGTAGCGAGCGACATATTCGGCGGCCTCAGGTGGATGTGTCTTGGTGACAGCGAGTAGCGAGACATCATTCGATGAACGTCCGGAGGCTTGGCAGGCCTGAACGATGCGAGTGAGTACGTCGTCAGTGTTGGCCTTAAAATCTTCGAATGAGATCATGATTAAAAAGACTGTTTAATGATTTGCACACGGATAAGCACTCTTTATACAGGGCCTCGAATTTCGCGCATCATGCAAATCGAAAACTTTAAAATCTTCGCGGACCTCGTCGAAACGAAGAGCTTCTCGAAATCGGCTAAAATTAATGGCATCACCCAATCGGCGGTGAGCCAGCAGGCAAGGGCGATGGAGCGTCACTTTAAGACGCTGCTCATCGACCGGAGCCAGAAACAATTTCAACTTACCCGTGAAGGCCAGCGCGTCTACGATGCCTCGAAAGAGATGCTGCATCAGTACGAGAAGCTGCTGAGTGAGCTTCAGGAAATGAAGAAGGTGATCAGTGGCACGATTCGCATTTCGACGATCTACTCCATCGGGCTCCACGAGTTGCCGCCCTATATCAAACGATTCCTGCAGGACTATCCGTCGGTTAACGTGCGCGTCGAGTATCGCCGGTCGAACCTCGTGTATGATGATATTTTGCACAACTCCGTCGATTTTGGCCTCGTCGCTTTTCCGGTGAAAGTGCGGCAGATCGAAATCGTGCCGTTTCGCAACGACCGGCTCGTGCTCATCACGCATCCTTCGCACGCGCTCGCGCAATGCACCGAGGTCGATCTGCGCGATCTCATGGGCCAGAAATTCATCGGCTTCGACCCTGACATCCCGACCCGCAAAGCCGTCGATCAGATCTTTCGCGATCATAAGCTCGAAATCGAACCGGTGATGGAGTTCGACAACATCGAGACCGTGAAACGAGCCGTCGAAATCGACCACGGCATCGCGATTGTGCCGCAAGCCACCGTACAGCAAGAACAACGCGTGGGCTCGCTCGCGGTCATACCGTTTCACGGCAAGGAGTTCTCCCGACCCCTCGCGATTTTGCACCGCAAAGGCCGTGTGCTCACGCCGGCGATGAAGAAATTTATCGACATCTTGAGCATGGATTTGTCGGTTAAGCCTGAAACTTAAAACTTGAAAACGGGTCTGCTGGCCCCGCTCTGATCCTTGGTCAGGGGTTGCAGACTCGATTAACTCCTTTTAATAGGTTCGGTTCTTCATGGTGCACAATTTGGTGATTGCTCTCTACAGCGTAACGCTGGCCGGTCTGGCCTGCTTTGCGGTCCATCGCGTGAAAATTCTTTGGCTCTATCTGTGCGCTTCCCGTCGCAAGCAGCCGGAGTTGCGGTCGATGACGGCCGGCCATCCGCACGTGTGCGTGCAATGTCCGCTCTTCAATGAAGCGCTCGTGGTGGAAACGCTGCTGGAGAAAGTCACTGCGCTGAACTGGCCGACCAGCCTGCTCGATATCCAGATCCTCGATGACTCGAACGACGAAACCCCGGCCATCATCGAACGCTGGCTGAAGACGCACCCGGACCGTGCGGTCAACGTGCAACATGTTCGCCGAACCAAGCGCGAGGGCTATAAGGCCGGAGCGCTGGCCCACGGTCAGACGCTGACGAAGGCGGAGTTCCTGGCGGTCTTCGACGCGGATTTCCAGCCCGAGCCGGATTTCCTTGAAAAGCTGGTTCCTCATTTCGCCGATCCTCGTGTGGGCGTGGTGCAGGCACGCTGGGAATTCGTCAACCGCCGCGCGAGCCTGCTCACCCGATTCCAAGGCATTTTTCTCGACGCGCATTTCATCGTCGAGCAGGCGGCGCGTTCCGGAAACGGCCTGTTTCTCAACTTCAATGGCACGGCGGGCGTCTGGCGTCGCGCGGCTTTGGAGGATGCGGGTGGTTGGTCAGCGGACACGGTGACCGAGGATCTCGACGCCAGTTACCGTGCGCAACGTCGTGGCTGGAAGTTCGTTTACCTGGAGCATTATACCGTTCCGTCGGAGCTGCCGGAAAGTCTCATCGCGTTCAAATCCCAGCAGCATCGTTGGACCAAGGGCGGTATTCAGGTCGCCCGGAAACAGCTGCGCGCCATTCTGCGCAGTGACCTGCCGGGCCGCGTCAAACGCGAGTCGGCGGCACACCTCGGCATCGGGTTTGTGCATCCCTTGCTGGTGACGTTTTCGATTCTTTTTGTGCCTTACCTTTATCTCGTCTCTGCGAATCCGACGGGCTTCTGGCTTTTCATCAATCCGCTTTCGGTTTTGCTCTCTGCGGGTGCGACGGTGACGTTTTACATCACCGGGCAATATTTTTGGCGGAGGCAATGGGGTGAAGGTTTATTGATGCTGATTGGTTCGCCTCTCCTGCTTGCCTTTGGTCTGGCGATGAGCGTGACGTGTTGCGTGGCGGTCGTTGAGGGCCTGTTGACGACGGGCGGCGAGTTTGTGCGCACGCCGAAGGGCGGCAGCGCTGCGAAGAGTGGCGGTTTGATGGCGTGTTTTCGCAGTCGCACGATGTTCACCGCGATCACGGTGATCGAAATCGCCATCGGCTTTGTGATGCTGGGCGGCGCGATCTATTTTCAGCGCAACGATATGCTGGCTATCGCTGGTGTGTTGTTGGTCAAGGCGGTGGGTTTTCTCGGTGTGGCCGCTTTGTCGGTGCCCGATCTGTTGCCGCGTTTCGCCGCTCGCGCTTGACGTCGGCGGAAGACCGGGTCCCTTTTCAACCAAAATCACATGAAAAACTACTGGTTTGTTTTAATATTGGTCGTATTTATTGGTTCGTCATGCAAGCGCTCGCAGTCTGAAGCTCAAGCCGGGAACAAGTCGGCGGAGGTCGCGCCCGCTGCGTCGACGGCGGTCGCCCCGGCGTGGAAGCTGCGCTCGGTGGATGGACGCGAGGTGAGCGCGGCGGATTTTGCCGGTAAGGTGCTGGTTTTAGATTTTTGGGCGACGTGGTGTCCGCCCTGCCGGGCTGAGATCCCGGGCTTCATCGAGCTTCAGAAAAAGTACGAAAAGGACGGGCTCGTGATCGTGGGTATCTCGGTTGATAAGGGTGGGGTCGATCTGGTCAAAAAGTTCATCGCTGAAAATAAGATCAATTACACCATCGTGATGGCGGATGACATGGTTGCGGATACGTTTGGCGGTATTGAAGGGATTCCGACTACGTTCGTGATCGATCGTGCGGGCAAGATTCAATTTAAGAAAGTGGGGTTTGAGGAGACGGCGGTGTTTGAAGCGCGGCTCAAGCCGTTGCTCGCGGCACCGACGTCGAAGCCTTGAAGGGGTGCGCGCGGGTGAAAATAAAACCGTTTGCGCATCGAAAGCACCTTCCGCCAGAGTGAGGGCATGGGTTTGCCTGCCGTAATTTTTGAAGATGAGACGATGATCGCTTTCGACAAGCCCAGCGGCATGCTGGTCGCACCAGACCGTTGGGACAAAACGCGGGAGAACGTGATGGGTCTGGTTCACGACAAGATGGGTCACGGCGTGGCCAACGTGCACCGGCTCGATGCGGATACGAGCGGTGTGTTTCTCTGCTCGAAGGATAAGACGGCGCTCGATTTTTTGAGCGGGCAATTTCAAAGCAAGACCGTGCAGAAACGTTATCTGGCGCTGGTGGCCTTGTTGCCGCCCGAGCGCGCGATGAAACTGGCGACACCGGTGGTGGTGCGCGAGCCGGACGGAAACCTGCCGGAGCATTTCACGATCGATCTGGCGTTGGGTGAAGATGAGCACCACGTGGGGCGCATGCGGGTGTTTCGTAAACGCGGCGGCAAGGCCAGCGTGACCGAGTTTCGTGTGTTAGAGCGGTTTGGTGGTTTCGCTTTTATGGAATGCCGCCCGCTCACGGGGCGCACGCATCAGATCCGCATTCATCTGGCTGCGGTGGGTGCGCCGGTGCTCAATGATCCGTTTTATGGCGATCCCGAGGTGAAGCTGTTGCTCTCAGATTTGAAACGGCACTACAAAGGCCGCGACGACGAGAAGCCGCTCATTGGCCGGCTGGCGTTGCACGCGAGCGAACTCACGGTGAAGCATCCGCTCACGCGTGAGCCGGTGACGATTGCGGCGGCTCTTCCGCGAGAGTTTGAAGTCGCGCTGAAATATTTGCGGAAGTTCGCGGTTTCACAGCGGCGTTGAAGGGGGGCCGATGGTTCGGCATTGCCCGCGTGATTCAAAGTGGGCGGGCGCGTCTGAGTTTTGTGAGGAGCATGCTGGCCAGGAGCGCGCAGAGCCACGGGGTGAGGGCGCCGCCACCGCCACTGCTGGGGGGAGGCGGCGGTGTGCTTCCGCTGCTGCTCGAACTGCTGGAGGAGGATGACGATGACGAGGATGAGCTCGAAGAGCTGGAATTGCTCGATGAGCCGAGGGCGGAGATCCAAGAGGTGACGAGTGCGCTGTTGGTGGTGTCTGGTTCGTTGCTGGCGAGCGGGGGCATTTGTCCGGCACCGCGGGTGCTGATTTTCGTGAGCAGCAGGGAGAGGGCGGTGTTGCCGGGAGCGATCACGCGGGCGGCGGAGTTGCCGCCGTTGTTGACGAGCGGGCCGTTGATGAGCCCCGAGGTGGCCGTGGGGGTTTCGATGCGGGCATCCCAGAAGCCGAGAGCGGCGCCGCCGGGTTGGTGGCAGGAGATGCAGTTGGCAGCGAGGTACGAGCGGACACGGTGTTCGAGCGGGGCGGCGGTGTCGGTGGCCGGAGCGAGCGCGTACATCGTGGCGAGAGCGGGCAGGGTTGTGGTGGTGAAATAACCTGCGGCATTTAGGGCGGTAAGTTGGTTGGCCGTGCCGGCAGGATAAGTGAAGGCGCGGTTGAGCTGCGGGGTGTTGAAGCTGAGTGCCTGCCCTGCGACGGTGGTATGGCATTGCATGCATTCGGAGCGACTGGGGTAGCGCCAGGTTTGGGTGCGAATTGTGCCATTGTCGTTGATCGTGATGGCCTCGGTTTCGCCGGCTTCGGGCACGAGAGTGGCTTCGGTTTGGGCGGAGTTCCAGCGGTAGGTGACGCCGTAGACGCTGGTGGCGGTTTTGACGAGGAAGCGGGTTTCGAGGCGGCGGGCGGTGGCGGGGCTGCCCCGGGTAGTTTCAAGGTCAAAATGTTTGATCCAAATTGTACCAGCGGGGAATGACCAGTTGTCGTCGGGTTCGAAGGTGATTTTGTCGGCGAGCGCGGGCACGCTGAACCAGCGTCGCTTGATCGCGTGGTCGGACCAGAAGGAGACGTTGGGCTCGTAGGGCACGATGCCGGCGGCGGGTGCAAGCGTGGTGAGGCTGGAGAACGCGCCGGTGGCGGTGAGCGTGGCGGGCAGGGCAGTGCCGGTGGTGGTTGAGTTATAGACAAGGCGGCGGAGGGTTCCGGTGCCGATGCTGGCGTAGAGAATGTCTCCGTTGCGTGGATCGGTGCCGAAGCCGACCGGTGAGGAGTCGCTTAAGAGGGTTTGGACCTGTACGGGGCCGGTGGAGGGAAAGGTCATGGCGAAGATGCGGCCGGTTGAGTAATCGCCGAAAACGTATTTCTCGAAGAGCTGGGCAAAGCGGCTGCCGCGATACACGACGCCACCGGTGATCGACGATGCGGTGGCGCGGTCGATGTCCCAGATTGGATTGATAAACGTTACGCCTACGGGTGGGTTCGTGCGGGGCCCGGCGATCATGCCTTCGCGGTAGCTCCAGCCATAGTTTCCGCCCCTGGTGATGAGGTCGATTTCTTCGCGGGCACCCTGGCCGACGTCGCCGAGGAGGAGACGGCCGGTGGGAGCGTCGAAGGAGAAACGCCAGGGATTGCGCAGGCCCACAGCCCAAAATTCCGTGTGGACGTTGGTTGTGGTAACGGCGGCGCCGTTGAAAGAAGTAGCGCCGACGAACGGGTTGTCAGAGGGAACTTTGTAGGTGTTGGCGTGGACGGCCGGGTGGGCGTTGGGCGCGAGGTTGGCGGGCAGTTGGTCGACGTCGATGCGCAGCAGGCCGGCGAAGAAATCTTTGTCGATGCGCTGACTGTTGTTGTACTGGTCGTTGCCGCCGCCTTCGTCACCGAGGGCGATGTAGAGATAGCCGTCGGGGCCGAAGTGGAGATCGCCGCCGTTGTGGTTGCCGGCGTCGTCGTACTGCGAAATCATCGGTAGCTCGGTGGCGATGATGGCGGCGTTGGTGGCGGGGGCGGCGAGTGCGGTGAAGCGCGAGAGACGGTCATGGCGGCCGGTGCCGGCGGTGGTGGTCGCGGTGAGCGTATAGAAAACGTAAAAGTAGCGATTGGTCGCAAAATTCGGATGGAAGGCGAGTCCGAGCAGACCCTCTTCGCCGCTGGTGAGCACACGTGCGCTGAGATCGAAGAAGAGTTGTTTGACCGGTGTGGAGGAGAGGCTGGTGACCGCCTGGATGGTGCCGGTCTTTTCCACAACGAAGAGGCGGTCGGTCTCGCCCGGCGCAGTGGCGATGGCGAGAGGTTGGTTGAAAGTCACTCCCGGGAAAGCCGCTTCGGCGACGTAGCCGAAGGTTTGCGGGTTTTGCGGGAGCGTGAGCGTGGTGTTGGCGACGCGGGTGATCTGCGCGTTGGCGGCAAGCGGTAAAAAGAGCGCCAAGAATGCCAGGGAGGTCGGGATGGAACGCATAGCACCAAGGAAAGCGGTCTTGGACGAATGACAACTGGCGGTCCCATACGTCGATTGGCTATTTTCAACGGTGTCCGGTGAAGGCGGCTGTTCTTTAACAGCGGTGGCTTCGTGATGGATCATCTCATCTTGGGCATCCGGGTTCACTGTCCCGTGTCCAAGAAAATCGGCGGCGATAAAATTTTATCTGTAACGCATGGACCACCTCCGATCCGTTCCAGCATTCCTGAGTTCCAAATTGGTGTTCTGTCTTGGTTCGTTTCGTAGGTAAAAAAGCCCCTCGGTTTTTAGGCGAGGGGCTGAGGGGGAGAAAGATAAAGATAAAGAGAACGAGAAAGAGGAAAGAGCGGCGCGGGGATGGGGCGCGCCGCGGGATCCTACCGGTGTTCCTCGTAGGTGATGTCGATCTTGGCGGCGAAGGCTTTTTTCTTGGCGGTGCCTTGGAAGCGAATGCTGTGCGTGCGTTCGTCGTAGGTGTATCCGTTTTGTGGATCGGCGGCGACTTCCTGGCCATCGACCAGCACGCGGAGGCTCGTTTTGTACAGCGTTGCGCCCATTGCGACGGGATCGAGCGCGACGGCGACGGTCTCGGCGATGCGGTCGCCGAGCGCAGCCAGTGGGCCCGAGAAATCGCTCTCGATGTTCAGCACGGTGCCGCCTGTGAGTTCGGCGGCGCGGCGGTGCGAGACGTTGCTCGGTGTCACCACGGCGTGCATCTCGAGCTTTCCGCGCTTGTTGCCCTTTACGATGATGAAGGGGCGCAGCACCCATTGATCGATGTAGCTGTCGAGGGTCTGGCGTTTCTGCGGATTGCGCTTGTTGTATTGGTTGAGGAGATCGGGCAGTTTCCCGTCTTCGATCCACTCGGCCTGGCGGGCGCTGCCCTTGCTGTCTTTCCACGTGGCCATGCGCGTTTCTTCCTCATCCATGAAGAACACCACAATCGTGGTCGCGTCGGGGCGCAGGAAGGTGTGCTGCTTGTTGGCGTAGCCGGCGACGAAATTATACACGGAGGTGAACGCGGTGCGGTTGCTGTCGCCGTTGGTGCCGACTTTGACTAGTTCGGCAAAGAGGCTGTCGGGCGTTTGGGGCGTGATCCACGGTTGAGCGAGTACCGGGAGCGTGACGAGCAGGCCGTTGCTGGCGACGCGCTTGGTGATCTGTTTTGGCTTCATGCGATTGTCGAGGACCGGGTTGCCGGTTTTGTCGAGTTGGGGGGCGCGGACTTCCTTGAAGTAGGGTTGGTTGTCGACGGCGCGATTTGAATCGGCGTTCATGAAGTCGGTGGTGAGCACGCCGATGCGGTAGTCGAGATCGCGCTCGCGAAAGAGTTGTCGGAAGCGGCTGAGGTTGGCTGCGATCCGGCCTTGGTGAGCGGCCATCGAGGGTGAGTTGTTGATGACGAAGACGAGGTCGACCTCGCGGCTGCGGGAGCGATCAACCGCGATGTGTTGGGCGGTGCGGAGGGGTTCGACTGTTACCAGGATGACGTTTTCCACGCCGAATTGCTGGTTGTGTTCGTCGAACGTGTAGTAGCCGAACTTGTCTTCACCGACAAAGCCCGGATTGGGCGCGTAGGAGAGGATGCCGGTGACGCGATCGAGCTTGGCGGTGCCGTTTTGCGATTTGGCTTTTTCGTCCAGCATGTAGGCGATCTTGGGGTTAGTGATGGCGGCGCGAGCTTCGGGAGTCATGAAATCCTCATGGCTGGCGATCTTGTGTGTGATGGGCCAGTTCGGGCGGGTCGTGAGCGAGACCTCGAGGACTTTCATAGTGTGATCGCGGGTGGCGGTGATCTCGAATTTGTCCAGCACGGTTGGCGGTGGCAGTTTGATCGTAATCGCAACTTGGTTCTTGAACACGAGGCCCGTGGTTTCGTTGCGCACGGTGTAGGTGAATGAGTCGTTGCCCTCGTAATCGGCATCCGACTGGTAGAGGAAATAGCCCTGGCGCGAGGTTTTGTTTTTGAAGAATTCGGCGTCGCCGCCGCCAGCCAGTCCCACGCGACCCTGTTGTGGCTCCGTCGTGATGGTAAAGACGAGTGCATTACCGGCCTCGGCTCCGCCCAGCTCTGGTGGGATGAGGAGGTTACCGTTGACGACGCCGTTGTCGGTTTCGAACTCGGTTGGTTTCGGCGACACGATGATTTCGGAGTCGGCAGGTGTGGACGCGGGTGCGGGCGTGTCGGCGGCGAACGCCCGCGACGCGGCCAGCATGAGCGCGAATGCGAACGACAAAAGGCCCAGCGAGGTGCGTGAGCGAGGTTTGCGGGTCAGACTGGTGAAGGTCATACGGAGAGTGGGACGGGAAGGGTGAAGTGGCCGGATTGTGTCAGTCACGCGTGTTGCGGCTAGGTTCCTTTTAAGCAGCGGCAGAGCAGGAAGAAACAACGGGTAAACGTCCAGCGAGGAGAGGCGAGGGGAAAGGTTACGGAGGGTTCAATGTAGGCGGCCCGCTCGCGGACGCCTGTTGAACGCAGCAAACATCGAACGTGGGCTGGCGACGAGCGGAGCAGGTGAGTGTGTTTTCACGCATTGCGTCCGCCCGCCAGATAGCGCATGTTTTCCGGCATGAATACTTCGCTCATCGTTTCGACCCCGGAGATTCTCGACGGCACTCCCGTTTTCGCCGGCACCCGCGTGCCCGTCAAAAACCTCACCGACTATCTGGAGGCTGGCGACTCCATCAACGATTTCCTTGAGGACTTTCCTACGGTCAGCCGCGCCCAAGTGATCCAGTTTCTGGAGGAAGCCCGTGCCCAACTGACCGCCGCCTGAGTCATGCGCATCATCCTCGACGAGTGCCTGCCCCGGCGTCTCGGCCTTGAACTGACCGGCCATTTGGTCGGTAACCGTGCCGCAAGCCGGGTGGGCTGGCATTTCCAACGGCAAACTGCTCGCCCGCATTCAGGGCGATTACGACGCGTTCGTCACCGTCGATAAAAATCTTCCGGCGCAACAAAAGACTACCTCGCTCTCCTTCGGCGTGATCGTGCTGCGCGCTCCATCCAACACGCTCGACGACTTGAAGCCACTCGTTCCGCAAATCCTTGCGGCTCTCGCAACCCTCCAGCCGGGCCAGGTCGTGCTCGTGACTTCGGATAGTCAGCCAGCGCACTGATCCCTGTGTGAACTCGTTCGGCGAAACGTTGGGAAAGAGACGGGGGCTCATTGGCATCTCGGATGTGCAAAGTTTTCCTCCGTTGGATCGGCGCTTTGGATCGGCCAAAGCCGAACCGGCTTCGACCACAAACATTCGGGCGACGAGCCAAAAGGGGTCGGGACGAGACAAAAGGGGACGAGACAAAAGTTGACATGGCCGTGTTTTGTTAGTTTTTGACGCGTTTTACTTGGTGAAGGTAGCCACGCAAGGTAGCAGAACCGCCAAGTTGGAGTCGTTGCGCTAACCACCCAATCGACGCTCCCGACTCTAGTCGGATCCGCTCTGCCAAGATGATTTTCCATGGGTTTTTGAACGGCTGGGTTTTCAATTCTGAAGCGGACTTCCTCCATTTCGCCAAGTTGGCGTCCAGTCTCGCCTGCCAACTCCCTCCGGTAGTTCCCCCGGTTCATCACAGGGTGGATCGCTCCTGGGTATTCGATTCGAAGTCGGCGGGCCATCACACAACTACCGCGATTGAATCTCTGTTTCTCGATCAAAAACTAACAAAAAACGGCCAGACCCTTTTGGATCGGCCGCCCACCGGCTTGTTTCTTATCCGAACGCCTTTTGTCGGAGCCCGCGCAGGGAGTTGAGGCCGCCCCAGTCGGTGATGGGCGCAAGCGGACGCGGGGCGGTGCGTTCACGCGCCCCGTGACGCTGACGATAGGCGGCCAGATGTGTTTCCACAAAAGCCTGACTGCCGAGCACAGCGCCATCGGTA
>JANNHA010000100.1:0-8901 GCA_031404135.1 Verrucomicrobiota bacterium | reverse complement strand
CGGAAAGCTTTGAGGCCGTCGCCGACCGTTTCCTGGAGGATGTGGCGCACGCGGGGCTGCCGGGCGAACGCAAGGATGAGTTGCAGCATATTCGGAACGGCGCGCCCAGCGGTCGCGCCCTACCCCAAGACAATTTCAATTAAACCGCTCTAACCCGCCTCGGTCAATGCGGAGCATTGCCCCTACCTTCGATCAACAAGCCGCCACATTTCACGAAACGCCGCTTCAAGGTTGGCCGTAAAACGCGCCGCATCGCAGAGCGGGCTGCGCCGCATCTGCTCTCGCTGGCCCGCACGCCACTCCGCCAAGCGCGGCAAGTCAGAGGCGAGTCCGGCGCATTTTTCAATGTATTCAGTTTCTGAGGACGCGATCCACTCCGGCCGTCCCAAGTGCGTCAACAGGCTGGCGCTAACCCGCGAGCCATGCGTCGCGCCCGCAAGCGTGATAACCGGCACACCCATCCAAAGCGCTTCGCACGTGGTCGTCGTGCCGTTGTAGGGAAACGGATCGAGCGCGATGTCGACGCCGTGGTACAGGTCCAGATGCGCGGCGACCGAGAGTTCTTCGCTCCGCAAATCGAGCCGTTCAACGGCCACGCCGTGTCGGGCAAACACGTCCATCACCTGCTTCGCTGTTTCCGGATCGGCCAGGCTGCGGGCCTTCAAGAGCAGGCGCGAACGGGGTAAACGAACTAACAATCGCGCCCAAAGATCGAGCACCGCCGCGTTGATTTTGGCGAAATGATTGAAGCTGCCGAACGTGATGTGCCCGTTTTTCAACGCCGGCGGCGTACCGGTATCAGGCGCCTGGTTCGGCGGGCGATAGCAAGAAAATACCTCCGGCATGCGGACTAGTTTTTCGCTGTGCCACGCCTCCGTTTGGCCCACGGGATCGCTGACGGCGTCGGTGATGCGGTAGTCGATCGCGTCGAGCCCGGTCGTATTGGGATATCCGATCCAGGTCACTTGCACCGGAGCGGGTTTGCGGGCGAAAACGAGCAGCCGGTTTCGCGCCGTGTGGCCCGCGAGATCGATGAGGATATCGATCTTGTCGTTGCGAATCAGTTCGGCGGCTTGTTCATCATTCAGTTGAGCGATGTCGCGCCAGTTTTCGCTGAGCATCCGCAGTCGGGCCGTGGTGGCGTCGGGCACACGAACGTTGGAGTAACAGAATACTTCGACGCGCGTGCGGTCATGCGCCGCGAGCACGGGCTCGATGAAATACGAGACGGCGTGATGAACGAAATCGGGCGACACATAACCAATCCGCAGGCGGCGTTCCGGATCGCCGCCGTTTTCAAACGGCCGGGAATTCCGTTTCAACCGGCCGATCTGCATCGCCGACCAGAATTGGTGTTCGGCAAAGATCTCGGCTGGCGGCAGGTTCGGCACGAAGTTGAGCGCGTACACGAGATTGCTGTGCGTGCCGGGTTGCGGTTGAGCAGAGAGTGCAGCTCGAAATTCACCGAGTGCTTCGGCGGCGCGGCCTTGGGCACGCAAGGCGCGGCCGAGATTGTCGTGAGCGGCGGCATACGCCGGCCGGAGTCGAAGCGCTTCGTGCAACTGCGTTTTCGCTTCGCCGAGGCGACCGGCGTCGAGGAGCGCGCTGCCGAGAATGTTGTGCGCTTCGGGGCGGCCGGGTTCGAGTTCGAGTGCGCGCTGGAAGGAGGCGATGGCGTCGTTGCGCGCAGACAGTTCGAGCTGGGCGGCACCGAGGTTGAGCCAGATGACGGCGTTTTTCGGATTCAGCTCGGCGGCACGTCGCAGACTGGCGGCCGCTTCGGGAAAGCGGTGCAGGCTCTTCAACGTGTTACCGAGCTGGTGGTGTGCCTCGGCGTGGTTCGGGTCGAGCGCGAGTGCCTGGCCAAACGCTGCGAGCGCCTCTTCGTGCCGACCGAGGGCACGGAGCGAAACGCCGCGATTGAGCGGGCAGGCTGGATTTTTGGGGCTGGCAGCGGTGGCTTTTGAGAAAAGTTCGAGCGCCTGCGCATGGTCGCCGGTTTGCTGCGCGATGAGGCCGAGCAGATTAAGCGCGTCGGGCTGGTTCGGTTCGCCTTGCAGGATTTCCCGGTAGAGCGCGGATGCGGGCGCGAGTTGGCCGGCCCGGTGAAGGCGGAGGGCGTTTTCCAGTTGAGTGGTGGTGGACGGCACGGTGGCGCGGTTCGGCAGAAGGGGCGGGAGCAACGTTATTTCATGTCCGAATGCCGCCGGAGCAATCCTTGAAAAACAAAACCCCTGCGTGATTGAACACGCAGGGGCCCTGGGAAGACCTTATCAGACTAATTTTTTTGGTACGTTTTACGACAACAGTTTCAACGCCGTCTGAGCCGAACCGTTGGCCTGGGCTAGCATGGAAGTGCCTGCCTGGACCAATGTATTCCATCTCGCCAACTGGGTTGATTCCGAGGCCACATCCACGTCGATGATTCGACTGTTTGCGGCTTCCAGATTCGCCTTGTTGGTGGTCAGGAGTTCGTTCGCGAACCCAAGCCGACTCTGTTCTGCGCCGTTGTTGGCGCGCATCGTCGCGACGTTCTGAATCGCGGTCGTGATCGAGGTGAGGGCCATATTGGTACCCGCCAATGTGGAGCCACCACCGGTAACACCACCGACGCCACCCGTGGTAGCCGCGAGATCGCGACCGGCCAGAGAGACCGTGGAGGACGTGCCGTCTTCAGTAACCGCAACCGAGAGGCTGGTGGTACCGAACAAAGCGACGCCGTTAAACGTTTCACTTGCAACGGCGGTCAACTGCGACTGCAGAGCGGTGAACTCCGAGTTA
This sequence comes from Verrucomicrobiota bacterium, assembly GCA_031404135.1. Lineage (GTDB taxonomy): Bacteria > Verrucomicrobiota > Verrucomicrobiia > Opitutales > Opitutaceae > JADKHC01. The sequence goes on along the minus strand of JANNHA010000100.1, from coordinate 6,120 downwards.
TAGTTGGCGACGTCCGAACTGTTCTTGGTGACATCGGTAGCCAGCATCTTCAGTTCGCTGATGCGATCGAGGACTTTGGCTGCGATTTTCAAAGCGCCATCCTGCGTCTGCAGGAGTGACGTGGCGTTTCCGATGTTCTGTGAAACTGCGCCTTGGCGTTTGGCCGCCGCGGACAATTTCATTGATACAGCGAGGCCACCCGCGTCGTCAGCGGGACTTACAATCTTCGTGCCGCTCGAAAGCCGGTTAAGGCTCTTTTGCAACATCGCGTTTGACGTGGCTAGGTTGTTTGAAGCAAGCGTAGCCGAGTAGTTAGTATTGATTACAACTGCCATGATGGTATCTTTCCTTGATGAGTGCGACGTCCGTCGTCGCCACGGGCCCTCAGATTCAGCGTGGACCGCGCTGTTCGGGGCGAATGCCCCAAAATTGTCACCCTGCGATGGGTAAAAAACTGACTGCTAGTGGTAATTAAGGAACAAGCCGGTCTATCGGACTGATTGCTGCAAATTTTGGCGAAATGCAGCTGACCGGGTAATCTTACTAACTCTTCCGGGGTGTTTCCCCCATCTCCCTCCAGGCCGCTCGATGCGGTGTAGTCGTTATCCGAATACAACCTCACCTAGCGGACTGAAGAAGGAAGTGTTGGGAAAAACTACTGGAGGAGCTTGAGTGCTATCTGAGCACTCTGATTGGCCTGCGAGAGCATCGAGGTGCCCGCCTGCACAAGTGTATTCCAACGTGCCAGCTGGGTAGATTCCGCGGCGACATCCACATCGATGATGCGGCTGTTGGCGGCTTCCAGATTGGCCTTGTTGGTCGTGAGTAGTTCGTTGGCGAACCCGAGCCGGCTCTGCTCTGCACCGTTGCCTGCGCGCATGGTCGCGATGTTCTGAATCGCGGTCGTGATTGCAGTGAGTGCCATGTTGGTGCCCGCGAGGGTGGCACCGCCACCGGTCACGCCACCGACACCCGTAGTGGTGGCCGCGAGATCGCGGGAAGCGATCGCAACGCTGGAGGTTACACCGTCTTCCGACACCGCAACCGAGAGGCCGGAGGTACCGAACAGGGCGACACCGTTAAACGTTTCCGAAACGACCGCTGTCAACTGTGCCTGCAGAGCGACAAACTCCGAGTTATAGTTGGCTACGTCCGTTGAGTTCTTGGTGACGTCCGCAGCGAGCATTTTCAGCTCACTGATGCGGTCGAGGACCTTGCCGGCGATCTTTAGCGCACCATCCTGCGTCTGCAGGAGCGAGGTGGCATTTCCGATGTTTTGAGAAACGGCGCCCTGGCGTTTAGCCGCGGCGGACAATTTCATCGAGACAGCCAAACCACCGGCATCGTCGGCGGGGCTTACAATTTTCGTGCCGCTAGAAAGCCGGTTAAGGCTCTTCTGCAACATCGCGTTTGAGGTGGCCAGGTTGTTTGAAGCAAGCGTGGCCGAATAGTTAGTGTTAATTACAACTGCCATGGGAGGGTCTTCCTTGATTTAACTACCACTTCCGTGTGGCGACGGGACCGAGGTGGGAGCCGGTCCGCTCCGTCTGCAAGACTTCTCGCAGATGTACAAAACAACGGCCGACTAGGGTGAAACCTTTAATTGAAATTGCAAAAAATACTCAGCTATCCGGAAACCCCTGTCGTGCATCAACAAATACACGTTTTGTTCGGCACAAATTTTATCGAACAAGAAATTTCACTGAATCGAATATTTTTGACCTGTCCCTTTTATAAAATGCCCGTGGCACAAGTAGACGCATTCAAGCTCAGCCCGTTCTCTTACGGGAGGCCGTGAAACCCGCGCCTACCCTCCCCATGCTTTCCCCAGCGACAAAACCCTCAAGTTTTCCTCCCTCGTGCCGTTACCACTTACAATGCCCGTGTAGCTTTATCTTAACGCCCTTCCCGCCATGACAGCGATCAATACCACTTCTCTCAGCTCCTCGCTCACCGGCAACACCTTTGACTGGCAGTCCTTCGTCGAGCAGATCATCGAAATCGACAGCATCCCCATCACCCGACTTCAAGTCGAACAGGCCAACAACAGCGATAAAGTTTCGGCCCTCAATTATCTAAAGACCAACCTCTCGGCCCTCCAAACCGCCGCCAAGGCCCTCAACGGCAGCGGTCTCTTCACCGGCCGCACCGCCACCTCCTCGACTGCCGGTTCCACCTGGGCCCTTACCGCCGAAAGTGGTGCCACCACCGGCTCCTACGCCATCGCGGTCAGCCAACTCGCCACCGTCAGCAAACGCACCGGCGCGAGCAACATCGGTGCCGCCATCGCCGGGAGCAATATCACTAAAGACACCGTCGGCTCCGGCACCACCCTCGCCACCCTACCCACCGCCCTCAAGCCCACCGCCGGCACTTTTACCATCAACGGTGCCCAAATCACCGTCGAACTCACCGACTCGCTCGAGGCCGTCTTCGGTAAAATCTTCACGGCCACCGGCGTCACCGCCTCCTACGACAGCGGCACCGACAAGGTCTCTCTCGCATCCGCTTCCGAAATCGTCCTCGGTTCCGCCACCGACACCTCGAACCTGATGTCGGCCCTCCAACTCTTCAATAACGGCCTCGGCGCCATCGAAAGCACCAATTCCCTCGGCGCTGTCTCCACCACCAACACTCTCGCCAACTCCCGACTCTCGACCCCGGTCACCGGTGACGGCTCCGGCGCAGGCTCGTTCGCCCTTAACGGCGTCGCCATCACCTACAACCTCAACACCGACTCCCTCGCCGACGTCATCACGCGCATCAACGATTCCGCTGCCGGCGTCACCGCGTCCTACGATACCACCTCTGATCGGATGGTCCTCATCAACGACACCACCGGTGACATGGGCTTCGGCCTCAGCGAAACCACCGGCAACCTCCTCACAGCCCTCGGCGTCAGCATGGCCACCATCGGTGCCACTACCACGCGCGGCAAAAACGCCCAGTTCACCATCAACGGCGGCTCCACCATCTCCAGCGCCAGCAACACTCTCAGCGCCGCTGTCACGGGCATCACAGGCCTCACCGTCCAAGCCACCACCGAAGGCACCCAATCCATCGTCGTCGCCGGCAACACCAGCGCGATGAAGTCCGCCATCCAAACCTTTATCGACAAATACAACGTCGTCCAAAGTTACATCGACACCCAGACCGCCGTCACCGTGAAAAGCGGCTCTGTCACCACTTCAACTCTCAGCAACACCCGCGAAGTCGACACCTGGGCCTCCACCCTTCGCTCAAAAGCCTTTGCCGCCGTCAGCGGCCTCTCCGGCACCATCAGCCGCCTCGCCGACCTCGGCATCGATTTCAGCGGCACCAGCGCCCAACTCAACATCCGCGACAGCGCGAAACTCGACAGCGCCCTCGCCAACAAAGCCACCGACGTCGCCGCGTTCTTCACTACAGCCAGCACCGGCTTCTCGGCGACGATGGACACCTATCTCAACACCCTGCTCGACACCAACGGCAGCGGCTCCAACGGCGCCCTCGCCTCCATCACCAACACCTTCACCTCCCAGAACGCCAGCATCGACCTGCAAATCGTCCAAATCCAGCGCCGCCTCGCTTCCGAAAAAGAACTCCTTACCGCCAGCTTCCAAGCCATGCAAGCCGCCCAATCCAACGCCAAAAGCATGATGGACCTGTTGAAAAACGCGTTCTCCACCAACTCGAACTCGAACAAGTAACAACCAAGTGCCGCCCCACCGCACGGTAAACAAGCCCGTCCACTCACAACGTTGTAACTCCCTCCGCTCACTCACCTTTCTCCAGCGATTCCTTCATCCTGGACCACCCATGACCACGCCCCGCATCACTGTTTTCGCCCTGCTCTCGCTCGCCCTCGCAGGCTGCACGCTCATCCCAAAAATCGACCGCACGCTCAACGGCCCCTTCTTCACCCCCAGCAACGTCAAAGCCGCCGCCAAAATCCCCGCCGATGTACGCCGCGTCATCATCCTCCCCGTTTACGGCGGCCCCGCCCTCACCGAGCAAACCCTGCTCAAACTCGACGCCGTCTGCCTCAGCGAACTAACCCGCACCGCCCGCTTCGAGGTCGTTCCCCTTTCCCGCGACGAACTCGCCAAGATCACCGGCACCCGCCAGATCAGCTCCGTTGAAAAACTCCCCGCCGTCCTCGTCGATAAACTCTTCAATATTTACAACACCTACGGAGCCGACGCCGTCCTCTTCGTCGACGTCACCGCCTACTCCGCCTACCCGCCCCTCCTCGTCGGCCTCCGCACCAAAATCGCCAAGGTCACCGACGGTGAAATCATCTGGGCCACCGACAACCTCTTTGCCGCCGCCGAACCCGCCGTCGCCAACTCCGCCCGCCGCCACGCTGAAGGCCTCGGCACCGACCGCGGACGCACCGACCTCAGCCACACCATCCTACAAAACCCCCAACGCTTCGCCGGCTACGCCGCTGCCGCCACTTTTCTCACCCTCCCCATACGCTAACGCAATAAAGTTACAACCAGTTTCCGTCCAGTTATTTAACCCTTAGTTATCCCCGATCCAATACAGCCTCAGAAGCAAATTCACTCCCGTTGATCATTTTAGCTCAAGTCCCGGCCACACCGGCCGATTAGACTCAGTAAGCATAAACCAACGGCGTTCCCTGTATCGCTTCTCTGTTAGGGCTGACCGTCCATCCCTGAACATCCCATGATACAATCCACGTCCAACCTTTCCGGCTACTACCGGGCGGACGCAGTCTCCAATCTGCCCGCCCAAAAGCCATCTCTGGCCGCCGCTCAAACCGGTGCCAGCGACCACCTCTCAAAAGCCAGCACCGACGGCCTCCGTCAGGCGCTCGCCCAAACGAGTGAAATTCGCCCGTACATCGTCGAGCGCGGCAAGGCGCTCGCCGTCGATCCCAATTATCCACCGCGCGAACTCATCGAGTCTCTCTCGAAACTCATGATCGCCGCCCGCGACCCGTCCGAAAGTAATTAAGCACGCTGCTCACATGCCACCACCCATGGCCCACGGTTACGCCCGTGCCTACCAAACTCAGGCGGTCTTCACCGCCAGCCCCGGACAACTCGTCTTGATGCTCTACGACGGTGCCCTCCGCTTCCTCGGTCACGCCCGCGACGCTCTCGAGTCCACCGACGAATCGACGCGCCGTATCGAGATCATCAATACGAATCTCATCAAAGCGCAGAACATTCTCGCCGAACTCCAGGGCAACCTGAACCACGAAATCGGTGGCGACCACGCCGCCAATCTCAACCGTCTTTACGACTACTACATACGCCGCCTCCTCGAGGCCAATATGAAGAAAAAAGTCGAACCCGTGATCGAAGTCGAAGGCCTCGTTCGCCAACTCCGCGACGGCTGGGCAGAAATGCTCCGCAACTACGAGACCGAACGCTTGGAACACGCCCGCGGCGTCGCCTAAACGATCGCCAGAACCCAACACCATGGAGACCCCGCATCAAACCATCGCCAGGCTCCTGACTGCGCTCGAAACGCTGACCAAGGAGGAAGAGCACCTGTTTGAAGTTGGCATGTACGCGGAATCCACCGCTGTGCAGCAACGCTCCATGCCCCTCGTGCATAAAGTTGCCGAACTACTCAACGGCCCCAACGTGGCGCAAACGCTTGAAGCCTCCCTGCAAATTCGCGTCCAGGCGCTCCTCCAGAACCGCCGAACGCATTACGACCGGCTCTCAGCTCAACTTGAAGTAACCCGCCAGGAACTGGAAAAGATAAGCGAAGCGCAAATCCGCGCCCGCCGCCTGCGCCCCGCGTACCGCGCCACCGCCGTTTCCTCGTTCGCCGGCGAAGGCTAACCGATTCAAATCGGCTGTCCCTCGTTTGGAGCAAAGTTTTCAGTTTAGCGCATAGGCACTCTTCGTGCCGTATAAGCCAAGATCTCGAAAATCGAGCAACTCGGTTCGAGAAACGGCTCGGCCTCGTTTTCCAACCCTCTACCCAAACGCATTTTTGCGTAGACCGCGAAGCGAAGTCAGGCCACCCCAGTCAGTGATCGGCGAAAGCGGACGCGGAGCGGTGCGTTCGCGAGCGCCGTGACGCTGGCGGTAAGCGGCCAGATGCATGGCAACAAACGCGTGTGAACCTAACACTGCGCCATCGGTAAAGTAACGC
>JANNHA010000099.1:0-18766 GCA_031404135.1 Verrucomicrobiota bacterium | reverse complement strand
GTACAAGTTAGGGTCGTCGGACGGGATCGGGCTGTTTGGCTGATCCGACGCGTATCAAGTGGCGACCTCTCACCGTACACTCTCCTCAATCCCGGCTCCAACGGAGCGTCGCCTTCCAGTCGAGGATGATGAAGCGAAGGGCTTGAGGACCAGTCAAAAAGGGTCAGGTTTAAACAACTATGATCGGTAGTAAGTGGTTCGTTTTTTGTATATCCAACGACTAGGAAGCGCGTCTTGCGGTCCGGTGCGCGCCAGCAATAACCAAGTCGCAGGGTCAAACCCGAAGGTTTGCGGTCACAATGGCCAAACTGCTTTTCACGCGCCGGCTCAATCTTCCATCTTGATTTCCTTGTTGCGATGCCGCGGACAGCCCGCGCGCAACCAAGCATAGATGAACTTGTCGAGGTCGCCATCGAGCACGCCTTGCGTGTCGCTCGTTTCCGAACCCGTGCGCAGATCCTTAACCATCTGATAGGGTTGTAACACGTAGCTGCGGATCTGGCTGCCCCAGCCGATTTCGCCTTTTTCGCCATAGAAGCGTTCCATCTCGCTGCGCTGCTCGTCCTGCTTCTTTTCGTAAAGGCGCGCCTTCAAAACGTTCATCGCACTCGCGCGATTCTTGATCTGCGATCGTTCGTTTTGGCAAACCACCACGATGCCGGACGGAATATGCGTCATGCGCACAGCCGAGTCGGTCGTATTGACGCCCTGACCGCCCTTGCCGGATGAACGGTAAACATCGATGCGGATTTCGGTTTCGGGAATCTCAATTTCAATTTCGTCGGTGATTTCCGCCACCACGTCGATCGCGCAGAACGACGTGTGCCGGCGTTTGTTCGAGTCGAACGGACTGATACGCACCAACCGGTGAACACCGCGCTCGGCCTTGACGTAGCCATAGGCGTTTTCGCCTTTGATGACCATCGTCGCCTTGCTGATACCGGCTTGATCGCCGACCTGCACGTCCTGCACGTCGACCTCGAAGCCTTTTCGCTCTGCCCAACGGTTATACATTCGAAAAACAATATCCGCCCAGTCGTTGGCCTCGGTGCCGCCCGCGCCGGACTGGATCGAGAGGATGGCGTTGTTCTTGTCAAACTGGCCACTGAGGAACGAACCAATCTCCAGTTTATCGAGTTCGCCGACCAGCGTTTCGACGGTCGTGTCGAGCTCCTTGGCGTACATTTCCTGTTCAGCGCCTTCGACGGATTCAACGAGCTCGCGCATCACATCGACGTCGCCGAGCTTTTTGTTGAACTCCACCAAGCCGACGATCGCACGCTTCAAGCCGTTGACTTTGGCGATATGTTTTTGTGCACCGATCTGATTATCCCAGAATGTGGGAGCCCCCATCTGCGCTTCAAGGGCTTCTATTTCGCGCTGCTTTTGGTCAACGTCAAAGAAACCTCCACAGGTACCCCGCGCGCTTCTTTATGTTCTCGATGTGGGAAAATGTCTCTGGAGCGATCATGTTTGTAAGGGATCATCGCCGCGAAAACCCTCCCTCGGCGCAAGCGGAAAGTGAAACCTGAAAACGCCTTGCTCCGCTGACAAGGCCAGCTAGTGCTCGTTCACACTCACCCCCGCACGCCGCCAGTCACCGCTGCCCGGCGCTTCGTAACGCAACACCACAACCAAAAACATGCATTTCCCTCTGGCAGTGTTCGTAGGCGCCTCTGGTCTGCTGGTGTTTCTGGTACTCGCCGCCGTCGCGCTCATCGGCCGCCTCATGGCTGGGGCCATGGATAAACGCCGGTTCCAAAAGTATGCGGCGATACGCGGTTGGAAGATGCTGCATCTGACTTGGGAACCGTTTGGGCGCGGCTGGTTTGGCGAAAAAAGTGACCGGATCTACGAAGTGACTTACCAGGCCCCCGACCAGGCCGTCTACATCGCCTGGATGAAAACCAGCTTGTTTTCCGGTATTTACGTGTCGGATACCGCGCTGCTTGACCCCGGCGAAAACGTTGCGATGAAAAAGACCTTGGCCACGACCGCCGACTGCCCGCGCTGCGGCGCATCCATCGACCCCGGCGTGGCGATTTGCCCGAACTGTAGCCGCCCGGCAAGAATTGTCGCCTGAACCTCATCTGCAAAAATTCCCCCATGAAACGAATTTCCCTCCCTCTCCTCGCATTAGTCTTGTTAACAAGTTCGCTTTGGGCCGGACCTGTGGAAGATTTCTGCGCCGAATTCGCAGCCGGAGCCGAGGTGCGCATTTATCGCGGCTTCCCTAAACGCCTTTCCGACCGGGACCGGGCGTGGATCGAGCGGGCAAGGAAGGCTGAATGTTTCGAACTGCTCGGCGAGGTGTTCTACCCCGAGGTGAAGACCCTCAACGAAAAAGACACCGCCGCCTGGCTCGCCGTCGCAACCAACCCGAAGAACTATTACACCTCGAGCACGGGCACCGGGAAACCCGATCCCAACTTCCGCGCCGACATCGCCTTTTGGTACGTAACACCCGACCACAAAAACCAGGTTTACGGCCTAGCATCATTTGAAACCTCGCAGATGAAAATCGCCTTCACCGTCGACGCGACGACGTACGCCATGACCCTGGATCTGGAAAAATCCTGCCGCGAACTCCTCCAACGCATTTTCGAACAAGAAATCAAAGACGAACAACAAGCCAGCGCTCAACAAAGTCCACCAAAGAACTCGCTGCAGAAATAGATTAACTCTTCTTCCGAAAGAAGCCGCTCCCAACGCCGTGGTAGTTGCGTATAAAATACAACGTAATCATCACCGCCACCACACAGAGCAGCGACCAGTAGAGCGACCAGCGCGGACCGTCTGACGAACCGGTCAGTTGAAACAACCAACCCGTGCTCAGATAGCCCAATAAATTACTCACGCCGCCCATCAGCATCGCGAACAACGCCTGCGCCCGACCCCGCATCACCGCCTCCACGCGTTCCGCCAGGTAAACCTGCGCCGTGATGTTGTAGAACGTGAAACAGGCCCCGTGCAGTGCGATTCCGACCAGCATCATCGCTGGCGTATTGAGTGCAAACAAACCGTAACGAACTACGCCAAAGAGAAGACCGCCCAGCAGCACCCATTTCAAACGGATGCGCCGGGTCAATCCCGCCAGCAACAACAGCCCCGCCACCTCGCTCGCCTGACCAATCGTCATCGTCGCCGAAGGATGCGCAAAACCCAGCGCCGACAGGTGCAGCGGCGTGTACGGATAAAATGCAGCCATCGGTATGCCGAACAACGTCACCGTCAACAAAATCGTGCGGTGGTCCGGATGACGCAAAAGTTGAAGCGCATCGAGCCCGAGCAATTCCTTCCAGTTGCGTGCCGCACCCGCCGTCCCCGCCCGCTGCACTGGCAGCCAGTACGTGAAAAAGCCCAGCACAAAACCAGTGCCTGCCGCCACGTAGCCGGCCAAAGGCGAAGCATCCGCCATCAGCACCCAACTCACGATACAACCGGCCACGATCCAGCCAAACGTGCCCCACATGCGCATAGGCCCAAACTCCTCCGACGGCCGGCGCAACTCCGCCATCGCGATCGTCGTGACGAGACTCCCCGTAGGACTAAAACACAGCGCGTGCAACTGCATGCCCACGAGCATGACTCCGCCGCCCCACCCCCGGTCGATCGCGAGAAACGTCGCCGTGAGCAACAGACTCGAAAGCCAGAAAAGCCACCGCAACAACTTCACCGGTGAATACCCGCGGTCCACCAGCGAGCCGACCAGCAGCGGAGAGACAAATGCGGCGATTGCGTTGCAGGCAAACGCCGGCGCGATGTACGACGCCAGTCCGGCCGCCTTCAAGATATTGCTGAACGGCACGCACCACATGCCCGCGGCGCACCATTGAAAAAAGAAAACCACCGCAAGCGGCACAAACGTAGATCTGGGCGTGGAATCGCGCATGAAGCCGGTCAACAAAAGCCTCACCCGCCCGCAAACACCGGCCTGAACCCGGCCTCGGTCAAGATGCGCGCGACTTCGTCGCGTTTGTCACCCTGGATTTCGATTCGGCCCTCTTTCACCGTGCCGCCCGAACCACAGGCCCGCTGCATTTTCTTCGCGAGCAGTTCCTTTTCGGGCAAACCGATGCCAACAAAACCCTCGGCCACCGTCACGGTTTTCCCGCCACGACCGGCCTTTTCGCGGAGAATATCAACGCGTCCACGATTTTTTGTCGGCTGAGCTGCGGCCGTCCCCGCCGGGGCCGACTTTACGACTCCCTTATTAGCGACAGGCAACGCCAACCCACTCAAAGCGGCGAAAGGATTTTGTCCCAAACCCTGTCCGCCGTCGGTCGAAATCTTGTCTTGCGCACGCATTAGGCACCCGACGTTTTTTTGCCACCGCCGCAAATTCCGGCAGGAATATCCGTCGCTCCACCGAGGAACATCAACGCCTTGTTATAACTCCGCTGTTCAAGGAAATGAACGAGTTGCGGATGCAGATCGGTGCGGCACCGCTGGACGATTCCGTCGAGATGAGTGGTGGCAACGGCGACCAATTTGCCATCAGCGGACTTTATACCATTCATGAGGGCGATAAGGGATGCTTTGATTTCGGATTCCATGCGGGTTATTACGCGGATTTATTGATTTACCATCAGTGTCTTAACTTTCCTGCAAACTCGGCGGCAAGACCTCTCGCACACCGTAATCAGCTTGAACCAAAATTCACGCGGCATTCAATTCTTCTTACGCCCCCTATAACACTTTTTAATGGCTCTACATTATCCGTCCCACCGCCTGTCGCACCCAATTTCCGTCCGCTGATGAATTCCATGACGCTTCCCACCCAAGCCAACGCCGACATTTTAGAGTCAACTTATCGCGCGTGGCTCGCCAATCCCAACTCGGTGGACGCAACCTGGCGTGCTTTCTTTCAAGGTTTCACCCTTGGCACCAGCGGCAACCTGATCAACGGCGAAGCGCCCGCACCGACTGCCGCCGCCGCCGCTTCCCTGCCCCACAGCCTCAAACAGTCGCACGTCCTCAGCCTGATCTACCACTACCGATCCATCGGCCATCTCCAGGCGCATCTGGATCCGCTCAGCCCGCCTCCGGCGCTCTCGCCCAAGCTGCAACTCAGCGAATTCAAACTCTCCGAAGCCGATCTCGATGACCGCTTCGACGTGGGCCATTATCTCTCCGGCGGCCAGATGAAACTCCGCGACATCATCGACGGCCTCCGCCGCACCTACTGCGGACACATCGGCGTCGAGTATATCCATATTCAGGATACAGACACTCGCCGCTGGTTGCAGGAACGCATGGAGCCAAACCAACTCCGCCCGCGCTTCACCCAACCTCAGAAAACCCGCATCCTTCGCCGCCTGCACAAAGCCGAGCTCTTCGAAAAATTTCTCCACACCAAGTACGTGGGCCAAAAACGTTTCTCGCTCGAAGGTGGCGAAACGATGATCGCCGCGTTCGACGCCATCATCGAACATTGCCCGCACGTCGGCGTGGAAGAGATCGTCCTCGGCATGGCCCATCGCGGCCGCCTCAGCGTGTTGACCAACATCCTGCGCAAACCTTTCGATATCCTCTTCGAACAATTCTCGGAAAACTACATTCCCAACGCCGTGGCAGGCGACGGCGACGTCAAATACCACCTTGGCTATGAAGCCGCGCTCGACACCGCCGCTGGCAAAAAAGTCGAAGTTCGCCTCGCCGCCAATCCCTCCCACCTCGAGATCGTCAACCCCGTCGTCCAAGGCAAGGTTCGCGCCCGCCAGCGCATCCGTGGCGACACCGCCGAGCGCCGCAAGGTATTGCCTTTCCTGATACACGGCGACGCCGCCTTCGCCGGACAGGGCGTGGTCGCGGAGACGCTTAACTTTTCCCAACTGCCAGGCTACAAGACCGGTGGCACCATCCACTTTGTCATCAACAACCAGATCGGCTTCACCACGTTGCCAAGCGACTCGCGATCGACCCGTTATTGCACCGACGTCGCCAAGATGATCGACGCCCCCGTTTTCCACGTGAACGGCGACGACGCCGAAGCCGTCTGCCACGCCACTCTGCTCGCGCTCGAATTCCGCATGAAGTTTAAACGCGACGTCGTGGTCGACATGTATTGCTACCGCAAACACGGCCACAACGAAGCCGACGAACCCGCCTTCACCCAACCCACGCTCTACAAGAAAATCGCCAACCATCCGCTCATCTCCACGATCTACACGGAAAAACTTATCGACGAAGGCACGCTCACTCAGGCCGACTCGGAAGCAATCAAAGCTGAGTACACCGCAGCGATGGAAGCCTCGTTCGCAAAGGCAAAAGCCAGCGAAGCCGAAAAAGCCAAACGCGATCCCGCCGAAAAGTTCCGCGGCTCCACCGCGATCTTCCAGCCCGTTTACCAACACACGCCCGTGCAAACCGGCGTCGCGCCCGCCCTGCTCGAAAAATGCGTGCACGGCCTCACCAGCGTCCCCGCCGCCTTCAAGGCCAACCCAAAGATCAAACGCCTGCTCGACAACCGTCTCCACGCCCTCAAAGAAGGCGGCCCGATCGATTGGGGTTTTGGCGAAGCGCTCGCGTTCGGCACCCTCCTGCTCGAAGGCATTCCTGTGCGCCTGAGCGGCCAGGATTGCGAACGCGGAACCTTTAGCCACCGCCACGCCGTTCTCTACGATCACGAAACCCGCGAAAAATACGTCCCGCTCCAACACCTCGACGGGAAACAGGAACGATTCTGCGTCTACAACTCGCTGCTCTCCGAAGCCGCCGTGCTCGGCTTCGACTACGGCTACTCCCTCGATTACCCGCAGATGCTCTGTCTCTGGGAAGCGCAATTCGGCGACTTCGTCAACGGTGCCCAAGTCATTATCGACCAGTTCATCGTTTCCTCCGAATCGAAATGGCAGCGCAACAGTGGCATCGTCCTTCTCCTGCCCCACGGCTACGAAGGCCAGGGCCCCGAGCATTCCTCCGCCCGGCCTGAACGCTTCCTGCAAGCCTGCGCAGAAGACAACATCCAGGTCGCTAACCTCACGACACCGGCACAACTCTTCCACGCGCTGCGACGCCAGATGCACCGCGACTTCAAAAAGCCGCTCATCATCATGGCGCCAAAATCCCTCCTGCGCCATCCCGCCGCTGTTTCGCGCATCGACGATTTCACCTCAGGAGCGTTCCAGGAAATCATCGACGATCCAGCCTCTCCCACCAAAGCCGCTCGGATCATCCTCTGCACCGGCAAGGTTTACTACGACCTCGTAGAGCACCGCGATGCCAACAAAATCACCGACACCGCGATCATTCGCCTCGAACAACTCTACCCGCTGCACCGTAACCGCCTCGGCGAACTCTTCGACAAATATGGCCACGACAAACGCCTGATCTGGTGCCAGGAAGAACCGCAAAACATGGGCGCTTGGTCGTGGATCGCGCCCCAACTTGAAGAAATCTTCGGCCACAAGGCCATCTACGCCGGCCGTGATGCCGGTGCATCGCCCGCCGTCGGCGCCCTCGCCGTTCACAAAATTGAGCGTGCAGCCTTACTCCAAGACGCTTTCAATCTCTAACAAAGCAGCGTGGAGTGGGGAGCGAGTAGCGAGCCTGCCAGCCGCCACGCCCACCACTACTCGCCACCACTCCTCACTCCTCACCACTCGCTACACGCTACTCCCCCCATGGCTCTAATCGAAGTCAAAATCCCCCCGATGGGCGAATCCATCACCACCGGAGTGCTCGCGAAATGGCACGTCAAGGACGGCGCATTCATCAAAAAGGACCAACCCCTTTTCGAACTCGAAACCGATAAAATCACCTCTGAAGGCGTTGCTGAGGCCGGCGGCAGGATCACCTTGAAGGTCGCCGCCGGTGCCGACGTGAAAATCGGCCAGTTGGTCGCCACAATCGAAACCTCCATCGCCGACTCCGCCTCGGCGCCGCCTCCCGTTATTGCGCCGCCTCCCGAACTGCGCCTTCCCATCTCCCCTTCCGTCCGCCGCCTTGCCGCCGAAACCGGCATCGATCCTGCCCAACTTGCTGGCACCGGTAAATCCGGCCGCGTCACCAAAGGCGACTTGATCGCCGCCTCGGAAACCCCCGCCCCAGCATCCACCCCTGCGTTAACGCCCGTACCGTTTCCCACCCCCAAACCCTTTCCAACTCCCCCTCCTTTTCCCGTGCCTTCCGTCCCGGTCCCGGTCCCGGCCCCTGCGCCCACGGTGCCATCGACTCCGCCCCTCCCGGTTTCCGAACGCCAGACCCGGCGCAAGATGTCGCCGCTCCGCCAGCGCATCGCACAACGCCTCGTCGCCGCCCAGCACGAAGCCGCCATGCTCACCACCTTTAACGAGGTCGACATGTCCGCCGTCATGGCCCTGCGCGCCAAATACCAGGACGACTTCGTCAAGAAAAACGGCGTCAAGCTCGGCTTCATGTCGTTCTTTACCAAAGCCGTCGTCAACGCGCTCAAAGAAGTCCCCGGCATCAACGCCCAGATCGATGGCGACACCATCATCCAGAACCATTACTACGACATCGGCGTCGCCGTCTCGACCGAGAAAGGCCTCATGGTCCCGGTCATTCGCGGTTGCGACACCCTCGGCATGGCCGACATCGAAAAATCCATAGCCGACGCCGCAAAACGCGCTCGCGACGGCAAGATCACCCTCGCCGACCTCGACGGCGGCGTCTTCACCATAACCAACGGAGGCACCTTTGGTTCGATGATGTCCACGCCCATCATCAATGCCCCGCAAAGCGCCATCCTCGGCCTCCACGCCATCAACGAACGCCCGATCGCGGTCGCCGGTCAGGTCGTCATCCGTCCGATGATGTATCTAGCGCTCAGTTATGACCACCGCCTCGTCGACGGCCGCGAAGCCGTCACCTTCCTCGTCAAAGTCAAACAGGCGATCGAAGACCCCGCCCGCTTGCTCCTCGCAATCTGACCCCAAAAAAGCAGCGAGTAGTGCGTAGCGAGTAGCGAACATTCAAACCTCGATTTCCGACCTACTCGCTACCCGCTACCCGCTACTCTCTACTCAAATGCACTCTTTCGATCTCATCGTCCTCGGTGCCGGCCCCGGCGGCTACGTCTGCGCATTCCGCGCCGCCCAGCTCGGCCTCAAAGTCGCCCTCGTCGAAAAACGCTCCACGCTCGGCGGCACCTGCCTCAACGTCGGCTGCATTCCCAGCAAAGCCCTGCTTCACTCAACCGAACAGTTTGCCTTCGCCAAGAACCACGCCGCCGAACACGGCATCAAGCTTGGCTCGATCTCCTTTGACGTCGCCACGATGCTAAAAAAGAAGGACGCCGTCGTCGCCAAGCTCACCGGCGGCATCGCCGCCCTCGCCAAAGCCCGCAAGGTCACTGTCATCAACGGCACCGCCTCGTTGGTTTCCGCCAATACGATCTCCGTGGCCGGGATTGTTGAGCCCGGTCAAACCGCCTATACGCCGACAACGCTCACCGCCAAAAACATCGTCATCGCCACCGGTTCCGCGCCAGTCGAGCTGCCCTTCATGAAATTCGACGGAGAAACCGTCGTTTCCAGTGATCACGCGATCGATTTCCAAGCCGTCCCCAAACGCCTCGTCGTCGTCGGCGGTGGCGCCATTGGCCTTGAGCTTGGTTCGGTCTGGGCTCGCCTCGGCGCCGACGTAACCATCGTTGAATTTCTTCCCAAAATCGTCGCCGCCTACGACGACGACATCGTGCGCAACTTCACTCGCATGCTTGTCAAACAAGGCCTCAAGATCGAAACCGGAACCAAAGTTACAGGCCTAAAAGGCCACGGCCCCATCTGCATTTTGACCGCCGAACGCGACGGCAAACCCCTCGAATTTCCCGCCGACAAAATCCTCGTCGCCGTCGGCCGCCGCCCCTACACCGAAAATCTCGGCCTCGAACGAGCCGGCGTCGCGCTCGACGACAAAAAACGCATCAAGGTTGACGACCATCTCCGTACCTCCACGCCCGGCGTCTGGGCCATCGGCGATGTTATCGCCGGGCCGATGCTCGCGCATAAAGCCGAGGAAGACGGTGTCGCCGTCGCCGAGTGGATTGCAGGCAAAGCCGGTCATACCGACTGGGATCTCATGCCCGCCATCGTTTACACCGACCCGGAAGTCGCCTGCGTCGGCCTCGGCGAAGATGCCGCCAAAGCCAAAGGAATCGCCGTCAACGTGGGGAAATTTAACTTTGCCGCCAACGGCCGCGCCATCGCCGCCGATGCCACCGACGGCTTCGTGAAAATCATCGCCGATGCGAAAACCGACCGGATTCTCGGTGCCCAGATCTTGGGCCGCAACGCCGGTGAACTCATCAGCGAAATCGTCACCCACATGACCTACGGCGGCAGCGCCGAAGACCTGGGCCGAACCATTCACGCCCATCCCACGATGAGCGAGGCGATCAAGGAAGCAGGCCTCGCCGTCAGCAAAAGCGCCATCCACGGATTATAAAATCCTGTGGCGGCTCGTTCGTTTCGATCGCGGTCAACTCCACGGCCTTACTCCTGCGGATAGATCAATACGCGGTCGTGAACAAGAAGGACCAGGTCCTTCTTTCCGTCACCCGTAACGTCCGCGATAATGGTCTCGCGCGGCTCCAGCACACTCCCCTTGCGGCCTTGGTAATGTTGATCGGTTTCGAAGATTTTGAAATGAATCTGACTTTCCCAACGGTCGTCCGAACCACGGCCTAGGATCTCAACTAGGTTTTTACTCGGATCGACGCAGATGAGTTCGAGCTTTCCGTCGTTGTTGAGATCACCCGCGATCACGTCGGAATAACTAATTTCCGGCAAGTCGGTGGCATGGGTGGCCTGGGTCGATGGCGCAAAATCATCGCGCGTCAACGGCAGCCACCAGAAGCGATCACGGCCAAAGATAAACGCTTCAACGCCCGTTTTGCTTTTGCGCACGTCAACTCCGACGACCTCGATCTTCCCGGCCGGAGTCGAGTCGGTCACGCGATACAACGCTTCTTCGTTGGCCGTGAGCGTCTGGAATTGATCGGTTTTTTTATCGTAGAGCACAATCGCGGGTTTCTTTTTTCCGTCCGTAGCCGGAAGTATGAAGGCGTTGGCGATCTCGGCATTGGGATCGCGAGCGTTAAATTGGTCCACCACCGTCAGCTCTCCGGCGGCAGTCATCTTCAGCGCGCGGGTAAAACTTCCCGTGCTCACGAGCATTTCCGCTTTACCATCGCCATCGAAGTCGCCGGTCGAGAAAGCCGAGGCTTCGAGGTTGTCGACGAGTCCTTTGCGAAAACCCTGTCCGGCGGAAGCTTCAGTGAACTCGAACTTGTCGCCTTGCACAAACAACCGCATCGCATCGAGCGTGGTGAAAACGGCAATGTCGAGTTTGCCGTCCTGGTTGGCATCGACAAGACGGACGGCGCGCGGATCCGTTTTTAGGCCTGCCAGCTCGATTGTTTTGATCAGCTCGGCACTGGCCTCTTTGCGGGCGAAAATATCGATCGCGCGTTTGCCTTTTTCTTCGCGCACGACGACGAGGCGGCTCTGGCCGTCACCGAAAAGGTCGCCAGCGGCAATCGCGAGCGGGCGGCCGGTCGTGGGCAAAGGTTGCGGATAGGACAAGCGGCCATCGCTGTTGAAAAAGGAAATTCCCACCGCCTGCTCTTTCGGGCTCGCGACGAAAAGAGCGGCACGGGTGCCCCCGCCCCAGGTGCCCGAGGCGATGCTGCGGGCGTCGGAGAAAACGGGATACTTCTGTGAATTGGAGAAACCGCCATCGCGTTGTCGCAGATAAATGAACACCTGCGCACCCTCAGGATCGCTCACGGCGAGATCGGCGAGTTTGTCGTTATTGAAATCGGCCAGAGTGTAGCTCAACGCGATCTTGCTGCCGGGACGCGGGCTGAATACGCGTGGCCGCAAGGAAGGCGCAGTCTGGGCCGTGGCGCGCTTGAGCGTGAATACTTCAAGCTGTCCGGTCTGATCCTGAGCTGCGGCAAACACCGCGCCGTGCTGGGCCGTGCCGGCGTTGAGCACCTGCAACGTGCAACGCGTGGGTTTAATGGTATAGGCTAGTTCGGGTCCGAACTGGTGTTCGCTGGTTTGCAGGCGCACACGAAGCGCGTCGCGGGTGTTGGCACAAAGGTAGACCAGATCTGGTTTTCCATCGCCGTCGACATCGACGATTTCCAATCCATAACAACCATCGTCGGGCAAGGCGTAGCGTTCAGGTGCGGCCAGTTCGCCGTTCTTTTCCTGAAGGTAAATCGTGAGTTCCTTCTGGCCGAGCACAACGAGATCGTTGCGCGAATCGCCATTGAGTTCGGCAACACGCATGGAACCTACGAACTGGATCGGCGTAGGCGCTTCCGCGATCTTCTTTTCGGTCCACGAATCGTCAGCTTGCTGATAACGAAGGGTGAGAGCTTGCGGATCGCCCGTGTAGGCGAAGTCGGGGCGACCGTCGTTGTTGAGGTCGGCCACCACGAAATCGTAAATCGTCACTCCAGTCGTCACGCTGACTTTGCGGAAGCGAGCATCCTCAAGCACGGGCTCCCAGCGGTTGACATTGACGGCCTTCGGCACGGTGTCGTTGGCCGTGCCGGCTTTGAGCTGATAAAGCACCTCGATGGTCGAGCGGTCGTTGTTGGCCATCACGAGATCGTTGAGGCCATCACGATTCAGGTCGCAGGCCTGGATGGCGCGGGTGTTCCAATCGAGCTTCATGACCTCCGGCCCTCGCAACGCGATGTCACGGGCCGGCTTGCTGCCGACGGCCAGCGCCATGGCCAAACTGGTGGCGAGATACAAAGCGGAGAACGCGGTGGAGCGCAGCAGGTTCATTTTCCGTGGTTTATTTTGGAATGGAAAAACAGGCCGTGGCTTTCGCGCCAAGCATAACCAGTCGATGTACTAAAATACTTCGCAAGCGTTGCGGGGTCAGGTTTGGACGAGAGATCAAACGGAAAATTTTCGGTGTCGGATTTTTCTGCGTCATCGTCCACAGATGCATCCGCTTTCGCCTTGGAGGCCAGCATCGGCGCGATTTGCACGAGAGTTTCGACTAGGCTGCTCATCATCGTACGAGTGTTTTGAAATTCAAACGTGCACGCCTTTGCCGGCACATCGACGAGGGCCGCCTTAACCTCGGGTTGCTGCCAAAGCGTGGGCTGTTTTCCGTCAAGGCCCTGCAGCGCGGTTTCGATGACGGCAGGCGAGCCGATAGCGACAAAAAGATACTTAGGGGTGATCGAATAACTGAAGCCTTTTTGCCCTGGCTTCGGGTTCGGCACCACGTTGGAGTAGATCGTCTGGTTCAGGTATTCGCGTTTTTCGAGGAGCTTGTCGGCTTGCGGGCCCATCATGCGTTTAAGCGCATCCACCGCCTTGGTAAACGCACCGGCATTTTGGAGCGACAACGCGAAGAGCTGATCAAACTCCGCTATCGCCATCGGCGAATCAGCAGAGGTGCCGGGACGAAGGGCATTCGCGGCGATAATCTCGTCGCCCAGACTGCCGAACAAATCGCGTTCAAGATCAACGCTGAGTTGGGTGTTGAGGTTTTTGATCTGCCCGTCGACCAGGTTGAGGGCCATTGGGTTCACTCCGTTCACCAGCTCTCGAATCGCCATATAAGCTTCATTCAGGCTGAAACGTACGGTGGTCACGGTTATCCATTTTGCGGATACGAAATCGGGCTGCGCCACGGGGCCGTCATGATAGGCCAGGAGTTTGAGGATACCACGTAGTTCGGAATAAGTCAGTCCGCCTTTAAACTCCGTGGCCGCCTCACTCAGGTTGACGCCGAAATAGAAGTCTTTGATCGCGTCGAGGCCGAGAGCAGAGAGAAGCACGCCAGGAGCAATTCCCATGGGTTGAGCACCGCCGTTTGCGGCGCGGGCTTCGACTGCCTTTTGAATTGCAGGGTAAATGGCCTCCATATTGGCGACGATGGTGAAGTTAGCATCGCCGGTCTGTTTTTTGATTTGGAGGAAACGTTCAGATTCTCCGAGTGGAGCTGCTGCTCTACCCTTTTGCAGCGCATCGAGGCTTTTCTGCACGGTGATCTTTGAAGGACTGAGGAACCAAATGCCATCGGACATGGCCCAGACGAACTCTTCGCCGCCGCCATTTTCCTCGGATTTGACGTAAATGTGCAGGGTGACTCCGGCAAAGTCCTCGGTGCGCACCGTCGCGTGTTCTTTCTCGTCGTTGGCGGCGATGATCTTGGCCACCTTCGCGGCATTTTCACCGATTTCAAGGGCGATGATTAGAGGAAGGTCAGCGGGATTGAGCTTGGCGTCGCCCAGCGGAAAATCCATCGAGGTCAGGGCCACCAGCGCCTGACCTTTAGCCATGGCGATAAGTTCGGCTACCGTGTAGCCGCTCTCCACCTTGCACTTGTCGTCCCACTCATCGACCTTCATCCGGAGGCGCAACGGGGCGAGAAACTTCTTCATCTGCTCGTCATTCCAAGAGCGTGCCAACGGGTTGTACGCCCAGTTTTTTATCAGCTCGGGCACGTCCTGAACGACAATCACAACCGGAGCGTTTTCGTCGATGAGGTTGATGAGCGCAGGCGCGGCGGAAATACGCGCGGCAAGGACAACGAACAGGCTGGCGAGGGCGAGGTGGAAAAATGCTCTCATAGAAATAAGTACCCTAGGGCTGGCAGTCGCTCGCTCCGGCAGGTCAGGCCGTGGCAGGAAAAGGCCAGCATACGAAATCAGGGCTTGACGGTTTTTGGTGTTGTATCTGGCGTTTTGATCGGGCGGGGAGGCTCGAGGTAGCGAAAGCCAGCATTGGCGTTGCGCGGATCGAAGGCGTAGGCGTCACGATTGCGCAGGAAATTTTTCACGACGACCGTCGGGATGGCGAAGTTCAACCCTTCGATGCCGGCCATCATCGCCTTCATGTTGTTCACGCCGACGACCTCGCCGCGCAGATTGAATAGCGGGCCGCCGGAGTTGCCGGGGTTGATCTGGGTCGTGGTCTGGATGTAAAGCTGGCCGTCCATCGGGCGATTGCGGCTGCTGATGATACCCTGTGAAACGGTTCGGTCGAGACCGAGCGGGCTGCCAATCGCAAAAACCGTCTGCCCTTCGGTCAACGCGTTCGAATCGCCCACGGGCACCGTCGGGAAAACCGCGCCGTGCGTGTCCTCGATTTTAAGCAGCGCCAGGTCGAGCTTAGCGTCGAACGCGACGATGCGAACTTTGTTGAAATTGACACGTTCAAGATCAGAGGTGCCGCGCCGGAATTGCGTGACGGTGATCGAGTACTCGCCGGCAACCACGTGTTCATTCGTGAGCACGTAGCCCGACGAATCGATGATGAAGCCCGAACCAAGTCCTATCGGTGTGCGCACTTGAACCACCGCCTCGCCGACACGGCCGACGTTTTCGTTGACGGTCAGCGCGCTTTGGTTCGGCGCTGCGTGATAGAGATCGCCGTTGCCATCGGTGGCGGCGGCAACTGGGGCGTTTTCCGCCACGATGCGCTCAATCTCGTCGCGCGGCACCGTGAGTACGGTAAAACCCAGATCCATGACCACACGATCCGCGCGTTCGGCGAGAATTTCGCCTTGAACCGACGAACCGTTCTTCAACTTAACCGAGCTGATGGCAAGGGCCGGAGTCGCCAGCATCAAACCGAAGACACCGACGAGCACGGTCGTCGCAAGACGTCTCGATGCTGACAGCACGGCGACGGATTGGCTGCGAAAAGGGGTGAGACTGGCGAGGTTCCTCATGAATTTTGATATACTACGACACTTTTACTTAATGCCTCAATGCTGAGATTTGCCAATTTGGCCAGCTGAACGCATAGCTGATCACTGATTCGCAATTATTTAGAACGTCAACTCCGACCTCGTGTAAATGATTCTATACGCGTGGCTCAGTTACCGGGTGCTAGGCCGCGGTCGCTTCGGCGGGCGAAGTCCAGCATGTGCTTGAACTCTGCCGAACCAGCCGACGGGTGTGACTCGAGTCGCTCGAACGCTTGCGAGCGGTTGAGTCCTTCGCGGTAAAGAATGCGGAAAATCTGGCGAATGTGGTTCATCTGCTCAGGCGTGTAGCCGCTGCGTTCGAGGCCGACTTTGTTGATCGTGCGCACGGTCGCGGGCGAACCATCGATGATGAAATACGGCGGCACGTCTTGTACCACTTTTGAGGCCCCGCCAATCATGGCATGCAGACCGACCCGGCAAAACTGATGCACACCGCCATACGCCGCGATCAGAGCGTGATCCTCGACGTGCACGTGGCCGGCCAATCCGGCGTAGTTGCTCATGATGATGTGGTTTCCCAGCACGCATTCGTGGGCGATGTGGGTGTAGGCGAGAAACAGATTATCAGAGCCAATTACGGTGTAGTCACCGGCGTTGGTCGCGGCGTGGACACTCACGTATTCGCGAAAAACGTTGCGGTCGCCGATGCGCACGCCCGGATTGCCGCCCTTGAATTTAAGGTCCTGCGTCTTCGCGCCGATGCAGGCAAAGGGGAATACCTCGCACTCACTGCCGAGCGTGGTATCGCCCTCGACGGCTCCGTGGTGGTGGATCTTGGTTCCGGCACCGAGGCGTACGCCGGTGCCGATGTAGGCGAGCGCGCCGATTTCGACGCCTTCGCCCAGTTCGGCCGAGGTTTCAACAACCGCCGTGGGATGTATCTTAGCTGCCATGGCTGGTTCAGGTTTCTTCGGTGCCGTCGACGAGGGCGAACATGAATTCGCCGGAGGAAACAACCATGCCGTCGACGGTGCAGTTGCACTCGGCGACGCCAATCTTGCCGCGGACCTTGGTCA
This sequence comes from Verrucomicrobiota bacterium, assembly GCA_031404135.1. Lineage (GTDB taxonomy): Bacteria > Verrucomicrobiota > Verrucomicrobiia > Opitutales > Opitutaceae > JADKHC01. Next base: position 2,033 of record JANNHA010000099.1, on the reverse strand, counting down.
TTTTGGCGTTGATCACCAGTTGGTCACCGGGACGGACGGCTTTGCGGAATTTGACTTTGTCACAGCTCATGAAAAAGCCGGATTTGCATTCATTGCCGACGCGACGAAGCATGAGGATGCCGGCCGCCTGGGCCATGGCTTCGATTTGAAGCACGCCCGGCATGACGGGATTGCCCGGGTAGTGACCTTGGAAATACGGTTCGTTGAAAGTGACGTTCTTGATGGCAACGAGTTCGTCCTGGCCGATGAATTCGACGACGCGGTCGATCATCACGAACGGATACCGATGCGGCACCGTGTCGAGAATGCGACGGATATCGAGCGTGGTCTCGGTCGCGAGAACGGTCGAGGAGCGCGCTTTCTTCTTCGGGCCTTTTTTGCGCTCTTCGAGTTTCTCGGTCAGCTTTTTGGTGAGCTGGGAGTTGATATTGTGTCCGGGCCGGGTGGCGATGATGTGCGCCTTCAACGGCATGCCGAGCAGCATGATGTCACCGATGATATCGAGGATCTTGTGACGAACGAATTCGTCCTTAAAGCGGAGCGGTTCTTTGGAGAGGATTTTGTCGCCTTTGATCACGACGGCGCAGTCGAGGCTGCCGCCTTTGATTTTGCCCATTTTCACTAGTTCCTCGATCTCTTCATAAACGGTAAAGGTGCGCGACGCGGCGATCTGCGTCATGTAGGTGTCGGGATCAATGTCGAGCGAGAGATGCTGCGTGTGAACGCCGCGGTCGTCGGCGGAGGTGCACGAGATGCGCAACGTGTCGCAAGGCAGCGCGATGATCGAGCGGTTGCCGTCGGTGACGGAGACGGCTTCATCGAGGACGAAATATTCACGTTCTTTATCCTGCTCAACCGGGTCACCTTCGATGATCATGTTGACGAAGGGCTTGGCCGAACCATCGAGCACGGGCGGCTCGCTGGCGTTGAGTTCGACGATCGCGTTGTCGATACCGCAGCCGGAAAGGGCGCTGAGCACGTGTTCAACTTGGCTGATCTTCGCATGGCCGGAGGTAAGCGAAGTGCTGCGAACGAGGTCAGTGATGAGATCGACGCGGGGCTTGATCTCGGGCTGGTTATTGAGATCGACGCGTTTGAAAACGATACCGTGGCCGACAGGCGCAGGCTTGATCGTGAGCGTGACGGATTCGCCGGTGTGGAGGCCGGTGCCTTGGACGGTGACGGCGCGCGCGAGGGTGCGTTGCTTCATAGGAATTTTGGCCGGGAGTTTGTCGGCATGCTCGCGAAAAGCGCAAGCGCGGAGATTGGCGGTGTGTCGAGCGCCCACAGAATTCCGGTTTGGAAAAGCGACCAAGTTAATCGAAAAGAAAGCCACCGCCCTGAATCCCGTCGGCGACTTCCCGTTCTAAAGCGCCGATTCACCTGAGAGCAGCACCTCGTTTATTGGAGGCCAATATTTGGTCTTCTCATCAGCAAAATATCTCATGGCTCAAACACGATAGAATGATAGAAAATTGATGGATTGAGTCGCCGGAAGTAATCGATATCGCATAAACAAAACCTATGAATATCCGCTGCCTCACATTAAAGAACTGGATGAATTACCAGGGATTAGAGGCAAATGCGCTGCGCAATCGGATGTTCGTTATCGGTCCCAACGCCAGCGGTAAATCCAATCTGTTAGACACTCTGCGATTTCTACGCGACGTGGCATTACCAGCTGGCGTAAAACCCTCCGGCGGAGGTCTACAAAAAGCTGTGACTGATCGTGGAGGGCTTTCCAAGCTTCGCTGTCTAAACGCCAAAAACGACACTGAGGTCCTAATCGAGGTAAAACTGGATGACGATGAAGGTCAAAATTGGCTGTACCGGCTGGGTTTCAAGGGCGAAGGCAAAGCCAATAATCGTATCGTAATCACACAAGAATTTGTCGAAAAAAACGGGAAGGAGATTCTGTCGAGACCTGATGCTGCAGACAAAGCGGATCGGGAACGGCTGACCCAAAGCTTTCTGGAACTCACTAACGCGAACGCGGCTTTTCGTGAGCTTTCACATTTTTTCAGTGAAACAAC
>JANNHA010000098.1:0-51276 GCA_031404135.1 Verrucomicrobiota bacterium | reverse complement strand
CCTTCAGGCCGCTCGATGATGTTGGTGATCGTGGTGTAGCCGAAGACGAGCGAGATGATCAGGAACGGCGTCCGCCAGCGCGTGCCGCCTGCATTGACGGTGACGGCGACGGCGGCCGAGGTCATCAGCACGAGCACCCCGGTGGCGTAGGCGCCGCTCTGGGCGTCGACATCGGCGTTGCCTACCCTGAGGCCAAAACGAACCGTCCGTCGCGCCTCAGCCTTGCATCAACTTGTACTCGACCGCGTCGCGCAACGCTTCCCAGCTGGCATCGATGATATTATCACTCACGCCAACCGTTCCCCAGATGGAATGTCCGTCCGTGGTCTCGATCAACACCCGCGTCCGCGCATTCGTGCTCTGCTTGCTGTCGAGGATGCGCACCTTGTAATCCGTCAATCGCGTCGTCTTCAGCTGCGGATAAACACGCTCTAGCGCCAATCGCAGCGCCTTGTCCAGCGCACCCACCGGGCCGGAACACTCCGAAACCGTGTGCACCGACTCGCCGTTTATCTTCAACTTCACCGTTGCCTCTGCCACTAGACCGGCACCGTCTCCGCGGCGCTCGACGATCACGCGGTACGACTCCAGTTCAAACGAAGACTTCTTCTGGCCAACCCATTTCGCCAGCAACAATTTCAACGAAGCGTCCGCCGCTTCGAACTCGTAACCGCGGAACTCAAGTTCCTTCAACTCGTCGATCAGCCCTTTCATCGCCGGCGACTTCTCGTCGAGTTCGTAGCCGAGTTCCTTCGCTTTTATCGCGATGCTGCTGCGGCCCGCCAGATCCGAGACCAGCACGCGCGTATGATTACCCACCAGCGCCGGGTCGATGTGTTCGTAGCTGTTCTTGATTTTCAACGCCGCATTCGCGTGCAAGCCGCCCTTGTGCGCAAACGACGACGCGCCGATAAAGGGTGCCTTTGTATCCGGGCGCAGGTTCGCTAGTTCATCGAGGTACAACGACAGATCGCGCAGCTGATGCAGATTTGCCGCGCACTTTGCCGTGCGCCCCATCTTCAAGAACAGATTCGGCAGGATCGTGATCAGATTGGCGTTGCCCGTGCGTTCGCCATAACCATTCACCGTACCTTGCACGAGCGACGCGCCGGCCGTGACGCTTTCGAGAGAGAGTGCCACGCCAAGACCACTGTCGTTGTGATAATGTACGCCGACTTTATCCGCGCCGAATTCCTTCACCACGCGCGCGACAATGTCCCTGCACTCATCGACCATCCTGCCGCCGTTCGTATCGCATAGCGTCAGGTTACTCGCGCCGCCCTTGATCGCCGCCGCCAGCGTACGCATCGCGTAATCAGGATTATTTTTATAGCCGTCGAAAAAGTGTTCCGCGTCGTGGATGACCTCGCGGCCATTCGCGACAAGAAACGCCGTCGAGTCCTCGATCATCGCGAGGTTTTCCTCGAGCGTCGTGCGCAAGATTTCCGTTACGTGCAGCGTCGATGTTTTGCCGACGATCGTTAGCACCGGCACGTTGCTATCAAGAAGCGTGCGCAGTTGCGGATCTTCGGAAGCCTTGCCGCCGACGCGGCGGGTTGAGCCAAAGGCCGCGAGCTTTGCGTGTTTGAAGCGGACGTTTTTGACCTCTTGGAAAAACGTGATGTCGCGCGGATTGGAGCCGGGGTAACCACCCTCGATGTAATCAACACCGAACTGGTCGAGCTTCTCGGCGATGAGAAGTTTATCCGTAACCGAAAAGCTGATACCTTCACCCTGGGTACCGTCGCGGAGGGTGGTGTCGTAAACAAGAACGTGATTAGGATTCATAGGAGGGAAAGGAAAGGCGAACGTGAGAGGAATGTTGAGAGGCAAAGATAAAGAGTAGAGAACAAAAAACCCCGGGCTGTTGAAGGCCCGGGGTCTAGGAAATTTGGCTGTGTATAAGTTTATGCGCCAATTCCATGCCCGGGCCCGCAGCCCGAAATAATCGAGCTGCTAATCGAAATAATGATGGCGCGAAGGGCGGACATGAATGAAAGGACGCGAACCGTAGTCATAACCGCCCACTTGTCCAGTCGGATTTAAGGACTGATCTTGGAAACAGACGGCACCATGCAGGGTGGACGGCGGCATTCTGCCTTCGGCCCGCGTGGTGGTTGAGCATCCGCCACGGCGCAGCCGTTGACTGGCAGATTATTTACCGGCTGCCGATTGGTTTAGCTTCGACTTGCGAATGCTGTACGTGAAATAGATCACGATACCAATCGCCATCCAGCCGAGCAGACGCAGCCACGTGTCGAGCGGCAGGGCCAGCATTTGCGCGATACAAACCAGCGCGCCGAGGATCGGCACGAGCGGCACAAAAGGTGTTTTAAACGGACGCGGGATGCCGGGCTGCGTACGCCGCAGTACGATGATGCTGATGCACACGATCACGAATGCGAAGAGTGTGCCGATAGAGACCAGTTCGCCCAAAAGACTGAGCGGGAGCACTCCGCCAATGATCGCCGCCGCAACGCCGGTCAGAATTGTCGTGATGTACGGTGTGCGGAAGCGCGGGTGAACTTTGGCGAAGGCGGCTGGCAATAGTCCATCGTTTGCCATCGAGAAAAAGATGCGCGGCTGCCCCATCAACATCACGAGAATAACCGAGCTCAGTCCGGCGAGAGCGGCGATCTCAACCACGTAGCGCAGAACGGCGGGGGCACCAATAGCCTGCAGGGCATTGACGACCGGCGCGGCGTTGTTGAGGTCCGTGTAGTTCGAAATGCCGGTGAGCACGAGCGAGAGCGCGATAAAAATCACCGTACAAATCGCCAGTGAACCGAGGATGCCCCTCGGCATGTCCTTCGCAGGATTTTTCGCCTCCTGCGCGGAGGTCGAGACCGCATCAAAGCCGATGTAGGCAAAAAAAATCACCGCCGAACCTTTCAAAATGCCACTCCAGCCAAACTGCCCCGGACCGGTATTCTCCGGTATAAACGGCGTCCAGTTCTTTGCCGCGAGGCCGGGATTCCTAAACAAGTACCAGACGCCAAACGCAATCACCGCGAGGAGAACCGAAACCTTTGTCACCACCATCACGTTATTAAACGTCGCCGACTCTTTGATGCCGATGACCAGCAATGCGCTGATCAAAAGAATGATGACCACGGCGGGCAGATTCATAATCGCGCCATTGGCCACCAGGTGACCGTTGACCACATCAAACGGGGCCTTCGTCAGACTCTCGGGCATGGCCAAACCGAACTCTTTGAGAAACGCCACAAAGTGCCCCGACCACCCCACGGCCACCGTCGGCGCGCAAAAGAGATATTCCAGGATCAGATCCCAGCCGATGATCCACGCCAAGAACTCACCGAGTGTTGCGTACGAGTAAGTGTAGGCGCTGCCCGCGATCGGAATCATCGAGGCGAACTCCGCGTAGCAAAGGCCGGCGAACAGGCAGCCGAGTCCGGAAATCACGAACGAGATCGCGATGGCCGGTCCGGCGTATTGCGCGGCGGCCTGGCCGGTGAGTACAAAAATGCCCGCGCCGATCACTGCGCCAATCCCGAGGCTGACGAGATTGTTGGCGCTGAGTGCCTTTTTAAGGCTGTGGGCATGTTCGGCAGCGGCCTCGGCTTGGAGCGAGGCTACGGTCTTTCGGCGTAGGAGGTTCATGAATACAATTCGGGCAGCGGTGACGGCGCAGGGTAAAGCGTGAGCAAGTTGGCTGTGCCGACACCGTTTGTCCAGTCCGCCAGGGCAAGAATTGGGCCGGAGGTTTCCCGTCACGGAAACGCCGAGTGGCCTTCGCTCACTTCCCGAATAGATTTCCCAGCGGGCCGGTGGCGTTGCTCAGCAGTTTTTGCACGAACAGGTTCATGAGCGCTTCCGTGCCGATTTCGGAGAGCGTGCCGTCCACCTTGATCGGGGCGAACAGTGGCGAATACCCCAACGTGTCCGTACCGCCTTGCAACATGCCCTGCTTGCCGAACAAGTCGGCAGAGTGTCCGTGCGTGCTCATTTCAAACTGGGCGGTGAGCGGCTGTTTCATCAACGGCACGCCTTCCTGCTGCAAAATGGAGCCATTGCCCGTGAGCCGGATGGTGGGCGAGATCAGCATGAAATCCTTGAGCGTGGTCAGCGAAGCTTTCGCGTCATGCGAAACCTGGACGCTCAGCTGGTCGTAAGGAATCGCCACCAACAAGCTGGCAATCTCGACCGCTGCCACGGCGGCATTTCCAGTCTTGGAACCACCCGCCAGCGCCCCGACGGCGCCGGTGATATTGCTGAGCAGATTGCCCGACTTGCCTTGAAAACGATCAGAAAAGGACTTGGGCAACGCGAGGCCGCGAAAGACGCCGCCACGACTCGTCAGACTAAGATCGGCGTGGATCTTGCTCGCGAGTAAAGCGGTATTGGGCGCGGCTCCGGTGAGCTTGGTGGCAACGTTGAATTTACCTTCGACGGTGGGTTCGTTTTTCGGGTTCGCCGCACGAAAGAACGGCGCAGGATCAAAACCCGTCACCGTGGCGTCTCCAGAAAACAAATACGGTTCGGGCAGCGTAGCATCAAAGGTCATCTGGCCGCCCAGCGCGGCCTCGGCACCCGCACCCAGGCCTGCGTGAATGTTGTCCAACGTGATCGCACCGGAATCGATTTTTAGAGTGCCAACGACGTTGGTCACTTTCACATCCGGGGAATAAACGATCTCTTTCAACGCGAGTTTGATCAGGCCGGAGCAGGCGCTCCAAAAAGGAAGTTTATCGGCAACCGGTTTAGCGGTTTTAACTTTATCGGGCGATTTTGCGGCGGGCGTCGCCTGCGCTGGTGCCGCCGGTTGCAATGACGCAGCCCAATCTTGCAGCGGCTTCAAATCCTGCAGGTAGATCGCTCTACTCAACACGTCGGCTTCGATGTGTGTCGTCGCGCCGGGCTTCACCTTGGCCGCTAATTCAAGGTCGGTCACGCGACCCGCGACATCGAGCGTGAGCGGCACTTGCACATTGATCTGGCCATCGGGCAGCACATCGAGACGCACACTGGCCTGCACGCGCGGGAGATTTTCAACTTTTGGGGCCTTGAGGTTGTTGAGTTCGAGCGTCGCAGAAATCTGTTTTGTGCCGTCCAAACTGGCGGTGAACTCACCCGAGGCCGCGCCCTGACTGAGCGCCGAGGCGTAGCGAGCGGCGGCGGGCTGCGCGAGCAGAGCCGACAGATTTGCTTCCCAGCGACCGGTTGCCTTGATCGGCTGGTTCGGGCCGGCGGGCTGGCCGGCTTTGGCGGTGACACCCAGTAAGGTTGAGGCGCCGCTGCGCACGGAAAACTCCGAGATGTCGGCCTGCCAGCCTTGCTCGGTGGAGTCGGCCGCAAGTTTCACCGCGATATCAAGAGCATGCACGAGGGCCTTGCCTCCCTGCGAAACAGAAAGATTGGTGATGGTGATTGGAGCGGTCGGACGCACAGCGAAGCCGCCATTGCGAGCGCTGGCAAAAAATTCGCCACGCACATCGTCGCCGCTGATCACGATGTCCTTGATGAACGGCTGGGCCCACGCGAGCGGCAGGCCGTGTAGGGTAAGCCGGAGCAGCTCAACCGAAGAGTCGGAGACCTTGATCGCGTGCCCCTTTATCGTCGGATCGAACTTCAAATCGTATTCAAACTTTTGCAGCGCCTGGACAGAAGCAATGGGTTTGACTCCGGAGAGAGCGGCCGAAAAGCGTTCGACCTTGATCCAGTCGCCATGCTTGGAGAGATCAAAGTCCAGCTGCGTCCGCAGGCGCCCGAGGCCGGCGAGTTCCGGCATGAACACAGCGAGTTGCTCAACCGTGCTGTCGATCCGACCGCTGGCGTGAACCACTGAAATGGTTCGGTCCGCTTCGAAAGCGCCCTCGCCCGTCGCGGCAAAGACCGGCAGTTGCAGGCCGAGTGTGAAGGGCGCGACGTCGGAATTAGCGACATCGACCTTCCATTTTCCGGTGAGCGACGAAGCGCCGGCCGGATACGAAGCATCGAGGTTGAAGAGATTTTTCAACGCGCCTGCCAGCGGAGTCTGCAGCGAGATGAGGTACGACTCGCCTTTCGCGCCACCGTTGAGCACGAGTTCCGAATGCAGATTGGCACCCTGCGGAAATTTTTGCCCCAAGGCTTTGGCATCGGTCACGAACGAAACTTTTTGCAGCGTGCGCGGCGTATCCATCTGCACCACGATCACGCTGTTAACGGCCAGTTCCGATACAGGTGCATCGGCCTCAGGTATGGCGACTTTCGCAACGATGGTGAAACGACCTTCGCGGCCGGCGCCGAGATTGCCTCCGGTGATCTTCACGGTGCTTCGAGACGGCGGCTTGCCCGGCAGCGCCTGGAACGTCAATTCGCCTTCGACATCGATCTCTTCAAGAGAGAAATCAACGGGTAGGCGCAACAGTTTGAGCACGCCCTCGAAGGTGAATGGCTCCGACTTAACCTGTGCGGTGGTTGTGGTGCTGGCGGGCGTGGCTGTTTTCTTTTCCACCGGCGGCACGGAAAGGGCCACTTTCCAGCCTTTGGCAACGAGTCGTTTGATCGCGATATTTTTCCCTGCCGCTGAGCTCAGCGGCATCTCGATGGTGAGCGAAGGCAAGATCAGAGACAGGCCCGGTTTCTCGATCGTGATGTCGGTCAACTCGATCAATTTGAGACCGGCAGAAACGCGCCCCACCCCCGCCTTAAGATCAGCCTGCCCGGTCAGTGCGCGGCGAGCAGCCCAAGTTTGCACCGACGTGTTGAACGCCAAGACAACGATTACCAGCAAAAGCGCCGCCAATGCTGCGACACACCAAAAGATCGGACGAAGAAACTTCATGAACGTTTAAGGGGAACGGCAGGTTAGACGCGCCGAACGCCAGAACGTTGCGAGAATGCTTAGGGTTGTGCTCCGCGTCGACAGATTTTCGACGAGAGCACGTGTAAAAACCTAACGATCAGGAGGACGTGGGAGCGTAGGCATCCGCCACACCCATGGCCTTGCGCAGGCTGGCTAGCGCCACGGTGTGGTTATAAAGCGCTTCGACTTCGTTGGTGCGAGCGTCGGTCAGTGCGACCTGAGCCTGCAACACGTCGAGCTGCGTCGCGGTGCCGGCGTCGAAACGCGCCTTGGCCAAACGCACGCTTTCCTCAGCCTGACCCGCCACCGCTTTGGAGGCGGTTACAAGTTCGACTGCTTCCTGCAAGGTCGAATGAGCCCGGCGCACCTCCACATCGATCGCGAGCTGTTGCTCTGCCTTGGTGAGTTGCGTCTGTGAAAGCGCAGAGCGGGCCTGTGCGACCTTGCCGGCGGTGGCCCGGCCGTCGAATACCGCCCAACTGCCCTGAGCAACGGCGGACCAGCCTTCACGGGTCGTTCCCAGATCGTTGAAGGCGGAAGATTTCTTGATTTGGTAACCAGCTCCCACGCCTAAGGAAGGCCAGTAGCTGCCTTTCGCGGCGCTCAGATTTTTATCGGCAGATTGTTCCAGTTTGAAAAGCTGCTGGAGTTCGGGCCGGTTGGAACGGGCCGACTCGATGGCGGCCGACAACTCGATGGCAGTAGGTTCGTAGCTGAGTTCGCCAAGAAATTCCGGCGTCTGTGTCACATTGCTGACCGTGAGCGTGGTGAAACCGAGCACCTGGCGCAGTTCTTCGATGGAGATACGATAGGCGTTTTTCGCACGAATCAGCGGCGGTCGGCCGTTGGCCACCGCCACCTCGGAGCGCAAAAGGTCGAACTTGGACAACGTACCGGCTTCATAACGATCGCGCACGGTTTTCAATTGTTCTTCGAGCAAGTTGAGCGATTGCTCGGCGACGGTGATTTTCTTTTTCGCGAGGAGCACGGCGTAGAACTTCGTACGAACGCCGAAAAGCGCGTTGTTGATGACCGAGCGTAGTTCAAACAGCGCCGCTTCACGACGGAGTTTTTGCGCAGCCACGGACGAACTGATCGAGCCACCCGAAAAAATGCTTTGGGTGACTTTGAATTCCACCGCCCAATCCTGATCAGTCACACGTTGGGAGGGTTCGAGACGGTTCTTGTCGAACTTCGTGTAGTAGTAGTTCAGATCGGCATTCGGGATCGAACGTGAGCGAATTTCAATCAGCAGGCCGTCTTGCTGTTTGATACGTTCGCGCGCCTGCCGGATGGCGAAGTTGTTATCGATGGCGAAACCAATCGCACCCGGTAAATCAAGCCGAGGCGGAACCTCACGCGAAGGTTCGGGCGCAGCGGACAAGGTCGCCGGTACAACCACAGCGAGTGTTAGAAACACGGTCTTAAGGGTGAGATTTCTCATGGTAATAAGGATGCTTACTTGGCGGGTACGGGTTCAGCCACAACCAACCGAGGCAGTTTGTCGACAGGTGTAGGCTTGGGAACTCGATGTTCTTTGGCGATGAGCATATAGAAAGCAGGCACAACGAAAAGCGTGAAGATTGTGCCAACCGCCATGCCGACGACGAGAACCCAACCGATGGAATTACGTGCCGCAGCGCCAGGGCCGGTCACAAAAATCAGCATAAGATGGCCGAAAACCGTTGCCGCCGAAGTCATCAGCACGGGGCGCAACCGCGTGGCGGCAGCACGGCGGATGGCTTCGAATTTGGAAAGGCCCTCCTCCTGGAGTTTGTTGGCGAATTCCACGATCAAGATGCCGTTTTTGGCGATCAGGCCGACCAAGGTAATAAGCCCAATCTGGGAATAGATGTTGAGCGAGGTTTTCCCGAGGAAGACCGGCAGCATCGCGCCGAGCACCGCCAGTGGCACCGAGCCGAGTAAGATAATAAACGGATCGCGGAAGCTGTTAAACTGTGCGGCGAGCACGAGGAAAATCAGGAACAGCGCGAGCAGGAAGGTGCCAAGCAAGGTGTTGCCTTCGTTGCGGAGCTGACGCGACTGGCCACCGTAGTCGATCGAATAGCCCGCGGGCAAAATTTCCGCCGCTTTGGCTTCAAGTTTCTTCAGCGCAACATCAACACTTGGGCCGACGCCCGTGATCTTGACGGAGTTTAGCTGTTGGAAGCGGTTGAGCGTGCGCGGCTGCACCGTGTGCTTGAGCGTGGCGATCGTGGACAAGGAGATAAGCTGACCACGGGGCCCGCGCACGTGGTAGTTGAGCAACTGCTCGGCGTTGAGACGCTGGCCGCGCTCAACCTGCGGAATCACGCGGTAGCTGCGTCCGTCGTTGACGAACCGGTTGACATAACCACCACCGAGCATGGAACCCAGATCGCGGGCGATGTCGCTCAGGTTGAGCCCCATCGACGCGACCTTGTCCTTGTCGATCTCGATCTCGACCTGCGGGAGGTCGAACTTGAGGTCGCTATCGGCAAAGTAAAAGGTCGGCGCAGCATTAGGATCGTTGGCTTCGGTGTTGGCGTAGATCACGAGCTGCTGAGCGTAATCGAATATCTCTCGGTGGTCGGCGGTGGCGCGAACGACGAACTCGATGGGCAGCGAGCCTCCTGAGGGAAGCGGTTCGGGTGTGGTGATGACGACATTCATGCCGGTGATGGCGGCGGCCGGCGCCTGAAGCGTCTGCTCAATTTCGAGCGCGGAGCGTTTACGTTCCGACCAGGGCTTCAAAATGGCGCCGCCAAAGCCAAAGTTAGCCCCTGTGATTTGGAAGGAATTATCGTACTCGGGGAAGCTCGTGAACATCTTCTGAACCTCCTGGCCATAGAGAACATTCTGGTCGAGCGTCGACGTTGGCGATGGCAATAGGATACTGAAAACCACACCCTGATCTTCCTTCGGTGCCAGTTCGCGCTGGGCGAACATGAAGAAGGGCACAATGACGATCATGAGCATGACCGCGCCGGTCAGGACAAACTGGACCACCGCGAACTTGCGGCCGAGCAGCCAATCGAAAATCAGCAAAAGAAAAGCACCAATCACCGAAGCAGATGCCAAACCAATCGCCAGCGGAAGTGCGGCAGCCTTGGCGGTAGAAACTCCGCTCACCGCAGCAAAAAGAGCCAGCGCCACCGGCCAGATCGGAATCCAGGCGACGAGCGACCAGAGCAGCATCGTCCAAGAGAGGCGCTCACCGGAACGCACTTGGAGCATCCGGCCAACGATTCGTTCGTAGAAAGCGCGCAGCCGGTCGAAGTCGCGGTTGATCCGTCCGCTCAGCCCCTGCTCTTCGTGATCGTGGTCCTTCAGCAAACGGGCGCTCATCATCGGCGAAAGCGTGAGCGCAACAAATCCAGAGACGGTCACCGCACCCGCGAGAGTGAGGGCAAATTCACGGAAAAGCGCGCCCGTCAGACCACCTTGAAAAGCGATGGGGGAATAGACCGCAGCCAGCGTGATCGTCATCGAGATGACCGGGCCGACCAATTCGCGAGCGCCAAGGATAGCCGCATCCGTCGGCGTCTTGCCCTCGCGAATGTGACGCTCGATGTTTTCGACGACGACGATGGCGTCGTCCACCACGATACCAACGGCGAGCACGATCGCGAGCAGTGTGAGCAAGTTGATGGTGAAGCCGAAAGCGAGCATCAGGGCCAGCGCACCGACGAGCGAGAGCGGCATCGCCACAATCGGGATCAGCACCGAACGAATCGAGCCCATGAAGAGGAAAATCACGACCATCACGATCAACAACGTTTCCAGCAACGTGGTTAAAATCTCGTGCAGGGCGTCGTCGATGTAGGCGGTGGCGTCGTAGGCGATCTTAGTCTTAAGACCCGCCGGCAGTCCGCGCTCGACGTCGGGCATCACCGCTCGGACGCGCTTGACGACCTCCAGCGTGCTTTCCGTCGGCAAGGCCCAAATGCCCATGAAAGTGGCCGTCTGCCCACCGAAGCGCACCTCGCTGTCGTAACTTTCCGCACCCAGTTCGACATCGGCAATATCGGCCAGCCGGATGATGGTGCCGTTCTTTTCGGCCACGACCATGTTCTTGAATTCAGCGGTGTTTTTTAGGTCGGTGTTGGCAATGAGGCTGACGCTGATCATCGAGCCCTTGGTAGAACCCACAGCGGCGAGTGCGTTGTTGCCTTGTAATGCTTGTCGCACCTCGGAGGGACTGAGTCCGTGGGCGGCGAGCTGGTCAGGCTTCAGCCAGATGCGCATGGCAAACACACGGCCGCCAAGCACCTCAGCCTTTTGCACGCCTTTGATCGCCGAAAGGCGGGGCTGAACCAGGCGATTGAGATAATCGGTGATCTGATTTTGGTCGAGCGTATCGGAATAAAAGCTCAGGTACATCGAGGCGAACTGGTTGTCCGCCGTCTCGACACTGATGGTCGGCGTTTCCGCCTCGGGCGGCAGTTCGTTGCGCACCTGGTCGATCTTGGAGCTGATCTGAGCGAGGGCGGCATTGGTGTCGTAGTTGAGCCGCAAAAACACCTTGATCGTGCTCAGACTCGAACGACTCTCGGACTCGATATAGTCGATGCCGTCAGCGCTGGAAATCACGCGTTCGAGCTGCGTCGTGATGTAGCCCCGCACGGTGTCGGCACTGGCACCGAAATAAACGGTCGTGACATTAACCACCGCGCTGTCGCTGCGGGGATACTGCCGAGTATTGAGGTTAAAATAAGCGACAACACCCACCGCGAGGATGATAATATTAACGACAAGCGCGATGACGGGCTTGCGGATAAACAGGTCGGTAAAACTTTTAGATATCATGGTCAGAGCCTCAGGCTAGCTGAGATCAAGTGTTAGCCGGAGTGGGTGTCGCACTGCTGGTGGGCTGCACGGCGTTGTTAACCTGCACAGGCATGCTGTTGCGGAGTTTGAACACGCCGGAGGCGACAACTTGCTCGCCCGCTTTCACGCCGCCTTCGATCGCGATGAGGTCGCCTTTAGCGGTCCCAATCTTCACGAACTGCTGACGAACGCCGAGGTATTCCTTGCCGTCTTCGCCCTTCATCTTTTCCACAATGAAAACCGAATTACCGTAAGGCGCGTAGGCGATGGAAGTCGCGGGCAACACGATCTGCGCCTCACCGGCGGGCAACTGCACTTCGACTTGTGCGTACATACCGGGCCGGAGTTTTTCGTCGGGATTCGCCAGCGTGGCTTGAACGGAAATATTGCGCGTCGATGCGTCCACCTCGGAGTTGATCGCCGTGATGGTTGCATCAAAGGCCGTGCCGTCGAAAGCATCGACTTTTACCCCAACCTTTTGACCGATGGAAAGCGAGGGCAAGAGACGTTGTGGGATGCTAAAATTGGCGTAGAGCAAATCGAGCTTTTGCAACGGCACGAGCGCCATACCACGCGAGACGTATTGGCCAGGATTAACCGAGCGGATACCGATTCGTCCATCGAAGGGCGCACGCACAGTCTTTTTTGCAATGGTGGCCGCGAAGGCTGAGACGTTGGCCTCAAACTGATTTAACTGCGCGGTAGTCTGATCGAGCTCAGACTGGCTGATGGTGTTTTTCTCCAATAACTCGACCGAACGCTTGGCGTTCAACCGGGCCAGCGCCAACTGTGCTTGCGCGGCGTGCAACTGAGCGGTCTCCACCGCGCTGTCGATCTCCATGAGCAGATCACCTGCGTGCACCGCCGCACCGTTTTCGACGAGAACTTTCACCAGCGCGCCATCGGCATCGGAGCTGATGGTCACACCCTGCACAGGAGCGAGCGTGGCGATACTACTAATAATGGGCTGCCAGTTTTCCGAGCGCGCTTCGAACGTGCTGACCGACGCGGCGGGCATCACATGCGGTTGCGACGACATTTTTTTGATTTGTGCGACCTTGAAGGAACCAAGTCCAACCACCAAGATGGCAATCGCAGAGAGCGTGATAATGAATTTCTTGAACATAGTTTTATTAAGATAATGTTAGATTAAAAAACGAAATCGCCGTTTCGCCAGTCGAGCGGAGGATAATCATCCAGCTTTAACATTCGGCGCATCCGGCCACGGGTGTTTCACCGCTAATGGTTGCCGCTTGCGAACTGACTTTCCCGAGGAGGCGCACCAGCGTTTTCCGCTCAGATTCGGACAGGCACGCCATCAGGCGGGCGAGCCTTTTGAAATGCCCCGGCAACATTTTTGTCAGCAAGGTCGTGCCTTTGGCCGTGAGGCTCACTGTCATCATACGGCGATCCTTCGAATCGGGAACGCGTTTCACCAAACTGTCGCGCTCAAGCGTATCGATCAGCCCGGTCATCGTCGCACGCGTGCAACCAGCCATGTCGGCGAGTTCTGCCGGTGTGACAACTTCCGCTTTTTCTCCGCAGGCCTGACCCTGAAGCAAAAGCATGAGCACCGTGAACCGGCCTGACGAAACCCCGTGCGCCGACAAATATTCGTGACTGAACTCCAAACAGTCCGTGCCCGCGCGCAACAAATGCAAATAAGCCACCATCGCGGAGGGATCGAGATCGGGAAAACGTTGCGACGCCTCTTGCAGGCATTCGTAGCGAGGCAGATTCTTTGGAATGAGATGGGCCATGAGGCAGGGAATATCAGTGAGGAGCCTGATAGTTAGGAGGCTAATTATATAAAATCAAGTGCGTTGGTTAATTTTTTTGAACTTTTTTTGGATCACTTCCCACTCATCCAACTCCGCCCTGACTCGCTTCCCCCCGCAAGCGGCAGTTTGGGCAGCAGTATCTCATAGGAAATGCAGATCGTTTGTTGAGATCTTCCCGTACTGGCCACCTCGCCCAGGCGACGGCCTTCGGCGATCACGACGGTATCTTTGTGGACATCTCTCCCGATAAATCTATCTGTGGGTTTCATGTGCTTGTTTCCTAATTTGGAGGTTTGGGTGGTTGTTTACGTGGCGCTCTCCTCGTTGCGGATAGGCTCCGGAGAAATTCGGGGCAACCCGCGTTCCGGGGAACAAGCACTCCTGTCTTTTTTAATGCCTGCGTCGCGCACGCAGCTATAGTGTCTCTACTGAGAAGTAATTTTACCCACCATGAAAATTGAATTGTTCACTGTTTGTGATTTCGCAGCCAACTATTCCGGCAAGCTTTGCGTGATTGGAGTTTTCGACACACTTTCCTCGAAGCAGACACCCGTCTCTCACCCGCATTGGTGCGTTGCCCTGAAGCTTCGCTTCGAAAAGATTGAAGATGGCCAAAAGCGCCTGCGGCTTTCGATTGCGGATGTGGACGGTAGAGCCGTGCTTCCAGCGATAGAGATGCCGATTGTCGCGAATACCCCTGCGGATCATTCCTCAGCCACCGTAGATCTTGTGGTGAATATCGGAGGCATAAAATTCGACCGGTTTGGTGAGTACTCGATAGATTTGGCGATAGATGGGCGCCACGAGTCGAGCACCCCACTTTTTGTGAGACAGCTTCCCTAGTTTTTGTGTTTCACAAGAAAAGGACACCGAGTGAGACGCCAGAGCGCAATGACCCCTTTTCGACGGCTCAGGTAAGAGCTTTCCCCGCTTGTCTTCCTCGTGGTCACGGCTCATCTGACGTTCGGCAAAATCTCTATGAAAATTGTTGTATTATTACTCTCTGCCCTGGCTTTCGGTGGTTGCGCTATCTCGCCACCGATTTTCTTGGACACATTCGGTGGTTGCGCTAATAACTGCATTCCGACAGACCGTTCAGCGCAGATGGTCGAGGCATCACGAAGGTTTGATTCTATCACCTTCTCAATGACCAAGGGTTCATGTATTGCATTATTAGGAGCACCACAGAAAGAAGAAGATCAAAGGGCGTTTTGGGACGTCCGCATTGATGAGAAGAATTTTGAGGCGCTTTCTATTGAGTTCAACGTTGATGGCCATATCGCCAAAATAACGAGAACGCAAAGTTGGCAATCTAAGACCGCAAACGTTACGACCGAGAAGTCTCACGTTGTTGAAATGACGCCGAGTCGGATAACCGTGGGTAATTAGCCTCGGGCTCACACACCACCCGGCGTACAGGTCCGTACCGGGCGGTTCTGATCTGGCTACTTCGCCCTCCCCCTCACTTCAGGAGTCTTCTCCTTCGCGTTAGTTCGGGCGGGTAATGATAGGCGGTCCTTAACAACCGGTTTTAACTGGTTCGTCTTCTTTTCGCACGCCCTTCCGCCCTTACCGCCGTGCGTTAAACCAGCAGATACGCCACGACCCGGCCGAGAACCTTTCACACTCGCCAGATCTTATTCTGCCGGTCGTTGAGCGCCCACGCGAGGTCCTTGGCGAAGAACGGGCCGCGGTAAATCATCCCGGTATAAATCTGCACGAGCGTCGCACCGGCATCGAGTTTTTCAGCCGCATCCGAGGCGCCGTGAATGCCACCTACGCCGATGATCGGCAACTTTCCGCTGGTCGCACGGGCGATGTAGTTGATGATCTCGGTCGAGCGTTTGCGAAGCGGTTTGCCGCTCAAACCGCCAGCCTGATCAACCGTCGCAAAGAAGCCCGGCCGCGCCAGCGTCGTATTCGTGGCGATGATACCGTCGAGACCGAACTCGGCGATTGCGGCAAGTACCGAGTCGATTTGCGGAAAACTGAGATCGGGCGCGATTTTCAGCAGCACCGGTTTGCGGCCTTTGCCGCTGGCAACACGTTCGTTGTTCGCACCGGAGATCGCGCCGAGCAGTTCGCGCAGCCGGTCTTCGTCCTGGAGTTTGCGCAGATCCGGCGTGTTGGGGCTGCTGACGTTGAGCACCAGATAGTCCGCGTAGTCGGCCAGCCGCGCGAAACTCGCGAGATAGTCCGCCACCGCCAAGTCGAGATCGGCGACCTTCGATTTGCCAAGATTGATGCCGACCGGGATGCGGCGCCGGCCGGGTTTCGCCTGCTTCGCCAGACGTGTAGCGATGAGTTCGGCACCGTCGTTGTTGAAACCCATGCGGTTGATCACCGCTTCTTCCTTTGGAAAACGAAACACGCGGGGCTTCGGATTGCCCGGCTGCTTGAGCGCCGTGATCGTGCCTATTTCCACGTGGCCAAAACCGAACGCGGCAGCGGCCGGCCAGCCCTCGGCGTTTTTGTCAAAACCAGCGGCCAGACCCACGGCATTGGGAAATTTGAGGCCAAACACCTCGATCGGCCGCGCAGCCGACGCGGGAAGTTGCGCGAAACACTCCATCATGCGACAAACCGGGCTGAGATGCCCGAGCACCGTCATGCCGGTCATCGCCAGCTCGTGCGCCCGCTCAGGTCCGAGCGAAAAGAAGACGGGTCGCAAAACTTTTTCATAGATCATACCCATAAACCGCGACTGTGGGAAAGCGCCTGCGAGAAATCAAGGCAGCGCATACCAACAGAATAAACAATGCTTCTCAATAAACGCTCCTTGAGCGCTCCAATTTTCAGCTGCGGTCATTTTCTGCACGAATACCGCGTTTTTGTGCTTGTTTTTCGAAACACCGCTTGCACGCTCCGCCTTCTTTTTGGCCCGGCCGCACACGAGGAACACCGATGAAAAGAAAGTCGTAAGATTTTCACTTTACCGGTTTGACTCCGCTAAACCCCGGGCCTTTTGCTCCGAAGCTAAGCAACGTCATGGCTAAATCATCCACAACTCTCGATTGGTGCATTGTTCGACTCGGTGACGACCACAACTGGTGGGTCGACGAAGTCAGCGACCCGATTCGCTGGGACGTCGACGGCCTGAGCATCATCGACCCACGCCAAGTCGCCCACCTGCTCGAATTGATCGAGCCCCTGCGCGATTACGCTTTCGACCAGGACATCATGGAATCGGCTTTCATCGCCTTCCGCATCGAGAAGGATCTCGGCGAAGGCCGTGTCCGCCTCAAGCGCATGAAGGAGTCGATTTTCGAGTCCGACGAAAAACTTTTTATTCTCGCCGATGTGATGGATGAGGAAAACGGGCCGTTCGCCGACCTGCTCGACCACCTCACCAAACTGCGCGTCAAGATGCTCAACGACCTCTTCGACTTCGAGTCGAAGCTCACCGTCGACGAAGTTGAAGACGAGCTCCGCGAAGAACAAAACACCAGTTTCATCGAAGGGAAAGCCGTCCACACGTTCGACGAAATCATCTCGATCCTCGAATACGTTCCCACCGGCTGGGACACGGACGAAGAAACGCCCGCCAAGGAAATCGAAGATGACAACGATGACCTGCCCGACCTCGACGAGGCCGAAGAAGAAAAACTCAAGAACGACGAGTCGTTGAAGTGGGACGAAGACGAAGAAAAAGATAAGGAAGAAGACGACAAGCCCAAGAAATCGGACGATGACGACGAGGATTCGGACGAAGATGAAGACGACGAAGAGGACGAAGACGACGACGACGAAGAGGACGAAGATAAACCCAAGAAGACTGCGAAAAAGAAACGGTAACGTTGCTTTTGGACGGTGTTTGGCTCAACTGGGCCTCGCATCATGGTTTTCGCAGCCCGGTTGAAATTACCCTTTTTCGCGCTCCTCAGCGCTCTCCTGTTCGCGTCCGGTTGTAACGGCCCGCGCCCCTCCGGCGGCGGCAATCCGAAACTCCCCGAAGCTGGCTCCGTCGCGAATCTGCGCCCCGGTGACAGCCTCGTGATCACGCTCCAGGGCGTGCCCGATCCGACGGCGAACTCCTCGCAAGTCGACGAACAAGGTCTCGTCACCCTGCCCTACATCGGCCAAGTCACCGCCGCCGGCACGACCACCTCCGGTCTCTCGCAAAAAATCCGCGAGGCCTACATCTCAAAAAAAATCTACACCGCCGTCGACGTCTCCGTCACCGTGACCGAGCGCTTCGTTTATGTTGGCGGCGAAGTGGTTCGCCCGGGCCGCATTATCTGGACGCCCGACCTCACCGTCACGAAAGCCGTGCAAGCCGCCGGCGGTTTCACCCTCTACGCAAAGGAAACGCGCCTCAACCTCGTCCGCGACCGCGCCGCCTACGACATCAACGCCACCCTCGCGCAAAAATCGCCCATGGAAGACCCGCGTCTCATGCCCGGCGACTCGATCCAAGTGCCGAAATCGGCCTTCTGATTTTTCGCCACAGAGCCCCGAGGTAGGGCGGATGGTCCCTCATCCGCCTCGGTCAATGCGGAGCATTGCCCCTACCTTCGAACCAAAAGGAAGGTCCAACTCTTAAGTGATGTTGGTATAACTTCAACCGTTCAACTCCGCCGCCATCTCCTTGGCGAACTGATTTCGGGAAATAACCTGAGTCTTAATTTGGAACTCAGGAAAGCTGGAACGAACCAGTAAACCACCCTATCGATCCCGGTGTTTCCGTTTCCAGCGTTCCTGAGTTCCAGATTAATTGAATTGGGATCGTTTCTGAAAATTACTTCCCCAACTCCGCCGCCATTTCTTTGGCGAAGTACGTCAGAATCATGTCCGCACCCGCACGCTTGATCGCCAGCAGCGACTCGTGACGCGTCTTCGCCAGATCGAGCCAGCCCATTTTAGCGGCGGCTTGTAGTTGGGCATATTCGCCCGAAACTTGATAAGCCGCGATCGGCAGGCGCGTCGTCTCGCGCAGATCGCGGATAATGTCCAGATACGGACCGGCCGGTTTCACCATCACGATGTCCGCGCCCTCAGCCTCATCGAGCAACGCCTCAGCAATAGCCTCGCGGCGATTGGCGGGGTTGAGTTGATAGGTACGTTTGTCGAGCGTAGGCGTGCCCGCCGCCTTCGCGCTGCCCACCGCATCGCGGAACGGCCCATAATACGCCGAAGCAAATTTCGACGAATACGCCATGATCGCCGTCTGCGTGAAATCCGCCGCATCCAGCGCATCGCGAATCGCGCCGATCCGCCCATCCATCATGTCCGACGGCGCCACGAAATCCACGCCAGCACCCGCGTGCAGCACCGCCATTTTCGTCAACACTTCCACCGTCACATCGTTCGCCACGTCGCGCCCGTCCGGCGTCAACAGACCGTCGTGACCGTGCGTCGTGTAAGGATCGAGCGCGATATCCGTCATCACAACGAGGTCAGGCAACGCCTTCTTCACCGCCCGCACCGCTCGCAAAATCAAAGCATCATCATGCAGCGCTGCCGAACCAGCGTCGTCCTTGAAACTCGCGTCGAGCTTCGGGAAAAGCGCCACCGCCGGCACACCCAGTTTCGCGAGCGCACGGCATTCCTTGACCAAATCAACAATATTGAAACGCAACACGCCCGGCATCGAGCCGATCAACTCCGGCGCGCCCTTGCCATCGACCACAAACAACGGCGCGATAAAATCCGCCGGCCGCAACACCGTCTCCTCCACCAGCGCGCGAACGCTGGCATTACGACGCAGACGACGAGGACGCAGGGGCAAATCGAGTTTGAATTTTTCGGTCATGGGCAGAAGGTACCCGATCAACTAAACCGCTAACTCACCCTATTTCACGCTAATCTTTCCAAAAAAACAGGTTCTCATTAGCGCCAATTAGCGTTCATTAGCGGTTAACAAATCCGTCCTCCGATGCCCATTTCGCTCTTCGATTCGCTCGAACGTAAACTCAAAACCCTGGCCCCCACCCACGCCGACGGTGTTTTCCGCTTCTACAACTGCGGCCCGACCGTCTACGCGCCCGCGCACATCGGCAATTTCCGCACCTTCGTCGTCAACGACGTCATCCGCCGCCTGCTCGAACTCGAATTCGGCCCGGGCAAAGTGAAACACGTCCGCAACCTCACCGACGTCGACGACAAAACCATTCGCCGCTCCCGCGAGGAAAACCGCCCGCTCGCCGAGGTCACCCAACAGTGGACCGACAAATTCCACGCCGACTGCGCCGCGCTCAACTGCCTGCCGCCCCACGTCGAACCGACCGCCACCGGCCACATTGTCGAACAAGTCGACATGATCGACGTGCTCATGAAAAAAGGAAACGCCTATCGCGCCGCCGATGGTTCGGTGTATTTCAAAGTCAGCTCCTTCGACGGCTACGGAAAACTCTCCCGCGTGAAAGAACGCGAACTCCAACTCGGTTCCGCCCTCGCCGGCAAACCGCAAGCCGCCGACGCCGACGAAAAAGAAGACGTCAGTGACTTCGCCCTCTGGAAAGCCTACAAAACCGACGACGGCGAAAACGCCTGGGAAAGCCCCTGGGGCCGCGGCCGCCCCGGCTGGCACATCGAGTGCAGCGCGATGAGCAAGAAACACCTCGGCGACACCATCGACCTGCACAGCGGCGGCGTCGACCTGCTCTTCCCGCACCACGAAAACGAAATCGCCCAAAGCGAATGCTGCAACGGCACGCAATTCGCCCACCACTGGTACCACAGCGAGCACCTCCTTGTAGATGGCAAGAAGATGAGCAAATCGCTCGGCAACCTCTACACCCTCGACGACCTGAAAGCCAAAGGCGTTTCGCCGATGGCCCTGCGTTACGCATTGCTGATGGGCCACCCCAAGAAACAGCTCAACTTCACCCTCGACTCGCTGCACGCGGCGGAGAGCGCAATCGCGACCTTGCGCAACTTCCGCGCAACGCTTCCTGCGAGCGGCGGCGATACGACCGTTTTCGCCCCCGTGTTTACGGCGCTCACCGACGACCTCAACACGCCCGGAGCCTTTGGCGCACTCTTCACTATCGTCAATCGCGGCAATGCCGGCATCGATCTGGCCTCATTTGATCGCGCTCTATTTGCTCTCGGCCTCAATCTCGAAACACCCGCCGCACCCAAAGCCGAAGCGCCCGCCGAAATCGTTATCCTCGCCGAAAAACGCTGGGCCGCGAAAAAAGCCAAAGACTTCAAAGGCGCCGACACCCTCCGTGCCGAACTCACCGCCGCTGGCTGGTCCATGCTCGACGGCAAAGACGGCTACAAACTCGAACCAATTAAAAAGTGATCGGACCGATCCTTTCGCCACCGAGGACACCGAGGAAAACCATTCAACGCAAAGACCGCCAAGGGAAAATCCGGAACGCAAAGATCACAAAGTGAGCCCTCAGTCCTTCGCGTTCTTTGCGACCTTCGTGTAAAAATTTCGAAACCAATCGGTACCCTCCTCAGCCACCATCGCGCCTCTAGGCGCAACGCACCACCCACCGCAGCCCCAGTCCCTTTTGCGCCTTTTTGTGGCCAACCCTCCGATGCCTTGCCTCCTTCCTCCGTGCCTCTGTGACCCATCCGAATCCCCCTTCCCCTTGCCTTCGCCCTCCGCCTCTCCCGCGCCTCTTTCCCTTCCTCCGATTTATTGGCGTGCATAATCGGTTCTGTTTCTGAGGATATTTCCATGATCGGTGTCTTCGATTCAGGTTTCGGTGGCCTCACCGTGTTGAGCTCCCTGCTCAAAACGCTCCCGCAGTACGACTACCTCTTTCTCGCCGACAGCGCCCGCGCACCGTACGGCGCCCGCAGCGCCGATGTGGTCAACGAGTTCACCCTCGAATCCGTCGAGTGGCTTTTCGATCAGGGCTGTTCGCTCGTCCTCCTCGCCTGCAACACCGCCTCGGCCCGTGCGCTGCGCAACATCCAACAACTCCATCTCCCTAAACACCGCCCCGATTGCCGCGTGCTCGGCGTCGTCCGCCCGTCAGTCGAAGCCCTCGCCTGCCTGCCACCCGGCGCGATCCCTGGCGAAACCACGCCGTCTCCCTTTTCCGGCGTCGTCGCCGTGGTCGCCACTGAAAGCACCATCGCCTCCGATTCCTACGGCATCGAACTGCGCAAACTCGCCCCGCACCTCGAACTCATCCAACAAGCCTGCCCGCTCTGGGCACCGCTGGTCGAAGAAGGAGAACTCGACACCCCCGGCACCGAATATTTTCTCCGTCGCTCGCTCGAACCCGTCCTAAACCGCCCCCAACCGCCACAACGGATTCTCCTCGGCTGCACGCATTATCCGCTGCTGATGCCTGTGCTACGCCGCATCGTCCCGCCCTCGATCGAACTCCTCGCGCAAGGTGAAATCGTTTCAACGCGTTTAGCCAACTGGCTCGAACGCCACCCCGACCGCGAAGCCCGCCTCAGCCGCCACGGCCTCCGCCGCTTCGCGACGACAGACGATGCCACCTGGTTCGCCACCCACGGCCAACGCCTCCTCGGCCACCCGCTCGAAGCCGAGCGCGTACGCTTGAAGCCGGTGCGGTGAAGCTTGCCTGAATCAGGATCAACCTCCTTTTGTAGCTCATGCCGGGAGAAACCCTGATTCCACAGCATGGCGGTTATCGAAACCTGATACCAACTATCAATTGGTTTTGGATTCAAAGGTAGGGGCAATGCTCCGCCATTGCCCGAGGACGATGCGGGGCATCATCCCTACCGGCGCTACCGCGCCAGAGTCTCAAACTAAGGGGTTACTTGTATGAAAAGCTTACAACTCGCCCACGACCTAACGGTGCGCTTCGCCGATCGCACCATCGAAAAACGCAGCCGTCGCTAACGAATAAGCAGGTCTCAAAACAAAAAATACCGCTGCGCCATCGGTAGCACTTTTGCGGGCTCGCACGTCAGCACGACGCCGTCGGCTTTCACGGTGTAGGTCTCGGGATCGACTTCGATTTTCGGCAACGCATCGTTCAACACCATGTCGCGTTTGCCGATCATTCTGGTGTTTTTCACCGGTTCGAGTCGGCGTTTGAGACCGAGGTACTTCAACGAACCTTTGTCCAGCGACGCCTGGCTGACGAAGGTGAGATTCGTCGAAGCGAGCGCACGTCCGGCGGCTCCGAACTGCGGGCGATAAAACGTCGGCTGCGGCGTGGGGATCGAAGCGTTCGGGTCGCCCATGTTGGCCCAGGCAATAAATCCGCCTTTCAAAACCACCTCGGGTTTAACGCCGAAGAGCGCGGGCTTGAAAACGACCAGATCGGCGAACTTGCCGACTTCGACCGAACCAACGATGTGAGAAATCCCATGCGCAATCGCCGGATTGATCGTGTATTTGGCGAGGTAACGCAGTGCGCGAAAATTATCAGCCGCAGCGTGCGACTTGCCACTGAGCCCGCCGAACTGCGTTTTCATTTTGTGCGCCGTCTGCCAGGTGCGGATGATCACTTCGCCGATCCGGCCCATCGCCTGTGAGTCGGACGACATAATCGAAATCGCACCGAGATCATGCAGCCGGTCCTCGGCCGCAATCGTCTCGGGCCGGATGCGCGACTCGGCAAAAGCAACATCCTCGGGAATCTTCGAATCGAGATGGTGGCACACCATGAGCATGTCGAGATGCTCATCGATCGTGTTCACCGTGTACGGACGCGTCGGGTTGGTGGACGATGGCAGAACGTTGGCCTCGCCGCAGACACGGATGATGTCCGGCGCGTGCCCACCGCCCGCACCTTCGGAATGAAACGTGTGAATGGTTCGGCCCTTAAAGGCCTTGATCGTGTCGTCGACGTAGCCGGATTCGTTCAACGTGTCGGTGTGGATTGCCACCTGCACGTCGAGTTCGTCGGCCACGCTGAGACAGTTGTCGATGGCATCCGGTGTGGTGCCCCAGTCTTCGTGGAGTTTCAGGCCGATGGCACCGGCGAGGATCTGTTCGCGCAGCGGTTTTGGCGTAGAGCAATTGCCCTTGCCGAGAAAGCCGAGGTTCATCGGATACGACTCGGCCGCTTCGAGCATGCGATGGAGATTCCACGCGCCGGGCGTGCAGGTCGTGGCAAACGTGCCGTGCGCCGGGCCCGTGCCGCCGCCGAGCATCGTCGTGATGCCCGCGCTAATCGCTTCGTCGATCTGTTGCGGACAAATAAAATGGATGTGCGTGTCGATCCCGCCAGCGGTGATGATATTCCCCTCGCCTGCGAGCACTTCGGTCGCGGCGCCGACGATCATCGGGTTTTTCTTTTTCGTGCGCGGGTCGACAAATACCGAACCAATGCCTCGCTGGATGCCCGGATTCCCTGCGTGGCCGATGCCAACGATGAGGCCGTGCTTGATGCCGATGTCGGCTTTGATCACGCCGAGGACCGGATCGAGAATGAGAGCGTTAGTGATGACGAGGTCGAGACACTCGGCGTCGAGTGCGGTCGGCGACTGGCCCATGCCATCGCGGATCACTTTGCCACCGCCAAACTTGATCTCATTGCCATACCCGCCGCCCTCGGCGATGAGGTCGCGTTCCACCTGCACGAACAAATCGGTGTCGGCTAAACGTACGCGGTCGCCGACGGTCGGGCCAAACATCTCAGCATACTGGCGGCGTGAAAGATTTAACGGCATGGGATGCCTAATGTTGAATTATGAATGATGAATGGAGAATGGACTGAAAGCAGGTTAGCGAACGCGTTTAGTTTTTCGGGAATTCTTCATTCTGCCTTCTGACTTCCTCATTAGGTCCAACGGACCGTTAACCTTCGCATTCAAGCCGTACACTTCTCGGAGGCCCGAAAGCGCGACGAGTTCGATGATTTTTTTGTCGCCGGCTTCGAAGCGTACCGCCGTGCCAGCCGGGATATTGAGGCGAAAACCGCGAGCGGCGGCGCGGTCAAAGACCAGCGCCTCGTTTGTCTCAAAGAAGTGGTAATGCGAACCGACCTGAATCGGGCGATCGCCGATGTTGGCGACTTCGAGCGTGAGCGTGGAGAGATCGAGATTGGCCGGGAGCTTGGCCAAGTCGTCTGCTGTGATGATTTCGCCGGGGATCATTGCGTTCCTAATGATGAATGGTGAATGAAGAATGATGAATGACGGAAGGAAGGCGGAGTGAAGAACGTGGTTTTTTCTGAAATTCTACATTCTTCATTCATCATTCTTCATTAGCTGAGCGTCAGTCGCTCAGCGTATGGGGTTGTGTACGGTGACGAGTTTGGTGCCGTCGGGAAACGTGGCCTCGACTTGCACGTCGTGAATCATTTCGGGCACGCCTTCCATCACGTCGGCGCGTTTGAGAATCGTGGTGCCGTAGCTCATAAGCTCGGCCACGGTTTTGCCGTCACGGGCGCCTTCGATGATCTCGTAAGTGACGATGGCGATCGATTCGGGATAATTGAGTTTCAAGCCACGCGCCTGCCGACGACGCGCGAGATCGGCGGCGGTCACGATCAGAAGTTTTTCGCGTTCGCGAGGAGTTAAGTGCATGAGTGGAGAAAGTAGCGAGCAGCGAGCAGCGAGCAGCGGGTAGTGAGTAGCGAGCAGGTGGCAGGGCTTAAAGGACAATATTGTATGGATTTCGGATCGGATGCTCGCTACTCGCTACTCAATACTCGCTACTCAGGATTAGACTTGCAGGTGCTTTTTTACGACTTCGTCGGTCAACTGGGCGATCAGTCCGCTGGC
Source organism: Verrucomicrobiota bacterium (assembly GCA_031404135.1). Lineage (GTDB taxonomy): Bacteria > Verrucomicrobiota > Verrucomicrobiia > Opitutales > Opitutaceae > JADKHC01. The sequence goes on along the minus strand of JANNHA010000098.1, from coordinate 26,253 downwards.
CACGACTACACCGCGATCCATTGCATAAAACCGGTCGGCCACTTCGCGGCAGAAATCGACGTACTGCTCGACCAACAGGATCGCCAGCGAGTGGTCTTTCTTCAAGGCCTGAACCGCGTTCCTGATCTCGGCGACCGCAACACCGGCTTGATCTAATGCCTCAGGTGCCGGAGCCGGTGTCGTGAGCTTTTTCAACGTGTCGCCGATCTGGTCGATAATCGATGGTTGTATACCTTCAGTCGGTTCATCGAGGATGAGCAGCTTCGGTTTCGTCAGGAGCGCGCGGCCGATGGCGAGTTGCTGCTGCTGTCCGCCGGAGAGCACGCCGCCTTTGCGGGAAAGCATGTCCTTGAGCACCGGGAAAAGTTCGTACACGCGAGCGAGTGCTTCGCGGGCCTCAGCGCCCCGACGACCATGGACGACGAGCCCGATGTGAAGATTTTCCTCAACCGTCAGATGGGGGAAAATGTCGCGCCCCTGCGGCACGTAACCAATCCCGGCGCGAGCGCGGGCGTCGATGGTGAGTTTATGGATCGGTCGGCCATCAAACAAAATTTCGCCCGTGCGCACCGGCAACACACCTGTGATCGATTTCAACGTGGTGGTTTTGCCCACGCCGTTGCGTCCCATGAGCGCGACGACTTCGCCGGCGTGTACTTCGAGATTTACACCACGCAGGATGCGCGAGCCACCGATGTCGGTCTCGACTGCGGTCAGTTTTAAAATGGGCGGTGATGAACTGGAGGCGACCATAGAGAGTGTCAGGTTTTCTTGCCGCGGCCGAGATAGACCTCGCGGACTTTCTGATTGGACTGAACCTCGTCGAATTTTCCTTCACACAAAACGGTGCCTTGATGCAGGACAGTGACCTTGTTGTCACAGGCGATCTGGCGGACGAAAGCCATATCGTGCTCGATGACGATGAGGCTGTGTTTGCCAGCGAGCGAGAGAAGCAGCTCGCCGGTGCGATGCGTTTCCTCGTCAGTCATGCCGGCGGCAGGTTCGTCCACAAGCAGGACCTTTGGTTCGGCGGCGAGCAACATACCGATTTCCAGCCATTGCTTTTCGCCGTGAGCAAGCATGCCTGCCTTCCAGTGGCGTTTTTCGCCGAGGCGCACAAGCGTCAGCAACTCGTCGATGCGGTCGCGATCGGTCGAGCTCACGCGTCGGAAGAGCGAAGCAAAAACACCGCGCGGGCCTTTGAGCGAAAGGAGAAGATTATCCCAGACGGTGTGTTCGGTGTAAACGCTGGGCGTCTGAAACTTTCGACCGATGCCGAGACGGTTGATCTCATATTCGTTAAGTTCGGTGAGTTTACGCGTAGCGGCAGGATCGCTGCCGAACTCAATCTTTCCCTTGTCGGGTTTCGCCCGCCCGGTGATCAGATCGAAAAATGTGGATTTGCCCGCACCGTTCGGGCCGATGACCGTGCGCAGCTCGCCTTCGAATAGATAGAAGTTGAGGTTCGTGATGGCCTTGAAGCCATCATAGGTCTTCGAGACGTCTTCAACCGTGAGGATCGGATGCGCCATGGTAGATTACGGTTGGGTCGCCGTTTTAATTTTATAACCACAAATCCGTTTCCATAGAGGTGCCAACCGTTTCGGCAAGCTGACGAGTCCGCCGGGCAGGAAAAGGACCACGAGAATAAACAGACCTCCGAGCAGGATGTACCACAGATCTGGGTAGGCCCGTACCGCCCAGCTCTTGAGCGCGTTGACACCAACGGCGCCAATGATTGGACCGAGCAGGGTTCCCCGACCGCCCACCGCAACCCAAACCACTGCTTCGAGGGATTTGTCGGCCTGCATCTCGCCCGGATTAATAATGCCAACCTGCGGAACATAAAGCGCACCGCCGATCGCGGCGATCAACGCAGCGAGGACGAAGACGAACAGTTTGAAATGGGCAGTGGCGTAACCGCTGAAGAGCACGCGATTTTCGCCGTCGCGAATTGCCTGCTGAACGAGACCGAACTTGGTCTGTTTCAGCCAGCGGCAAAAACCGTAAACCAGCAGCAAGGTGACCGCCGTCGTCACGAAGAGCGCGCGTTGTGTGACCGGTGCCTGCAAGTCGTGGCCAAGGATGAACTTGAAATCAGTGAAGCCGTTGTTTCCGCCAAGCAGCAGGTTATTGCGGAAAAACATAATCGACGCCGCATACGTCATCGCCTGCGTGAGGATCGAGAAATATACGCCGCGGATGCGCGAACGAAACGCCAATATTCCGAAGGCGTAGGCGATCACACCCGGGACGAGAAACACCATCGAAAGCGCGAACGGGAAACTTGCAAACGGTTCCCAAAAGGCAGGGAGCTTTTCCCAACCGAGAAACACCAGGAAGTCCGGAATCGGTTTATGATACTGCCCGAGATCACCGATCATACGCATAAGATACATGCCGTGCATGTAACCACCGAGCGCGAAGAAAAGCGCCTGTCCGAGACTGAGGAGGCCGGTGTAGCCCCAGAGCAAATCCACTGAATACGCGAGCAACGCGTAACACAGATATTTCCCCCAGACGCTGATGGTGAAGTTGCTGACCCAACCCCGGGAGTTAAAATAGGGAATAACCACAACCAGCAAAACTGCGGCAACGCCGAGGAGCAAAAACTCGATGGTTTTGCGGTTGGTCCAAAACGATGTCTGAGGAGTTGCGGGCATTATTCGTCGAGATTGCGGCTGCGGGTTGAAAAGAGGCCGGACGGGCGGCGCTGGAGGAACAAGATGATACCGGCCAGCACGAGGATCTTGCCGAAAACCGCTGCATCCTGCGCGAGATTTTGCAGGAAGCTGCCGATGCCCGGTATCCAGGCAAGACCCGGTGCCCAGGCTGGCAGGTACTGCTGCAAAACTTGGTCGATACCGCCAATGCTGAACGCACTGATGATCGTGCCACCGATACTGCCGACACCGCCAACGACCACGACCATGAACGAATCGATGATATAACCCTGGCCGAGGGAGGGGCCGACGTTACCGATCTGGCTCAGAAAGGCGCCGGCGAGACCGGCAAGTCCACTCCCGAGTCCAAAGGTAAGCATGTTGACCCGTTCGGTACGAACACCGAGACACGAGGCCATCGTGCGATTCTGCATCGAGGCACGGATGAGCAGACCGAGCGACGTTTTCGAAAGCACGAGCCACATTCCGAAAACGATCAGAGCGGCAAAGCTGATAACGAACACACGATTCCACCCAAGAATAACATCGTTCACCAGCCAGTTGCCACTGAGATAAACCGGGCTCGAAACCTGGACGTTATTCGCGCCGAACATCAGCCGGAAACACTGCTGCAACACGAGCGAAACGCCCCACGTCGCGAGCAGACTCTCCAACGGGCGGCGGTAGAGAAACTGAATGACGCTGCGCTCCAGCGCGATGCCCACGAGCGCGGCGGCGATGAAACTGAGCGGCAGCGCGGCGATGAAATACCACTGGTAAGCGGCACCCGCCAGACCCATGCCCGGAAGCGGAACGCTCAGACCGAAAAACGGAATCGTGATCCCGGTGCCAAAAACATTTTGCACCAAGTACGTGGTATAGGCACCGACCGCAATCATCTCGCCATGCGCCATATTGATGACGCGCATAAGGCCGAAGGTGATCGCGAGGCCGAGCGCCGCCACAAGGAGAATGCTGCCGAGGCTGATGCCCCGGAAAATTGTGCCAAAGAAGTCCACCGCCGAGCGATGCTCCTCGACGGCCTGCAAGGCGAGACGGGCGGCTTTAAGGACGGCGTTGTCCTTGGCGGCCTCGGCCTCCTTGATCGTGCGAGTGAGAAAGTCGAGACTGCTCAACGTGTGCAGGTCCCGCAGTTCCGCGAGCGCGCCGAGCTTCACGTCGGACTTTGTGTCTTTGAGATGGATGAGTGCAATCGCCTCGCGGATAAAACGCTGCACCGATGGATCGGTTTCCAGTTTCGCACGAGCCTGCAGAGCGGGCATTTTCACCACGTCCTGGGTCTGGCCAATGGTTTGGATCGCTTTGATGCGTTTGGCCGGATCGGCCGCACCGAGGTCGATGAGGTCGAGCACGATCTTCATCGCACGCCGCAAAGAAGACGTGTGCTCAACGGCGACGAGGTTCGCACCCGCCAAATACGCAGGCTGATTCGCCGCGTTTAAAACGGCTTTGCCGTCGTCAACGCGCAGTGCTTGCCGTGCGCCGTCTGCATCCTTTTCACCGATCAATTGAACAGGAATTCGTGCCGCTTCAGGTGTTGAAAAAACAAAAAGTGTGTCTTTGCGCCAAGCTACGAGGAGCGTCTCGATCGCGTCGTCGCCCTGCCCCACGAGCGAAAGAATGAGCTCGCGCTTCTTAGCCTCATCGTTGGCGAGGATTGCCTGGGTGATGGTTTGACGCGGAGTATCGGCGGCCCGTGCCGGCAGAATCATCGCCAGCAAGACAACGGCGATTTTCAGAAAATGTCGTATGAACCGAACCACGATATATGAGAATTATTAATACAGGTTAATATCAAAAAGGAGGGATGGGTTCGTATTGGGGAACCCACCCCTCCAGAGAAAACTACGATAGAACAATAAGAACTATCGGATCGTTCGGCTTACTTGAATTTACCCTTGAGCCAGGGTTCGCCATAGACGTTGTCGAAGGACTTGAGGATCTTGAACTGCCCATCGGCCTTGGTTTCGCCGATATAAACGTTCTTGGTCATATGCATGTTCGGCTGGCTCTTGACCGTGCCGCCAGGGCCGGCGAAGGAGAGGCCGGATTTCCAGGCCTTGCGAACGGCATCGACATCGAAGGTACCGGCTTTTTCAACGCACGCTTTCCAGAGGTAAACGCCGTCGTAGCTCAACACCATGGGCGAGCAGGTGACGCGATTTTCTTTCACGATGCCCTGCACTTTGCTCTTCGCGAGCCAGGCTTGGAAGCTGGCGACGAACTTCTTGTTCGCAGGCGTGTCGAGCGACTGGAAATAGGTCCAGCACCCGAGCTGACCTACGAGCTTGTCGGCAGGCAGACCGCGGAATTCGTCTTCGGAGATCGAGAACGAAACCACCGGACAGGTTTCAGCGGTGAGGCCGGAAGCAGCGTATTCCTTGAAGAAAGGAACGTTGGTGTCGCCGTTGAGCGTGGAGATCACGCAGGCATCACCGGAAGCGGCGAATTGTTTAATCTCAGCGACGATCTGCTGGTAATCGGTGTGACCGAAGGGCGTGTACTTGCCGGCCGAGATGATCTTGCCGGATTCGTCCTTGCGGAAACCGCCACCGATGTTTTCGAGTGCCACACCTTTGCTTAGGAGGTATTCGAGAAGAACGAGGTTGGTCGTCTGCGGATAAACGTAGTCGGAGCCGAGCAGGTAGAACTTCTTTTTGCCCTCAGCTAGGTAGAAGTCGACCGCAGGCGTGGCCTGTTGGTTAACGGCTTCAGCGGTGTAGGCGACGTTGGGACTCTCTTCTTCGCCCTCGTATTGCACGGGATAGAAGAGCAGGCCGTTGTTCTTTTCGAAGACAGGGAGCACGGACTTGCGGCTAACCGATGTCCAGCAACCAAACGTCACCGCGACTTTATCTTGCTCGAGGAGCTGCTTGGCTTTTTCAGCGAAGAGCGGCCAGTTCGAGGCACCGTCAACAACGACCGGAGTGATCTTGTAGGTGTCAGCACCGACCTTGATGCCACCGGCAGCATTGATTTCGTCGAAGGTGAAGAGCAGAACGTCGCGCAACGAGGTTTCGCTGATCGCCATCGTGCCGGAGAGGGAGTGAAGCACGCCAACCTTGACGGTCTTTTCGGCGGCTTGAGCGGAAACGAACAAGCCGAGCGCGAGTGCGCCGGCGGACAGGAACTTGATAACTTTGGATATCATAGGATCAGATGTCGTGGATGAACTTGTGGGCAGGAGCAGGCCGAACCAAACGAGGACCGGTCTGCAAAAGGGAATGGAGGAAATAGGAAGGCTAACAAACGCGCCGCCGAGTCGGATACCGATGTGTATCGGAAGTTTGACTACGGCGGCGCGGCTAAGATTCAGGCCTGTCGTTTAGAATTTGAAGCGGGCCTGGAGACCAACGAAGGTCGATTTATCGAGGGTCGCTTCTTTGTATTTCGAGAAGGAAACCTCAGCGAGGAGCGAAAGGTTCGGTGTCAGCGTGACACCGGGTGCGATGGTCAACTTCATGGCCGATGGATCCTTGGTCAGAGTGCCTTTGTAATCGTTCGAGACACCGCTCACACGAGCCGTGACAGCCCATTTGGCGTCGATCGCCTGCTGGACCTCGACGAGCCAGAAGGAAATCCCCTGATCACCATTCCCGTTCTTTCCATCGTGTTTACGGAACGAATATTCGGCCGCAAACGTGGAGGCCCCGAGCACGTATTGACCCCACACATCGACGCAGGAGATGGTTGTATCAATACCCGAGTTCGGCTCATAGGTAAGGCCAGCGAAGAGGGTCAAATCCTTGACGCCCTTATAGGTGAACATTCCCTCGAATCCAGGTCCGTTCCTGAGATCACCGTCGCCCTTGGAAGGGACGCCTTTTAGGAAGACCGGGTCGACCGAGTCGAGCACCGCGAGGCCAACGGTGAAGGAATCATTACCCGTCTCAACCTTAACACCGCTGTGATAGCCTGGGATATTGGGGGCGGAGAATGCAAAGTCCGCACCGGCATCCCAGCCGTAGGAGATTTGGGTCATGTTGACTGGATCAAAGGCCTCGTAGCCAAGCCAGCTGAGGAATTTGCCAAAAGTGATCTTGGTGCCGCCGCCGACATCGTAGGTCGCGTAAGCATCGAGAACTTGTGGGTCACCACTCCCACCAGCGTAGAAGCTGAGGGTTCCGGTAACCGGTGCGAAACTGACGTTCGTCCAGTATTTATAGGCATCGCCGTCCAGCGTTGACGTGGACGAAGCGGCACCTGTTTTTGGATCACTTTTGGTATACCTTGCCGAGCCGACAATATAACCACCGACGCTGAAATTGTCGTTAAGTTTGATGTCGGCGAAGGAGGAGGCTGCAGCGGCGAGCGAGATCGCTGCCACGCCGGCCATTTGAGTGAGACGTTTGGTCATGGGCTTTGTGTAGGTTAGTGGATTGTTACTTGGCGCATCATCGCTGCACGGGCGCGCGATCATGAACTGCGTTGCTGTTAGCAGAACGCTTGCCAGCTCCCGCGCTTTTTCCACTTTCCTTCAAAACCTTCCCGCAGGAATCGAGCAACGCCCCCAGTATCCGGGCTTCAACTACACGCTAAAAACACAGTTTCTCCTCGTAGAAATGCGTTGCTGTTCCTCTTCTAAGCAACCACACCGCAGGCATAATCAATGAAAACGTTTCATGCCACCGTGCGTTTCCGCCCCTCCAAATCCACCCTCAAATCTCCAAAGCGACCACTTTCGGCCGAACGCACAAAACCTTCCGTCACGGTTTTAAGTTCCTCCCAACGTGCCCGGATCGACGTTGCCTCGCCCGGCGAAATCGCCTGATCCGCCGCGGCCGCAGCGATGACCTGCAACATATCGGCAAACTCCTGCACGATCGAATTGGTCGCCGGCATCAATGATTCCAGGTGTTGATGCCCTGCAGGATCTGGATTGGTGATATAAAAACCACCCGCTCGCTCACACACCCACTGCGCGATCCGCCGGTCGCCCGTGATGCGCAGCAACTGTTCGATCCGATCCAACGGATTACTGGCACCGTGACCATTTTTGTCCTCGGGCACCTCCGTCCATTTATAGATTAGCGAAAGCGAAAGCGCCATATCGGCAGCGATCTGTTTCGCGCCGGTTTTCTTGAGCACTTCCTTTAGCAGCTCATGGGATTGCATAAACCCAACCTGCAAATCCGCACAACGAATGCGATTATATTCACAACGATTCACGCTTGCACCGCCTGGCACTTGGACCTTGTTACTTGGCGAATCGCCTTCCTCTTTTCCTCCGCGCCATGCCCACCTACATCTACGAAACCATTCCAAAAAAAACCGGTGCCAAGCCGAAACGTTTCGAGGTGAAGCAGAGCATGAAAGACAAACCGCTCTTCCGACATCCCGAGACCGGCGAACCGGTTCGCCGCGTCATCGCCGGCGGCTACGGTTTTATCGCACAAAAATCCGCCCCACCCCCGCGCTCATGCTGCGCCGGCGGTGGCGACTGTGATCGTTGCGAGCACAACAACTAACCTCTGCGGCCTCTCCACCTGCGTCTTCACAGTTGGTGGTTTGACATCAAACTACCTCGGGATTGATTGACCTCATGCCGACGCACCATCTAGGTCCAGCGAACGAGATCGTCGCCCTCGATGCGTATATCAAGCTGCTCCGCGCCGCCGAATCCGTCACCTCGCGCGTGCACCAGACGCTGCCCGCCGACCTCACCGTCACCCAGTTTGGCGTGCTCGAAACCTTGTTCCACCTCGGGCCGCTTTGCCAAAACCAGCTCGCCACCAAACTCCTCAAAAGCTCCGCCAACCTCACCCTCGTCGTCGCCAATCTCGAGAAAGCCGGCCTCATCAAACGCGTGCGCCAAGCCGAAGACCTGCGCTTCATCACCATCAGTCTCAGCCCGCGCGGCCAAGCCTTTATCGCCAAACTTTTCCCCAAAGTCGCCGCCCGCATCGCCGAGGAATTCGCCTCGCTGACCGCCGCCGAAAAAGCCGAACTCTGCCGGCTCACGAAAAAACTCGGATTGCGCGCCCCCTCAACGTAACCTGCCCGCCTCGCCAATCATGCCCAGCTATCTCCTCAAGTTTGAAGGCAAAGTCAGCGGCCCCCACAGCGACATCAAGCTGCAAGAAATGGCCTCCGTCCGCGCCTTCGACGAATCCGCCGAACTCGCCCCCGAAGCCACCGAAGACTGGAAGACCATTCGCGACTTGCCAGAACTGATGCCTAGGTTTTTTCCGCCCAAGAAGACCATCACCCTCAAGGCCAAGGTCGTCACGACGATGCCCGAGGCCAGCGACGAACCTATCACCGTCGACAAAATCCTCCACGACAACTTGGTCGCGGAGGCAAAAATCCCGCAAAAAAAAGGGAAGCGCCACGTCAACCGCCGCCGCCGCGACTTTCTCTTCTCATTCATTTTCCTCAACGGTGGCATCGCCGCCGCCTGGCACTTCCTGCCGCACTCGAAAGATTACGATACGATCGCCATGCTGGCCGGCGGCTTCGTCACGATCGGCCTCTACTGGGTTTTCTACCAGATGATGGATCGCTATTGATCCGCTCGTTTTATGCGTCTCACCTGGTTCGGCCATTCGTGTTTCCTGCTCGAAACCGGCACCCACCGGATGCTCTTCGATCCGTGGCTCAACACCAACCCAGTCGCCCCCGTCAAAGCCGCCGACGTGCGGTGTGATTTTATTTTTTGCACCCACGCGCACGACGACCACAGCGCCGACGTCCTCGAAATCGCCCGCGCCAACCACGCGACCGTCATCGCTCCCTACGAACTCGCGGAATACTTCGCCGCCCACGGTGCCACCACCATCGACCTCCTGCACGGCGGCAGCGCCTCCCTGCCATTCGGCCGCGTCAAACTCACGCCCGCCATCCACAGTTCCTCGCTCGAACTTGGCGATGGCCGCAACCTCCCGCTCGGCGAACCCGGTGGCTTCATCGTCTTTGCAGCCGACAAAACCATCTACCACGCTGGCGACACCGCGCTCTTTTCCGACATGCGCCTGATCGGCCGCACGCGCCTCGACCTCGCCCTCCTCCCCATCGGCGATTGGTACACGATGGGCATCGACGACGCCGTTGACGCCCTTGACTTCCTCAGGCCCAAGCTCGCCGTGCCCATGCACTATAACACCAACGACAAAATCCGCGTCGATCCGCAGGCCTTCGTCACGCGCGCTGCCGCCCATGGTCACACCGTACGCCTGCTCGAACCGGGCGGCTCGCTGGAGTTTTAAGCCATTTGCACCGCCCGATTTTTGCCCGCCACGAAGGCAAATCTCTCGCTTGCGCACGCCGCGTCCGCCGCTCACCTTCTTCGCGGACATGGCTTTTCCAACACCTCCCGCCATTCTTCACCAACACGATCTGCGCGCAGCCGAGCTCGCCCAGAATCCTGACGCCGCCCTCCTGCGCATCTATGCTTGGATGCAGCTGGCGCGTTCGGCCGACAACCGCATCCTGGAACTTTTTCGCCAAGGACTGATCAAGGGCACCGTCACCGGCGGTCAGGGCAACGAAGGCCTGATCGTACCGCTCGCCCTCCTCGCCGACAAAGCCACCGACGTCGTCAGCTTCACCCACCGCGACCTTGGCGGCCACCTCATCTGGAGCGGTCACCTCTGCGAGCACCTCAACCAATATTTCGCCAACGCCCACAGCCCGACCAAGGCGCGAGAGGGAAACATCCACCACGGCGATCCCAAAAACCGCTCGCTACCGATGATCAGTCATCTCGGTGCCATGCTTTCCAACGTACTCGGCACGACCGACTCGCAGCGCCGCCTCGGCAAACCCGCCATCGGCTTTGCCTTCTTTGGCGACGGCGGCTCCAGCACCGGCGACGTCCACGAATCCCTCAATCTCGCCGCCCTGCTCTCCTTGCCCGTCGTCTTCGTCATCGAAAACAACGGCTACGCCTATTCCACCCCGGCCAGCGAACAATTTTCCAACGTCGAACTCTGGCAACGCGCCGCCAGCTACGGCATCGAGGGCTTCTCCATCGACGCCACCGATATACCGACCACCGCCAAAACCCTTGCCGCCGCCTTCGACAAAGTCCGCACCACCGGACGCCCGCTGCTGATCGAGGCCCGCGTCCTGCGCCTGCGCGGCCACGCCGCCTACGACACCTGCGACTACCTCCAACCCGGCGAACAAGACGTCCTCCTCGCCCGCGACCCGCTACCGAAATACCGCGCCCAGCTCGCCGCCGCCGGCCACACCGAAACCCTCGACGCCCTCGACGCCGAACTGTCGGTTTACCTCGAAGCCTGCGTCAAAGTTTCCCTCGCCGTCCCCCGCCCCAGCCCCGCCGGCATGGAGCAGGATCTGTTCGCCCCGGCCTCCGCCCCGCTCATCTGGAAAGCCGAACCCACCCAACACGAACCGCTCAACATGGCGCAAGCGCTCAACCGCGCGCTTCGCAAGATCCTCACCGAGCGCCCCGAATCCCTCATCCTCGGACAGGACATCGCCACCTACGGCGGCGCCTTTAAAGTCACCGACGGCCTCTACAAAGACTTCGGCCGTACCCGCGTTCTGAATACGCCACTCGCCGAAAGCGCCTGCACCGGCTACGCGATCGGTCTCGCCGTTAACGGCCACCGCCCGATCGAGGAGTTCCAGTTCGCCGATTTCTCCACCGAGGCCGTCACCCAGATTACTCAAAACGCCGCGACCTACCACTTCCGCTCCGGCGCGGCCGTGCCGCTCGTGCTGCGCCTGCCCTGCGGCGGCGGCCTAACCTTTGGTTCGTTCCACTCGCAGGAGTTGGATTCATTTTTCCTCGCGATGCCCGGCCTCAAGGCACTCTACCCGAGCACGCCGCAAGACGCCTTCAACGCCCTGCTCGCCGCCTACGAGGACAACAACCCCGTCATTCTCTTCGAGCACAAAGGACTCTACCGCCGTGGCAAAAGCCCCGTCGCCTGGGACCCGAATTTCCGCGACGTCTGGCAGCCGCGCCGCTTGTGCCATGGCGATTTTGCCACCGTCGTTACCTACGGCGAAATGGTTCACCTCGCCGCCGAAGCCTGTGAGTATTTGACCAGCGAATACGAACGCACCTTCGACCTGTTCGACTTGCGCTGCCTCTCGCCGCTGCCGCTCGACGCCCTCCGCGCCTCGCTCGCACGCACCCACCGCCTCATCGTTCTCCACGAGGGCCGTCGCACCCACGGCTTCGGTGCCGAACTCGTCGCACAGCTCACCGAAGAACTTTTCTACTCGCTCGAAGCACCGCCGCTCCGCATCGCCTCGCTCGATTTGCCCGTGCCGTTCGCGCCCGAGCTCGAACACGCCTTCCGCCCCACCCGCGACTCCATCATCGAACGCATCACCGCCTGGATGGGCTAACCTCGCCCACTCCCGCAACCCTCGCACCATGTTTACTTCCACCACACCTGCAAAAACCTCCAAAATCGCTTGGGCCAAAATTGACCTACTCGCCATGGATGTGGACGGTGTGCTCACCGACGGCCGCGTCACCATTTCCTCCGACGGCACTGAGTCGAAACAGTTTTCCATCCTCGATGGTTTCGGTCTCGTCAACCTCGCCAAAGCCGGCGTACACATCGCGTGGATTTCCGGGCGCGCCTCCGGATCGACCACCATCCGCGCCAAAGAACTAAAAATCGCGCACGTCATTCAAGGCCGCATCGACAAAGGCGCCGCTCTCCAGGAACTCGCCGCCCAACTCGGCCTCACCGCCGAGCAATGCGCCTACATCGGCGACGACACCATCGACGTTTCCGCGATCACCTGGGCCGGCGTCGGCATCGCCGTTCCCAATGCCATGCCCAACGTCCTCGCTGCCGCCGATCACGTGACCCAGCGCGTCGGCGGTTCAGGCGCCGTGCGCGAAATCTGCGAACAAATTGCCTCCGCCAAAGGTCTGTCTCTCGAACCATGAAGCGCGTCCTCCCCCTTTTTCTTGTCCTCGTTTGCCCGTTGCTGGCTGATCCGCCTAAACGCAGCGTCACCGCCGACGCACCCATCACCAACTTTAAACTCTCCGTCCTCAGCGACCAAGGATTCCGCTCCAGCCTCCTTCGCGGCAACGAAGCCCACTACGTCAACGACAACCAGATCGACCTCATCGGCATGCAGTATTCGACCTTCTTCGAAAACGAGGCGGGCGAACTGGACGCCACGCTGCTCGCCCCAACCGCCACCGTTTTTCTCAACAACAAAAAGGTCAAAGTTCAAGGCGACGGCGCTGTGCGGCTCCTTCGCAAAGACCTCGATGTCACCGGCGAAAAATGGACCTACGAACACGCCGGAAAAAACGACTCCACTCCCAAAAAACTCCTGATCGAACGCAACGTCCATGTCATCTTCCGCATCGAAATGAAGGACCTCCTCAAATGAACCGCTTCCGCCTGCCTTCCTTTGCCTTCCTCGCCGCTCTCGCGCTCGCCGCACCGCATCTTCGCGCCGCTGACGAACCACCGCCCACCGAAATCACGAGCACCAAGCTCGAAATGTGGACCAACCCCGAAAGCACCGAAACACACGCCATCTTCACCGGCAACGTCACCGTCACCGGCAACGAAATCAAACTCACCTGCGACCGCCTCGAAATCCGCGCCGAACGCATCGGCGACAAAACCGCCACGATCGGCACCATCGACAAATTCAAATTCCTGATCGCCACCGGCAAGGTCAACATCGTCCAGGCCGACCGCGAAGCCAACTGCGGCCGCGCCGAAGTTTACCCTCGTGAAGACAAGATCCTCCTGATGGAAAAACCCGTCGTCATCGACCACGCCAACGGCACCGTCGCCACCGGCGATATTATTGAAATGCATCGCGGCGAACGACGCGTGCGGACCTCCAACGTCCACATCACCTTCCCGGCCATCAAGAGCCTCGGCTATGACAAGAACGCGCCCAAAGCCGAGACACCAGCCACCGACAACCCGGCCACGCCAGCGCCCGCGCCCGCCAAATGAGCGACCCCACCAACAAGCGGGCGCCTGCCCCGGTGGCCACACCATCCACCACCGCCATGATCGCCTCCGAAATCCGTACGGTCGGTCTGGTCAAAACCTACGGCCAGCGCACCGTCGTCAACGGCGTCGACATGCACGTCAAGGCCGGTGAAATCGTCGGCCTGCTCGGCCCCAACGGCGCCGGCAAAACCACCACGTTCTATATGATCGTGGGCCTCGTACCCGCCACGCAGGGCAAGGTGCTCATCGACGGCCGCGACGCCACCCGCCTCCGCATGCACGAACGCGCCCGTATCGGCGTCGGCTACCTGCCGCAGGAACCATCGACTTTCCGTAAACTCACCACCGAGGAAAACATCCTCGCCATCGTCGAAACCATCGACATCCCGCGCCGCGAACGCGCCGCCCGCGTCGATCAACACCTCACCGAGCTCAACCTCACGCACGTCGCCAAACAAAAAGCCTACACGCTCTCCGGCGGCGAACGTCGCCGCCTCGAAATCGCGCGCGCCCTCGTCACCCATCCCAAGTTCCTCCTCCTCGACGAACCGTTCGCCGGCGTCGACCCGATCTCCGTTGCCGATGTTCAAAAGATCGTCCTCGCCCTCAAAAGCCGCGGCATCGGCGTCCTTATCACCGATCACCAGGTTCGTGAAACCCTCCGCATCGTCGACCGCGGCTACATTATCCACCGCGGCAAGGTCCTGACCGAAGGCACCGGCGAATTTCTCATCAGCGACCCCAAAGCCCGCGAATTCTACCTCGGCCAAGACTTCAATATGTGAGAAGAGTAGCGAGCAGTGAGTAGCGAGTAACGAGCATCCGACCCACCCAACACCACCAATATCTTTCAGCCCCCCCTACTCGCTACACGCTACTCACTCCTCGCTCCCCCTCCCCTCCCCCTACTCGCTACCCACTACTCACTCCTCGCTACTTCTTCTCCCATGCCCAAAGCCATTCAAGGCATCACTGTTGCCCACTTCTTCGAAACCTACCGCGAAAAGCTCAAGATGGAGCACCTCACCGGCGAGAAAGGCATGCACCGCATGATCCGCGAAGGCAGCATCAACCGCCCCTCGCTCGCCCTCACCGGTTTCTTCAAATATTTCGCGAACAAACGCATTCAGGTCCTCGGTGCCGCCGAGATGACCTACTTCAAAATGCTGCCGCAGGAAAAGCAGATCGAGATCATGAACGCGATGGCCAACCGCCAGATCCCGTGCCTCGTGCTCACCCGCAATTTCAATCCCACGCACGCGATGCTCGCCGTCGCCCGCGAGCGCGACATGCCCATTTTCCGCACGCCGATGATCACGATGAACTACGTAAATCTCGCCACCTTGTGCATCGACAACGAGTTCGCCCCCTCAACCACCGAACATGCCACCATGCTCGACATACGCGGCATCGGCGTGATGCTTCGCGGCTCCAGCGGCGTCGGCAAAAGTGAATGCGCCCTCGCCCTGATCGAACGCGGCCATTCGCTCATCGCCGACGATCTCACCGTCATCAAGCTCCTCGACGAACGCGAACTCATGGCCACCTCCCGCCCGCTCAATCGCGGCTACATGGAGTGCCGCGGCATCGGCATTATCAACATTTCCGAAATGTTCGGTGTGAAAAGCATCCGCGTCGCCAAACGCATCGACCTCGTGGTCTCGCTCTCCGAATGGACACCCGATGTCGTTGAAGAACGCACCGGCCTCGAGGAAAATTTCTACGAAATCCTCGGTCTGAACATCCCGCACATCATACTATATGTGCGCCCCGGCCGGGACATGGCCCGCCTCGTCGAAGTCGCCGCGCTGACGCAAGCGTTGAAGAAAACGGGGCACGATCCAGCGAAAGACTTCAACGACCGCCTGATCGCCTACATGGCCGAACAAGCCGCCGTCCCCGAAAATAAAATTCGCCTCACCCGCGACCACAGCGAAGAACGGGAACGGTAAGCCCAACGCTTCCCGCTTGCCGACGGGCTTCCGCTGCCGTGTGCTTGGCGGCAATGACCAACTCATCCGCCCGCGCCGACGGTCGCCGTCCTGACCAACTCCGCCCGATCACCATCGAGGCCAATTTCGCCCCCTACGCGACCGGCTCCGTGCTCATCGGTTTCGGTAACACCCGCGTCCTCTGCGCCGCCACCATCGAACCCAAAGTTCCCACGTGGATGCGCCAGCAGGGCGTCAAGGGCGGCTGGCTCACCGCCGAGTATTCGATGCTCCCCTACAGCACACTCGACCGTAAACAACGCGACATCTCCAAAGGCAAAATCGATGGCCGCACCGTTGAAATCCAGCGCCTCATCGGCCGCTCCCTGCGCGCCGTGCTCGATCTTTCCAAACTCGGCGAAAACACGCTCTGGGTCGATTGCGACGTCATCCAAGCCGACGGCGGCACCCGCACCGCCTCCATCACCGGTGCCTACCTCGCCGCACGTCTCGCCATCCAAAAACTCCTCGACGCAAAAAAACTCGCCGAAAACCCGCTCGTCGATTCCGTCGCCGCCGTCAGCGTTGGCCTCTTCGAAGGCCGCGAACTGCTCGACCTCGCCTACGTCGAAGACAAAGACGCCGAAGTCGATTCCAACGTCGTCATGACCGGTAAGGGCCAGTTCGTCGAAGTGCAAAGCTCCGGTGAAGAAGCGACTTTCTCCTACGAACAACTCCAGAGCCAGCTCGCCCTCGCCCAGAAAGGCCTGAAGGAACTCTCCGCGATCCAGACCGCCTTCCTCACAAAGCAACTGCTCGGCACGCTGAAACTCGGCTAACGGCATTCATTGCCTCAGATGCCACTCAAAGAAATCGCCGCCAACACCTTCGAACTCGGCCTTGTTGCGCTCGGCTGGTTCCTGATCTGGCGACTGCAATTCTCCGCTTCGGCCCGCGAGAAACGAACCAGAGCTCCCGCCTTTCAAGCCCTGCCGCGCTGGAATGTCGATGGGGCTGGTTTCGGCTTCTGTGTCCTCTGCGTCTGCATGGGCTGGCTCGCCGCCACCGTCGTCATGGGACAACTGCTCAAGTTTTACCCCGCGATCAAATCCGACGAAGCCCTGCTCGCCATCTTCAACGGCACGCTCTCACAACTCGGGCTGCTCGCCGGTGTCCTCGGCGGACTTTTCTACCTCAAGCAAACGACCCCGCGCCCACCCAAGGCCGTCACCACAACCGCGACACCCGCGTCCACCGAACCATCGTTTACCCTCATCCCCGCCGCTTTCGCCACCTTCGCCATCACCGTCTCCGTGGTGATTCCAGTGCAGCTCGCCTGGAAATTCCTCCTCGAACGCTGCCATCTGCCTACGGCGAACCAAGAAATGGTGGAAATCTTTTTCCGCACCTCGTCACCGCCTCGCGTTGTCCTGTTGGCCACGCTAGCTGTCGTCCTCGCACCCGTCGTTGAAGAACTGGTTTTCCGCGGCGGCCTGTTTCGTTTTCTGCGCGGGCGCACCCCACTCGGGGTCGCACTTGTCCTGCCTGCACTGATTTTCGCGGCGTTGCACGTGAACTACAAAACGTTCGAAGGCCTCATCACCCTCGCGCCACTCACCGCGTTCGGCATCATCTTTTCGCTCGCCTACGAACGCACCGGACGCATCGCCGTCGTGATGCTCGCGCACGGCCTGTTTAATCTGCACACCGTGGTTTTTCTGCTGCTCGGTTTGACGAACTAATCCAAACTCCTTACCTACGAAAATGTCGCCGTTCGCCCAACGCACCTCCGAGTCCGTCGCCTCACTCGGCGAAGAACGGCTGATCGTGGCGATCCAGCGTTGGCTCGGCCCGTCTTCCCCACCCGCACCCCACGGCATCGGCGATGATTGCGCCGTACTGCCTCCCTCAAAACGCCAGCAAGCCATCACCGTCGATCCCGTCATCTACGGACGCCATTTCGACGACTACGTTTCGCCCCGCGACGTCGGCGCGAAACTCCTCAAGCGCAACCTCAGCGACCTCGCTTCGATGGGTGCCGAACCGACCGCCGCCGTCATCGCCCTCACGCTCGACCCGCGCGTCAGCCTCGTTTGGCTAGAAAAATTCTACCGAGGCCTCGCCACCTGCGCACAGAAATACCGCGTGCCGATCGTCGGTGGCGACATCGCGCAAGCCGACGGCGTCCTCGCCGCGAACCTTACCCTCCTCGGGCAAGCCTCCGGCCCGCGCATGCTCCTGCGCACCGGAGCAAAAACCGGCGACTGGATCTACGTCACCGGCAAACTCGGCGGCAGCATCACCGGCCACCATTTCAAATTCCAACCCCGCCTCGCCGAAGGCACCTGGCTGGCCGCCCGCAAAGAAACCCGCGCGATGATCGACCTGAGCGACGGCCTCGCCAAAGACCTGCGCCCGCTCACTCCGGCCAAAGCCGAACCCGCGCTCTTCGCCAACAATATCCCCATCAGCCGCGACGCCCTTCTACTCGCCAAAACCTCCGGTCGCACCGCCCTCGCCCACGCGCTCAGCGACGGCGAAGACTACGAACTGCTCTTTGTCGTCGCCAAAAACGCCGACCGTGACGCCTTCGAGCACGCTTGGAAAGGCCGCTTCAAAACCCCGCTCACCTGCCTCGGCCTCTTCGTGCGCACCGGCCAACGCCCGACCGACACCATCGACCTGAGCCAATATCACGGTTATGAGCATCTTCGCTGAACTCACCACCGGAATCACGACCCACTCCGCCGCCGAAACCCAGGCCATCGCCTTTCGTCTGGCGCAAGTGCTCGCGCCCGACCTCACACTCGCTCTCCACGGCAACCTCGGGGTCGGCAAGACCACCTTCGTGCAAGGCCTGGCAAAAGGTTTTGGCGTGACCGATGCCGTCACGAGCCCGACGTTCAACATCTTCACGCTCCATCGCGGCGGCACGCGCACCCTCGTTCATCTCGATGCTTACCGGTTGGAGAATGATCGGCAGATCGACTCGTTAATGCTGGAAGATTTCCTGCTCAGCCCGTTTTGCCTCGCCGTCGAGTGGCCCGAAAAAATCGCCGCCTGGCTACCCCGCGACACCCTGCACCTCACCCTGAGCATCACCCCCGCACAACACCACCACGTGCAGCTCACCCAAATTCTTCCGCCACCTCCAAAATAAGATGAGTGCCAGCCTTTCCCACAAGCTCGCTGTTCTCGTGTTTCTTGAAAATGCCGCCGGCGAACACTTGCTGATCGAGCGCGCCAAGATGCCCAACCTCGGCAACTGGAGCCCCATCGGCGGCAAAATCGAAACAGGCATCGGCGAGTCGCCGTTCGAATGCGCCGTCCGCGAAACCGGCGAAGAAGCCGACTTCAAAATCACCACGGCCGATTTGCACTTGTTCGGCATGATCGCCGAGAAGGCCTACGAGGGGCAGAGCCATTGGTTAATGTTTCTCTTTCGCTGCCGCAAACCCATCAACTACGTGCCGCCCACAATCGACGAAGGCCGTTTCGGTTTCTTTAGCCGCGAAGCGCTCGCCACGCTTTCACTCCCCGAAACCGACCGCACCGCCCTCTGGCCCATCTACGACCAGTACCGCAACCACTTCGTGTCGTTGCGCGCCGACTGTATGCCGGGAAGACCGCTTCTCGTTGAAATAGAAGAAGTCACGCAGGCCCTGCCGCCCTCGCAGTAGTAGCCTGAAAACTGAGTGCAACCCAGCGGCGTGAGCAGATTTACTAGTTGGGACTCCGCTCTTGAGTTCCACCGGTTTCAGCAAAAAGTACCACCTTTCGTGATCGAACCCATCTCCCGTGAGTAACAAACCTACTGCCACTCCCGCCAAGCAAGACGCTGCTCCCGCAGCCGCCGCCAGCCAAAGCCATCTGGCGCCCATCAACGCCAACCTCACCCCAGAGGCCAAAATAGGTCTTTACCGTACCATGGTCCGCATCCGGCGTTTCGAAGAACGCAGTCTGCGCGCCTACCAGGCCAAGAAGATCGGCGGCTTTCTCCATCTCTACATCGGTCAGGAAGCGGTGGCCGTCGGTTGCTGTTCCCTAATGGGCAAAGACGACCATGTCATCACCGCCTATCGTGATCACGGCCACGCCATCGCCGTCGGCATGAACCTGAACGGGCTCATGGCCGAAGTGTATGGCAAAGTCACCGGCTGCTCCAAAGGCAAGGGCGGCTCGATGCACTACTTCGATCCTTCACGCAACTTCTGGGGCGGACACGGCATCGTGGGCGGCCAGATTCCGCTCGGCATCGGTCTCGCTTACGGCGTGAAATACAAAGGCCTCAAGGGCTCCGCCATGGCTTTCATGGGCGACGGCGCGGTTAACCAGGGCGCCGTTCACGAGTCGTACAATCTCGCCGCACTTTGGGACTTGCCGGTGGTTTTCGTAATCGAGAACAACCGCTATTCCATGGGCACCAGTCAGGAACGTTCCTCGGCCGGCTTCGGTCTCGCCGAACGGGGTCGCGCTTACGGCATGAACTGGGGCGTTTGCGACGGCCACAACGTTTACGACGTGCGCGCCACGATGGATAAATTCCTCACTCTCGCCCGCGAAGAATCGAAACCCAGTATCGTCGAAGTCGATACCTACCGCTACCGCGGCCACTCAGTTGCCGATCCAGACAAAACTTACCGCACGCGCGGCGAGATCGAGGCGTACCAGAACACGAAAGACCCGATCACGATCTTCCAACAAATACTCCTCGCCGAGGGCGTGCTGACCGCCGCACTCGTCGAACAAATTGACGCCGAAGCCCGCGCCGAGTCCGAACAGGCCACTGAGTTCGCCGAAGCCAGCCCCTACCCAACCGTCGAAGACCTCCAAAAAGATGTCTATTGGGATGTCGACAATCCCGACCAGAAGACCTCGCAAGGCCGAATCTTCTTCGACCGGTAAAACGGTCGCTTCGCCCTACTCGCTACCCGCTACTCACCACTCGCTACTCTCCCGTCCATGCCACTAATCACCTACCGCGAAGCCATCCGCCACGCCCTCGCCGAAGAACTCGAACGCGATCTCAACGTCGTCGTCATGGGCGAAGAAGTCGCCCAGTTCAACGGTGCCTACAAAGTCACCGAGGGCCTGCTCGCCCGGTTCGGCCCCAAGCGCATCGTCGACACACCCATCAGCGAAGCCGGTTTCATCGGCATGGGCGTCGGCGCCTCCATGCTCGGCGTGCGGCCCGTGATGGAACTCATGTTTTGGTCCTTTTACTCGGTTGCCTTTGACCAGATTCTAAACAACGCCGCCAACGTCCGCTACATGTCCGGCGGCCAGATCAACGTCCCGATCGTCATCCGCGGCCCGGCCAACGGCGGCACCAACGTCGGCGCCACCCACTCACACACTCCGGAAAACGTCCTCGCCAATCACCCCGGTGTTAAGGTCGTCGTACCTGCCACCGCCTACGACGCGAAGGGCCTGCTCAAAACCGCCATCCGCGACAACGACCCCGTCATGTTCCTCGAGAACACCATCCTCTACGGCGACAAAGGCGAAGTCCCCACCGAAGAATACCTCATCCCGCTCGGCAAAGCCGACATCAAGCGCCAAGGCACCGACCTCACCATCGTCACTTATGGCCGCTGCGTGCTTCACTCGTTGGCCGCCGCCGAGGTTCTCCAGAAAGAGCACAACAAATCCGTCGAAGTCGTCGATCTCCGCACGATCCGCCCGCTCGACATCGACACCGTGCTTGCTTCCGTCGCCAAGACGCACCGCGTGCTGATCGTCGAAGAACAAAAACCATTCGCCAGCGTCGGCTCGCAACTCGCGTACATGATCCAGCGCGAAGCCTTCGACGAACTCGACGGCCCAATCCACCGCCTCACCACGGTCGATTCGCCTGCGATCTACAGCCCACCCGTCGAAGACGAACAACTCCCCAACCCCAAACGCGTCATCAAAGCCGCGCTCGAAGCGCTCGCTTGACGCTGACGCTAATGAAGAATGGAGAATGCAGAATGCAGAATGAAGAATTCTAAAACCATCTTCTGCATACTCGCATTGCTGATCCCCATTCTTCATTCATAATTCTACATTCTTCATTCCTCTTCCCTCTTCCCCATGGCCCAAATCATCGATATGCCCAAACTCAGCGACACCATGACGGTGGGCACGCTGGTCAAATGGCTGAAAAAAGAAGGCGATGCCGTCAAATCCGGCACCATGCTCGCCGAGATCGAAACTGACAAGGCCACCATGGAGCTCGAATGCTTCTTCGATGGCACGGTGTTAAAAATCTACGCCCCCGCCGGTTCACAGATCGCCGTCGGCGCTCCGCTCTGCGCCGTGGGCAAAGCCGGTGAAATCGTTCCCGATGTCCCCGCACCGACCGCGCCAAAAATCGTCTTGAAGGACGACCCGAAACCGTCCGCCACCGCCACGTCCGCTCATTCTCCCGCCAAACTTCCCGCACCCGCCCCGCACGCCGTTCCTGCCACCCATCCAGAAATTCCCTCGACTCCCGGACAACGCATCCGCATCACGCCGCTCGCCAAAAAACTCGCGGTCGAAAAAGGCCTCGATCCGACCCGCGTGCAAGGCTCCGGCCCCAGCGGACGCATCGTGCGCGCCGACATCATCGCAGCCGCAACCGGCACTACCGCACCGCAATCTCAGCTCTCAAATTCCAAATCCCCGATTTCCACCGGCGCCGCCTTCGTTCCCTCCGCGAGTTCGTTCGCCAAAGGTCCGATTCAGGAAGAGAAACTGGTTCCGGTTTCCAACGTGCGCGGTATTATCGCCAAACGCCTACTCGAATCGAAGACCCAGATCCCGCATTTCTATCTCGCGATCGAGATCGATGCCGGCCCGCTCCTCGAACTGCGCGCACAGCTCAACACCGCGCTGGAAAAATCCGGCGTCAAACTCTCCGTCAACGATTTCATCCTTAAAGCCAGCGCCGAAGCGCTCCGCCGCGTTCCCGCCGTCAACTGCTCCTGGGAAGGCGCCGCGGTCCACCAGCACAGCGCCGCCCACGTCTCGTTTGCCGTGGCGATTGAAGATGGTTTGATCACGCCCGTCGTCCGCGACGCCCACGTGAAAACCGTCTTCGCCATCAGCGACGAAGCCAAGAGCCTCGCCAAGCGCGCCAAGGACAAGAAGCTAGCGCCAAACGATTTCACCGGCGGCACGTTTTGCGTGTCGAACCTCGGCATGATGGGCATCGAAAGTTTCTCCGCCATCATTAACCCGCCAAACGCCGCGATCCTCGCCGTCGGCACCACGGTCAAAAAGCCCGTCGTGAAAAACGACCTGATCGTTATCGGCCAGACCATGATGCTGACACTCTCGGTTGATCACCGCGTGGTGGATGGAGCCGTCGGCGCGCAATTCCTCGCCGCACTCAAACAACTGCTCGAAAGCCCCGCACTGCTACTCATCTAAGCGGCAACGAATTCCCTTTAGCACAAATGCCCCGGTCAAAAACCGGGGCCTTTGTTTTGCCCAGCGTGGGTTGGACTAACGCGGCTCGGAAAGCCACGCTCCTGTTCTCTCCGCTTGCGATTCGACCCGCCCCCACCCACATTCCTCCCATGCAAAACGACGTCGTCACAGTCACCGTTAAAGGGGTGATGCCCACCACCAACGGCTGCGCCGTCTTCCTCGGCAACGACGAAAAGACCTTCGTCATCTACGTCGACCACCCCGTCGGCGACGCCATCCGCATGACCCTCGACGGCGTGAAAAAAGAACGCCCGCTCACCCACGACCTCATTAGCCACATCTTCCTTGGGCTCGAAGTGAAGCTCGAACACATCGTCATCAACGACGTCAACGAAGGCACCTTTTTCGCGCGCATCCTCCTGCACATGGAAAACGAACTGGGCAAAAAAATCATCGAAATCGACGCCCGGCCCAGCGACGCCACCGTGCTCGCCCTCAAACACAAACGCCCCATTTACGTCGCCAAAAAAGTCTTCGAAGCTTCCGAAGACATGAGCGAAATCCTTGAACGCGTGCTCAAACAGCAAGCCGAAGAACCCGACTCCGGCAACGACGAAGCCGCCGACGAGGACGACAAATAGAACCAGCCGTTAGAGCCTAACGCTGCTTCGAGCTCACCGCTCCATGCTCCCCGCTCCACGCTCGGTGCTCCCCGCGCCCATCACCGCCGGCCAGCCGCTCACCGCGCTCGCCCCGATGCAAGACGTCACCGATCTCGCCTTCATGCGCGTCATCGCCCACTACGGCGCGCCCGATTACTACGTCACCGAATTCCTCCGCGTTCACGCCCAGTCGAAACCCGAGAAACACATCCTCTGCTCAATCGACGAAAACGCCACCGGTCGCCCTCTTTTCGCCCAACTCATCGGCGAAGACATCAACTACCTCGCTCGCACGGTCGATGAACTGCTTCGCCACCCCATCGCCGGCATCGACCTCAACCTAGGCTGCCCCGCACCCAAAGTTTACAAGAAAAACGTCGGCGGCGGCCTCCTACGCGAACCCGAGAAAATCGGCAAAATACTCACCGCCCTCCGCGCCGCCGTGCCCGGCCTCTTCACCGTCAAAATGCGTATCGGCTTCGAGGATACACGCCACTTCGACCGCATCCTCGACCTGATCAACGAACACCGCGTCGATCTGCTCACCGTCCACGGCCGCACGGTGAAGGAAATGTACCGCAGCGAGGTCCACTACGACGCCATTGCCCACGCCGTCGCCCGCGTCCGCTGCCCCGTGCTTGCCAACGGTAACATCACCACCGCCGCCAAAGCCGCCACCATCGTCGCCTCGACCGGCGCCGCTGGCGTGATGATCGGCCGCCACGCCATCCGCAACCCGTGGATCTTCCGCCAGTGCCGCGAGCAATTCGCCGGCCAGCCCGTCACACGCCTCACCCTCTCCGACGTCCGCGGCTACATCGAACACCTCTACCGCGCCACCCAAAGGCCCGACCTCGCCGAACAGCTCCACGTCGCCAAGATGAAGAAATACCTCAACTTCGTCGGCCAGAGCGTGGACGCCACGGGCGCCTTCCTCCACGACATGCGCCGCGCGCTGACCGAAGCCGAACTCTTCGCCATCTGCGACCGCCATCTCCTGACCGAACCAGCCAAAGAGTTTTCCCCCGAGCCCTACCCAGGCGTCATCGCCCGCCCCAACTGCGAAACCCCGGCTGCCGACGCTACCGACTGCTCCCTGCAAACGTCGTAAAGCCGTTTCGATCGCATGGCTTTCCACCGCAACGAGCCGCATCTACCAGCCGATGCTGGGCGATCTGCTGGCCAAGCAACCCAAGCTGGGAGTGGCGGCAGCGTTCTACCTCCTGTACGTGGTGGGGATCGTTGCCCTTGCGGTCGTCCCGGGACTGCAGGAGGGCTCCGTGGTCGGCGCACTATGGCGCGGCGCGCTGTTTGGCTTTCTGGCCTACGCGACCTACGACCTGACCAACCTCTCCACCATCCGCGACTGGCCCTGGCAGCTCTCGCTCATCGACATGGCGTGGGGCACCACGCTGAACAGCCTCGTCGCTATCGCCGGATACTATGGGGGGCGTTGGCTGGGGTTGTAGCGCCAGGGGCTCTGCGGTCCGCACTCGATTCACGTAGACGAGCCCGCCGCTGAGCACTTGCTCAGCGACGGGCCCGCACTCTCGCCCGGAGGCGCCGGGACGACGACAAGGATCGCGGCGCTAGCAGCAGACCGCAACGGGGATAGGTGTGGTCAGGGCGTCGGACCGCGAGCCCCGTCTGGCTTCGGCGGGGACGATCGTCTGCAACCCGTGATCGGCAACGGCGCCGTCACGCATCGAGATCGTGCGGTCGCAGGCGGCGGCGACCTCGGGGTTGTGGGGACGAGCACGAACGTCGTGCCGGTCTCGATGTTGATCCGTCGCATCACGGCGATGATCTCGTCTGAGGTGGCGGTGTCCAGGTCGCCCGTCGGCTCGTCGCCGAGGATGATCGCCGGATCGTTCATCAGCGCGCGTGCGATCGCCACGCGTTGCTGCTGACCGCCGGAAAGCTCACTCGGCGCGTGGCGGGTTCGGTCGCCGAGCCCGACCAGCTCGAGCAGCTCTGCGGCGCGGATCAGCGCATCCCGGCGCGGAGTGCCGGCGTACTCGGCCGCCAGGGCCACGTTCTCCAACGCGTTCATCGTGGGGATGAGGTTGAATCCCTGGAATATGAAGCCGATCTCGGAGCTGCGCACGCGGGTGAGCGCCCGCCCCTTGAGATTGTCCACACGCCGGCCGTTGATGAAGACGCGGCCGGAGTCGGGCGAGTCCAGGCACCCGATGAGGTGCATGAGCGTCGACTTGCCTGAGCCGGATGGACCCACGATGGCGACCATCTCCCCGGCCGCTATCTCGACCGAAGCGCCGCGAAGCGCCGCGACCTCGTTGTCTTTGCCCAGCTTGTAGCGCCTGCAAAGGCCGGTGGTGCTGATTATCGGGGCCATCATTCCTCCAATGGTTGCGACGCGGCGCGAGCCGGTCGGACGGTTTCGTGCAGGCGTGCTTCTGATCAGCCTTGCGTGCCGACGCTGCTGGTCGAGCTGCTCGCGTGCCGCCGAAGCGCGCACCATGCAGTCGCCCGTTCTGAGAGCGGGGGCCGAGTGGAAGCGGTCGAGGGCGAGCATCTCGGACCTGATGGAATCGAGGCTCATGTTCGCTCCTCCCTACACGTAGCGCAGCGCGCGGACGGCGCTGAGTCGAGAATCGCTGTACGCTGGGAACAGCCCGCTCGACACGCCGAGAAC
>JANNHA010000097.1:0-5963 GCA_031404135.1 Verrucomicrobiota bacterium | reverse complement strand
CGGGGCATTGTTCATTTTCGGACCGAAATAGCACGATTGGCACATTCCGGGTCCAGCTCGAAGACACCTCCTTTACTTCGCTACTCATTACATATGTGAACTATGCGAATTCATAATCAGCACTTAACTGGACAGCCGTGTGATGATCTATACTTTAAAACCTACCCGGATTAAACGGCATGTAGAATGCAAAAGGATATAACCGCCACTCCTATGCCTCATCGTCTTTACCCTTTTCAGCCATGACCGCCAGCCAAACCCTTGCGCCATCAACGACCAAATGCTTTGGGTCTTTGATTCTGTTCTACACGTGGATCGTGCTGCTCACAATTCCGGTACAGGCAGAAACCGGCAGCGTTGCGCCATCTCCCAACCCAGCCTCAAATCAGGAAACAAAGGACGACAAGGACGAATTCTGGTGGGCCAGCAAGTTCGACATGGTCCGATATATCAATAGAGCGTCCGCAACTATATATTTCAAAAACGATCCCGTCGGTGATAAAATAAATCCCTATTATGTTTTTCTACCCCCGGTGCCACCACCGCTCGGCGTAGATTATCCGCTACTAGGCACACCGCTACCGGGGGGGCCGCCGCCACCATCGGAACTGGCCGCCTTTGCGCATGAATTGTTCTATCCTCAAATTGGTGCCCGACTGTCCGGCAATGATCTGCCCAAGGAGCTGTGGCAGAAAATCCAAGCCTACCGAACGGAAAAAACCAAGCTGCAGGATGAGTTGCGATCACGAATTGCCGAATACAAGGACACCGAGAGCCAAACGAGGGAACGGCATCTCGCGGAGTATGCCGCCGCCCAAACCCCGCAAATCATCCTCCTGGAGGTGACCGCGGAAAAGATTCGCACCGAATTGCAAACGGCAGGGCTAATTGAGTATCTGACGAACAGCGCAGCCGTGAAGCTAGAAACAGAGTGGTCTCGCCCTGCGGTGCAAAACGAAACACCTGCTCTCCATGAACTCAGGGTGGAATCCGAAGTGCTGCGTCATGCCGCTTTTCTAGAGAAAGGTTTAACTCTCGCGCAGCGCCATTTGTTGCGCGAGATGGCGATCGAACTTGAATCACGTTCCACCTCCCTCGCCAATAAAGCAGGACCGGAGAACCGATTGCTCTATTTCTCCCCTGAGTCCGCCCGTATCACCCTGCCCACCCTTTTGCCCGAACCATTGGAAAATTTAATCAAACAATACGTCTCGACCAAAAACTCCCTCAAGGCGGAACTCCAAACGGCACTCCTCGATCATGAGATGGACAAAGAAAGCCGCGCCCAAGTCCTAAAACGACTCGGCGATACCCAAGCCGCAAGCTTTGCCGCACTTGAAGTTTTGGCTGAAAAAATCCGCCAGGAACTTTCATCGCAGCCCAATCCAACGGGACCACCGGCCCCTCCCGCCCTGCCGCCATTACTCATGGAGCAAATTGCCACCTACCGCCTCCATAAAGTTGAAGCTCTCAGGACCCTTCACGGGCTGCTCGCCGGCGTTCGAGGAAGTAGTGCCAGCAAAAACACTCCGCCAAGCAAACCCCTGAGCCTGCAGGAATCTATCGCCGATTTTAATCACCGACAATCGGTCCTGATTGCCCAGCTCAACCAAGAAAGATTGGGCATCCGCACGGCCTTGTCCGAATATGTTCGCACCACCGGCCGCCCCGACGACAGGAAATCCGTCGACGATTTGTTGAAGGACTTTGAAAACGCCCGGCAAAAACAGGAGCTTTGGGATAAATACCGCGACTATCAATCTGCGGTTCTTCTGCCCGGCCTATCACCCGAGCAACGCCGCCTGCTCTTCGATGCAGCCGTTGAGCAGCTGAAATTGCCCCTGCCTTATGGCTGGAAAGCTCCTTAACCACCGAGCGTCCTAACCAGTCCCGATGCTTTTCCTCTCCCTTCGCCATGCACTTGCCGCCCTCTGCACCGGTATTTTGCTCGTCGCCATTTTCGCCGTCCTAGTCATTTGGTTCCGTTCCGATTTGCGCAGCGAAATCCATCAAAAAATCGTGGAGCGCGACGCCGCCGTGCTTTATCCCATGGCCATGCAACAAATGGCTGACAGCGAAGTGGACGCATCAGGCAAGCCACCCACCCCCTTTGCCCCGCTCAGATCCCTGCTGAAAAGTGCCGGACAGAAAGGGATGCTCGCTATCGCGGTATTTGATCGCGAGGGCAACACCATCGAAACGGTACCTACCAACCAATTTTTCGTGGAATTGCCGGTTGAGGATTACTGGCGTCTGCAAATGGGCGCGCCCATCAGCCATTATCACCCCGCGTTTCAACTCGATCAATACTTCGCCGGAATCGCCCCGGAACAACGCATTGCCCCTGTCCTTGAGGTATTGCTGCCGTTGCCCGGACCTCAAGCGAACACCTGGAGTGGGTTCGTTCGCTACTTCATCGATGCCCGTCCGCTTTCACACGAACTGGATATCATCAATAGTCGCATCAATCGCCAAACGGCGGTCACCTTGCTCGTCGGCGCAGTACTCATCGCTGTCGTTGTAACCGCAGCCACCTTCAGTATCCAAAGAGCGCAACGACTCATCGCCGAGCGAAATGAACGGCTGATCCGTGCTAATTTCGATCTTACGCTGTCCGCCAAAGCCTCGGCTGTCGGACAAATTACGTCTCATCTTATTCATGGATTACAGCAATCCGTCGCGGGACTGCACGCCGTGGTGACGGGACTCGAAGCAAGCCAATCTAGCCCGGCCTGGGAAATCGCGGCCGACTACACAGTGCGGTTGCAGACCATGATCCAAGAAACGATTTCCCTGCTGGGCGATGCCAATGCTCATGTCAGTTACGAACTATCCGGCCACGAACTGGTGGCAACCATCCGCGACCGAAACAAAGCATCCGCCACAATGAAGGGAGTCGTACTCGAAGCGAACGACGGATTTCCGGCGATGATCGACAGTCATTGCGGAAGCCTGATCTGCCTCATCGCAAATAATCTGGTGCAAAACGCCATCACCGCCACGGCCCCAGGCCAACGGGTAGCATTTTCGTTAACCGAGAACAACGGTGCCGTGATTCTAGAAGTGCGCGACGAGGGCTCTGGAATTCCCGATTCGGTGCGAGCAAACCTTTTCAAACCCGGCCACAGTGGCCGCTCCGGCGGTTCGGGACTGGGCTTAGCCATCAGTCGTCTGCTCGCCCGCCAAATCGGCGCAGAATTAACCCTCACCTCAACCGGCCCAAAAGGAACTACGTTTACTGTCACAATGCCACGACGGGGCACTTAAAACCGCCTGGGTGCAATCATTGGTTCGGCCTGCTACAAAAATGCCACGGCGCATTCCAATGTACAACGCGAACCAACCCTGCCCCTCAAACCGCCAACGTCTTGTGCGTGCCGTCGCAGTACGGCGCATTGCCCGTGTGCTTGCACTGGCAGAGATAAGCGTCGCCCGTCGTTTCGGCCGTGAATCGCTTCGGCGCGAAGCCCGAACCTCGATGGGCTCCATTGCAGAACGGCTGCGTGGCTGACTGCCCACACGTGCAAAACATATAACTTTTTCCCGCTTCGAGCGTCACCTTGGCCGGCGCGCGTGCTGCAATCACAGGTTCATTACTCATAGACACAAACCGTACCCGCATCATCCCGTTTCGCAAGGGACCGCCCGAACGACGTCTGTTCCGTTCGCCCATTCCGTCGTGGGTCTTATACCAATCGCCCCCTGCTTTTTCACGGGAAACGAAAATGGCTGGTTTGAATTTCTCTGAAATTTACAGAAGAAAACGAAGGCAACGACGAGCTTCAGGAAATACCTGCAGGCCTTCGTTACCTTTGTTATCTTCTGTTCAAAATGTAATTATTCCGAGCTGTTGGTCTTATCCGTGTTCATCCGCGAAATCCGCGTTAGGAAACGTTTCCCCTACTCCGCCTTTCCTCCGCTAATGCCCGCCCCACGCACCCATTTTTCCCGCTTCTAGCCTCCGCCTCACTGGAAATTACCGTGGACAACCGCCGCTTCTTGGTCTTTTTCCGGCTCATGACCACGCCGAACCGCAAACTCGTCACCCCCGTCAGTCTCGCCGTCGATGCCGTGCTCGTGCTCGGGTTTTTCGCGTTCCTATTCACCCTGCTGCGCCCCCACGTGCAATCCCACGATCCGGTCAACATCGCCATCTGGGCCGGACTCACCTCAGCATGCGTGAGCAGCGTATTTTGGCTGGCGATCCAAATGTTCCGGGTTGTGTATCGCGCACAACACGCTTCAAAGAAGTAATTCCGGTCGCCCAACCGCCGTTCCGTCTTAACTTCCGTGCGGGTCTGGTGCGGCTGATTTATATCGTGGCCGACGACACTCCCCCTTCCCTTCCGCGCACCACCGCCGCTGTCGAGGATTACCTCGAACGCATCCGCGAACTCATTCAACGCAAGGGCTACGCTCGCGTGGTCGACATCGCTGCTGAGTTAAAAATTTCCCAAGCCAGCGTCACCACCATGGTCCAGCGCCTCGACGGCGAAGGCCTCGTTAAATACGAAAAATATCGCGGCATGGTCCTGACCGGTGCCGGTGAAGAAGTGGCCCGCCGCATCGCCCACCGCCACGAACTCCTCACCAGCTTTTTGCGCCAACTCGGTCTCGACGAAACCGTCATCGCCCACGACGTCGAAGGCATGGAACACCACGTCAGCCCCGAGACCTTTCAAGCCCTCGAAGCGCTCAGCCGCTACCTCGCCGAACATCCCGAAATCGGCAACGCCATCAAACGCGGCTGACCGAGGTAGGGCGTGACCGCCGGGCACGCCGTTCCGAATACCCGGCGCGCCCGGCGGTCGCGCCCTACCCACGCCCGATCACCCCTGCGCGTTCTTCATCCGACGACGCTCGATTACCATACCAGCCAGAATCGCCAGCTCAAACAGCACGTACAACGGCACCGCAAACAGGCCCATTGTCACAAAATCCGTCGTCGGCGTGATGATCGCCGAGAGAATCAAAATCACTACGATCGCATGACGGCGGTATTTCTTCAAAAACGCCGTGCTCAACAACCCGAGGTACACCAAAAGCACGATGAGCAGCGGAAACTCAAAACCCAGCCCCACACCTAAAACTAGCCACGTGAGAATGCTGTAGTAACTTGCCGGCGTCCAATTGGGCACGCCAAACCCCAACAACTCATTAAGATCCAAAGCCGTTTCAATCGTCTTTGGCGTGAGAAAAAAGAAGCCAAACGACGCACCCATCAAAAATAGAATCAACCCCGCCAGACCACCCGGAATCACCATCCGCATTTCCTTGGCGGACAAAGCCGGTGCCACAAACCGCCCCACGAAATAAATCATAAAAGGCGCAGCCGGTGCCAACGCACCGAGCAGGCACACCTGAAAGGCGATTCCGAATGCTTCGGCTATCCCGATGGATTTGAGATCGAGGGCAAACCCTGGCTTGGACGCTTTCACCATCTCCAGCGGCCACATCAAAACGTGATTAAACTCCTTCAGATAAACACCGATCAGTGACGCAAAAATCACGTACGCCAAGGCGCACTTAATGAGTGTCCAGCGCAGTTCCTCCAGATGCATGAAAAAACCCATGGGTTTTTCATGCGGCTGGGCGACGGGCACGTCTTCGTCTGGAGCTTCAGGATGGGTCACGATCTGAGAAAACCGCTGATGTTGCGCATTCTTCCAACGAACGGAAGCGAGGAATTTGCGCAATTCATCCACCGCTGAGAACCACTCCGTCGCGCCTTTCCGGTGAAGGGCGACGCTTTGGGCGGCGCTTCCCCTCGACAGATGCTCGGGGCGCTGAGCATGCCGACCGGCCATCGCAGTCGGATCGATACAGATTTCACGTCAACCGGTCGACACCCTCAATCCCCCACCTCCACAGTCCGCCCCCCAATTTTATTGGCTCTAGCAACCCGTTTGTAACGTATTACGTTACAAACACCCCGGCTCACCACGCCCCACACTCGGATCTTC
>JANNHA010000096.1:0-19157 GCA_031404135.1 Verrucomicrobiota bacterium | reverse complement strand
CGATGGCCGACCATGAGACACTTGGCGACGGTCAGTTCGTCCGCAAATCCTGAAACAACGACGCGCGCGGAGGCGGGCCAGCGTTGGGCAACATTTCTGAAGTTCTCAGGCGTAGCCGTTCGGGTTTTGTGACTGCCAGCGCCAGTGGTCGACGCACATCGCGGCGAGGTCGCGCGTGGCTTGCCAGCCGAGCAGGCTCAGGGCTTTGGCGGGGTCGGCGTAACACGCGGGGATGTCGCCCGGGCGGCGGGGAACGATGGAGTAGCGTATTTGCTTTTTGGATGCCTTTTCAAAGGCCCGGATTGCTTCCAACACGCTGAAACCGCAGCCCGTGCCGAGATTGATGGCCTCGGCGCCGGTGCATTTGTGCAAGTTTTCGATGGCGCGGACGTGGCCTTCGGCGACGTCGCACACGTGGATGTAGTCGCGCACGCCGGTGCCGTCGGGCGTCGGGTAGTCGTTTCCGAAGACGCGGAGCTCGGCCAGCCGGCCTACGGCAACCTGTGCGATGAACGGGAACAGATTGTTCGGGATGCCATTGGGATCTTCGCCGATCATGCCGCTCGGGTGGGCACCGACGGGATTGAAATAGCGCAACAGGGCGACCTGCCAGCGAGCGTCGGCTTTCGCCATGTCGCGGAGGATTTCTTCGATGAACAGTTTAGTGCGGCCATAGGGATTGGTTGCGGAGAGAGGGGCGTCTTCGCGCAGCGGCAGTTTCTCGGGTTCGCCGTAGACGGTGGCCGAGGAGCTGAAAACGAGGCGGTGGCAATTGTGCCTGGCCATCGTTTCGAGCAGGACGAGCGTGGAGAGCAGGTTGTTGTCGTAGTACTCTAGGGGTTTTTGGACGGACTCGCCCACGGCTTTTAGCCCTGCGAAATGGATCGCGGCTTCGATGTGGTGGTCCGTGAAAACGTGTTCGAGGGCGGCTTTGTCGCGTACGTCGAGTTCGTAATGAGCAAAGGTTCGGCCAGCGATTTTTGCTACGCGTTCAAGCGCGGCAGGTTTGCTGTTACCGTAGTTATCGACTGCAACCACGTCGTGCCCTGCTTCGAGGAGAGCGATGAGCGTGTGGCTGCCAATGAAGCCGGCAGCGCCGGTGACGAGGGTGACCATACTTTGGAGAGAGGATGCCTGTGCGCTTTGAGTCCAGCGTGAATTTGTTAAGCGAAGGGCAAGGAACGCCAAGCATTCAGCAGAGCGTTGCCGAAGCGATTGGCCTGGCCGGCGTGGTCGAGGAGCGGGCCGCGGCGGAGGTCGTCGCGGAGCGCGGTGCGCAGGGTCGCGCGGCGGACTGGGTCGCTGGCGAGTTCGGTGGAGATGCGGATGTATTCATCTTCTGAATGCGCGATCCATTCGGGGTGCCCGGCGGCGGTCAACAGGCTGGCGGAAACGCGGGCAGCATGGCGGTCGCCGAGCAGGGTGACAACGGGCAGGCCCATCCAGAGCGCTTCGCAGGTGGTCGTCGTGCCGTGGTAGGGAAACGTGTCGAGGGCGATGTCGACGCGGTTGTAGAGCGCGAGATGCGCCTCTAGGTTTGGCGTGCGGTCGAGGAGTTCGATGCGGGAGCGGTCGATGCCGAGGAGCTTAAGTTTGGCTTCGACGATGGGGCCTAGTTCGGAATCGTCCAGGCAGTGCGCTTTCAACAGCAGGCGCGAATCGGGCACGGCGGCGAGGACGCGGCCCCAGAGTTTTAGAGTTGGGTCGGAGGCTTTGCCGAAATTGTTGAAAGAGCCAAAAGTGACCGGTCCGGCGGGCGGTGCCGCAGGTGTTGGAGCGACGTCGGGGGGTTGATAAGCCCAGGCGCAGGGGGAAAATCGGATGAGTTTTTCGGTGTGGTAATGTTGGTCGATTTCATCCGGGTCGGTGACCGCATCGACGAAGCGATAATCCATCGTGGCGAGCCCGGTGGTGTTGGGATAACCGAGGTAGCTGATCTGCACGGGCGCGACGCGGCGGGCGAGGACGGGCAGGCGGTTGTTGCCGGTGTGGCCGGCGAGGTCGATGAGGATGTCGGGCGCGTCGGCGCGGATGGTTTTTTCCACGCTGTCGTTGGCTTGGCCGACGAAGTTTCGCCAGAGCGTGGCGAGGCCGCGCAGGCGTTCGGACATGGCGTCGACTTGGAAATGATCGTGGTAAAGAACGATCTCAAAACGCGTGTGATCGAGGTGGCGAAGGAGTGGTTCGATAAAATAGGCAACCGAATGGGTGCGTAAATCCGGTGAGAGAAACGCCACACGCAAACGCGGATGGGCGTGCGGCGTGAATTGTCGCGAAGGGGGTGTTTTTGGCGCTGCCTGTTGGCCAAAGGCTTGGTGTTCGGCGAAGACGTCGGTGCGGTTTATGCCTGGCAGATAGTTAAGGGCGAGAAGTTTACCCGTGCGGGCGTCGTGGTTGTCGGGCTGGCGGGCGAGCGCGTCGCTGTAGGCGGCGAGTGCCTCGGGCATGCAGTAGCTTTGTTGGAAAACGAGGCCGCGTCCGACCCGGGCGGGCACGAGATTCGGGTCGGCGGCGAGTGCGCGGGCGAAGCAGGCGAGTGGTTCGTCATGCTTTCGCTCAAAGGCGAGGGCAAGGCCGAGGTTGCATAAACCGGTGGCGTAATCGGGCTTGAGGGCGATCGCGCGGCGGAAGTAGGGGATGCCGGCGGACAGGCCTTTCAGGTCGGACTGGAGTGCGCCGAGCCGGTCGATGGCTTCGTAGTAGTCGGGCCGCAGGGCGATGGCTTTTTCGTAGGCGGCGATGGCCTCGGTCGTCTGTCCGAGAATGCGTTGGCTGTAGGCGAGGCTGGCCCAGGCCTCGTGGTTGGAGGTGTCGATTTGAACGGAGGCGATGAACTCCGTGACGGCGTCGGCGTGCTGGCTGGCGGCGGCAAGGACCACGCCGAGGCGCATGCGGCTGACCGCTGAGCGCGGGTCGACTTCGGTGGCTTTGCGTAGAAAGGCAATGGCTTCTGGGAAGTGGTTCTGGTGATAGGCGAGCAGGCCGGAGAGATTGAGAATTTCCACGGAGCGCGGCGCGGCGACCCGGGCTTGCCGGTAAAACGAGTCGGCCTGCTTGAGTCGGCCCGCTTGATGATGGGCGAGGCCTTGTTGAAAGAGTTGTTGAGCGCGCGAGGGGTTCATCCAACGAGCTTGGGTGCCTTGGGCTGTGCGTCTAATGCCAGCGTTGTCATGCAGTTTATCTATCTTCGGCTGCGCACGGCCGAACTTGAGGGAAACACCCTAGTTCGTCATGGGCGTTTCATAGCGTGACGTGGCGAAAAATACGCGTTCATCCCGCCGCAATCCCGTAAAAAGCCCTAAACTTTGACCCGTTAGCGCCGATAAAAACCTAGAAGATCCACGTCTGTTCGCGTTCTGCCGTTCCGGTGTTCGCGGGTGGGCCGAAATTATCGCCATGTCTACGACAAGCCAATTTACGAAAACCCCCGTGACCCCCCGCCGCACCTATACTGACGCTGAAATCATCCGGCGGATCGATGCGTGTCCCAAACTGGCCTCACTCCAGAGCATCAATCGTGCGCTGGCCGGTCTCGTTAACTCCGAGTCGAGCTATAATTCTCAAATCGCCGAAATCATCCGTCGCGATCCGTCGCTGACCGCCCGCCTTTTGCGCATGGTTAACTCGGTGTACTTCGGCCTCACCGCCAAGGTAAACAACATCGAAGAAGCTGTTTTCTATCTCGGTCTGCGTCAGATTCGTGAACTCTCGATGGCCACGCCCGTCATCGAAGAACTTGAAAAAATAAACCGTTCCAGCGTGCGCCTGCCGTGGAAGGATCTTTGGAAGCATTCCATTGGTTCGGCGATCATGACTCGCGAAATTCTCGCCACGACCACGCTGCTGATCGACGATGACACCGACTACATCATCGGCCTACTTCACAACGTCGGCAAAGTCGTCATGGCGTCTGCTTTCGCGGACGAATTCGCCAAAATCGTCGAAAACAATTTCGCCAACCCCGGAGCCGTCTGTGTGCTCGAACGCGAATTGATCGGTTGGGACCACGCGCGCATCGGCGGGTACTATTTGCAACGCCACCAGCTCTCGGCCGAGATCACCGACGCCGTCTACTATCACAACGACCCGGAGGCCGCACCGAACCACTCGTTCTACGCCGCTGCCGTGCAGG
Organism: Verrucomicrobiota bacterium; assembly: GCA_031404135.1. Lineage (GTDB taxonomy): Bacteria > Verrucomicrobiota > Verrucomicrobiia > Opitutales > Opitutaceae > JADKHC01. The sequence continues at coordinate 15,025 of JANNHA010000096.1, read as the reverse complement.
TCGCGGATCACCTGGTGCGCTATGCCGGCATACCGGGCGGCTTTGAAAAAGTCGCCCCGATTCCTGATGACGCCTGGTTAGAATTGCCTGGCTGGAAAGTTCTTTACGGTATCGGCGAAAAGGAAACCCGGCTCGCCCGTGCCGCCCTGTCTAACAGCGTGCAGCGGCTGCCCACTGTTTTGAGTGGCTTGGTGTGAACGAGTCGCCGCCCATCGTTCCATTGCATCTGTCGGTGGCTCAAGTGAGCCGCGGCGTTCAACCTTAACTCTACGACAGAACTACAGATCATGCCGTCAATTGCCCAGTTTTCCACCCTTTCAGGAGCCGCATCGGCGGTGGTAGAAGAGGCTGTGCTGGTGTTGGATTCCAAAAGGAGAATCTGCGAGCTCACTCCGCGCGCCGCTGCCCTGCTCGGCCGTTCGGTGGTCGATCTGCTCGGACTGGATTTTGGCGAAATAGGCTCTCTCGATATTCTCGGTCTCGCTGCGCGCGAACAACCGGTGTACCGGAAATTGCGTCGGCCCCACCGCACGATCATCACGTTGCGCCTAATCGATTACGCGATGGGCGAGCACGACGAACTCGTTGCCCCATGGCAGGCCAGTGCCGAACTCGTTTTGGTGCGCAGCCCCGAAGGCCGAACCCTCGCGGTTAATGAAGCCTTCGCCCGCAAATTTGGCATCCCTCGTCCCGCGTGGACCGGCCGCAATGCCACCACGTTGCTGCATCCTGAAGATGTCGCCGATTGGAACGCCGCCATCGAGCGCCTCGCTCGCCCGCCTTATCGCGGTTCACACGAACACCGCTGGCAGACGGCGCAAGGCTGGCGCTGGCTCTCGTGGGAAGAACTGGCGGTGCGCGACAGCGAAGGCTCCATTGTGGCCTATCGGGCGGTTGGGCGCGACGTCACCAAACGTCGCCTCGCCGAGGAGCATTATCACAAGCTCGCCAACGCCGTGGACCAGTCGCCTTTTTCTACGGTTGTCACCACGCCGGACGGCCGCGTGCAGTACGTGAACCCCAAATTTACCCATTCGACTGGTTATACCTTGGAGGAGATTTTCGAGAAGGAAATCCCCGTGCTGCGGGAAGGCCATGCCAACGACGAATCCTTTCGCGAATTTGAACAAACCGTCGCCGAGGGTCGCAAATGGAGCGGCGAACTTTGCACGCGCTGCAAAGACGGCCGCAATTTGTGGGAGTTCGTCCAAGTCTCGCCCATCCGAAACCATGCCGATGAGATAACCCATCTGTTGAGCATGCGCGAGGACATCACCGAGCGAAAGAAACTCGAGGATCAGCTCCGCCAGGCGCAGAAAATGGAAAGCCTCGGCACGCTTGCCGGTGGCATCGCCCACGATTTCAACAACGTCCTCGCAATCATCAACGGCTTCACCGAGATCGCCCTCAGTCGGGCCGGTGGTGACGAGACCAACGCGAGACATCTGCGCGAAATCCACAATGCCGCCCAGCGGGCCATCGGCCTGGTTCGGCAGATCCTTACTTTTAGTCGCAAGACTGAGGCCACCTTCAAGGCCGTTCCGCTCAACCAACACATCAAGGATCTCGGCCGCATGTGTGCGGAGACATTCCCGCGCACGGTCGCTTTAACGGTCGAAGTGGATGAAGCGCTGCCTTCGCTTTGGGCTGATCCGAACCAATTGCAACAGGTTATTATGAACCTGTGCGTCAACGCCCGCGATGCCATGCCCAACGGTGGACGAATCGCCATCTCCACCTCGCGGGTCGACGGTTCGTCGATTGTGCGGCTCGGCGCCGATGCCAGCCGGCCCTACGTGTGTATTAGAGTTTCAGATACGGGTTGTGGCATGCCGCCGCAGGTGCGGGCCCGCATTTTCGAACCATTTTTCACCACCAAGCAGAACTCTGGTGGCACGGGCTTGGGTCTGGCCGTTGTTTACGGCATCATTTTGAATCACCGTGGCTTTCTGGATGTGGAAAGTGTCGAGGGGCAGGGCAGTGTCTTTCAGGTTTTTCTGCCGATGGAATTGCCCAAGGCTGCTGCGTTGGAAGCCGAGATTGCCGGGGGCGTGCCAGCGGTTTTTCCCTGTGGCACCGAGACGATTTTGATTGTCGAAGACGAGGCCAGCTTGCGCGAGTTGCTCTGTACCATTCTTGAACCGCGCGGCTACAAAGTGCTCTCGGCACCCGACGGCACGCGTGCGGTTGATGTGCTCATGAGCGAACCAGGCCCCATCGACATTGTGCTGCTCGATTTGAATTTGCCTCAGCTTAACGGCATCGATGTTTACAAAACACTGCGTCGGCTTCGGCCCGAGGCCAAGGTCATCATCATCAGCGGCAATATCACGCCGGAGACGCGACGTGAGCTCAATCAGCACGGCCAGCCGGAATTTTTGCCAAAACCCTATCAGATCGAAGAGCTCGGCCGCCGTTTGCGCCTCGTGTTGGGCCAGTCCAAAACCGTCAGCGCGGCCTGAATGACGGCTTAAACCTGTGCGCCCGTGACCGTCGCTCCGCACCGGCCGGCCTTATTGATATCCGTGCCGGTTTGCTGAGAGGCATTTTCCCAGCGGTTTGTCATTTAATAGATGACAAGTACCTCTGTAGAAAGGCCTGGTCGTTTGTCATCTATTAAATGACAAATGGTGTTTTGTGCTGGAGTGAGCGGGTGTGAGAGCGGTGTGAGCTGAGCAGGGGATTTTTCTGCGTACAGGTGCCGACGAGGACAGGGTTTTTTGGGGGGGGCGGGTTGGCGGACGGCGTGAAGTGCGTTTTGCGACGGGGATTTTGCGGCAGCTTGTTAATTGGCCGCGCTTTCTGCTTAAAAATCTTCAGGCCGGGCCGATGCACTGGGTGGTTCGATATGTCCACAATGCCCCGTCAAATTTGTGTTTTAGGCAACCGAGCGCCGAGCAGGCCGAGGTTGTTGCGTGTGACTGAGATGACCTATTCGGAGGCTTTGTCGTGAAGGCGCTTGGCGAACGAATCGCGGGTTTTTTATCCCCGGATGAGGCGGTTGCTGGTGCGATCAAGGACCAGGAGCTGACCGACGAGGCGATTTTGGCACCCACTTATCGGAGGGGAGATCGATGGTTGCGGTTGTACGTTTCGGGACATCTGTTGCTCGCGGTCCTGCTGGCGGCTGTCCATGGGACTTGGTTCGTCACTGCATTGATCGCGTCCGGGGCGTTTTTGTTTTTTTGGGTGTTGTCGAAAGCCTTGCCTGGTTCTTTCGCCACCCGCTGCGCGGCGGGCCTTTCACTGCAGATGTTTGTGGCCTTGCACATCTACCAGATGCACGGGATGGCGGAGCTGCACTTTCTGTTTTTCTCCGGTGTGACGATGATGATCGTGTACGCGGATTGGCGCTGTCTCTGGCCGACCGCCGTGTTTACGGCGATCCAGCACACGACCCTCGGCCTGTTGCACAACAACGGCGTACACCTCAACTTTTTCGAACAAACCTCCATTGGCGCTGACAAGTTGATCGCTCATTTGCTGGTTGTTGTTCTGCAGTTTTTAATCGTCGGTTTTTGGGCCTGGCTTATCCGCCGGCATATTTTGAGCGAAAGCCGCAGCCGCCAGAAATTCACTTCGCAGCAGCATGAACTGGAGGCGCAACTCGAACGAGTCCGCCGTTCCGAGTCGCTGCTCCAGTCGAGCGGGCAGATCTTGCTTGAGACGCAGGGCCGGATGGCCCGCGAGATTCGTGAACGACGCAAGACCGAGGAGATTCTTCTTTCTGCCAAGGCCGAGGTGGAACAAACCAACGACCAGCTCCAAGAATCCATCTCCCGCGCCAACGAGCTGGCTCTCTCCGCCGAGGTCGCTAACCAGGCCAAAAGCGCCTTTCTCGCCGTCATGAGCCACGAGATCCGCACGCCGCTCAACGGCGTGATCGGCATGACGGACCTCATGCTCGACCACGTGCAAAACGAACAGCAGCGCGACGGCCTCGAAACCATTCGCAGCTCCGGAAACAGCCTGCTCGTCATCCTCAATGACATTCTTGATTTCTCCAAAATCGAGTCCGGCAAACTCGAACTCGAGCGGGTCGTTTTTGGTCTGCAGCGAAACGTTGATGATGTGGTCGCTCTCTTCTCCGGGCGGGCCCAGACGAAAGGCCTGCGCCTCAGTGCCACCATCCGGCCCGATGTGCCCCTGTTTGTGATGGGCGACGCCACACGGGTGCGGCAGATTCTCTCCAACCTCGTTGGTAACTCGCTTAAATTTACCCAACAAGGGGAAGTAGCCATAGAGGTTTCCTGCATGGCCCAGGGTGCGCTCGCGACTGACCCAGTGACGCTGCGTTTTGCCGTGCGCGACACGGGCGTGGGCATACCGCCCGACAAACAAGGCCTGCTCTTTCAACCCTTCAGCCAGGCGGATCTCTCGACGTCGCGGAAATTCGGCGGCACCGGCCTCGGCCTCGTCATCTGCAAACGCCTCGCCCAGCTCATGGGTGGCGACGCCTGGATGGAAAGCACGGTTGGCCAGGGATCGATCTTTTCGTTCAGCCTCGTGACCGAACCAGCCACTGCACCCGCGCCAAAAGTTGCGTCGAATCCACCGAAACCAATATCAGTGACTAAGGCGCAGACCGGAGGTCAGATCCCGCGTTCGGTCCGCGTGCTGCTCGTCGAGGACAATGCCGTCAACCAGAAGGTCGCGATCGCTATGCTCAAGCGTAATGGCTACGAGGATGTTGATGTGGCCGCTGACGGAGTTGAAGGCGTCGCCAAGGCCAAGGCCAATGATTACGATATTATTCTCATGGACTGGCACATGCCCGAGATGAACGGACTCGAAGCCACCGCCGCCATCCGCGTCGAACTTCCGCCCGAGCGCCAACCATGGATTATCGGTCTCACCGCCAACGCCATGATCGGCGACCGCGAAAAGTGCATCCAGTCCGGCATGGACGACTACCTGAGCAAGCCTTTGCGCAAAGAAGACCTCGCCGCCGCTTTTGCCCGTGTAGAGACGCACACCGCGAGCCCAGCGCCTTAACTACTCAAGATCGCCCAACGAGCTTCAGTTGTTGTAGCGTGCGGACGCTGGGCGGTGGTTTTTGTCTTACGAAAGCATTTCTGGTGGCCAAATAATTTGGCGGTCGCTGCTGGATCGTCTCGAAGCTAAGCAGAGGCGCCTAGCGCATGCTCCGTGACATCGTAGAAAACCGTGGATCGATCACCGTGCATTCCCCGAATTGGCCCTGGCAGGTAGTTTGTAACGTAATACGTTACAAGTGATCCGCTGGAACTTATTGTTTGTAGCCGGGGTGGCTGGCCTCGGACCGGTTTCGATGAGGCTGGTTGCCGGTTTCAACGAGGGCAGCCATCTCCTTCAATAAGGCCAGCCATCTCCAGGCCGGAATATGCTTCTGGACGATTGGCCTCAGTTCTAAAAAAAGCCGCAGCGGTGAGCTGCGGCTTGGAGTGAAGAGCGAAATTTTCGCGAGCGAACTCAGGAGATTTCGATCTGGGGGCGAACTTTTTCGGGCCAGTCGATGTGGTAGAACTTGCCGCGGGGTTTGTCGGTGCGCTCGTAGGTGTGGGCGCCGAAGTAGTCGCGCTGACCTTGGAGCAGGTTCGCCGGCAGACGGGCCGAGCGGTAGCTGTCGTAGTAGGCGAGGGCCGAGCCGAAGGTCGGGGCCGGGACGCCACACTCAGCGGCGAGAGCCACCACCTTGCGCCAATTTTCTTGGGCCTTTTTGACAGTTTTTACGAAGTAGGGATCAAGGAGAAGGTTAGCGAGGTCGGGCTTGCGGGCGAAGGCTTCGGTGATTTTCTGCAGAAACACGGCGCGGATGATACAGCCGCCGCGCCAGATCTGGGCGATCTGGCCGAAGTTGAGCTTCCACTTATATTCCTTTTGAGCTTCGCGCATGAGTTGGAAACCTTGGGCGTACGAGCAGATCTTCGAGCAGTAGAGGGCGTCGTGGATGGCTTCGATGAGGGCTTTCTTGGAGCCTTTGTATTTCTTCGAGGGGCCTTTGAGAATTTTGGAGGCAGCGACTCGTTCTTCTTTCACGGCCGAGATGCAGCGGGCGAAAACGGATTCAGCGATGGTCGGAGCGGGCACGCCCATGTCGAGCGCGTTGACGGAGGTCCATTTGCCGGTACCTTTTTGACCGGCCGTGTCGAGGACGATGTCGACGAAGGCTTTCTTCGAGGCTGGATCTTTTTGCTTGAGGATGTCGGCGGTGATTTCGACGAGGAAGCTGCCGAGCATCCCTGAATTCCATTCGGAGAAGATGTCGCCCATTTCGGAGGCTTTGAGGCCGAGCAGACCCTGCATGAGGGCGTAGGATTCACAGATCATCTGCATGTCGCCATACTCGATGCCGTTGTGGACCATCTTGACGTAGTGGCCGGCACCGTTTTCGCCGATGTAGGCGGCGCATGGAACACCACCGACGATGGGCTGGCCGGGGGCGGCGCCTTCGAGCGGACGGCCGGTTTTGCCGTCGACTTTAGCGGCGATGGCGTTCCAGACGGGCTCGAGTTCTTTGTAGGCGGCGGGATCGCCACCGGGCATGAGGGCTGGGCCGAAGCGGGCACCGTCTTCACCGCCGGAAACGCCGGAGCCGATGAAGCGGAGGCCTTTTTCGCGGAGCGTTTTCTCGCGGCGAATGGTGTCGGTCCAGAGGGCGTTGCCGCCGTCGACTACGATGTCGTTTTGATCGAGGAGGGGGATGAGGCTGTCGATGACGGCGTCGGTTCCTTTGCCGGCTTGGACGAGGATGACGATCTTGCGGGGCTTCGCGAGGGACTTGACGAATTCTTCGAGCGTTTTCGCGCCGATAAGGCCGCCGGGCGTGTTCGGATTTTCGGCAACGAATTTATCGGTCTTTTCAGTGGTTCGGTTGTAGACCGAAATTTGGAAGCCGTGATCGGCGATGTTGAGGGCGAGATTTTGACCCATGACGGCGAGGCCGATGAGTCCGATGTCAGAGAGCGCTTTGGGCATAAGGTGTGGTGGGCCAGCTAGCCATAAAGCGGGCTTGAAAACCACATCAAAGATTAATGACGCCGATAAGTTGGCGTTGTCGACCGTGTGACTATTTGGCCGGTTTAGCCGGCGCGGCTTTTTTGCCCGTTTTTTCGGTTGGCTCCTGCTGCTGCTTGTTCTCGTAGGAATCTTTTTGCGGGAAAAAGCCGGAGCGCGCGATCGGATCGATGATGGGGGTCATGAAGGCAGGCTCGTTGCGTTCATAAATCCACAAGACTCCGCAGAGGCCACAGACGACCATGCCTAAGATGATCATGAAGATTCGGTTTACGCCCATGGCCTTCTTGATGATGGAGATGGCCACGGCGAGCACGATAAAGCCGAGGATGACCTTGAGCCAGAATTGGCCGGAGACGCCTTGAAGCTTTTCGAGCGGTCTAACTTTTTCGACTGCGGCAAGAAGGGGCAACATACGCGTCAAAGGGTATGCAGGCCTCGCTCCTAGACCAGAGCAAAAAAGGGCTTGGTGGTGGTTTAGCGCATTTTTGCAAAAGCGACGGAGGGCCCGGACTCTCGGTTTATGTTTGGCTCTCTTGGGGTGCCTTCGTCACAGTCCCAGCACGCCCAAAATCCATGGAAGACGCCGAATACTCACGACGCACACGCCAGAAAAAGCCCAGTTTCCCGATCAGCGAAGGGCTGCGGGCCTATCTGCGGCGTTTTCGTCGCGAGCGCGAGTTGCCGGTCACCTACGAACGGCTGAGGCGTTTCACCGAGAGTGCGCCTTTGGTCGATGAGAACGGCCAGACAACGCTTTGGGAAACGGTGATGTACGACCGGCTCGAAATGGATTTGTTGAACGAAGATCTGAAGCGCATCTACGCGTTGCTGCGCGTGGATGGTGATCTGACGGTCATGCAGCATCTCTATGTGGATCGGATCGATTACTGTTCGTTCGGCAACTCGACGCCTTTCCGTGTCCGAATAGTGAATGCGTACAACGACAACCCCGATTATTACTACATCAAGCGTGGCGACGCGTCACGGGTGTACGGGTTGGAGCTGGAGCATCTGCTTTCGCCGAACCGCATGCATTATCTAACGTTTGGCGATACGCTGATCGAGGAGCATGTGGCGGGCATCCCGGGCGATGTGTTTATTGATCGCTGGCTGCACAGCGACGAGCTAAAACCAATCCGTGTTGCCAAAGAACTCGTGAAGTTCAACGAGCGCTGTTTCGTGCGGCTGCTGGGCGACATGCGCAGTTACAACTTTGTGGTCGTCATCACACCGGATTTCGAAGGCGCGCAGATCCGCATTCGTGCGATGGATTTTGATCAACAGGCCTACGAGGGGCGCATGAATTTGTACAAGCCGCAGTTCTTCCGTGAGAACAAGCCGCTGGCACTTTTTTGCGTGCAACATCTTCGCGTCGAAACCGCTCGCCAGTACCAACGGGAGGAACAGGTGCTCATGCTTCAGCGCCGGGCGATCATCGGCGAGCGTTTCGACATGATGCTGGAGGCGATGTCGGGCGATGAACTGGCTCCGATGGAGCATGTGGTCGAACTGCGCGAGGGGCTGGCGGGTCATTACGGCCGCACGGCTTATTTGCGCTGTAATTCCATGGGCGACCTGGTTCGGGAGAATATGGAGAGCATTCGCCTGGCCGTTGACGCGCCGCAGAAGGCCGCGATGCGGCCGGAAGACTACGAATAACTTTCCGAAGCTAGGCTGCTGGAATGCCGGCTTTGACGAACCGGGCCTTTGGATTTTTCGCGGCGCGTGGATGCAGCGGCGGCGGCTTCGGCAGGCAAATACGGCCGAAGGAACGGCGGCATTTCGCCGCGGTCGCCGCGTTGGAAATCGCGCCAGAGTGCGGCCGCGACCGTCGGTGGATTTTGGCGAAGTTCGGTGGTGAGAAAGGTGAAGAGGAGCTCCATTAAATGCACCAGGGCGATGGCGTGGTGGCGGCCTTCGCCGGCGTAGAGCCAGTCGCTGAGGCGAAGGAATGAGAAAAAGGGTGGGGCGTCGTTGGCCCAAACGAGTGGGGTGGTTTCGACGAAGTTGCCGCTGTTGCCGATCAAATCCCAGTAGCGAGCGAAGCGCCGCAGGCGTTGCATCGTGGAGAAATCGAGCAGTTTGTTGCGGAGGATCTCGTAGGTCGGCAGCGGAGAATAGGCCATTTCCCAGGCTTGATCGTGGCGAGAGATGGGCGTGCCGCGCAGCCGTTTAAGGATGCCGACTTGGATTTCCTGCGGGCCGAGGGCGACGAGTCGGTCGAAACCCGTGGCGAAACTTTCCAGGGATTCGCCGGGCAGGCCGGCGATTAAATCGGCGTGGAGGTGGACGCCGGTTTGGGTGCGAAGGTAGCGGAAATTATCCTCTAGGCGGACGTAGTCCTGGCGGCGGCTGATGAGGGTGGCGACTTCGGTATTGAAGGTCTGGATACCCACTTCGAGCTGCATCATGCCGGCGGGAAAGCGGGCGATCAGTTCGCGCAATTCGGGCGGCAGCCGATCGGGCACCATTTCGAAGTGCAGAAACAGGCCGGGCTTCAGGCGGGCGAGGAAAAACTCCAGGATGCGGCGACTGACAGCGAGGTTGAGATTGAAGGTGCGGTCGACGAATTTGAAATGGAGGACGCCCCGTTCGAGCAGGCGGTCGAGGGTGGCGAGGAATGGGTCGATCGGCGCTTGCCGAACCGGTATATCGAGGGAAGAAAGACAGAACTCGCAGCTGAAGGGGCAGCCGCGCGAGGCTTCGACGTAGATCAGCCGGTGGGCGATATCATCGGCGGTGTATTCGTCGTAGGGCAGCGCGAGGCTGGCGAAATCAGGCAGAGGAGCCGGAATGATCTTTTGCGTGGGTGCTGTGCCAGCGAGGAGTTGGCGGCAAAGTTGCGCGAAGGCCAGATCGGCTTCGCCGGTGATGGTGTAGTCGGCGAGGCGGACGATCTCTTGTTGATCGGATTCGTAGCTGACCTCGGGCCCGCCGAGAACGACGGTGATGTCGGGGCGGATTTTTTTAAGGATGGCGACCAGTTCGGTCGTGAGGGTGACGTTCCAGATATAGACGCCGAGGCCGATGATGCGCGGGTTGTGGGAGAGGATTTTTTCGGCGATATCGAGCGGGCGCTGGTTGATGATGAATTCTTCGAGGACGGCGCGCGGACGCAGTTCGCCGAGGTTGGCCAGCAGGTAGCGCAGGCCGAAAGAGGCGTGGATGTATTTCGCGTTGAGCGTCGCGAGGACGATTTCGGGCATCGACGCAGAAGATCGAATGACCGTGGCGAAATCTCAAACGCCAAAGCGGCAAAGCCGTAGTGCGACCTGTGGCCGAAGTTGACCAGCCCACGTGGGCGGCGTCACCGGGGTGGGTGTTTGTAACGTAATACGTTACAAGCGGGGTTGGGCGTGGGGACGGAAGTGAGCGGTAGCGCCTGGCTCGGGAGGCTCAGGCGAGGGTGAAGTTCTCGATGCGGTCGGGCATTTTCATGCTAACTTTGCCGGTACCGACTTCGAGGTGGACGGTTCGGTTGACGTTGCCACCCAGATCTTGGCCGACCACGGAGTAGCCGTTAGCACGAAGGAATTTGTCCACGGCCGTGCTGTTGCGTTCGCCGATTTTGAAGGGGTCGGCGCCGTTGAGCACGCTGGCTCCGCCGGCGGTGAAGAGGCGCATACGCGAACGATCGCCGCGTACGCCGAGCATGGCTTTGAAAAGCAGGGGCAGGCCGGTGTCGGCAAACATGGCGGGCTGCTTCTGGGCCTTGTCGGGCGAGATGCTCGAGTCGGGGAGCATCAGGTGGAGGATGCCGCCGGCTTTTGAAATGGGGTCAAAAACGATCACCCCGACGCAGGATCCGAGCGCGTAGGTGCTGAGGGTGACGATGGCATTGTTGGAGACGGCCATATCGCCGACGCCGATGACAACGCGTTGAGAGAAAAGAGCTCCGATTGTGGGTGCGCCAGCCATGGTTCAACGGGTCACCCGGCCGCGGGACTGCCACGAGCGGAAAATTGTTTTTGAAGGGGGATGCATGTGCCGGCGTGATCGGTATCACGCCACGTGCTTATGATTTCGACGCGGGCACGGTAAACTTTAGCAAGCACGCGCAAAATCGTGAGTCGAAGGGGCACACTTCGGTGCAAGCGGGATGATTGCCCCGGACGGCAAGTCGGACGCCACAGGAGGAGAGGTCCCGGATCGGAAACGTGACTGCGTGCTACGCCCTACGCCCCGGCCGTAGCGTTTGAAAGCTAACTTTCAGAGCTAACCCGGTATCAATGGTCGTGACCGCACGCCTGGCCGTGGCCGAAGACGAAGCCGCCCTCGACCGGGGTCAATTTGCCGCGTGAATCCAAAAACTCGATCAAGCCTGCAGGCGTGAGGTTTTCTGCGGAGCAGGTGTGAAAACGCGAGTCGGCACCGAAGCGGCCAACGATGGCGTTGCGGAGGGTTTCAACCGTGTAGGTCAAACCGGATTCATTCATCATTCCAATGACTTCGTGACCGTGAATTGATTCGCTCATGGATAAAAGTGTAGCGGCAAACGCGACTGGCCGCATTGATGTAGGTCAAACGAGAGGCGCGAACTCGCAGAATGTTTCGGGCTCGCATTTGAGCCCGGCATGAGTCCTTTCTTTGAACCAAGCTGACGGGTGATTGTATGGAATGTTGTAACCAAAGACGGTATCCGAAGGTTTATTAACCGGTTCAGCGCATCCCCAATATGAAACTACTCGCGTTCATTCTCGCTCTGTCGATCGCGGCCAACGCCGCTCTGGCCTTCCTGTTCGTTCGCTCCAGTGCGGGCGTTTCATTTTCCTCCGTGCGATCAGGCTCGGTGGCCGACGCTTCTCCCAAAGGCAGCGGTGCGAACTTGGGTGCAACGGCTTCAGCGGCGATTGCGGGCGTCGATGCCAAAACCTGGAGCAACCTCCAAGTCGGCGATGTCAAAACGCTGGCTGAGCGTCTTCGCGCTGCCGGATTTCCGGCGTCGGTCGTGCGCGCGGTCGTCTCCTCGCTGGTGGGCGAAAAATATGCCGACCAACGAAAAGCGCTGTTGGCGAAACAGGACGAAACACCTTTCTGGCAGCGTAACAGTTTTGGCTACGAACCCAAACTGATGTCGGCGTTGCGTGAATTGAGCAAACAGGAGCGAAACGACTTGAAGGCGCTACTTGGTCCTGACGGTGGGGTCGGCAACGATGAACGCCAGGCCTGGCAGCGTCGCCAGTACGGAGATCTGCCCGCTGATAAAATGGAGCAGTTGCAGGTGATAGCGTCTGATTATGGTGAGATGCGTAACGAGATTTATTCCAAGGCCAACGGGATTATGCTGCCGGAAGATCGTGAAAAAATCGCCCTGCTGGAAAAGGAGCAGCGCGCCGATCTCGCCAGTGTCCTCTCACCGGCCGAGCTCGAAAACTACGAACTGCGTACCAGCAACACGGCTATGATCATCCGTTCGCAGCTTTCGGTTTTCAAACCGACCGAAGCCGAGTTTCGTGCTCTATTTCAGGCCACACGCGCAGCGGAAAGCCAGTTTGGGTCGCTTTCCAGCGGCGGACCGATTGCTGCGGAACAAGCTACAAAGTCGCGCGAAGCGATTCTAGCGAGCATGCAATCGCAATTGAGCCCCGAGCGTTTTGCCGAACTGAGCCAAGCCACAGATCCAAAATACCAGCAAGTCAACCGACTGGTTGCCCGCCTCGAGTTGCCTGCCTCGACCGCTGTGACGGTTGTCGCAATCCAGCAAGACGCCCAGCAACGCGTGGCAACCCTCCGTCGCGACACCACGCTCTCTGCTGATCAGCGTAACGCCCAGCTGGCGGAACTTTCGCAAGAAGCCACGGGTAAACTCACCGCTGCGCTCACGCCGCGTGGCCTCGAAGCCTACAAACAAAACGGTGGCTACTGGATGCAGAGCTTGAACCCGTCGGCGCTCAGAGCGAACCCCGCGCCGTAAGAACATTTGCTCCTTGGCGATCGCTGTGGCGCTGAGCTGATCAGGCCGCGTAATCTGGCCGGAGACCAAGAGATTATTGCGCGACTGAAACAAGAAGCTTTTGCTGCGCCTTGCGATTTCTCACGGTGGAGACCGCTTTAATCATGCTCTCTAAACCCATCCCTGGCTCGACTGGCGAAGTGCTCACTTGTTTGCCGTCGCCCTATCTGCCGCACGCGGCGACCGGACTTTTGTACCTGCCGCGTTTTCTGGCGAAGTGTCGCTACGTAAAAACGCACGGAGCGTTGCCGAAAAGTTACGCGAAAAACTACAAGCGCGGGCTGGATCGTTTTCTTAGTTTGCACCTGGGGGTCGAACCAACGGAAGTGGAAAAAATTGTTCACGAGTCGGTGGACGACGCGGAAGTTGAAACGAAATTGCGGGCGTTGCTGCCGGCCGATGTGCGGGCGGCGAAATGGAATCGCGAGTTGGTGCAAAAAGGTATGACGCCGGCGGGGCGCGAGTTTTTGAAAGATGCGCTGACGGCGATGGGCTGCCTCGATCGCGCGGATCAGATCATCAGCGTGCCTGACTTGATCGATTTCGACGAGGGGCGGATTGAATGAGGATCGGAGAAAATAAGCTAATCTGGAACGCTGGAACTCAGGAATCGGATCGCATGCGTGGCCAGACGCGCATTGTTAACTCCTTTTCCAGCGTTCCTGAGTTCCAGATTCAATATTTCCCCCGAAAATTTACCTGATTTCCTGAGTTCCACATTTCGAAAAACCGATTACGTTAGCCGCCATGGTCAAAGGACAACGAGTCGTCTGCATCAACGATAGCTTCACGCAGTTTATCCGCGCGCTGTACAAGCAACTTCCGGTCAAGGACAAGACGTACACGATTCGCGAGGTGTTTTTGGGGCGCGAGAAAATCGTGAAGGGCGGCGATTCAGCCACGGTTGGGCTGTTGCTCGAGGAGTTGCACAACCCGCCTGATCCGTTTCACAAGGACAAACAGGAACTCGGTTTTTCGTCGGAGCGTTTTGCGCTGTTGGACGAATTACCTGACGAGGAAAATGTTGCCGAAGAAGTGGCCGCCGGGGTTATCGGCTTTCCGAGCGAATACGGCGCGAATTGAGCGCGGGTCGGTTGCTGAACTTCGGTTGAGCCGAGGAATTTTTTGCAAAAAAGCTAACGAGTGATAGTGGTAAGTTCTGGTCGTTCGGCTCCCGTCGTTGGCCTTTCTGCCTCAATCCGTTCAAATCATGAAATCATACGCTTCACTCCTCCGTCTCGCGGCAGTCTGTTTTCTGGCCGCCGTTTCCGCTCCGTTCACCTCGGCCTTCGAAGGCAAAGTCGAAATGAAAATGACCACCGGTCGCGACACGCTGCCCATGACCTATTTTATGAAAGGTTCGTTGATGCGCATCGAAATGAAGGCCGAAAAGCGCAAAAAGGACGAAGGTTCGATGGCCGTGCTTATCAACATGGAGACGCGCGAGACGACCATGCTCATGGAAAAGGAAAAGATGTACATGGTGACCAAATTGCCCGAGGCCTCGGCGAGCCCAGCCAACAAGAACGGCACCGCGCCGGATTTTAAAGCTACGGGCCGCAAAGAAAAAATCGCGGGCATCGAGGCCGAAGAATACGTGGGCACGGCCGACAAGAAGATCACCGAGATCTGGGTGACCAAAGAACTCGGCAAATTTATGACAGCCAGTCAGGGCGGTCCGATGGGTGGAAGGAAAGGTTCGGCTCAGGGCAGCGCTTGGGAAAAATTTGCCGAGCAGGAAAACTTCTTCCCTCTGCGAACCATCCAACGCGCCAAAGAAGGCGGACCGGAAGAGATGCACATGGAGGTGACCCTGGTCGACAAAAGCAAATTACCCGACTCGCTCTTCAAACCGCCCGCCGATTACGAGAAGTTTGAGATGCCCAACATGGGCGACATGATGAAGGGGATGATTCCTGGCCGCTGATTTCTGGCGGAAGCCGTTGAACCAAAATTGTCCTGGGGTAGGGCGCGACTGCTGGGCGCGCCGGGTATTTCGGTACGGCGCGCCCCGCGGTCGCGCCCTACCGTCGTGCGTTACACACGGCGGTAGAATATTGTTCGGTGAGAGCG
>JANNHA010000095.1:0-60967 GCA_031404135.1 Verrucomicrobiota bacterium | reverse complement strand
ACCGTAGCGCTGATGACTCTTGTTGAACCAGATGGCGAAACGCTGCTTCACGAGCTTCATGAACGCCGAAACATCGCCAATCAAAGCGAGTTGACGTTTCCGCCAAGCCTCGCCCTCGGGTCCGCCGTTACGCAGCTGAAGCGCTATTACCTCTAGACGTTCGGTCTGGTACCGGGTGGGTTTTGGGTGGAGGAGTTTATACCTACGGAGTAATTCGACATCGGAGGGTACGGTTTTCTGCGGCACCTTCAGGAGCACATGGAAGTGATTGCTCAGAATCGCATGGGTTAAGATCTGCACCCCGCAAAAGTCCGCTGTGAGCCAGAGCTGTTTGCGTAAAACCTCCTTGGCCACGTCATCGATCACGCGTTCGCCATTCACGGTGCGGGTCATGCAGTGGTACACCGCCTCCCCGTCTTCGGCCTTAATTTTGATTCGCGCAACTCGCATGGAACCAAAGAGAGCAGACAAGTACTCCTATGTCTACTCATTTTCGACCTGTCCCTTTTGAATTTGAAAGGCTTGTCCCTTTTGAATTTGAAAGGCTTTGAAAGGCTTTTTGAAAGGCTGTCCCTTTTGAATGTCCCTTTTGAAAGGCTGTCCCTTTTGAAAGGCTTCCAGAGCAAAAGAGGATTTAATTCCTTGATGCTTTGACTGATGATCTGGGACGCATTGGCGTCATTGTTTTTGCGCCGTTGTTCCTCGGCGTATGAGGCGAGCAAAGACGAAGGCAGAAGGACACTTAAGCCCTCGGGACTCTCCGATACACGGGCGGACACAGGCAGGTATGCCGGTGCAGATTTATCTGTTGTGGTGGCGAGTTTGGTGAACGTCACATCGGCAACCAGATTAGCCGGCCCTTGCAGGGCGAGTAACCGTTCCTTGAGGGCAGAAAGCGTATCGGCACGAGCGACGGTGAATGTGAAAAGCAGCAGAATAATAAAACGCATGTTTTGGAAAAACTTGAAATAGACTAATCCAAAAGAGGGTTAGTCTGCGGATGTTGATAGGAGTGTTTTCTATAGTTTTTCATAGGCTGGGAATTACTTTACGGTGCCACGCCCATGCGGTCGCCCATGCGCGCGTAGGTCTCCACGCACTCGCGACTTTGTGCCACCAGATCGGCATCAAAACGGATTCGTCCCGCCTGAAACACCGTGATCGTACACGAGCCGCCAAATTTAAACAGGCCTTTCTCCTCACCTTTCGCCACCGGTCGACCCGGCACAAACGTATGCAAAATAGTGCCGACATTCGTCGCGCCCACCTCGAAACAAGCCATTGAGCCAAACACCGGCGACTCGAACTCGGTCAATACACGTTTATTCTGCACGAGATAGTTAATGTTCCGGCGCAACGCGATCGGGCTGACCGAAAAGAGCGGGCCTTTGATCAATCGCGGCTCGCCCGGTGTGCCAGCGCAGGGGAAGTGAAACCGGTGGTAATCGACCGGGCACAGCCGCGAAATCACCATCGCCCCACCGCCAAATTTCTGCGTGAGCACTTGCTTGTCCGCCGGCAAATCTTCTTCGCCGAACAGTTCCGCAAGGGTAAACTTTGCGCCTTTCACGTAAAACCCTTCCGCCTGATCGACGTTCGGGAAAACCAGATGCCGTCCGTCCGCCGGGAGAGCCGCCACGCGCTCGCCTTCCACGATCGGCCGCGCCGTTTTCTTGAGCGTCCGGCAGAAAAACTCGTTGAAGGTTTTATAATCATACGGCGTCTTCACGAACTCATCAATATCGAGGTCGTACTTGACGATAAATGGAATGACTTTGAACGCGCTGTACTTCCAATTCGCTCGCCAGCCAAAATAGATCGAGAAGAGCGCTCGCTTGACAAAGAACCACAGCAGGAACCGGCCGAACGGATTCTCGTAGGTAAAACGCAGATAGCTTTCGCCATAGACGTCTTCGGTCTTCAGCGTCTTGGAATACCGATCAAAAAAACGAATGGGCTCGGCAGGCATGAGAACGCACACGTTCGCGCAAATCAGGCATGGGGCAAAGCAGAAACGTCAGCCCCTTCAATTCCGGGGCGAACCAACGTCCCGTATCATTTGGACTTTGGTTTTGTGATCGGGGCAGCAACGACGATGCTCTGCATCGTCTTCGGCGCGCCCAGCGGTCGCGCCCTACCCTTCAATCCTCAGCGGATACAAATAATCCGCTCTCGCCTAAAGGCCTCATCTGAAGGCCTGCTCATCTAATACGTCGCGCCTGACCTATTTCTTCTTCGCAGCTTTGCGGCTTTGCGTTGAGGGCTTCTTCGCTTTCGGCGCCGCGCCTTTTTGATTCTTGATCGAGGCGCCGATGAAGGCGGCGAAGAGCGGGTGCGGTTGGTTCGGCTTTGACTGGAATTCCGGGTGGAACTGCACGGCGACGAACCAAGGATGACCTTTCAACTCGACGATCTCGACGAGGTTGCGGCGTGGATTGATGCCGCTGACCAGCATGCCGGCTTTCTGCAACTGCGCCACGTAGGCGTTGTTCACTTCGAAACGATGGCGGTGACGTTCGCGGATGCTTTCCTTGGCGTAGGCTTTTGCCGCGTGCGTGCCGGGCGTAACGGCGCATTCGTAACTGCCGAGGCGCATGGTCGCGCCTTTGTCGATAATCGCTTTCTGCTCTTCCATCATGTTGATGATCGGGTGAGCGGTCTTCGCATCAAACTCGGTGCTGTTCGCGCCTTCGAGTCCGAGCACGTTGCGGGCAAATTCGATGACCGCGATCTGCAAGCCGAGACAGAGGCCGTAGTAGGGGATTTTGTTTTCGCGGGCGTATTTGGCGGCGGCGATTTTGCCTTCGGTGCCGCGGTCGCCGAAACCACCAGGGACGAGGATGCCGTCGAGGTTTTTCAGGATCGCGAGGCCGTTCTTTTTTTCGAGGTCTTCGGCGTCGATGCGGACGATCTCAACCTCGGCGTTGTTCGCGATGCCGGCGTGGGTGACGGACTCGTAGACGGATTTGTAGGCGTCTTGTAGTTCGATGTATTTGCCGACGACGCCGATGCGGACTTTGTGCAACGGGTTTTTAATGCGGACGACGATTTCTTCCCAGATGTTCTTCGCGGGAGTCGGGGCGTTGAGCGTGAAGAGGTCAACGACGAGGCTGTCGAGGCCTTCTTTTTGGAGCGCAACGGGTAGTTCGTAAATCGAATCGACGTCGCGGCATTCGATCACGGCCTTCATCGGCACGTTGCAGAACATCGAGAGTTTGTCGCGCAGGCTGTTGTCGAGCGGATGGTCGCAACGGCACACGAGGATGTGCGGCTGGATACCGATTTCGCGGAGCTTCGCGACGGATTGTTGTGTGGGCTTGGTCTTGAGTTCGCCGGCGGCCTTGAGGAATGGCACGAGCGTCACGTGGATGAAAATCACGTCGCGTTGACCGACTTCGAGGGCGAACTGACGCATCGCTTCAAGGAAGGGCAGGCCTTCGATGTCGCCGGTGGTGCCGCCGATTTCGGTGATGAGGACGTCGACGTCTTTTGCGGCCTGGTAGATGCGTTCTTTAATCTCGTTCGTGACGTGCGGGATGACTTGCACGGTGTTGCCGAGGAACGCACCGCGACGTTCTTTTTGGATGACGCTTTCGTAGACCTGGCCAGAGGTTAGGTTATTGAGGCGGGAAAGTTTTCCACTGGTGAAACGTTCGTAATGGCCGAGGTCGAGATCGGTCTCGGCACCGTCTTCGAGCACGTACACTTCGCCATGCTGGAACGGGCTCATCGTGCCTGGGTCGACGTTGAGGTACGGGTCGAACTTCTGGATGCGCACCATGAGGCCGCGCATTTCGAGCAGGGCGCCGAGCGCCGCAGCCGTCAGGCCTTTACCAAGCGAGGAAACGACGCCACCGGTGACGAAGATGTACTTCATCGTTGAGGGGTATGGAGTGTGCGAAAACGTGACAAGAAAAAGCGGGTGCGTTCGAGACATTATCCGCCGCCGGCCGCCTCAGCCGAGCCAACCGATCAACACACCGGCCACAATCACGAGGAGAATGAGGGTGAATAAGAGGATCATGGTCCACTTGAGCAGCTTCACTACTATCCAAAGCGCAACGAGTCCGACGAGCACCGAGCCCGTGATCACCAACCAGCGCGGGTAGAGCGCGGCTTGCCGCATGATTTCGTCGATCAATTCCACGCTACGACTGACAACGTGAAGGCGCGTCACGTCCAACGAATTCAGTTCACCGAGGCCAATCCGTTCGAGGTGCGTGTTCAGCTTCGACAGCCCGCCCCCGCTTCGCCCACGCTCGCGCCATGCTCAAGCTCTGCATTTTCGGCCTATCCGGCGTGGCGAGTTACGTTTTCTGGTGGGCGGCCGACATGTTGGGCGCAGATATGTTTACCGGTTTCCTTATCAGCGGCGTGGGCGCGCTCGTCGGCTGCTGGGTCGGCTGGAAAGTTTATCAACGATTTTTCCGATAACGCCTGGTTTCATACCAACGTCCCGTTACTGTCGACTCGGCACGTGTACGACCTGCATGCCAGCGGCGAGCGCGGCCCGGATGCCCGGCTCGGCGTCTTCGAACACGAGGCAACGGTTTGCCGGCACACCCATTTTCGCAGCCGCGAGCAGGAACATATCCGGCGCGGGTTTACCACGACCAGGAGGCACGTCCAGCGGCGTAATGATCACCTTGAAAAAACCGCGCAATCCCGCCGCATCGAGCGCGGGCAACGCCACATCCGGAGTACCGCCGGTCGCAATCGCACACGGATGCGTGATCGCCATGCGTTCCAGAAATTCGACAACCGGTCCGATTGGTTCGGCTTGATGCACGAGCTTCAGGTAGAGCCGCTCCTTCGTGTGCATGACCGCATCGGGATCGAGCGTGAGTCCGTAGTGCTTCCCGATTAGTTCGGCTACATGACGCGTCGGCACGCCGCCGAGCGAGTAGAACAAGTCCTCGTTGAGTTTCTCTTTGAGCCCGACGCCGTGCATCGCCTCGTCCCACGCGAGGTAGTGAAGCGGCATGGTGTCCACCAAGGTGCCATCGAGATCAAAGATATAGCCGGCGAAATCGCCGGGAGGAATGTCGAGCTGCATAAAAGCGCCGACTCCACCAGCCCCCACCGAGCCTGGCAATAGCCGAGAGAGCACAGAATCTTTCTTACTCAGCTCGTCGTCGACGTTAGCTCGTCGTAGGCGGTGCCGAGATTTGAACCGAGGCGATTGGGCAATGCTTGGTGAAAATCAGGGAATCCCGCGAAGTTCTCCATCGTCGCGACCTCAGCTTTGCTTTTGCCGGCGGTGATTTGCACCTGCACATGGTCGAGCAGCGAGCCGAGATAGTCGCGCAACACCAAAAGGTCGCCCCGCTGGCCGGTGACGCCGAATTTCGGGTTGCCGTGGCCAAAAATATAAATCGCATCGGCCGGGTATTCGCGCGCGATTTTTTCGAGAACAACAATCCAGTTCCGAATGCTCGCGCCACCGACGCGGTCGATCACCGGATAAACGCGGTTAAAAACAAGATCGCCCAGGTGAACGACGTTGGCCTTTTCAAAAAGCACGACGGCGTCGCCGTTGGTATGCGCGGCACCGAAATACCGCGCGCTCACCCCCTCGTCGCCGAGTTCCATCCGCCAATTCTCGGCAAACGTCGTGTCGGCGTAAACCTGTTTGTCGGTGGTCGGCGGTTTCGCCCGCTCAGCGGCGGCGCGTTGCAGCGCGGGAACGTTGGCCTGGGCAACGATGGTTTTCGCCACCGGCTTGAACACGCCGTTGCCCGAAGTGTGGTCGCCGTGGTGATGCGTGTTTAGTACAACATCAATGGTTCGGTCCGCGCGGCCAGGCAGACCGGCGAGACAGAGCGCCGCCGTCTCGGCAAACTGCGTATCGACCACGGCCAGCGCCTCCGCTGACGCGAGCCAGCCGATCGAGCCGCCGCGACCAGTGAAGAGGCCGACGTTGCGCCGCAAAGGCCGAAACTCCGACCGCGGCGGCGAAGGATTCGCGGGTCGAGCGGCGGCGGGGGGGACAAGAGGCGCTGCACCAGGTGCCTGCGCAAAAAGTTGTTTGCCAGCCAGCCAGCCGATGGCGGCGACACCGGCGGTTTGCCGCAGAAAATCACGGCGATTCAGGGAGTACGGTTGTGACAGGGACGTCGATTTCATGGGGACAACTCCAGTGTTTTTGGGGAAGAAGGATTGCACGAACTCAATTGCGAGACACGATGGCCGACCCATGCGAACAATGTGAATCCACACCCATTTGTCTAAGCCTATCTTGATTCCCAGCCCTTCAACCTGCCACAGATTTTTCCGGCTCTTCATCGTTGTCGGGACGATGGTGTGCCTCCACGGCCAGACGGCGCAAACGACAGGTTTTTCAGACGCGCACCGCTTCGACCAAGCCATCACGGTCGGCTCGGCCACGGAGAGTTACCCATTTTCCCATCTAGGATCCGACAACCAATGCGAAGGCTTTGCCGTTGACCTGCTCGACGCCGTTGCCCGCACGACGGGCATAAGAATCAAACGCCTCAACGCTCCAGCCAGCGAACTTGCCGAACTATTAGAACAAGGAAAACTGGATATGCTGCAAGCGTTCAGCTTTAGCACCGCCCGCGGGGTCTTCGCCGATTTTTCAGTTCACTACATGGCGCTCCAGGGAGGTTTCTTCGTCCGAAAAAATGATACGCGCTACAAAAACCCCGCCGAGCTTAACAACGCCGTGGTCGTCTTTTCGGGCATCAACAGCATCGGTGAAAAATACCTGCGCGACAACGGCGTCACCGCAAAGCCGGTCCATATCAACCCAGTGAGAGAGTACCTCAAAGAACTCAACGCCGGCAAGCACGACGCCGCCTTCGCCACGCGACTCAGCGCCCTCGCCCACATCGATCGCGACCACCTCACCAACCTCAAGGCACTCGGCAAGCCCCTCGTCGGCTACGACACCCGCTACTGTTACGCCGTCCGCAAAGGCGACGCCACCCTGCTCGCCCGCCTGAACGAAGGACTCGCCTCCGTCAACCGAAGCGGCGAATATGATATAATCTACAACAAATGGTTCGGCCGCTACGAGAACCCAGCCATCAATCGCGAACACGTCGTTATCTACGTCGCGTCCAGCTTGGCCGTGGGACTGCTCGCCGCTCTGTTCGGCTTGTTCCGTCAACGCACGCTCCGAAAACGCCTCGCCCGGCAGGCCCACCGCCTCGCCGATAGCGAAGCCATCCTCGCCGAAGCCCAGCGCATCGCCCGCCTCGGCAACTGGCATTACGAATCGCGCACACGCAAAACCGATTGCTCGCCCGAAGTCCTTCGCATCCTCGGTTACAAACCTGATCACCCCCCGCCCTCGTACTTAAGCCTGCTCAAGCGGCTGCCGCGCACCGAACGCGCCCTCCTCCACCGCACGATCCTCACCACGCTGCACGACGGGATCGCCTGCGACCTGACCCTCCCCGTCCAGGTCGGTGCCGGCACCATAAAAACCCTGCTCGCCACCGCCCGCCCGATGAAGGACGCCCAGGGCAACACCACCGGATTGTTCGGCACGGTGCAGGACATCACGCGCCAAAAAGCCGCCGAAGAAAGCCTGCACGCACGCGAACAACTCCTGCAAGCCCTCTACGACAACGTGCCCACCGCCATGGGCGTGATCGCAGAAACCGGCAACTCCTTCCGTTTCGTCTCCATCAACCCCGGCACCACCCGGCTCCTGAATCTACACAATACGCCCGTCGCCAACCGCATCCTCGCAGAACTCCCCCTGCCCACCTCTGTAGTGGAATTTTGGACACAGTGCTTTCGCCGCAGTGGTCTCCAACCCGACCTGCTCAAATTTGAACTCCACCAAGACGACACCCGCCGCGACTTCGCCATCACCCTCGTCCCCCTCGATAACGACGAGAAAGACAGCCCCCGCCAGCTCTGTTTTCTCATCGACGACATCACCGAACGAAAAGGCATCGACGCCGAAATCGCCCAAGGCCGCCGCCTCCGCGCCATCGGCGAACTCGTCGGCGGCATCGCCCACGAATTCAACAACCTCCTCACCCCAATCATGCTCAAGATCGAGCTGCTTGCATTGGAATTCGCCCGCAACCCCAGGATGATGGAGGAACTCGATACCATCTCCCGCGCCGCCAAACGCGGAGCCGATTTGACCCGCCGTCTGCTCACCTTCGGCCGCCGGGGCGACGCCCACATCGAAGAAGTCCTCCTGCCCACCCTCATCCGCGCCAACTTCGACCTCCTTCGTCCGACCATCGACCGCCGCATAACCCTGGCGATGAACCTGCCCGACAACCTTCCGGCCCTCTTCATCAACCCCGCCGACCTCCACCAGATTACGCTGAACCTCCTCCTCAACGCCCGCGATACCCTGATGGAGAAACTGGCGAGCGACGCCACAAACAGTTGGAACGCCCAAATCCACGTCGAAGCCCTCGAACTGCCCACCGGGCCGAACGACAACAGCCCCTACAACAGCAGTCGCCCTCCCTATCTCGGCTGGATCCGCCTCACTGTGCGCGACAACGGCATGGGCATGACCCACGGCGTGCGCGAACGCATCTTCGAACCTTTCTACACCACCAAAGAAGTGGGAAAAGGCACCGGCCTCGGCCTCGCCACCGTCTGGCACCTCGTCACCCGCTTGGGCGGCAAAGTCACCGTCGAATCTGAACCCAACACCGGTAGCGCCTTTCACGTCTGGCTGCCCATGACCGCGACAAAACCAGTCGCCACACCCGCCCCAGTAAAACAACTGGAAACCGCTAAACCCGGGATCGTGGCAGCTAACATCTTCTTTGTTGAGGACGACGAACTGGTGGCAAAGACCGTCATCTCCGCCCTGCGCCGCCTCGGACACCAAGTCGCCCATCAAGCCAACGGCAATGCCGCGTGGCAGCACCTGAGCACACAACCCGCCTACGATCTGCTGCTACTCGACCTCGACCTCCCCGGCATCAGCGGTATCGAAATCGTCCGACGTGTTCGCACCACCCATTACGCCGGTCATATTCTCGTCGCCAGCGGTCGCCTCAGTGAAGCCGAACGCCGGGAACTGGACTCGCTTCACATCGACGGGAAACTGCTCAAACCCTTTAGTCCACAAGAACTGAATTCGGCTATTCAAGCCTGCTTAGCCAAGCAGGCGAAATAGCGGCCTTGTCGCGCCCCTACCGCCTCCAACGAACAAGCCCGCGGCGTCGAACCACTCAATGCCGCCGTTAACAACAGCGACAAAGTCGTCCAGCAATCCGCCGCCAACAGGCGCGGAAATGATCGATGGCGACTTGTCTCGGCTGAGCGGGTGACCGACGCTTGCGCCATCATGGTTAAAAAACTTCTCCACACGCGCATGCGCGTAAACGACATCGAGCGTACCATTCAGTTTTATCAAGAGGCCCTGGGCCTTACCGTGGCCCGCCGCAGTATTTCGCCGCGCGGCGCGCAGATTGTTTTTCTCGCCACACCCAACAGCGAGGAGGAAATCGAAATCTGCCAGCTGCCCAACAGCCCCGCCGTGCAGGTGCAACCCGACCTCATGCACCTCGCGTTCGAAGTCGCCGATCTCGAGGCGTTCACCGCAGCGATTGAGGCGAGAGGCTTCAAACTCAGCGACGGCCCGACGAAAACCGGCAGCGGCGCGATCATCGCGTTCATCGACGCGCCCGAAGGCTACGAAATCGAGCTGATCCAGAAACCGCACTGAGCCCCGGCGTGGGCCGCCAAGCGCGCCGTCTCACGCCGGTCGTTTGTCATCTATTAAGTGACAAACGGTTTTTCGGCGCGGCGTTCATAAGAGAAAAGATATTGCTGGGCGAGGCCGGCGAAGGGCCCGAAATGGGTGCGTCCGAAGTGCGCGACGTGGGCAGGTTTCCAGCCGTCGAGTCCGTAACGGCGGGCCATGGTTTTCAAAATCCACACGTCAACCGGGAACGCTTCCAGCCGGCCCGCGCCGAAAAGAAGCACACAGTCGGCCACCTTTTCCCCAACGCCCGGCAAGGTGCAAAGGCGTTCCTTGGCCGCCGCGTACGGTGCCGCTTCGGTGGCTTCGAGCCAGCCAGGATTCGCTGCGATGAAACGGGCGGTTTCGCTGATGTAGCGTGCTCGAAAACCGAGTTTGCAACTGAGTAGTTGGGTTTCGGATACGCAGGCAAGTTCGTTCCACGTGGGCAGATGCTTGAAGCCGGGCGCGATCTCCGCGCCGTGGTGTTCGGCGAGTAACGCGACCATTTGTTTAATCTGCACGATCTGCTTGGTCGCGCTGCACAGGAAGCACAGCAGCGTTTCGCCAAAGGGTTGGCGCAGGATGCGCAAGCCCGGAAACGCCGCGAGGCAGGCCGACAGATGAGCGTCGCTGCGCCAAGGCAAGGTGTCGATCTGTGTGGCGAAGTCGCCCTCGGGTCCGAGATAGCGGTGGATTTCTCGCTCGACGCGGTCGGCGATCATCGTGGGCGCGCACCAGCGCAAAGCGCCGCTGTTATCCTGGGCCAGTTTCGCGACGCACCCGCCCCAGAGGCCGATCCATGCGCCATCGGCATTTCGCGCCCAGCGGAAACTCTGGCCGCCGTCGAGAGTTTCGGCGAGCACCGCAGGCGAAAAGGTGAGCGGAAGAGATTTCCAAGCGGACCAGCGGAGGTTGGCGGTCATGTCGCAATGGAATGGCCTTTGTGCAAATGTCGAACCGCCGAATTTTTCCAGTCGCATTCCCTTGAAATCTTGACGCAGATCAAACTCCGGTCGCACTGAACGTTGTTACGGTTTTTACGCGCGTTCAGCGTTTGAGCCGATTTCACCTGTGCCTTCCTCTGTCACCAAAACACGCATCATTCTCGGCCTGATCCTGGCGTCCACGCTCGGACTCTTTGCCGGTGTGGGTGGTTATACTTTCTATTACGGGCAGGGCTTTTCTTATCTTTCGAACGATCCGAAGGCCTGCGTCAACTGCCACATTATGCGCGAGCAGTTCGATGGCTGGCAAAAAGGTCCGCACCACGCCGTCGCCACCTGCAACGATTGTCACACGCCGCACGACCTCATCGGCAAGTACATGACGAAGGCGGAAAACGGTTATTATCATTCCAAGGGTTTTACGTTCCAGGATTTTAAGGAGCCGATCATGATCAAGCCGAGCAACGCGGCGGTGTTGCAGAAAAACTGTGTCAGCTGCCACGTGGAAATCGTTGACGGCATCAACACGCATCCCGGCGATCCGAAGAAGATGCTCGATTGTGTACACTGTCACCGCGATGTCGGCCATGGCCCGATCCATTGAGCCGTCAGCGTCTCCATTTTCTAACTACAAAAAACTGTTCCCCTTCCTCTCATGAAAACCACGCGTTTCTCCGACCGTCGCGGCCTTGCTCTGTGGATCTATGTTGTCGTCATCGCACTCGCCGGCACGGCCACGATTGCCCTGATGCTCTTGTTTCAAAACATCAAAGCTCGCAAAGCCGAGGCCACACAAAACGCCTTTCGCGTGGTCGAGGTGAGCGACAAGACGATCGATCCCGCTGTTTGGGGTAAAAACTATCCGCGCCAGTACGACAGTTACCGGCGCACGGTGGACATCGAGCGCACGAAGTTCGGTGGCAGCGAAGCGTTTCAGCATCTCGATGATGATCCGGTCTGGCGCCACATTTTCGCCGGTTACGCCTTCGGCACCGACTACCGCGAAGAACGCGGCCATGCCTACATGCTGAAGGACCAGCGTGAAACCGAACGAGTGACTAATCCTAAGTTTAAACAGCCGGGCGCATGCTTGCACTGCCATGCGTCGACGTTGAACGCCTACATTGATGAAGGCCTCAAGGCCGGGGCTCCAGCGGGCAAGGAAAACTGGGAAGCGCAGATCCAAAAGGGCTTCGAGGTCGTCTGCAAAATGTCTTACAGCGAGGCGACCAAACTCGTGGAGCATCCCGTTTCCTGCATCGATTGTCATGAGGCCGACACGATGAATCTTCGGGTCAACCGCCCGGGTTTCCTCAACGGCATCCGTGCGCTCGCGAAGTCGGATCAGCCCACGCCGCACCTGCCGAGCATCGAGCGTTGGCGCAAAGAAGGCCGCAAGGGTGAATATAGTCCCAACACCGAGGCTAACCGCCAGGAAATGCGTTCACTCGTGTGCGCGCAGTGTCACGTCGAGTATTACTTTAAAGGCGAGGGCAAACTCGTCACGTTCCCCTGGCATAATGGTTTGAAGGTCGAACAAATCGAAAGCTACTACGATCAAGTGGGCCACAAGGACTGGAAGCACAAGGAATCGGGTGCCGACGTGTTGAAAGCGCAGCATCCCGAGTTCGAACTTTGGAGCCAGGGCATCCACGCGCGCAGCGGTGTTTCGTGCGCGGACTGCCACATGCCGTACCAACGCGAAGGGGCAATCAAGGTCAGCAATCACCACGTGCGCAGCCCGCTGCTCAACGTTGCCCAGGCCTGTCAGACCTGCCATCGCATCCCGGAAGAGGAAATCCGCGCCCGCGTGGTCAGCATTCAGGATCGCAACAAGGCGTTGCTTGACCGGGCCGAGGAAGCGGTGGTCAGTCTCATCAGTGCGCTCGCCGACGCGATGAAACGCGGCTCGACCGACGCCGACCTCAAGCCGGCGCGTGACCTGCAGCGCAAGGCCCAGTGGCGACTCGATTTCATTTCTGCGGAAAACTCGATGGGTTTCCACGCTCCGCAGGAGTCGGCGCGCATCCTCGCTGAAGCGATCGATTATGCGCGGCAGGGGCAGTTGCTTGTCCTCGCGCTCAAGCCCGCCGCGGTCACCGCTTCCGCGCCGTAAGGGTCGCAGCACGGGCGACGTGGCCGGCTTTGTTTGAGCGAGGCCGGCCCAAAGCGAAAGGTCTGTTTGGCTGTAAAACAATTGCCAAAATGGCGTTCTCGACTCTGTTCAAACACAACAGGTTGTGTTTTATACTTTCGTGATTCAAAACGAATTCAAGATCCCGGTCTTCGCGACGCTCATAATAGCTTAACCAGCCAACACCATGATTTCTCGTCTCAAAAAACTTTTTGGTTCTTCAGCTGCTTCACAGGCGGCAAAAGGTACAGGCAAGTGTGATTTAATTATGTTTGTCGATGACGAGCCCGAGGTGCGCTCGATCGCCCGTATCACATTGGAGCAGCAAGGCTACCGCATGATCGAGGCGGAAGATGGCGTGCAAGCCTTGAAAACCTACAACGAGCGCAAGGCCGAGATCAGTTTGGTCGTCACCGATGTGTTGATGCCGAATCTCGATGGGCTGGGGCTCGCGGCGCGTTTGCACAAGATCAACCCCGATCTGCCGGTTTTGCTTTTGAGTGGGCATGTGCTCGAGGAAGATCTGTGGGCGCCGGGAAATGCCAGGTTACGTTACCTGATGAAACCCTATCGATTGGTTGATCTTCAGGCAGCCGTGGTGGATTTGATCGGCCCGCCGGAAAAAACCCCAGAGGCCCCCGGAGCTACCGGCTAAGACAATCGGTTTCCCCGGCGCTGATTCACTGGCAATCGCCTGCTCCCGAATTACCCGATGGACGAACAACTCGTTTTTACCGCACAAACGCTCCGGTTGAATCCGCATGTCATGCGCGCGGAATCGACGGGACCGATTTTTGTGGTTAAGAATGCGGCGAATCGGAAGTACCTTACGGTCACGGCGGAGCAGTGGAATATGCTGCGCAATTTCGCCAATCCGGCAACGGTGCCCGATGTTTTACGCGCGGTGATTTTGAACCGGACGTGTTTGCCTCTGCGCGAATACTACGAACTGGTTCTTAAAGCGTTGCGAGCGGGTGTGCTGTTGGTGGATCGACAACCTCTCGGTGAGAACAATGGCATGGCACGGCGATGGATAGTTTCGCTCGGACCGCGATTTCCGCTGACCCTGACCTGGGTTTCCGCAGCGGCGGCGATGGGGCTGTTGCTGACGCGTCCCTTTCCCTGGCCGTCGGCGTGGCCGCAGGGCTTTTATGATATATCCATTGGTTGGATACTGTTGATTGCCGGTGTGAGTCTAGGGCAGGCGCTCGCGGCCTCGGTTCTGCGCGATGGCGGTGGCGAGGTGTATTCCCCGAAATTTAATATCTGGCGACCGGTTCCGTATTTTGGCGTGAGCTTGGAGGATTCATGCATGTGCGACCGGCTTACGCAGGCTGGTGTGGCGAGCGTTCGGCTGTTTCCTGTGCTGGCGAGTGCGGCCTGCATCTGGCAGTTCCGGCCGGAATGGGGCGCGCTGCATGTCTTGGCGGTGATCGTGATGTTGCGCCCGTTTGACGGGAGTGCGCCGAGCGAGTTGCTCTCGACGGTTTGCCGCGGACATGTGTTGGATACGCACAAGAATTTCATTTTTAGCCTGAACCAGAATTGGCGCGTGAGATTCAAGGCGGGGCTTGCCCGCGTGTCGGTTGGTTATGTCAGCGCCCGTCTCGCCTGGGGTATTTGTTGGGTGTCGCTGGTGGTTTTCACAGCGGTGCGTGCATTTGGCGTGTCGCCGGGCGGCTTGATCGACGGAAAATATTTGAAGGAGGCGGTGGCGGTTTTTTTCTTGGTGGCCGGTGCTTCGCTGCTCGCCTATTTCGGGCCGCCGGCCGTGCGTTATCTCTACTCTCGTAGCCGGGCCTATGTTCAACGCAACCAACTGCAATGGAAACGCTGGCGGTTGAACAGCGTGGCTCCGGTCGAGGAAGGCCGGATCGTGCGCCTCATGGCGGATTCGCTTTTGTTTCGTCGCCTCGCCCCGGCAGCACGCGCGGCGTTGTCGAGTTGTGGGCAGCCGCGCTTTTTCAAAGCGTGGAAGACGATTCATAAGTTCGCCGATCAATCCAAAAATGTGAGTGTGATTTTGTCGGGGCGCGTGGTGGTGTATCGGCGCCTCAAATCGGGCCGCGCGGAGAAAGCCATGGTCTTGAAAGAAGGCGATATTTTTGGTGCGCACACGCTGCTCGATACCGATCGGCATCAGGTGCAGGTTCGTTCGCTCACGCCGTTGTTGGTGCTATCAATTCCGATCCGGGAATTTGAGCGGCATGCGGTGGTTCCGATCGGCGTGACGTTGGCGGACAATCTGGCCCAGAAAGCGCCCTTTTTGCGCGAGCTGAGTTTTTGCGCCAACTGGCATCCGCAAGCCGTGGCGCGTTTCACCCAGATCGCTTCGATGGTTCGGTATAACAACGGCGAACTGATCGTGGCCGAGCGTCAGGACAGTCAGCAGTTTTTTCTAATTTACGAGGGCCGGGTCGCGATTCGCCGTGATGGACGTCTGCGAGGTCGCTTGCGGCTCGGCTCATTCTTCGGCGAAGTCAGTTTGCTGCAAAACAGTGCGGCGGGTTCCGATATCGTTGCCATTGAGGAGACGCGTTGCCTGACGATCAGCAAATCCGATTTTCTTCGCTTCATGACGCACAATCCCCACGTGGCGATCCAGCTTGAGCAGATCAGCTCGAAGCGTTTGGGGCGGCCGGTTTTCCCGTGCGAGTATCGCTCCTACGACGCACGCGTGTGTTGAGCGCCGAGCGGTTCGGATGCTCGCCATTTGAGTTTAGGAATGGTGGCGCGCGTGCCGATGTTGAGCGGTGCCATGATCAAAACCGTCTCAGTCTACGAACTCAGTGAACAGCTGGAAATTGATCCGGGATCGGTGTTGATTGACGTGCGATCATCGAATGAATTTCGGCAGGGTCATGTGCCTCAAGCGCACAATATTCCGCTGGGGTCGATGACGATGGTGCAACTCCAAGCTGAATGGAGCCGGGATGCCGAGGGCAAACCGATCTTTTTTATCTGCCGCGCCGGCGAACATTCGCAACAATTGCTCGATGCATTTGCGGCCGCTGGTTTTGAAAACGTGCACTGTATTGCAGGCGGCATGGTCGCCTGGCAGGCGATGGGTTTGCCGATCGTACGGAAGCCTCGGGTGGCATGGGCAATTTCTCAGGATCGCCGGGTCTGGCTTGCGACCGGGTTGAGCGTGCTGGTGGGCTGTGGGCTGGGCTTTTTTGTCCACCAAGGATTTTTTTCAATTCCGGTGTTGGTGGCGGCAGAGATGGTTTTCGTCGGCCTCACCGGCTGGTCTGGGCTCGGTGCGGTTTTTGGACGCAAGGATCGCCTCGGTTGAGGCCGTTCAACGCTTCCTGAGCAGCTGCCGCACGCCTTCGATGGGCGGCTCTGTCAGGGGCTTGAGTGGCAGAAAGGTTCGTGCCTGGAGCGCGGCCACGACGAAGGGCTGGGTCAGGATCGGGCCACTGAGACCGGCGGAAAGCGCAGCCAGAGGTTGCGTTTTAAAAATGGTTCTGGCGGCCGTTTCGGCACAGGCGAGGAGTTCGCCGGTCGAGGCCAGCACGATGTCCCGGGCGACGGTGTCGCCGCTGACGGCGAGTTGGGAGGTGCGGGCGGCGAATGCCCCTATACGCTGGTTCGGCTCGGGGTCGCGGTGGAGCGCTGCGGTGATGGTGCCGGGCTTGTCGGTGGCGAACATTTCGCGCAGGACGGTGCCGAGGCCGGAGGCGGGGGCCCAGCCCTGCAATTCGGCGAGCGCGCGGGCCAGTGCGCGCCGTCCGACATCCTGGGCGCTGCCGGGATCGCCGACGCGCCAGCCAAAACCGCCAGCGTAATGAAGGGTTTCGTCCGGTGCACGCAAAGCCACGAAGGAACCGGTGCCTGCGTGCAGCACGAGGCCGGTTTTGCCGCTAGTGGCAAGTTCGAGCACGGGCAGGGCATCGGTCGATGTTTCGATCTTACCGAAGTCGGAAAGCGTTGCGGCAAATTCCTGCCAGCAAGCCGGGCTGCCCGCCATGCAGAGAAGGGTGTGAGTGATGGGCGCGGGATGGGCGAGACGCAGATAGCTCAGAGCATCGGTGAGGATTTTGCAGGCGTTCTCAGGGCCGATCACACTGGGATTGCAGCCGGGAGCGGTGTGACGGGCACCGACTTCGCCGTCAGGGCCGATTAAGATAAGTTCGGTTTTTGTGCCACCGCCGTCGACGCCGATTTTCATGAGGTTACTTTAATCTGGAACACTGGAACTCAGGAACGGAAATTGTTTTTTCGGACTTTGTCTTTTTCCAGAGTTGTTGAGCTCCAGATTCAGAAATCACCCGATGAGTTTGCTCAGACGGGTGCGGTATTTTTGGGAGAGTTCGATGTTGGCTTCCATGCCGCCGGGAAGGTTTTGGCTGCGGACAAGCGGGAGCGGGTGGTTGTTGTCGCGGAGCCATTCGAGGACGCCGAGCATGAGCAGGTTGAGGAGGGTGCAGCCGATGAATGTAGAAGTCGGGCCAGCAAACTGGCCGGGCGTGATTTCAGTGATCGCGTCGCCGGAGACGCCCAGGTTGTCGAGAGTGTAGTCAGCGATGGTGTGGAGGTTTTTGCCGCCGGGATGAACGGTTTTTGCGGTGGTGCTCATGGCGAGCGACGTGAGGCCGACGACGGTGAGGCCTTTCTGTTTGGCGTAGAGGGCGACTTCGATGGGCGAGGCGTTTTTCCCGGAGTTGGAAATAACGATGATGGTTTCGCCGGTGCGCAGGCCGTAGTGGTGGTGGTGGCGTTCAGCGAGGCGGGTGCCGTAACCGACGATGTTTTCTGAAAATCCGTAGCCAGGGTCGAAGAGACCGGTCACGGGCATGAGTCCACCGGCGCGGCCGATGATCTCGCGTGCGATCATTTCAGAATGACCCGAACCAAAGGTGTGGAGCACGCCACCGGTGGCGAGAGAGCGGCCGATGATGGGTGCCAGTGCGGCGAGCGTGGCTGCGTTTTTCTCGCGAGCGCTGGCGAGCAGTTCGTTGGCGCGGGAAAAGTAGGAATCGGCGAGAGACGGCATGCTCCCGTGTATGCGCGGGAAGACGGTTGGCGGAAAGAGCAAAAACCGGGGCGGTGGGCGTGAAAACATGGTATTCCGATTTGGCGTCATAGCGTGGGGTATTTTGTTTGGAGAAAGCGGAGGGCGACGACGGGGCTGGAGGCATAGCAGAAAATCACATCCATTCCCCCCCCCGCCCCCTCACTCCCCCCCTGCTTTTCGACTTAGCCCTCGGGGATAATTTGTAACATAATACGTTACAAACTTTCTGCTAGGGCTTTTCGTTTAAACCGTCGTCGCCAAACCCAATGTTCAAGTCTTGGACCATGTTCAGTGGGTAGGGTGCAAACGCTGGGTGCGCCCAGATCGAAACGCCCGGCGCGCCCAGCGTTCGCGCCCTACCAAGAACGGCTATGCTATTCTGTAACTGCTCCAGAATTATTGACCGGCGCACTTTCTCAAACCACGCGCCATCGCCACCAGCGCGGCCAGACCCAAGACAAACCAGCCCTCCAGCGAACCCGCTCCACTCTTTCCGGGCGGCGGGCCTTCTGAATCAGGAGCACTCGAACCACCGCTCGAGCTTGAAGGAGTCGGCGGTGCGACGACAGCCGCCGTGATCACCGGCGTGTCGACGACCAGCGCTGGCGTGATCTTGCGAATCGCCGCATTGCCCGTATCGGCCACGTAAAGATTACCGGCCGCATCCAATTTCACGTCTTTCGGTTGATTCAACCAAGCGCTGGTCCCCGTACCGTCCAAAAAACCAGAGATCGTGGACAGTCCGGCGATGGTCGTGACTGAACCCGAGGAGGTAACTCTGCGGATCGCCGAGTTTGCCGTGTCGGCCACGAAGACATTCCCAGCAGAGTCCACCACCAGACCGCGCGGCTGGCTAAAGGACGCTGCCGCCCCGTTGCCATCCGCCGAACCGCTCACGCCCGCCAACCCGGCCAGCGTGGTGACAACACCCGCCGGGGTGATCTTGCGGATCGTCTGGTTCAACGTATCCGCCACATAAAGATTTCCCGTCGCATCCAGCGCGAGTCCAGAAGGCTGGTTAAACCGCGCTGTCGCACCCGTGCCATCGGCACTCCCGGTCGCGCCTGCGGTTCCCGCAAGCGTGCTCACCGTACCGTCCACGGCGATCCTTCGAATCACCGCGTTGCCAGAATCCGCCACATAAAGGATTCCCGCACCATCCACAGCGATCGCCGCCGGTGAATTAAACCAAGCCGCCGTGCCCACGCCGTCACGATGCCCCTGATTTGAAGCCGAACCAGCCACTGTCGTTACAACGCCGATTGAGGAAATTTTACGAATAATCGAGTTGCCCGCATCGGCCACGTAGAGATTGCCCGCGCCATCGAGCGCCACGCCGCCCGGCTGGCGAAACCGTGCAGTCGCGCCCGCGCCATCACTCGTGCCCTGCTGTCCGGATGTACCAGCGAGAACCGATGCCTGCCACGCGATGCTGACGGACTGAAGGGTGTTCGTCGAAGAATCACTAACGAAAATCACGCCGGCACCGTTGATCGCAAGACCGACAGGAGCGGGAAAAATTGCTGCCGCCACCGACAACGTCAACGAGCTGGAGTTAACCGAACCACTGCTATTGCTCGCTGAACAACGGTAACGATAACCGTTCATCGCCACACTCGCATTCTTCACCGTCAAGGTGCCCGTGGTGGCTCCCGCATAGCCCGCGCCATTCGACACGGAGGTCCAGGTCGCGCCGCCATCCGTGGAGACCGACCATTGGTAGCTGGCGGCTGGATTGGCGTTCGTCGCGACCGAAAAGCTAACATCGTGCCCCGTCGCGACCGTCTCGCTGGTGGGTTGAGTGGTAATCGTGGGCGCCGTCAATGCAGGGTTCACCGTGAGCGTCGCCGCACCGCTCGTAGCCGTGCCTGCACTATTGGTGACAACCACCGAGTACGAACCAGCGTCCGTAGGTAGCGTGCTCGTAATCGTGTAGCTGGCCCGGGTGGCTCCGGTGATCGCCGTACTGCCTTTTCTCCATTGATAGCCCAGTGGCGAAGTCCCCGCCGCGCTCACACTGAATGACGCGCCGACACCTGCCGTCACCGTCACACTTTGTGGTTGCGTTGAAATCGTTGGCGCAACCGCCGACGCGGTCACCATCAGGACCGCTGCGGAACTCGTGGCCGAGCCGATGCTGTTGCTAACCACCAACGTGTAGCTACCGGCTGCGCTTAGCTGAGCGTTGCTAATCGTGTAGCTCGCACCCGTAGCGCCAGGGATCGCCACGCCGCCGAGCTGCCATTGATAACTCAGCGGAGCCGCTCCATCCGCCACCACCAAAAATGTTGCGTTGCTGCCGATCGTCACGCTGAGACTCTCCGGCTGCGTGCTGATCACGGGTGCCGCAAGAATCGTCAACGTTGCCGCATTCGACACCAGAGAACCCGCCGGATTACTCACCGACACCGTATAACTTCCCTCATCCGTCGTCTGTGCGTTGCCAATCGAATAGGTAGAACTCGTCGCCCCCGCTATATTCACACCGCCCTTCTTCCATTGGTAGCTCAACGGTGCCGTACCTGTGGCCACCACCAAGAAATTTGCCGTTGCCCCCGTGGCCAAACCCACGCTCGCAGGCTGGGTCGTGATCGCCGGTGCCGCCTGCACCGCCAAAGTCGCCGCATTCGATGGTGCTGTCCCATACGTATTGGTTGCTACCACGGTGTAGCTACCCGCATCGCTTGCCTGCACATTCGAAAGCGTCAACGACGTGTCCGTCTGGCCCGTCAGCGCAGTCGCACCGCGATACCATTGATAGCTTGGCGTCGGAAAACCACTGGCCATCGCTATAAACGTGGCACTGCTGCCGACATTCACCGTTGCACTTTGAGGCTGCGTGGTAAATGCGGGCCCGCCGCCAGTGATCGTGAAATTACAATAAATGATCGCCCGCTTACCTGTGGTGTTACTTTTTTCCCACGCTGAAACGGTGACCGTCCAACTACCCGGTGTCGTCGGCGTGCCTTCAATCGTCATCCTATACGGCGCAGAAACATTGACCGGATTTCCTCCCGTCACCGACAAACCCGACGGCAGCGTGCCTGAAACGCTCCAAGAGCGCGGACTGCCCGGCGCACCCGTCACCGAAAAGCCGACGGACATCGCCGTCCCCGCCTCACCCGAAATTTCAAACCGTTCCCCTTCAGCCCCTGTTGCTGGACTGGCCGGATTCACCGCAAACGTCGTCGCCCCGGTGACCGAATCAATCGCGCCCAAAGCCACCAGCGCAAAAACAGACTTCATCACCACACCTGCACCTCCTTCAAACGCACCTTCGGCCTGCGTCAACATCCGCAAGACCGGCATGCGCTGGAGCAACATGACTAACAAACCGGTTGGTATCTGTAACCAGCGAAAACGAAGATAAAGTGAGGTGAAGTTCATGACCGGTTGAGTTAAAGGTTCTATCTAACTGACGCCTAAATCTAATTGCAGCCGCAGCCGCTTCCGCCAACACCCCGGCCGCCCGAAGAAGCTTCGCGCGAGAAATGGATATGCTCCGACATCGCCGCTTGCAAAGGATCGCGATCCGGCTTCATCGAATAGTCCGACAGCGCAGCTCGTTCCCACGGCTGCACCGTCGTGCAGCCGCCGAGCACAAGCCCCGCCATGCCCAGCAACAGAACCGAACCCATTGTTATCATTTTTTTCATGGTGATTCCTCCAACAGTTTGATGACCTTTTCGCGCAGCTCTTTCGCCGTCGCATCGCCGTGATATCCACCATGGATCTCACGAAGCACGCCTTTGCGATCAATCAAATAACACGTCGGCATGCCGGGCACTTTTACCTCGGCCACCAACTTCTGTTTCGCATCGCGCACCGTAATAAAACTAGGCGTGAACGTCTTCAAAAACTCCGCGTATTCAGCAGGCTTTTTATCCACGCTCACCGCGACCAGGGTGAAACCTCGTTCGCCCAGTTCCTTCTGCATCGCAGAATACGCAGGAAACGACGCCTTGCACGGCGTGCACCACGTCGCCCAGAAATCCACCATCACCACGCGTCCGGTGCGTTCGGGCAGCGTGCCTTCAAGACCGAACCCCTCCAATGCAGGAAACGACGAGCCGACCTTGACGTCGGCGAATCCAACGGAGGCCAACGCGATCGCGCCGGCGAGCATGGCGATGTGTTTCTTACTTTGAGACCACATAACGGTAAAAGCCTTTGGTTTGATGAAGCTCACGCGCCGTGCGCACACATGCTTCCGCGGCCCTGCTATCCTGCACCAGCCGCAACCCTTTTTCAGGACCGAGAATGAAAACCGTCGTCGCCAGCACCCCCGCCTGCACACAGGCCGGTGCGATCACATTGACCTGTAGACAACCATTCGCCACCGGCCAACCCGTGCGCGGATCGATGATATGTCCGTAGCGTCGTCCAGCGATCGTGAAGCCACGCACATAATCACCCGATGACGCCACGCCACAATCGCGCGCCGCGATGCTGCTCCAGCAACTCTCACCCGGCCGCACCGGATCCTCAAGGCCCACATGCCACGCCGGCTTGCCAGGCGCCGCACCCAGCGCAAAGAGGTCACGCCCAAAATCCACCAACGCCTGCATGATGCCATGCCTGCGGGCAATCTGCGCCGCGATGTCCACCGCGTACTCTTTACCCCAACCACCAAAATCGAGCGCCATACCCGCCTCGGGCAAACGCACCCGACCCGGCGCACGTTGCACCTTCGTCCAGCCGACAAGCCGTTTCGCCGCTGCAATTTCGGCCTCGCCCGGTATGCGCGGCACGTCGGCACGATAATCCCACAGCCGCATCAACGGTTGCGCCGTCACATCAAGCACGCCCTGGCTAAGTTGAAATAACGAACCACTCAAATCGAGAAACTGTTCCATCTCAGCATCGATTTCGACCCAGCTCAAACCGGCTTCGGCATTGATCCGGCTCACCAAGCTATCGGGACGAAACCGTGAATACCTAGCCTCGAACGCCGCCACCCAGTTGACCACTTCCGCTTCAAACGCCCGAGCCACACCATCCTCCTGGCATAAATACTGGATCTCGCACCGCGTGCCCAGTGCACCCCAGCGCAGAAAACGCAGCTGGCCACCCGCAATGTCCACGCAAGGCACTGCGTTTGGCGCTGGGACTGGAGAGATTTGAGGCATGGCGTCAGGTTCGTGTTACCGCGTCAGTTTCAAGCCAACCGTGAAAGTGTTCGCCTTCACATAGGCATCCTGCGGCGTGATCCCATCAAGCCCGCGCATCAGATAACGTTCATACGTCGCATCGATCGCCAGCCACGGAGTTATCTTCCCTACGACCTTCATGCCAACGTTGATCGTCTGTAGGTGGGAAAGCCGGTGATCGGAGGAATAGAACGGTGCCTTCCCCGTGCCGGTCTCCTGCAAAATCGGTTCATACGAGGTCGTGATCCTCGAACGATCAAGACTGTAATAGTAGAAATCCGACGCCGACTGCCGGTAGAAACGAAGCGACGGCTGAACCAAGATATACTTCCCAAACTTCTGAACCCACTCGAGCGAGACCGTGTGACTCGTGATGCCAAAAGCATCATGATAATACCGGTACGAACCATCGAGCGCCCCGTTCAACTTTTCAAAATTGCGATTAATCCCACCGAAAACGCTCACCTTGGTCTTCCTCTCCGGACGATTCTCCGGCGGCGTGTAATAAGTGCCGGGATCGAGATCAAGCCGCGTGGTTGAAACGATCTTGTACGGATCACTCAAATAACCAGTCGAAGTGCCATACGAACCATTTACCGTTACCGACGTGTTCGGGTCGAGCAACTGCGTCACCCCCAGAATAAAATCCGAGCCGTTTTTGTGACGCTGCTTTCCACTCGGCCAGACAACCGTGGGCTCCATGATCCTGTCCGCCGTCCCACCGTAACCAATCAATATGCTCGTGTTCTTCTGATTGAAATCGGTCACCGTGTTGGCCGACCAACCCCGGGAAACGTAATCGCTCTCGCGACTCCCGCCGTAGCCCAAAGCCAGCTCCACGCGCTTAAATTGGTGCGACACGTTGGCGTTCCACCCCTTGCGTCGATCATCCATGTGAACGGTCGGCACCGGTTTTCCCGTCGCGGGTTTTTCACCGGTAGGCGTCGCCCCGGCAATCACATCGATGAGCCCCATGACCTTGAGATGCGTATCCGTTCCCAAATCTTTCTCAACCAGCATATACTGCGAGTCCACCCGGATACGATCTTTGTCCTCCTGCCACGACTGCGCCTTCACGGTAAGACTGTCCTCCGCACGCAAACCACGCGGTTGGCACAAAAGCAAAACACAACCCACCACGAAAACCCGCAGGTTCGAAGTGCGCCAATCGGAGGCGATGTGGCAGAAGTTCATGCAGCCAAACAGATGCTCGAGCACAAAAATATCCACGCATTACCCCAATTACTTCGCAATATAACTCTTCCTTTACCACTCAGGGGCAGGCATTTCGTAAGCTTCGATGGAATTCTATCGGCACCGCCATGAATCGATTGGTTGAAACAACTTCCGACACAGCTTCTCTTTGTAGCAAGCATCATAGACCCAACTCAGCCATGTTCATCCCTCGACTCATTCGCCCTCTCGCCGCGCTCATTCTTTTAGGAACCTTCCTGTTCGGTGCCAACCTGCACGCCCAGGTCGCCGCCTCTCTCGTTGCTGCCGAGACCTCCGTCCAACCCGGACGCGCCTTCACCGTCGCGCTGCGACTCGTCCACGAACCGCATTGGCATACCTATTGGTTAAACGCCGGCACCGGTTACCCCACCAAACTCACCTGGCAACTCCCCGACGGCTGGACCGCCAGTGATATCCAGTGGCCCGCCCCCATCGCCATCAAAGACACCAGCGGCATCGTCACAGGCAACGGCTACGACGGTGAAATTCTCCTACCCGTCACGCTCACCGCGCCCGCCAGTCTGAAACCCGGCGAAACCATCGCCTTGCGCGCCAAGGCCGAATGGCTCATGTGCAAAGACACCTGCGTGCCCGGCGAAGCCGAGGTTTTCCTCACGCTCCCTGTCACCGACCAGACACCCGCCACCGACAAGACCCTGAGCGCTGCCTTCGCTCGCTTGCCGCTGCCACAGCCGCCCACCGGCTGGAAAATCGCAGCGGCACAGGGCACGAAGACCATCACCCTCACCCTCTCCGGCGGCAACACGCCGCTGCCGAATGCCCGCTTCTTCAGTACCGATGCCTTGATCCAATACGACGAA
This sequence comes from Verrucomicrobiota bacterium, assembly GCA_031404135.1. GTDB lineage: Bacteria > Verrucomicrobiota > Verrucomicrobiia > Opitutales > Opitutaceae > JADKHC01. Next base: position 35,965 of record JANNHA010000095.1, on the reverse strand, counting down.
CCTCAATCCCTCTCCAACACAACCGAAGGCATCCGCCTCGTGCTGCCTGTTTCGCCCTCATTCGAAGGCAAACCCACCCACCTCACCGGCGTCCTCACCTACGGCGAATCGGCCGACCAGCGCCACGGCCTGATCATCAAAGCCGAACTCACCGCCGCCGCTGCCCCAACCAACAACACACCGACAGCCGGTCTCCTGCCGACCCTCCTCCTCGCCTTCGTCGGTGGCCTCATCCTCAACCTCATGCCCTGCGTCTTCCCGGTGCTCGGCATTAAGATCCTCGGCTTCGTCAATCAAGCCGGTTCCGACCGCCGCAAAGTCACCCTCCACGGCATCGTTTTCGCCCTCGGCGTTCTCGCGTCATTCTGGGCGCTCGCCGCCGTCCTCGCCATTCTCCGCGCCGGTGGCAGCCAGCTCGGCTGGGGCTTCCAGCTCCAGTCACCCGCCTTCGTGTTCATCCTCGCCGCCGTGATGCTGATCTTCGCTCTCAGCATGAGTGGCGTATTCGAATTTGCCCTACGCGCCACCGCCATCGGCGGCAACCTCCAATCGAAATCCGGCTACACCGGCTCCTTCCTCACCGGGGTTCTGGCCACCGTCGTTGCCACACCGTGCAGTGCGCCCTTCCTCGCGCCCGCCCTCGGTGCCGCCCTCGCCCTGTCAACTCTGGCCTCATTCGCCATTTTCACCACCATCGCGATCGGCCTCGCCACACCCTATCTCCTGCTCTCGATCTTCCCCGGTGCCATAAAAGTTCTGCCCCGACCCGGCATGTGGATGGAAACCTTTAAACAGGTTATGGCGTTTCCCCTGTATGCCACGGTTGGCTACCTCGTCTGGGTCCTCGCCGGACAACTCACCGACACCGGCCTGCTCAACACCCTTTTCGGCCTCACCCTCGTCGCCATGGCCGCCTGGCTCTACGGCCGTTACACGGCACCCGGCTCCAAGCCCGCCCGCGTCCGCTTCGGCTTCATCGGCGGCGCCGTCCTTTTTACCGCTGGCGCTTTGCTCGGCTGGCCCCGTGCCGCCGCGCCCACCGACCTCGTCTGGGAAAAATGGAGCCCCGCTGCCGTCGCTAGCGCGCAGCAAGCCGGCAAAACCATCTACGTCGATTTCACCGCTCGCTGGTGCGCCACCTGCCAAGCCAACAAACGTCTCGTCTTCGGTTCCGACGACGTGAAACGCCTCTTCCGCGAACGCGGCATCGTCACGCTCAAAGGCGACTGGACGAACCACGATCCCGCCATCACCGCCGAGCTCGCGAAATACAACCGCAGCGCCGTTCCCTTCAATCTCATCTACAAACCCGGTGCCACCGAACCGGTCGCCCTTCCCGAACTCCTCACCGCCGCCACCGTGTTGTCAGCGTTGCAGTAAAAATTCCGGGCAGGAACGACAGCGCCAGACGTGATCTCACGTCGTTTTCCTTCCCTTAAACAGCGTGTACAGCGCGGGCAGCACCAGCAGCGTCAGCAGCGTGTTCGTGAAAATGCCACCGATCACCACCGTCGCCAACGGGCGTTGCACTTCGCCGCCCACACCGACGTTTACCGCCATCGGGATAAAACCCACCGCCGCCACGAGCGCCGTCATCAACACCGGCCGCAGACGCACCAGACAGCCTTCGCGCACCGCCTTCTCCAGCGCAATCCCGTCATCAAGCCGTTGCTTGATAAACGTCACCAATACCAACCCATTCAAAATCGCCACACCGCTCAGCGCGATAAATCCAATTGCCGAACTGACCGTAAACGGCAAGCCACGCAGCCACAAGGCCAGCACGCCGCCCACCAGCCCAAGCGGTATCCCCGACGCTACGATAAGAACTTCGCGCACCGTCTTCAGGCTGAAAAACAACAAAACAAAAATCAGCGCCAGCGCCATCGGCACGATAAACATCAATTTCCGATTCGCGCGTTCCATGTTCTCAAACTGGCCGCCCCACTCCAAAGTATAACCTTCGGGCAATTTCACCTGCGCAGCGATCTTCGCTTTTGCCTCGGTCACGAAACTCGCAACGTCACGGCCACGCACATTGCACTGAACCGTGATCCGCCTCTCGCCCCACTCCCGACTGATCGTCGACGGGCCCTCCAACTCGGTAATTTTCGCCAGCTGACTCAGCGGCAGCAACGGCCCCGAAGCCGTCGGAATCAACGTCGCCGCCAACGCCTCCGGATCGGTTCGTTGCCGATCAGGCAAACGCACCACCAGCGGAAAACGCCGCTGCCCTTCACGCACATCACCCACGCGACGCGAACCAACCGCCTCCACCACGTTTAAAACATTCCGCGTCGGGATACCGTGCCGCGCGATCGCCTCGGCATCGACGCGAACCTGCAAAAACGTCTGCCCGGTCAATTGCTCAACCGAGGCCTCACTCGCCCCGCGCACACCATCCAAAACGGCCTGCACCTCGCCGCCAAGTCGCCGCAATTCCTCCAGGTCACCGCCGTAAACCTTGATGCCGATATCGCCACGAATACCCGCAATCAGTTCGTTTAACCGCATCTCAATCGGCTGGCTGAAAGCCGTCTTTAGCCCTGGCACTTGGTTTAACACCGCAGCCATCTTCTCCGTCAATTCCACCTGTGTGCGCGCCTTTTTCCACTGCCCGCGCGGCTTCAACGCGAGGAAGAAATCCGCCAGCTCAACCCCCATCGGGTCCGTAGCCACTTCCGCCGTCCCGAGTCGCGTCCAGATATGTTCGATCTCATCGGGAAACGCCGCCAGCAGCACGCGCTCGATCCGGTCGTTTTGCGCCACTGCCTCGTCCACAGAAATTCCGGCTAACCGTACCGTCGTTCCAACAATGGCCCCTTCACCAAGTTTCGGTAAAAACTCGCCGCCCATACGCGTCGCAACGAACGCCCCGCCCGCAACCAACATCGCGGCCGCCCCAAGCACCACACCCCTATAACGCAACGCCAGATCCAAGGCCGGCGTGTAAATCCCACGCGCCACCCGCACCACCCACGGCTCACCTTCCTTGATCTTCTTCGGCAAAAACAAACTCGCCAGCACCGGCATCAACATCAGTGAAAAAAACAACGATCCCAAAAGCGCAAAGATCATCGTGAGCGCCATTGGCCGGAAAAGTTTCCCTTCAATTCCCTCTAGCGTCAGCACCGGCAAAAATACCACCAAGATAATCAACTCACCGTACAACGTCGGCTTTCGAACCTCGATCGCCGCATCTCGAATCACCTCGAACCAGGGCTTGTTTTTGTTCTGTGCCACATGACGGACGCAATTCTCCACCATGATAACCGAACTATCCACAATCAGCCCAAAATCCACCGCGCCCAAGCTTAACAAGCTCGCCGCAATTCCGGCCTGCAACATGAAATTCGCCGCAAACAACATCGAAAGCGGGATCGCCGCCGCAACAATCAGTCCCGCCCTAAGATTTCCAAGAAACGCAAAAAGAATCGCGATCACCAGCAGCGCCCCGGCGAACAAATTATGCTTTACCGTGCGAATAACGTTATCGACCAGTTCGGTTCGGTCATAGAGCACTTCCAGTTTCACATCCGGCGGCAGAAATTTCTGCACCTCCCCGAGCTTCGCCTTCAACGCCTTCGTCACCACCGCACTGTTCTCACCCATCAACATAAATCCCAGGCCCAGCACCGCTTCGCCGCGCCCGTCGGCGGTCACCGCGCCGCGACGGATTTCGTGATCTTCTTTCACCATCGCCACATCCCGCACCCGCACCGGCAAGCCATCGTACGCCGTGATCACGATCGCACCGATTTCCTGGAGGTTCGTGGCCAAACCAACGCCATGCACCAACAACGATTCCCCTCCGCGCACGATCTGCCCGCCACCCACATTCTGATTGTTCGCCTCCAACGCCTCAATCAGATCCTCGAAAGTCAGCCGGTATTTAATGAGCCGGTCGATTTCGACCACGACGTGAAACTGCTTCTCAAAACCGCCCCACGTGTTCACCTCCGCCACACCGGGCACCTTGCGCAACTGCGGTTTCACCACCCAGTCCTGCAACACCCGCAACTCCGTCGGCGTGCGCTTCGGATCGCTCGACCGCACCACGTAGTGAAACACTTCACCCAGCCCCGTAGCGATAGGGCCTAGTTGCGGCCGCGCCATGTTGTCCGGCAATTCCACCGTCTGAAGGCGTTCGGTGATGAGCTGACGCGCCCTGTAAATATCAACGCCGTCATTGAACGTGGCGACGACCTGCGACAGGCCGAACTTCGAGATCGAGCGCACATTCTGCAACCCCGGCAGACCGGAAAGCGCCAGCTCCACCGGCACCGTGATTTGCGCCTCCGTCTCCTGCGGATTCAGCGCCGCCGCTGTCGTGTTCACCTGCACCTGCACCGGCGTGGTGTCGGGAAAGGCGTCGATCGGCAAAATGCTCAAAGCACGTCCACCCACGACAAGCAGCACCGCCGCCAGAATGCAGACAAACAGGCGGTTTTTCAGTGATGTGATAATGATCCAGTTCAACATTGAAATTTTCTCCTTTAGATGAGTTCGATGCTTTAGTCGTGCGCACACCCTTCGCCGAGGTGCGACATCAACATGGCCGACTTGAGCGCGTACGCATGGCTGAAGGCGATCTGATCCTCCGCCTTCACACCGCTGAGCAACTCCTGCCTCCCGCCAAAGCGCCCACCGAGCGTCACTGCCCGCGCGTCAAACAGGTCCTCGCCCCGCTTAACGAAGACGAACGGCTTGCCATCGACATGCTGGATCGCCGACGTCGGCACCAACAACGCACTCTCATTCTGGCGCGTCAGTATTCGCGCCGTGGCGAACATCTTGTCCCGCAGCGTGCCCTCTGCGTTTTCAAATTCAGCCCGGGCCCGAGCCATGCGCGAACGGTCATCGATCGCGGGACTAATCCAGGTCAATTTCCCCACGAAGACTTTCCCGGGCAGCGAATCGACGCGCAATTCCACCCTCTGTCCGGCCTGCACCCGCGCCAGCATTGCCTCGGGCACTTGCAACATCGCCCACATCACCGAACGATCCGCCACCGTGAAAAGTGCCTTGCCCGCTTCCACCTGCGCGCCACGTACCGCCGTGCGATCAACGATCTCACCAGCGAACGGTGCACGTACTTCAAGATAAACTGGCTCATTCTGTTGATTCGCCAACGCATCGATCTGCGCTTCGCTAAAGCCAAACGTCCGCGCCTGCTGGCACACCGCGCGATGCGCAGCCTCGGCCTCCTGCAAGGCCTGAGCCGAGGTCACACGATCCGCTCGCAACCGTTGCTCACGCTCCAGCGTCTGATGCGTCAGCACGGCCCTAGCCACCGTTTCCGAAATCGAGGCCGACCAGATTTTGACCAGGCTCTGTTGCTCCACAACTTTGTCGCCCAGATCCACATCGACACTGTGAACGATACCGCCCACCGGCGCGGCGATCAGTGCGAGCTTGTTTTGATTAAAACTCACCTCCGCAACGCACTCGATGCCATCGGCCATCGCCCCGGTTTCCGGCAACGCTGTTTGCACGCCCACCATCGCCGCCGAATTCGTGGAAGGCAGGCGCACCTGCAAACTCTCGCCCGGTTTGAGCGTAACCGCGAGTTCGGGTTTGCATACCGCGCACTCCGCTTCCGGCACGCCGTGCTCGCCACACATCAGCGCCGACCCGGCCTGCGCAACCGGTTTCGCCGCATTCGCAAGCTCCGGGTGACAGATGAAACATTCATCTTCGTAGAGCGAATGCTCCTGGCACCAGGTTCGTTTTTTATCCTGAAGCTCGGGATGACATTCCCAGCAACGGTCTTCGTAACGCTTGTGCTCCTGACACCATAACCGGCCCTTCTCACGCAAAGTCGCATCACAAATAAAGCACAACTCCCTCGGCGCGTCATGCGACGCACACCGGGATCCGCTCAGCGCATTCGCCGCGCTCGGTGCCGCGGGCTTCGCCTTGGCATGGGCGGCATGATCATGGCCGGCATGTTCATCAAGCGGTCCCGCTTTTTTGCAACTCGTGAACACCACTGCGGCGGCAAAGCCGGACGCAGCCAGAAAACTTAAAATATTTTTTGTCTTCATAATTAGTACTAAATTAATGGTTCAGGTGCGAGGAGGAGTGGATTGCGCCGGAAGCAGCGCTTCCAGTTCCGCCTGCGCGATGTTTAATTCGAGAAGCTTTTCCTGATAGGTCATTCGCACTTCGGCTGTGGTGCGCTGTGTGTCGACCAAGTCGGCAAAGCCAAATTTTCCTTCCTCATAACCCGCCTGCACCAGCCGGAGCGCCTCGGCCGCTTTCGGTAAAATTCGCTCACGGTAACTGGCCACCTGCTCGCTCGCCGTGCGATGACGCCCCACCGCATTCACCCAGTCGCGCTGTAACTTTTGTTGCACCGCGTGAAGTTCGGCCGTCGCAACCGTGACGTTGGCGCGGGCCTCCTGCCGTGCGCCCTTTCCACGATCAAAAATCGGGAGCGGCACAGATAGACTAAGCTGACCGATCGACTGCCCAGCCTCACCGATCTCGCCCACACCAACCCCCACCGTCACATCGGGGTACGAAGCGAGCCGCGCCCGGCGGCTGTCCAACTCCGCCCGCTCCAGATTGGTCTGCGCAGCCCGCAGGCTCGGATGCCCAGCCAAGCCGTCACCAGCATTCATCGTCACTAATTTTTCATCGGGAAACTCCGTGAGCGACCCAGCCAGGGCAGCTCCAGCCAGGTCAGGCCGCCCCAGCAAAGCGGCCAGGATCTGACGCGCCGCCGCCAGCTCGCGCCGCAAATCGCCCGCCACAGAACGCGCCTGCTCGGCCTGCACTTCCGCCCGCAACTGCTCCTGATAGGCCGCCGCACCCGCGTCGACCCTTTTTCGCGCTGTCGTTGCCGAGGCATCTGCCATCGCTAAAAGTTGCGCCGCCACACCCACCTGCTGCTCCAACGCCAGCGCGCGGAAGAACCCTATCTTCACCTCGCGCACCAACTCCACCCGGCGCACAGCCATCTCCGCCTCCGAGAGTTTCACGCCCGCAACACCCACCTGTTTGTTCAAAGATCGTTTGCCAGGGAAAGGCACGCCTTGGCTCAACCCAATAGTTCGCTTCGCATCTGCGTACCCTCGGCCATCCCGCAACGGCCAATCCTCCACCGCCAGCTCCAACTCGGGATTGCTCCAGGCCCGCGCTTGCGTCGCCCGACCGACCGCAGCCTCGACCCGCCCCCCGGCCGCGCGCAGCTCCGGGCTGTTTTCAAGTGCCAGCTGAACGGCACCCTCCAGCGAAAGAGCCTTCGATGGCAACGCGTTCTCCGCGCATGCACCCGTGGATGCCGATACAAAAAATAAACTAGTTAAAAGAGGTAATAGACGAGAATGGAAAATAGTCATGAGATTAGAAAACTGCCAAGTAAACAGGGCCCATTAGCCCAAGTCCGAACGCACACGTGCGTCCCCAATATTGACAAGCAATGCCGCCAGTCCCCGCAGGAACCGGTCAAGCCGCCACCAACGACGGTGCGCGCGGTGAAAGCGCCGCACGCTGCACAAACTGCCACGTCGGACTCCAATCCGGCGGTCGCTCAAACGACGTCCAAGGCGCGCAGGCCTCCACGTCAGTTTCAATCAGAAACGCAAAGGGCTGCACCCAGACCACCCAGGTACAAACCGTAAAATTCGGCACCGGCGCAATAACCTGTGCGGTACTCGGCTGGTAATCTCCGCCCTCGAGCAAGTTGCAAGCCCCGGCATCACAAACGCCGTCCACACTCTCACAACACTGCGCATGATCCGCATGCTCCGCTTGCGCCGACAAAAGCCCCGCCGCCTCCAACACGCAATGTTGCGCCGTCGGCAGCCAGAGGACCACCAGCAGCAACGAAGTAATTTTGCGAATCAGACGCACAGCCCGAAACAAGGATGACAACCCGCACCTTGTCAACCGCCGCCCCCCCTCTCGCTCCCAATCTCGCTTCCCCTCGCCCCCACAACCCCACCCAACAACGTCATAATAATTAGCGATTAAAAATAGTTTTGTCATCTATTAAATGACAAAACTATCAGCTATGTACTAATAATTTATGCCACTCAAAACACATCGTAAAAAGACGTTTGTCATTTAATAGATGACAAGCAGGGTTGCCTTGCCTTCAAGAATTCTTGGCTCTTTCGTCATTTCATTGAACATCTTCTCGTCCGGCCCCAACTCCACTGCCCGTCGATCGCCCCCCGTGTTTTATGTGCCTCAGGCTTTTTCGATCTCCCCGGCCTCAAAATTTTCCACCCGACCCGATTCTGCTTTGCCCCACCCCGCCAATCCGCGAATCTAATCCACTGATTTCATGGATTCTCCTTTTGCCAACGCTCCCGACCGCGACTCCGTGCCACAAATTGATTTTCGCGCGCAACTTAACGACGAGCAGTTCAACGCCGTCACTGCCGAACCAGGCCCTCTCCTCGTTCTCGCCGGTGCCGGCTCCGGCAAAACACGAACCCTTACCTATCGAGTGGCCTACCTGCTCTCTAAAGGCGTGAAGCCTTCGGAAATCCTCCTCCTCACTTTCACCAATAAGGCCGCGAAAGAAATGCTCCACCGCGTGCAGGACCTCACCGGCATCGAGCCCGGTCGTTTCTGGGGCGGCACGTTTCATTCGATCGGCCATCGCGCGCTTCGCATCTACGGCGAGTCGCTCGAACTCCCGCGCAACTTCACCATCCTCGACGCCGACGAATCCGAAAGCCTGCTCAAGCAAGTCGTCGAGACCGAAGACAAACTATTCTTTAAGGACAAAACCAACCCGCGCCCCGGCCCACTCTTCAACGTCATCTCACTGGCGCGCAACACCCAGTCCGCACTCGACGTGACCGTCGAGAAAAACTTCGCCCAATACAAAGAGATCAAATTTGTCTTCGCACCCTTCGCCGCCGCCTACGCAAAAAAGAAACGTGAACAAAATGTCGTCGACTATGACGACTTGCTCGAACTCTGGCTCGCCCTGCTCACCAAAGTGCCCGAAGTCGCCGCCTATTTCGCCCACCGCTTCCGCCACATTCTCGTCGACGAATATCAGGACACCAACACCATCCAGTCCCAGATTATTGACTGCCTCGGCGCGCACCACCGCATCATGGCCGTGGGCGACGACGCGCAATGCATCTACTCCTGGCGCGGGGCCGACTTCGAAAACATCATGACCTTCCCGGACCGTCATCCCGGCACCGTCATCCATCGCATCGAAACCAATTACCGATCCAGTCCCCAGATCCTCGCTCTCGCCAACGGCGTTCTCCAGGCCCAACCCAAAGGCCGCCACTTCGACAAAGAACTCCGCGCCCACCGCGGCAACTCGCACAAGCCCTACGTCATGCAGGCCATGGACGACCGCGAGCAAGCCGAGTTCATCCTTAAACGCATCCGCGCGCTCACCGAAGACGACGGCGTTTCCGCCAACGAAATTGCCATCCTTTACCGCTCGCACTTCCTAGCCCTCGAGGTCCAACTCGCGCTCTCGAAAGCCGGCATCCCCTACCAAATCACCAGCGGCGTAAAGTTTTTCGAACGCCAGCACGTGCGCGATCTCGTTGCCCTCATCACCTTCGTCTACAACCCCGCCAACGCCTCCGCTTGGAACCGCATCGCCATCCTCCTCCCGAAAATCGGCGAAAAGGGCGCCGTCAAAATCTACGACGCCGCCCGCGATCACGCCCGCTTGATGAAAAGAGATTTCATCGAAGCCCTTGCGACCGACGATGTGAAATCCAAGGTCCCGAAAGACGCCAAAGAGGACTGGGATTCCTTCTGCACCTCGCTCGCCGAAGTAGCCGACTATATGCGTACCGACAAACCCGCCAAAGCCGTCGAGATGGCCGTCGAGGGCTGGTACGGCGACTACATGCGCGGCGCCTACGCGGACTACATCGACCGTCTTGACGAACTAAAAGCCATGATCGGCTTCGCCCAACGCTTCGACAACATGCAGGATCTGCTCGCCCAGATCGTACTCCTCAACGGCGAGACCAGTGACCGCCAGGTCGATCCCGACACCGCAGCGATAAAGCTAACCACCGTCCATCAGGCAAAGGGCCTGGAGTACGACGTCGTATTTCTGATCGGTCTGGCCGACGGACAATTCCCCGGCCGCCGCTCCATCGAAGCCGGCGACGTCGAAGAAGAACGCCGCCTGTTCTACGTCGCCGTCACCCGCGCCCGCAACGAACTCTACCTCTGCTACCCACGCGTGGCGACCCGCGCCGGCCCCGGCGGCATGCTGCTTTCGCCCAGCCGCTTCCTCACCGAAATCGACGCAAACCTCTACGAACCGCTAAAATTCAAGCGCAGCTACGGCTGGTGACCGGCACCTCCAAACCGCAACGAAAGAAGCGGAATTTGAAAACGAACCGCCACCCGCAAAGAGCCTGCCCGGTTTCCCCCCGGGCAGGTCAACTGTCACCCCTGGCCGTTCTACGACCCGGCGCATTTCAGCGTCCAAGTGTCCCGTAGTACCTGACGAACATTTCGGAACGCTCAGAACTCCACCCGCAGGCCCAGCGCATAATTGCGCCCGGGCAGCGGAGCGAAGTCTTTAAGGAACGAAGTGTGCACGCGCGCTTCCTCGTCGGTCAGGTTCGACCCGCGCAGAAACACCTCATACTTCATACGACCGATCACAATGCCGTAGCCAAGATCGGCCCCGATCAACGTGTAACTATCCGTGGCCGTCTCGAACTCCGTGTAACGGTTCTGTTTGAAAACATGGCGCGCATTCAGCCCCGCCGTCCACGCGCCGCGCTCATAGCGCAATTCCGCGCCCGCACGAAGCGGCGGGATGCGCGGCAGCGGTTGATGGTCGGTCGTCTGCTCGGCATGAACATAGTCGCCATCGAGTACGAGATGCAGTCGCTCCTCACTGCGGTCGATCAGATGGAATTCGAGTTCGACTTCGCCGCCGTAAAAGAGCGCGTCTTTGGCCACAAATTGAAATGCGGTCAGCTCATCGGGGTTGTTGTCCACCGGTTTCAGTGCCTCAGGCAACTCCTCTTCGTAAATGAAGTTTTTAAACGGGTTGACGAAAAATCCGACCGTTCCCGTCATCCGTTCTCCACGACGGCGCAACGTCAAATCGAAGCCCAACGACTTCTCCTTGCCTAGATCGGAACGCCCGACCTCGTAAGCCGCCGTGCCACCGTGCGGACCGTTTGAATACCGTTCCTGCGCCACCGGCAGGCGCTGCGAAGCGGCCAGTGACAAACCCACCGAGTAGTCCTTCGCCGGATAATACACCGCACCACCTGAAACGCTCACACCACGGTCCGTGCGCTTTTCATCGCTCTGGGCAGCATAACCATCGAACTCCGGCAATCCGGGGTCGACTTCGCCGAGTTCGATGCGCTGCCATTCGTAACGACCGCCGACCTGCAAAGTAACTTTCTCGAACTTATACTCCTCAAGAGCGAACAGCGCAGCGCTGGTCGTGCGCGTGGCTGGAGTAACCACCTCCTCGCCTTCCGCCGAAAAATCCGTCCGCGCTGCTTGAAAGCCAACCGTGCCAGAAAGGTTGCCCGCAGTTTCCTGAATCAACTCAACTCGCCCTTCCCAAGCCTTGTTCTTAAACGTGGTATTCACGGTCTCGCCGCCGCTTAGTTCACTGTGAGTGTAATCACCATAACCAGCACGCACCCGTAACGCTTTGAAGAAACCGAAGGGCGCATTCACCGCTCCGCGCAGATCGAGCCGTCGCTGCTGCATGTCGATGCTGATTCCTGGCTCATCGCCGGTCGGTACACCGTAAACCGTGTCATACGTGCCGACCGCCAGCCCGAGGTATCCGTTTTTCCCAAACACGGTGCAGCCCACCGAACCACTCTTGGTAGAAATCGCGCTGCCCGGCAATGTGCCGCTTTTCTGGTCTACCGGTGCATCAGGTCCCTGTTGCGCGTCGCCCGGGATATCCACGTCATCGGAACGTGTGCGCAGTCCGTTGACCTGCAACCCGAAGTCGGCGTTGCCACCCAGGAGTGAAACGACGCCCGTGCGTTCGTGCGCGGCTGTATCCATCCGCGCTTCGGCGCGTCCGCCGAAAGGTTTTGTCGGCGCCTCGATCGGTATCCGGTTATCGATTACATTGACCACGCCGCCCACCGCCGAGCTGCCGTAGAGCAGGGTGGCCGGTCCGCGCAGCACTTCGATGCGATCGACGAGCAGCGGCTCAATGCTCACATTGTGATCGGGGCTGATATTCGAAAGATCGAGCGAACCAACGCTATCCTCCAACATACGAACCCGATCGCCGCCAAGCCCGCGAATGATCGGCCTGCTCGCGCCGGGACCGTAGTAGGTGGAGTTGACGCCCGGGATTCCCGCGAGCGTTTCACCCAGTGAATTTTCCTGGTGCAGACGCAATTCGCGGCCGGAGAGCGACGAAGCGCCTTGAGCGAGATCGAATGCCGCTTTCGGATCGACTGTGCCCGTGACGATCATGGCGTCGAGACGTTCGACATACTCCGAGTCGCCCGCACGGGCTAACCGTGTAGGGGTGGTATTGGCCGCAACGTCATTCGACGTCTGGGCAGATGATAACGTGGCCCAGCCAAGAGCTGCGCCTAAGATTAGAAATAGAGATAGAGATTGTTTGTTCATGTTGGATCAGGTTTTTAGACGATGGGAAAGGTCACCGCACGACCGGCAAAAGCCGCATCGTTTACGCAGTGATTCGAAGCGACCGAAAGCCTCCGGCCGCCATCAATGAGTCACTACCCGCTCAACAAGCTGGTGGTGCCCGCCCCGGCAGCAGACTGAACGACGGTATCCCAACAAAAAAGTCACGCGACTCCCACGCACGCGCCAGCAGCCGCCAGACTACAACCGCCAGAACCAATTCCACCACCACCGGATCAACGCCGTGCGCAAACAAAGTCACCGCGCACTCGTGCTCGGTCATGCCCGCATCCGCATGGAGGCATTCGTGGGCCGCCGGAAAAACCTGCAGCACGCCGAGCAGCAATACCACCGCCACAAGCAACGCCGCACCGGCTCGCTTGAGCGGCTCAGTGTGACGCTGGGCGATGGCGAGAAGGCGTTTCACGGCTTTAAACAATCCGTTATAGCAGAGTCGTCAAGGGACGCTCCGAGCCAATCCGGTGAATTCACGCAGGTAAGTTCGCTCAATATCTCAGGTCGAGCTTTGCCCAGAGCATGCGGCCGGGTTCGTTCACGCGCGTCGTCGTGGTGAAACCGGGAACGGCACTCCCGCCACGGCTGATGAACTCCGCGTAGGTCTTGTCGAAAAGGTTATCCACGCCCGCCGTAAGCTGCGCAAACCGTGCCATGCGCCAGCCCCCGTTGAGCGAGAAAACACTGAAGCCGCCCGTCGGCCCGAGATCCTGACCGACGATATTGCCCTGATTGAGCGCGTAGCGGTTTTGACGGGCCACGAAACGCGCCAGCCCGCCAACCGACCAGACGTCGGTTGCATAACCAATGCCCAGACGCCCTTCCAGCGGCGGTTGCTGCGCAAGCGGCAAGTCGTCGGTGCGATTGCGCCCCTGCACGGCGGCAACGCTGCCATCGAGCTTCCAGTATCGGGCAAACCGATACGCCACCGCCAATTCGCCGCCCCACGCGGAGGCTTCGACGTTGCGCGAAATCGTGGTCGTACGCGTTCCCATCATGCCCGCCGGTTTAACGTAGCCGCTCTGAATGAGAATGTAGTCGGAGACTTGGTTAGCAAAAACCGAGAGCGAGCCCGTCAGCGCGTCTTTCTTGTAGATCAGACCCGTATCAACCTGAGTCGTCGCTTCGGGCTTCGTGCCGAACGCACTGACAGATTCCGCGCTCTCCTTGCTGAAGAGTTCCCAGTAATCGGGGAACCGCTCCGTGTAGCCAAGACCGAGATAGGCCGTCAGCGGACGGGCAGCCAAATCCTTTTCCACACGAACAAAACCACCGCCCAGTAAGCTCTCGCGCTCCCGTCCGTTGGATGGATTTGGCGCCATCGCCATGCCGGCCATGACCATCGCGCGCTCGTCGGCCACCTCCCATTGATCGGCACGCAACCCCGCCACGAGTCGAAGCCGCTCAGCCAGCGTCTGCGTCACTTCACCGAACATACCGTAATCTGTAAACTCCGCATCCTGCACCCGGACGTGCGATTCGTAGGGATCGACTGTCTGATTGCTTGAGCTGCGCACAGTATGGCGGTTTTGTTGACCATCGAACCCGATTGTGAGGTTGGTGCTAGCAGCCGGTTTTAGCTCGATGGCGGCACGCCCGCCGATGGTCTTGCGGTCTGGATTCGAGACGGCGCGACCGGGCATCATCATCGACGGCACGAAGGGCCGGAGCGAGGTGTTGTCCATCACGTGATCGACGTAGTTGTAGAAAATCCTGCCCTCGATTTTTGCAACGAGCCCCGTCAGCCCATCGCGTTTAAAAGCCAGCCCGAGGTTTTCGCGATCAAAGAGAACGCCGTCCATCATGCGATCCGCGTAGGCTGCCTCGCCGTCGCTGCGCGCGGCAGACAACACGAGGCTGGTCTGCGCATCGGGCGTCCAACCCGTCGCCACATTTGCGCTCCAACGGCGATAACTCGAATGAATCGCCTGGCCGTTGCCATCCCGGTAATCGTCCTGCTGCGAATGTGTTCCCGTGGCCCGCACGAAGATATCGGGCACACCGGCGAGGATTTCAAACGCCTCGTCCTCGCGACCGTAGCTGCCGAGCGTGAGCGAGCCGTTTAGCTTTACGTCGGGTCCAGCCAGACGCTTGTCGTCGCGCTCGAACCGCACCACGCCGGCCGAACCACCTGGACCATACAAGACGGTTTGTGGGCCCTTGAGGATCGTGACCCGATCATACGCCGCCGGGAAAACGTAGGCGGTTGGTGGATCCATGCGATTGCCGCAACCACCGAGTATGTTTTCGCCATCGAGGAGAACGTTCAGACGCGAGCCCGCCTGTCCGCGCAAGACCGGATCGCCATCAGCGCCGCCTTTGCGGATCACGGAGAAGCCCGGCACGCCCTTGAGAATGTCCGCGCCATCCTGGGCCGGAATCGGCTGTACAGGCGCGCGTGCATCGAGCGTGGTTTCGAGCGGTCGGTCGCCGGGTCCGGCGGTAACGACGACTTTGTTGAGTTTAATAGGTTCGTCAGCCGACGGAGCGGCGAAGGCCACCGTTTGAGCCTCCGCGATACCCGGCAGGGCAACGCTGGACGCAATTAGAAATAGAAGAAAATGTTTCACGAAAAGAGATGGATAATGGTTGTGGTAGAATGCGGCCACGCGCAGCAACGCGGGACGCGACGGACAGAGTCCGTTTTTAGACAGGAAAACAGATCAACTCACCGCAGGTCAGGCCCGCGGTGGCGGCACGGCCGGTTCGGCGCGCCCTCTTCCCGTCAGCAAACACTCAACACCCGCCCAGCGGTTTCGGTTCGAAACCGTGGCCACAAATTCCAGCGTCGGCTGAAAAATCAG
The DNA here is from genome assembly GCA_031404135.1 of Verrucomicrobiota bacterium. GTDB lineage: Bacteria > Verrucomicrobiota > Verrucomicrobiia > Opitutales > Opitutaceae > JADKHC01. Next base: position 20,537 of record JANNHA010000095.1, on the reverse strand, counting down.
TAAGAACTTTTCGCGCAACCGAACCTCAGGCGGCAGCTGAGTTTTTTCCTGCTGCTTCGCCCGGCTCACCGCGCAGCAGAGTGCGCAGGGCTTGTCCGCATCGAACGTCTGTTCGAGCGCCTGCCCCACGGACATCGTTCTCACATAACCAGTGAACATGCGCCCCCAGGCAATCACCTGCACCACATCCCACTGACTCCCCGTGGCTAGGAGCCACGCGGTCAACAACGAGAAGATGGCAAAACGACGACGCACGTTGGCACAGAAGCGAAGTACGCCGCGCTGACAAGCCCCGCCAGCTAATTCATTGATCTTGGTCATGTGACGCAAGGCGCGACACTGAAGTTTGGCTCAACATCCCGATTCCTCACGAGCGTGCGGGCGATTTCAGAGGCGGTGTGATTCGCCGCATGGGCAAACAGCCACGGGGTCATGAAGGCGTGTTTGCCGAAGCCGTGGCTTCCGCTGCGGTCTTCTGTTTCACCGACAAAAAGGCATCCCGGATCATTCGCTGTTGTTCGGGCGACAACGCGACATCCATCAGCGGCGTCACCTTATTTGCCTCAGCCGGCAACTCGCGCCGCAGATCAGCGACAAAGGTACCCGTATTTTCGACCAGTTGAGTCAGCTCACGAGTGGCTCGAACTTCCGCATAGCGCGAGGTTGGGGCAAGCACGGCATTGAACGTGTTGGCCGCCGTATGCACGGCCTTCGAAAAAAATCCGCCCGCAGGAAGATTGAAGGCAAAAACTTTGAGCAGAGAACCGATCAACCAAACACCTGCCACGGCAGCCACCACCCAGAGCAGCCCATTCGCGAGTGTGGACGCCGCGTTCTTGGCCTTCGCGAGAGCGCTTGCCTCGCTGGTTTTTTTCTCCGTTTCCACGGCGGCTGCGGTTGCCTCTTTTTGCTTGGCGTTGGCCTCCGCCCGGGCCAGCTCGGTCTGCTTTTCCGCCTCCTCCCTGTTTTTCGTGGCCACCGCCAAATCCACACGCAACTTTTCATTTTCTTTCGCTTGCCCAGCGAGATCAGCCAAAGCCGCGGCCTTGCCCTCCAACGCATCAAGCGCGGTCTGTTTCCATTTTGCCGCCTCCTTATAATCCGGTACACCAAACAGAGTTTCAGAAACGTAATTGATTTCGCTTAAACGCTGACCCAGCAGATCACGCTGTGTGCAAACCGGAAACTGCTGAAGAAAGACCACGCCCTCAAGGCTGCTGCGTTGAATGCTCCGCCCATTGGCGATGATGCGATCGCGCTCAGTTTCAAAGGCCTTCTTCTCCAACAAGCGCAACTCCTCCTCTTTTTCGCGCAAGGCCTGCGCGGCCAAAGCGTCGACCTTGGCCTTGGCCGCCGCATCGTTGGCGTCCTTGCAAGCCTGCTCTTGTTTCATGTCTTTGACTGCATGCTTGATTTCCTTCATGCCGAACCAGCCCGCGCCGCCCACTAGGGCGACGACCAAGATCACCGTTTCAACGGCAAATCCGCTCATGTACTTGGGAGATTTTTTCATAAAGACAGGGATAGGTGTACCATAAAGTTCGGCTCCGCCTCACCCGGGAAGCGACACACGACGCCGGTTATCCTAATGTGAAATTTCCTATTCGCGAACGCCCGCGTACAATAAATACCGCCTAAAACGCCACCCACAATCAACGCTCCGCAAACACGCGCCACCGCCTTGCAAAAACAGAACCACCCGCTCTTCATTTATACCAATCACAAAACGGACCAAACCCTCCCTTACCTGGCACTTTCCCGCGTTTTAGTCCCGCCGAGACCAGATTCCCGAGAGGTCTTCTTGCCTTCCTCTCCAGCGCCCGGCAAGTGAGAGCCCGCCACGCGCCCCCATGTCACGCCTCTCCTTCACCCTCGAAAAAGAATCTCCCGGCTCCAAAGCCCGAGCGGCGCGTTTCCAAACCGCCCACGGCGAGGTGCGCACACCTGTCTTCATGCCCGTCGGCACGCAGGCCACCGTCAAAAACATGACGGTCGAAAGCCTCAAAACCCTCGATGCGCAGGTCCTCCTCGCCAACACCTACCACCTGCTGCTCCGCCCCGGCCCCGAGGTTTTCAAGAAGTTTGGCGGTATTCATAAGTTCATGAACTGGGACCGGCCCGTCCTTACCGATTCCGGCGGCTTCCAAATCTTCTCCCTGCCCGAATCGCGCGTCATGACCGAAGCCGGTGCCCAGTTCCGCAGCTACGTGGACGGCGACCTCCATTTCCTCTCGCCCGAATCCAGCATCGAGATGCAACGCACCATCGGCAGCGACATCATGATGGTGCTCGACCAGTGCATCCCCTCAACCGCTTCGCACGAACACACCGAAGCCGCCATGCACCTCACGCACCGCTGGGCCGAACGCTCGCTACGCGCCCGCGGCGACTCGCCCCAAGCGCTCTTCGGCATCGTGCAAGGCGCCTGCCACGCCGACCTCCGCAAACGCAGCGCCGAGTTTCTGCGCGCCCTGCCCTTCGACGGTCTCGCCATCGGCGGCCTCGCTGTCGGCGAAACCCATGAACAACGCTACGCCTTCGCCGACCTAACCACTAACCATCTGCCCAAAGACCTTCCGCGCTACCTCATGGGCGTCGGCACACCGATCGACATCCTCGAAGCCGTGCACCGCGGCGTCGATATGTTTGACTGCATCATCCCAACTCAACTCGCCCAACGCGGCACCGCCTTCACCTCCCACGGCCGCCTCCATTGCCGTCGCTCAGTCTATAAATTCTCAGACGAACCACTCGACACCGCCTGTAATTGTTCCACCTGCCGCGATCACCCGCGCGCCTACGTCCACCACCTGATCAAGGCCGACGAAACCCTCGGCTGGCAACTGCTCGCCATCCACAACATCGCATTCTACCAGCGCCTCATGGCCGAGATGCGCGCCGCCATTCTCGCCGGCGAATTCCTAGCCTATTACAACCGCCAACGCCCCGAACTCGGCCGCACCGACGAGGACAACCCGGCCGTTCATCCTGCACCCGCCCGGATCAAACGCCCGCCGCAACTCGGCGACTATGAGGTCCACCTTTCGCCCCAGGGCTTCAACAGCATCCGCCAGCTCAGCTCCGGCGAAGTCATGCACTCCGTCTCCGCGCCCGAGGAAGAAGCCAACCGCCTCTACATCGAGCAATCGCACCTCGCCACCCGCCTGCATCGCCGCGACGAAAACGACACTCAACCCCTCGTGATCTGGGACGTTGGCCTCGGCGCCGCCTCTAACGCCATGGCCGCGCTTCACTGCGCCGAAAGCGAACTTGCCGCCACCGCTAACACGCCCGACGCGCTGCGTCCGCTGCACATGGTCAGCTTCGAACGCGACCTCGACCCGCTCAAACTCGCCGCCCGCCACGCCGCCCGCTTCCCCCACCTCCGCCACAGCGCACCCCACGATCTCCTCAAAAATAAAGTCTGGTATCATACCTCTGGCCTCATCGACTGGCGCCTTTTCCACGGCGACTTCCTAGAATTTCTCGAAGCCGCGCCCCCGCCCGATCTGATTTTCTACGACCCGTTTTCCGCCAAAACCGACGCCCCACTCTGGCAAACCGAAGTTTTCGCCCGCATCCACCGCCACTGCCAGCCACGTCCCGCCGAACTCTACACCTACTCGGCCAGCACCGCTGTCCGCGTCGCCCTGCTCAGCGTCGGCTTCTTCGTTGCCGAGGGAATCGGCACCGGCCCCAAGGCTACGACAACCGTCGCCTACACCCAAATCCCCGACCGCAACCACGCCGCCCGCCTCCTCGGTGCCGAATGGCTCGCCCGCTGGCGCCGCAGCGACTCGAAGCACCCGCCAGGTCTAAGCGACGAACAAAAACCCGCCGCCGCCCACCGCATCGAAACCCACCCGCAATTCGCGCCCCCGCCAACGTCGAAAACCTAAGCATTCGGAATTTTTGTCACAGAGAACACAGAGCTCGGACACAGAGTTTCACAGAGAAAACTCGTCTCCCAATTTTCCGACATTAGCGTCTATTAGCGTTCATTAGCGGGTAAAAAAAGCCTTCCGCCGAACCATTCTTCATTCTACATTCATAATTCTACATTTTCTTTCCTCCCATGGCCAAAATCGAAATTCCCGAAACACTCAAAGCCGACATCCCGCCCACCCTGCTCGGCCGGATCATGACCGCCACGCCCATCGTCATGACCGTGATCGCCACCATGCTCGCCGGCCTCGCCTCCAGCGAAATGACCAAGGCCCAGTACGACCGCTCCCTCGCCGCCCAACAGCAGTCGAAGGCCGGCGACCAGTGGAGTTTTTTCCAAGCCAAACGCCTCCGCTCCGCCCTCCAACATAACACCCTCGACCTGCTGCAAGCTTCCAACGACATCCGCCCGCTCGACATCGTCGCCCTGACACAACCGGCCACCCCCTCAACCGGCACCGAGAAGATCATTGCCCTGCTCGCCACCGAAACCGGCCAGGATGCCTTCGCCCTCCTGCAAAAAGGCGAACTACCCGCCACCGTCCTCACCGCCCCGCCCGCCGCCGAAGTCTCCGCCGTCCTCCACGCCATCGAAGCCCTCAAACCCGACGCCGAAATCGCCGACTTGCTGTCCAAGATCAGCGACCAGCTCCTGACCGAGACAATCCTCGCCGCCAAAGCCAAGACCGACGCTTTCGACGCCGCCACCAAACCCGTCAACCAGGTCATCGGAGCCGCCGAAGCCGCACTCCAGTCGCAACCGGCCAGCCCCGCCAAACGCGATTTCACCGCCGCCCGCATTCGTTTCGCCGCCTCACGCTACGACACCGAAGCGCGCCTCAACCAGGCCATCGCCAGCCTCTACGAATTGCAGGTCCGCAAAAACAACATCAGCGCCGAACGCCACCACGGCCGCAGCCAGCGCTTCTTCTACGGCATGCTCGGCGCCCAACTCGCCGTAATCATCTCCACCTTCTCGATCGCCGCCCGCCAACGCAACTTGCTCTGGACGCTCGCCGCCGCCGCAGGCGTCACCGCCCTCCTCTTCGCTGGTTGGGTTTATTTGTACATCTAACCTCCGACCACGCAAAAACCGGCGAGCTCGGTCTAAGCCGTTCGCCCAACCAAAGCGTCGCCGAGGCCGAAAAAGCCGCGCCTTGGCCCAAATCGTTGATGCCAACTGGACAACCCATGCTGCATCTCAGGCATTGACGAAGATTTTCCTCAGGCATTTCCTCCAAAGCATGAACGAATCTCCGGCCACGCCTCCGTCGGTCAAGTACAAGCGCATCGTCCTCAAGCTCAGCGGCGAAGTCCTTCGCGGCGGCAAGTCCGGCGATCCCATCGACGGCGTTGTCCTCGAACGCATCTGCCGGCAGGTAAAAGCCATTCACGACCTCGGCGTGCAAACCAGCCTCGTCATCGGCGGTGGCAATATATTCCGCGGCCTCGCCGGCGAAAAACGCGGCGTCGATCGCACCACCGGCGACTACATGGGCATGCTCGCCACGGTCATCAACGCTCTCGCGCTGATGGACTGCCTCGAAAAAATGGGCGTCACCACCCGCGTCCAGAGCGCTATCCCGATGAACCAGATTGCCGAACCATTCATCCTCCGCCGCGCCATGCGCCATCTCGAAAAAGGCCGCGTCGTCATCTTCGCCGCCGGCACCGGCAATCCCTATTTCTCAACCGACACCACCGCCGCCCTCCGCGCCTCCGAACTCCACGCCGACATCATCATGAAGGCCACCAAAGTCGACGGCATCTACGACAAAGATCCAAATAAGTTCTCCGACGCCGTTAAGTACGACCACCTCACCTTCATCGACGCGCTCAAGCAACGCCTCAACGTCATGGACTCGACCGCGTTCTCCCTCTGCCTCGACAACAACGTACCGATCCTCGTGTTTGACCTAAACGACGAAAATGCCATCCGCAAAGCCGTCATGGGCGAAAAGATCGGCACCCTCGTCCACGGCTGAGCCAATTTCAAGAAAACGAATCTGGAACTCAGGCATGCTGGAACGAACCAGTCACAACACTCAATCCTGCCTCTCCGCTTCCGTTCCAGCGTTCCAGAGTTCCAGATTAGATTTTTCATTTCACCCACTTAACCCTCCCAAATCCCATGTCACATCCCGCGATCACCGATATGCAGGTCAAGATGAAGAAAGCCCTCGACCACACGATGCATGAGTTCAGCTCCATCCACACCGGCAAAGCCTCGCCGACCATGGTGGAAAGCGTCATGGTCGAAGCCTACGGCACCATGCAGCCTCTCAAAGCCTGCGCCGCCATCTCTACCCCCGACGCCCACATGATCCAGATTCAGCCCTGGGACAAAGGTATCACCCAGGCCATCATCAAAGGCATCCAAATGGCCAACCTCGGCCTCAACCCCTCGGTCGACGGCAGCGTCGTCCGCGTGCCACTTCCGCAACTCAGCCGCGAACGCCGCCAGGAATTTGTCAAAGTCGCCAACCGCATGGCCGAGGAAGGCCGTGTCCACATCCGCAACGTCCGCCGCGACACCATGGACGCCCTCAAAAAATCCCAGAAAGACGGCAAGATTTCCGAAGACGAACTCAAGCGCTTCGAAAAAGAAGTTCAAACCGCCACCGACAAAACGATCAAAGACATCGGCGACCACCTCGCCCACAAAGAAAAAGACCTGCTCACGGTTTAAAAACCGAAACCGGTTTTTAAACCTAATGAAGAATTAAGAATGAAGAATGCAGAATAACCAGAACCGCCGCCAACGCACCACTTCCTCCGTCCGCCGCCATTCTTCATTCTTCCTTCATCATTCTTCATTAGACGCGCCGCCCCCATGCAAAGTTCCAAACGAGCCCTCTCCGTTCGGCGCGTCGTCATAAAGCTCGGCACCGGCGTGCTCACTCACGGCATCGGCCAGCTCGATGCCGGCCGCATCGCCGCCATCTGCGCCCAGGTCGCCGAACTACGCAAAAGCGGCACCGAGGTGATCATCGTCAGCTCCGGTGCCGTTGGCCTCGGCATGGGCCGCCTCGGCCTCTCGCGCAAACCAAAGGAAGTCTCCAAAAAGCAAGCCTGCGCCGCCGTCGGCCAAAGCCTGCTCATGCAAACCTGGCAACGCGGCTTCGAACCCCACAGCCTCACCGTCGCCCAGGTGCTCCTCACCCGCGAAGACCTCCGCGAACGTGACCGCTGCCTCAGCGTCAAAGCCGTGCTTAACCAACTCGTCGCCTACGGCACCATTCCGATCATCAACGAAAACGACACTGTCAGCGCGGCCGAAATCAACGCCATGCTGAAGTTTGGCGACAACGACACCCTTTCCGCGATGGTCGCCGGCCTGGTCGAAGCGCAGTACCTCGTCATCCTCTCCACCGCACCAGGCCTGATCGACATGAAAGGCACCGGCCTGATCGTGCCCGTCGTTGAAAAAATAACCTCGACCATCGAAGCCATGGCCGGCGGCACCACCGACGAAACCGCCACTGGCGGCATGATTTCAAAAATCACCGCCGCCAAGCTCGCCACCAAAGCCGGCTGTGGCGTGTACATCGCCAGTGGCGCCGAGGAAAATGTATTGCACAGGATTTTCAGCGGCGTCGGCCCTGGAACGTTCTTTGTCCCTAGCGGTTTGCCCATGGAATCGAAGAAACTCTGGCTAGCGTATTTCCAACGACCCACCGGCACCATTACCGTCAACACCTGTGCCGTCCCCGTGCTGCGCGACGAAGGCCGCAGCCTGCTCGCCATCGGCGTGACCGGCTCGAAAGGCGAATTTGCCTCTGGCGATGTGATTAACATCACCGGCCCCGACGGCACTGTCTTCGCCCGTGGCAAAACCGCTTTCAGCAACGACGAAATTGCCGCCATCGCCGGCAAAAACAGCAACCAACTCCGCCCGCTTTATCCCACGCGCAAACACCTCGAAGTTGTGCACCGCAACGACCTCGTGCTGCTGTAATCCGCGTCAAAACCAGTGCCCGCCAAACGAGTGCCGAGCCATTGAATTGATCTAACCCTGGGGTGAACTCGATGCCCCCATGCGGGTGACCAAACTCCCGGTTTGGCGGACTACGCCAGGCTACTTGATCTTTGCGGCCTCGATGCCGAGGACCTTGGCGGCTTTGGCTTTGTCATCGCCACAGGCATGAACGACCATGTCGACGTACTGCTTTTGTTGGCCCGCAAGATAGTCGGCCAGCGAAGGCCATTTCTTCACTTCTTTCAGGCGCAGGGGCAATTCTTGCGAGGTGATGACACGCGTCTCGGCCGTGGCCGCGATTTTTGTGATCACTTGGTGCAACTCTGTCAGATTACACGGCCATTCGTAGGCCTTCAACACGTCCATCGCGTCGTCGGTGACCTCCAGCAAACTGGCGTCAAACAAAGGGTTCGTCGCTTCACTCGCAAAATGTTTAACCAGCATCGGAATGTCGTCAGCCCGATCGCGTAGTGGCGGAAGCACTACAGGCAACGAGGCAACGCGATAAAAAAGTTCGTCGTGAAACGTACCTTCGTCGGTGAGTTTCTCCAGATCCTCCGAAGTGGTACAAACGAGGCGAAACCCCTGGGCGGTGGCGCGCAACACACTGACAAGCTCCTTCTGAATCGCCAGAGGCAGGCACTGCAGATGGTCGAGGAAAAGTGTGCCGCCTTTGGCTTGTTTCACCCATGTGCCGCCGGCACCGCCCTGACCGAGCAGGCCTTCGCGGAAATTGGCCTCTGAACTGAGCGAACAGTCGATTCGCACAAACAAGGTGTCCGGAGCGGAACCCATCGCGTGAAGCACTTCGGCAATGGTGGTCTTGCCCGTGCCGGTTTCGCCTTGGAGGAGCACCGGCGTCTTCACCGCGGCGAGTTTCTTGATCTGCTGAATCAGTTTCTTGAACTTCGGGCTGCTGCCGACCAAACGACTTTCGATATCAACCGTTTTGGGCGCAATGAAGGGCGATGTGCTGGCACCACTGGCGGCGCGTTCAGTTGAAAACTGCTTGTACTCCAACCCGCGCTTCAACGTCGCGATCAACTCGTCGACACGAAACGGTTTCTGCAAATAGTCAAAAGAACCAAATTTCAACGCTTGGATCGCGCTCTCCGTGCTCGCGTAAGCGGTCATGATGATCACAACGGCGTTGGGGTCGAACAGCTTGAGGTTCTTGAGCAGCGTGATGCCGTCCACCGGCTTCATGTCGATGTCGGCAAGAACGATGTCGGGCTTTTCAGCTTTGTACCGTGCCAGCGCTTTTTCGCCATCGGTGGCAAATGAGGTCGCGAAGCCGGTCGGCTGAATTACGGCATCCAGCATCTCGTGGATGGAAAGCAGGTCATCGACGATTAAAACTGAGGGCATGATCTAATTCTGCCGTGATTATCGGGTAAAAAGCAACGCGGAGATTACAAGTCTTCTCATCAAGCGCCGCCCATGACCGAGCCCATTTGGAAAATTGGCAAGAACATGGCCATGACGATACCGCCAACCACCACGCCGAGAAACACGATTAACAGCGGTTCAATCAGCGAGGTCAGCGCGGCCGTCGTCGCGTCGATTTCGGTGTCATAAAAATCTGCCACCTTGGACATCATGCCATCAACATTACCCGTGGCTTCACCGGCTTTCACCATGTGCATGACGACGGGCGGGAAAAAAGTATCCGCTGAAAGCACCTCTGAAACCTGTCCGCCTTGGCTGACGTGCTTAGTGATATCGGCACAAGTTTTCTCAATCTGCACCTTGCCACTCGCCGCAGAGACGATTTCCAAGGTCCGCAAAATCGGTACACCCGAACGGATCAGCGTGGCATACGTGCGGCAAAACCGTGACACCGCGATCTTATGAATGAGCGGCCCAAAAACGGGTGCTTTGACGATAATATGATCGCGATGTGATCTACCCACCGGCGTTTCAACATATTTTCCAAGAGCGATTTTGGCGGCCACGACAGCAACAATCACCGCCCACCAGTAACTGCGTAGGAAATTACTCACATCGATCAAAAATTGCGTAGGCGCAGGCAGCTTCTGGCCCATGTCAGCAAACATAGTAGAGAACACCGGGATGACGAAAATCATCAACACCGCCACCAAAACGATCGCTAGGCCGATAACCGCGATCGGGTACGTCATCGCCGATTTAACCTTTTTAGACAGCTTGACGCTCGCTTCAAAATAACCTGCCACCTTAGCCAAAATTTCAGCCAACGCGCCCGACGCTTCACCCGCCTCGATCATCGAAACAAAAAGCGTGTTGAAGGCCTTGGGGAATTTTTTCGTTGCCGATGAAAACGAATTGCCGCTCGCAATATCCATTCTCACTTCGCGGATGATCACGCGGAAAACCAAGTCCGTCGTCTGCTCCTGCAACGCCTCCAAGCTCTGCACCAGCGGCAGCCCCGCCGTGATCAGCGATGAAAGTTGTTGCGTGAAAATGGCCAGCTCGCCGAGCGGCAGCCGGTAGTTTTTGGCCCTCTTTTCAAGCGATTTCTGCTTCGCGAAAGCCTGTGATTCTTTAAAATTGAGCCGACCTTTCTGTGGGGACCGCACTGACGATCCTTTGCCGGACGGGGCTGAGGAAATGAATGCCATGGCGACTCATCAAAGCCAGTGATAAAAACGCCGCAACTCCTTTCCCCTCCTCGTTCTGTAAAAAGTTCGCTTGTTTGGGCCCGCCAATACTCAAAGCGAAAGCTTGACCCGCCCTGTTCAGGACAAAAGCTAAAGCCTGATCGCGGCTGTAGTTTAGTGGTAAAACTTCTGATTTCCAATCAGGTATCGAGGGTTCGATTCCCTCCAGCCGCACCAAGTGAGTGGCCACCACGCCCTCCAAGGTAAGGCAACTTGCCTCTTCTGTAACTGCCTAATTGGCAAACAATCCGTGAACCTCGTCCTCTTTGAGCCCGCAGAAATCGCCGCGCCCCTCCCTCGCTCCGATTCACGCGCCCAACACATCCTCGACGTCCTCCGCCGCCGCGAAGGCGATACCTTCGACGTCGGTCTCGTCAACGGCCCGCGTGGAAAAGCTACCCTCGCCGCCATCGGTAACGACCACCTCTCGCTCACTTTTTCCTGGTCGGAACCGCCACCGCTTCCACCGCCACTCACGCTCCTCATCGGCCTGCCCCGCCCACAAACCGCTCGCAAAATCCTCCACGAAGCCACCAGCCTCGGCGTCAACGCGCTGCATTTTGCCGCCACCGAACGTGCCGAACCATCCTACGCCGACAGCACGCTCTGGACCTCCGGCGAATGGCGCCGCCATCTGCTCGCCGGCGCCGCCCAGGCCTTCTGCACCCGCATCCCTGAAATTTCCTCCGGCAGGAAATTAGCCGAACTCATCGCCAGCCTTCCTCCTGACGCCATCCGCGTCGCGCTCGACAACTACGAAGCTCGTTCCCCGCTCGCGACCGCCATAAATCCACCGCACACCGCCAACTCGCCCCTTTCGCCCGCCGAAAACAAAACCCCTGTGGTTCTGGCGCTTGGTTCCGAACGTGGCTGGACTGGCAATGAACGCGATTTACTACGAGCAAAAGGTTTTACCCTCGCACATCTGGGGCCGCGCGTGCTCCGCACCGAGACGGCCTGCGTCGCCGCCATCGCCATCGTCAAGTCAACGCTTGGCTGGCTCTGAAAAACGCCACGACGGGCTGGCGTTTGCCACCGCTGCCCAGGCGCTTCACGCAGGTCCAGCCTTCCGGCTCGAGCACGATCTCGCCCGGCATCTCAAAAACCACCACCGGATCATGCACCGTTTTAAGTAGCTCGTTCAGCCGCTCGAAAACCTTTGGGGCGACCGCTTCGATGATCTCGTAAGGCGGATCAATAAAAACCAGATCCGGCGGAGACTCCACCGCGCTCAACGTCCAGTCGAGCACATCGCCCTGCAACACCTTCAAACCGCTCTCCTGGCGCTTCAGGCTTTTGCAAACAGCCGCGACGTTCTGCTTCAGGCAAGCCGCCGCTTTTGCGTTCTTTTCGACAAACGTGCCGCCCGCCGCACCACGACTCAACGCCTCAAGTCCATACGCACCGCTGCCAGCAAACAGATCTAAAAAAACCGCTCCGGGCACCCGCGCCGCCAGGCTCGAAAACACCGCCTGCCGCAAGCCATCCGTGGCCGGCCGCACCGCATCACCTTTCGGAACCGACAACGTAACGCCACGCGCTGCACCCCCGCTTATACGCATGGCTCACTACTCCGTTTTGAGGGACGTACCGATTGTCTCATCAACCAAGAGAGCCTGCGCGAAAGCCGTTTCGCAAGCCGTCAATTCCACAGCTGCATGACAACAGTCGCTTACTCGTGCGCCAAACAACACAGGCTAACGCAGCTCCAGGCTTGAGCTTCGGCGCTCGCTGCCTTCCATCGCGGCGTGCCGACTGCAACCCGCGAAGTCCGTCCGTTTTCCAAACCACGCCATGTGCTGAGCGCCGAGGGCTGCATCCTCTCCGTACCCACAAACTGGATACTCCTTCCGCCCGGCGACGCCGCGCTCAGCCGCCGCATCAAACAAGACGGACCGACCTGGACCATGATCGAGGTGAAGGGCCGAAAACGTTTCTCAAAAGGCATCTGGGCACCGGCCGCCCGCATCGACGCCCTGCGTGCCGAACTGATCGCTGAGCGCCAAGATCCTTCCTACCAGCGCAAACTCGACTCCGGCCGGAAGCGCCGCGCCGCCGAGCAAGCGATCTATGCCGAGGATTTTCGCGGTGCCGTGCGCACCTGCCTCGATTTTCATCCCCTCCACGCTGACAAAGCCGAGACGTTGTCGCGCCTCATCGCCGATCACGCTGTGCCGGTCGGCAGCGGCACCGTGGCGCGCACCGAACGCATCCCCATCGACCAACGCGCCGCTGCGGCCGTCATCGCCTGGATGCGCCATCAGACGACCGGCTACGACCGCATGCACATCCCGCTCATAAAAGGTAAACGTCGCGAAGTGCGCCGCATGTTGGCCCAGCGTTCGATTCAATTGCTCAAACTTTATCGTCAAGGCCGCGCGATCGACGAAACAACCTGCCCGCTGGCACAAGCGCTCAAAAAACTCTCCCCGCCAGCGCTAGCACCCGTAGCCACGCCGACGCCTGGAATGCCCGAGCAAGGTTCGCTGTTTTGAATCCGTTTCCAGCCTTCCAGAGTTCCAGATTAACCTCTCCGAGATTTCCCAATATTCTCCTCATAGTCGCTTGGCATCGGCCGCGCTTTCTGGTCCGAGTAGTCAAATGAACCATCGCACTAAAGCAGAATATTTTATCCGCGGCATCACTGGCGGCTTCGTTGAAGCCACTGAAGTCATCGCTTGGGCCGACGAAGTGATCGTCGCCGCAGCGAAAACTGAAGATTGGATGCTTGAAATTTCGTCGAGCGGTCCCGACGACCGCATGTCGATCCTGCATCAACTGCACGAGGTAAAAGGCGAGATCGACGAAGCCGCACTCGCAGAGCTGCTCAAGGGCAAGGCCTGATATTCCGTGGTAGGGCATGACCGCTGGGCGCGCCGTTCCGAATACTCGGCGTGCCCAGCGGTCACGCCCACTACTGATCCACTCATCACCGCCAAAAAAGCGAACCCCTGAGCCCCGGGTTTTCCTTTTGCGCAGCTTCGGTTGCTGGCCATGAAGCATCTTAATCCATCAAAAACGCCTTCACGATGTCTGGTTATTGCCGGGCCGAATGGCGCGGGAAAGACGACTTTCGCCAAAGAGTTTCTTCCTCACGAGGCCGGCTTGATACGTTTCGTGAACTCCGATCTCATTGCCGCCGGGCTTTCCCCCTTGCGACCCGAGCTGGCGGCACTGGCGGCTGGCCGACATTTTTTGGCGGAGTTCGTCTGGCGGCCGCGCGAACCAGCTTCGCCTTTGAAAGCACGCTGAGTGGTTTGGGTCATGCGGAACGGCTTCGGGCTCTTCGTAGCGCTGGTTACCGGATCGAAATAATCTTTTTGCGGCTTCCTTCTGCGGAGGTTGCGCTTGCTCGTGTGGCGACACGAGTGCGACATGGCGGCCACGATGTGCCTGAGGCAGACATCAGACGGCGTTTTCTGCGCGGCTGGGAAAACTTTCAAAACACGTACCGGGTGCTTGCCCACGTTTGGTCAGTGTATGATAATTCGTCGGGTAAACCCATTTTGCAGGAACAAAGTCCATGAAGAAAAAGCCAGCCGCTACTGCCAAGATTGTCAGCGTGCCCTTCCATGAGGGAGTTGCTCGTGCGATGCGTCGAGCCGCCAAGGTCGCTCGCGAGACGAGCCGACGCAGCGGCACCCCGCTGATCCTGTGGCGCGATGGCAAAGTGGTCCGCGAAAAAGTCTGACCGCCCGCCGCAATTTCCCCCTTCCTCCCGCAACACCATTACCGAACCCAGCCCACGTAACCAAACGCCATGAGCATCGCCGAACTCCCCATTGCCATCGACCGCGAGAAAATTGCGGCGTTTTGTCGCGAACGGGGAATTCGTAGGCTCAGTCTGTTTGGTTCGGTGTTGCGCGATGATTTTGATCCAGCCCGCAGCGATGTGGATGTGCTGGCGGAGTTTAATCCAGGCGCGCTTAAAGGAGTGGGCTGGGACATCGTGCTTTATAGCGCTGAGCTCGGCGCGATTCTTGGTCACGCGAAGATCGATTTTTGCACGCAACTTCGACCGTGGTTGCGCCCGCTGGTCGAGAAACGAGCGTTGGTGATCTATGACGAGCAAGCACCATAATCCCCGTGGCCCGATGATTGACATGCGCGACTACGCGCGGGAAGTCGCGGGGTTCGTCGCCGGGCGCAACGCTGCCGACTTGATAAAAGATCACATGTTGTGTCGGGCAATCGAGCGTTCGCTCTTCATTATCGGCGAGGCGGCCACCAGGGTTCCGCGCGACGTTCAGGCGCAGCTACCGGAAATTCCGTGGGCGGCGATCATCGGCCTTCGCAACATCCTGGCGCACGGCTACGAGACTATTTCAGCCGAACGTCTTTGGCAGACCGCGACTGTCAGCGTATCCGAGCTCTTGAAACATCTCGACGCCGCCATCGAAAAGCAGCCACCCTTCGAAGTCTGACCGCCCGCCGCAAAATACTTTCCCTTTCCTCAACCACTTTTCCGAACCCAGACCCTGTAACCAATACTAACAATTAATTTCGCGTAGCTTCGGCTGCTGTCCTTCTCGAAACCTTGGAAATTTCGGACCGAACAAGACGGCGCTCGATGCACGCCCCGACTGGGGGCGTGCTGAAAGCGTTCTTGTACGGGCTCTCCAAGGTGCCTGAGAAGGGACGTGAGTAAACACGTCCCTTTCGCGTTTTTTGACGCGGGCACCTCGGTAAAGAACCCATACAAGAGCAAAAGCCATCCCGCACAGGGGCTGAACATCGCGCGAATGTTCATGCCCCGTGGCCCTACACCCCGATTTTTCGGCGTCGCCTTACGCGCCGCTTGTTCCTGAGCAACGTTGGTTCCCTGCAGACGAAACACTCCGCGCCACCGCCTACGAAAAGCTCCTACCTCCGCTCGTCGCGAATGTTCGCCGCGAGGTTTTTGAGTGGCGCGCTTCAGGCTATGTTGGTGCATCGCCCACATCCCATGCGTTGCTTACGCATTGGTTCGCGACCGAGCACTTACTCGAAAGTGCCGATCATACGCTTACCGTCTTCCGCTACTATTTCGCCCAGCGCGAGGCGGTCGAGACGGTGATCTGGCTCCACGAAGTCCGCCGCGCTCGCGACAAATTCGACCTTCTCCGCTTCGACGCCTCCGGCTCAGTTTCCTCCGGCATGTTCGACGAGGATTGGCCACGCTACGTGCTCAAACTCGCCACCGGCGCGGGCAAGACCAAGGTTCTCTCCCTCCTGATTGCGTGGAGTTTCTTCCACCGTCTCTACGAACCCGACTCCACGCTGGCACGCAACGTCCTGCTCATCGCGCCCAATATCATTGTCCTTGATCGCCTGCGCACCGACTTCGACGGGCTGCGCATTTTCTTTAACGATCCGATCCTTCCCGACAACGGCCACGCGGGCCGCAACTGGCGCGACGATTTCCAGCTCACGCTGCACGTTCAAGACGACGTTCGCCTCCTCCGGACCACGGGAAACCTTTTCCTCACCAACATCCATCGCGTCTATCTCGGCGACGCGATCCCGCCTTCGTTGGAAGACGACGACCTGCGCAACTACTTCCTCGATCCCTTCGGACCAAAACCCGTCGGTAAGACCAATGACAGCCAAGTCGATCTCGGCGAAATTATCCGCGAGATCGACGAACTCGCCGTCTTCAATGACGAGGCTCACCACATCCACGACAGCCGCATGGCGTGGTTTCAGTCCATTCAGGACATCCACTACCGGATGCTCCAGCGCGACCATCGTCTCACGCTCCAGATCGACGTCACCGCCACTCCGCGCCACGACAACGGTTCCATCTTCGTTCAGACCGTCTGCGATTATCCGCTTGTCGAGGCCATCCATCAGAACGTCGTCAAACACCCGGTTCTTCCCGACGAAGCCAGTCGTTCCAAGCTCCACGAAAAAAAGAGCTCCATCTTCACCGAGAAATACGACGACTACCTCCGCCTCGGCATCGAGGAATGGAAAAAAAGCTACGCCGAACATCAGCCACTCGGCAAAAAAGCCGTCCTCTTCGTCATGGTGGACGACACCAAAAACTGCGACGAGGTCGGCACCTATCTCGAAAAGATCTGCCCCGAACTCGCGGGTGGCGTGCTCGTGATTCACACCAAGAACAACGGCGAGATTTCCGAAGCTGCCTCCGGTAAAAACAAGGAGGAGCTGGAATTGCTCCGCCGCCAGTCCAACGAGATCGACTCTTGGAAATCACCGTTCAAGGCCATCGTCTCCGTTCTCATGCTCAAGGAGGGCTGGGACGTGCGGAATGTGACGACCATCGTCGGCCTGCGCGCCTACGCCGCCAAATCCAACATCTTGCCCGAACAGACGCTCGGTCGCGGTCTGCGTCGGATGTATTTCGGCTCCGATCTGAAAGAGACCGTCTCCGTCATGGGCACGCCTGCCTTCATGGACTTCGTCGAATCCATCCAGAGTGAAGGCGTCACTTTCGAACGCGTGGCGATGGGCAGTGGTTCGACCCGCCAGGATTCTCTTATCGTCGAAGTCGATACAGCCAACCCCGCCAAAAACCTCGACGCGCTCGACATCTCCCTCCCGCGCCTCAGCCGCCGTTTTCAACGCGAGTTTAAAGACATCGGCTCCCTCGATCCCGCTGCACTCGGCAACAAGAAACTCCCGCTCAAACCCTTCACGCCCGAGGAGACGCGCGAGATCGTCTTCAAGACCATGCTCGATGCGGCGGTGCATCACACCGTGCACCTCGATGGCACCGGCCCAGCCGACTACCGCTCCGTTGTCGGCTTCTTCGCTCGCCAGCTTCTCCACGATCTCCGCCTCGTTGGCGGTTATGATCAGTTGTATCCAAGGGTTCGCGACTTCATCCGCGATCACCTCTTCACTGCGGCCGTCGATCTCGAAGACCCCGTTGTCCTGCGCAATCTCTCCGAGCCCGAAGTCGGCAAGACGATCTACGACGCGTTCAAGACCGCGCTCAACGCGCTCACGATCACCGAGACCGGCACCGTCCGCATCGAGGACCGCCTGCGCCTGCGCGACACCCGGCCTTTCCGCACCGAGCACCGGCCTTATCTCGCGGCGAAAAAATCGCTCTTCAACCGCATCGTTGGCGAGGCCCGTTCCGGCGGGCTCGAACTTTCCTTCGCTGCCTTTCTCGAAACCGCGCCCGATGTCGCCGCCTTCGCCAAAAACTATCTGGCGGTTGGTTTTCGCCTCGATTACGTCCGCGCCGACGGCGATCTCTCCACCTACACGCCCGACTTCCTCGTGCGCTCCGCCGACGGCGTTGTGTGGATCATCGAGACCAAAGGCCGCGAAGAACTCGACCTCCCGCAAAAGATGGCTCGCCTCCGCCAGTGGTGCGCCGACGCCACCATGGCCAGCGCTGCCGAAACAGGTGCTACCTACCGCTTCGTTTACGTGGACGAGGAAGGTTTCGCCAAACACACGCCGGCCACCTTCGCCGCGCTCGCCGCCAGTTTCACCACTTACCAAAGCTGACCATGTCTTCCCGCCCACCCTTTACCGATCGCTACGAACTTTCCGAGACGGAGAAACGCGACCTCATCAAACTCATCGAAGCCGGCAAACCGCTGCCCGAGAAATATCGTTTCCTTCTCTTCGCCGACAAACGCGAGGTCGAGCTCACCTGGTCCGGCAAGACCCGCGACGTCTGCACCGCGATCCTTCCATTTCAAACGCTCGAACACATCGACGAACCCCGCAAGGAAGCCACCGCCGAAGACCAGCTCATCGATACCACCGGTCGCCAGCTCAAGGGCTGGACGAATAAACTCATTTGGGGCGACAACAAGCTCATCCTCTCCTCGCTGAAAAGCGGCGCACTCCGTCGCCAAATCGAAGACGCCGGTGGCCTAAAACTCATTTACATTGATCCGCCTTTTGATGTCGGCGCCGACTTCTCCATGGACATTGAGATCGGCGGCGAAACCTTTCACAAAGAGGCAAATCTGCTGGAGCAAATCGCCTACCGCGACACGTGGGGACGAGGCGCAGATTCGTTTATCGCGATGGTTTACGAACGGCTGATCTTAATGCGCGATTTGATGCACGAGGAAGGGAGTATCTATGTGCATTGCGATTGGCGGGTGAACAGCCTCATTCGCTTGGCGATGTCGGAAATTTTTAGCGGAAATAATTTCATTAACGAAATCATCTGGAAAAGAACGTCAGCACGGAGTGGATCGGATAAATGGGGAAACATTCACGATACGATTTTGTTCTACGGGAAGACTGATAAGGCCTGTTGGAACCCGATTTACCAAGAATACGATGCGGAATATTTGGATTCGAAATACAAGTACACAGATGCTCGAGGCATATATCGCTTGGATAATCTCACTGCACCCGGCGCAACAGGTGGAGAATCAAGTAAGCTGTGGCGAACTTTCAACCCCGCCTCACTTGGAAGGCATTGGGCTATTCCGGTTGAGCCTCTGGAATCGGTTTTGGAAGGGCGAGATCCCACCAAGATGACGAGTGCAGAGAAGCTCGAGCTCTTGTGCGAAAAAGGATTTATTCAGTTACCCACGAAGGCTGATGGCACTGGCTTCCCACAGTTCAAACGCTATCTCGGTAAAGGACTCCCTATTCAAGATGTTATTACCGATTTGCCGCCGGTTAATTCTCAAGCGAAGGAACGGTTGGGTTACGACACGCAAAAACCCGAAGCCCTTCTCGAACGCATTATCAAAGCCAGCAGCAACCCCAACGACCTCGTCGCCGATTTCTTCTGCGGCTCCGGCACGACCGCTGCCGTCGCCGAAAAACTCGGTCGCAAATGGATCGCTACCGATCTCGGAAAGTTCGGCATTCACACCACGCGCAAGCGGCTCATCGGCGTGCAGCGCGAACTAAAGGCTTCCGGCAAACCGTTCCGCGCCTTCGAAGTGCTCAACCTCGGCCGCTACGAGCGGCAAGCCTACCTCAACGTCGGCGGCAACCTCTCCGACAAAAAGAAGGAGCAGGCGCTCGCTCGCAAGGAACGCGAATTTCGCGAACTCATTCTCCGCGCCTACCGCGCTGCGCCACTCGAAAACGAATCCTTCTTCCACGGCCAGCACGCGGGGCGCCTCGTCGTTGTCGGCCCGATCAATCTCCCAGTCGGACGCCTCTTCATTGAGGAAGTCATCACCGAGTGCCGCAAACGCGGAGCCAGCCGCGCCGACGTGCTCGCCTTCGAATTCGAGATGGGCCTATTCCCCGCCGTCCTCGAAGAAGCCAAGCGTAAGGGCATCGACCTCGCTCCGAAAACCATCCCGCCCGAGGTCTTCGACAAACGCGCCGTGGACAAAGGTCAGGTGCGCTTTGCCGATGTCAGCTATATCGAGGCCACGCCTCGCTACGACAAGAAGGACAAGCTCAGCGTCGCCATGGAGATCGTCGATTTCTCGGTTTACTACAGCCAGGGCCTCGCCGAGGCGATCACCGCCGACCTCAAAGAAGGCAAGAGCGAGGTCGTGTGCGAAGCCGGCAAGCTGATCAAAATCAACAAAGACAAGAACGGCATCGTCACCCGCGACGTGCTCACCAAAAAGTGGACCGACTGGGTCGACTACTGGGCCGTCGATTTCGATTACGAAGGCCGCAAGGAAATTATCAAAGTCCCCAAGACCTTTGGTGCCACCGGCGAACTCCCCGGTGTGATTACCTCTGAGGGTGAGTTTGTTGATTTCGAAGAACGCTGGACCGGCGGCTACATCTTCGAAAACGAGTGGCAAAGCTTCCGCACTCGCCAGAACCGTGAACTCGAACTCAAGAGCGCCAAACATACCTACGAACGCCCCGGCCGCTACATCGTCGCCGTGAAAGTCATCGACATCTTCGGCAACGACACGATGACGCTCGTGCCGGTTTCAGTGGGTTAGGCTCGAACTCATTTCGGGTCGTCACAAGGGACGGGCAAAAACCCGCTCAGGGGCAGGGTCTGATTTTCCGTGGTAGGGCGTGACCGCTGGGCGCGCCGTTCCGAATACCCGGCGTGCCCA
>JANNHA010000094.1:0-2746 GCA_031404135.1 Verrucomicrobiota bacterium | reverse complement strand
CTGTCCTGCAACGTGACCAGGTTGTACGCGGCGACGTTGAAACCGTCCTTCTCGTGTACTTCCTTGGCGAGTTTCCAGCCTTCATCCACCTCACCGAGACGAAGCAGGTCCTGGGCGAGCTGCATTCGCGCGGGAAGATAGTTTGCATCGAGCATGAGCGCCTTGCGCTGTAAGGCCGCGCCTTCGGCGAAGCGGTATTTCTGGGAGAGCTTGCGACCGATGAGGTGAGGCACATCCGGGTTGGTGCGCCAGATGCGCCGGGCGGCGGTGCGGGCGGCCTCCTCCGCGGCTTGGTCGTCGCGCAGGTGAGCAATCACCGCGGCGAAGGCCCAAGCCTCGGGCAAGGCCGGGTTGAAGGCCTGGATTTCCTTCAGCGTCGCGCTCGCGTTGTCGTAGTCCTCCGCGTCAATGCGGTGCTCCGCGAGGAGAAGCAGACTCGGGAGGTGCCGGGGGTTGGCCTTCAAAGCCGCTTCCATCGACTTCGCCATCTCCTTGCGGTCGCCATCCAGGAAGGCCCGGGCGCGACCCGCCAGCATGTCCGGGTCCGTCGGGAATTTCTTCAAACCCTCGTCGAACTGGCGAGCCGCGAGTGCCGCGTCGTGCTTCGCCAGGGCCAGTTCGCCGGCGGCCAGGTAGGTTTCGCGGAGGTCCGGCGCGACCTTCCGTGCCGCGAGGTAAATGCGTTCGAGGATCTCCTTCGGATCCGCGCCGAGCACGACCATGGCGCGTCCGACGGTGACGAGGTCCAGCGGTTCGCGGTACGCCCACGGGCGCTCCGAGGCGCTCCGGACGATGATGCTCACCTGCTCAGTGGCCGTCTCCGGCAGTCCGCTCTGCCGGAACACATCCCGGGCCAACCACCGCAGGGGCAGGGTGCGGGGGGAACGGTCGAGGGCGTTGGTCAGCGCCTGGTGGGCTTCGGCGTACTTGCCGATGCGCATCAATCCCTCGATGAGGAGCAGATGCCATTCCTCCTGGCGCGGGCGCTCGCTGACGGCCTGCCGGGCCTGGCGGATGACCTCTTCGTACGCTCCGGCCAGGAGTTTGGTGCGCAACTCCGTCGGGCTCGAGGTCACCGCGGCGCGGAGTGCGGGCGCGGTGAACCCCAGCAACACCAACGACAGCGCCCAGAACAACGTCCCCCACCCACCCAGACCTCCGGCCGCAATCCACACGGAACGGATCGACGCGGGGAGGGTTTCACCACGAGGGAAAGGGAGGACGCGGAGGATGCCGAGCCGATGGGAGGGACACTCCTCCCGCCGGTCGGCGGGCCGCCTCGGGTTCGGGGCGTCTGCGGGATCCATCACGGGTTACTCTTGGACGCACTCCCCGTCGCCCACAAGTGGCGGCTTCGCGGAAAATGGTTCAAGCGTGGAGGGATCGCCACGCTTGAGGGACGCCTTCCGTTGGCCCAAGGTTTCACGGTTATGCGTGCTGCCGTGCTGTGGGGAGGGTTGAGCCTGGTGGTCGCAGTCCTGTCGGGGTGTGCGGCGCAGAGATCCGGCACCGGAGTGGGGCCGTATCCCGAAGGCGAGGCGGGGGAAGACGCCACGGGCGCGATTGCGACCGCGACAGCCGAGGCCCAGCGCACGCACCGCCAGGTGCTGCTGGTCTTCGGCGCGAACTGGTGCGGCGATTCGCGGGCCATGTACCTGAGGCTGACAGAGGACGAACGCGTCGCTCCCTTGGTTCGGGAGCGGTACGTTCTGACACTCATCGACGTCGGCGAGCGCCAAGGGTCGCGTTGGGACCGGGACGTCGTGCAACTCTACGGTCGCCCATTCGAGGAGCGAGGAATCCCCGCGCTGGTGATCCTGGACGCAGCGGGCCGCCAGTTGACGACCCGAGCGAACAACCCATTGAAGGACACCGACCACCGCCGACCCGCCCGCTTGCGGCGGTTCCTCGAGGTGAAGCGAGGTGGATCGGTGATCGGTGATCGGTGGTCGGTGGTCGGTGGTCGGTGGCCGGTGGCCGGTGGGCGGTGGGCGGTGGGCGGTGGGCGGTGGGCGGTGGTCAGTGATCGGTGGTCAGTGATCGGTGGGCGTTTCCGGTTCTCCACTCCCCACTCCCAACACCCCACAGCCGAAGGCTAAATGGCGGAGAGGGGGGGATTCGAACCCCCGGTGAGGTATAAGCCCACTCACGCTTTCCAGGCGTGCGCCTTAAACCACTCAGCCACCTCTCCGTCAGGTGGCAAGAGTCTGCGGGTCGCGAGGGCCCCCCTGCAAGTGGGGAGTGAGATTCCAAATGAACCGTTGACAGGAAGTCGCGTTTCGGGACAGGTTCTCGCCCCTTTTTCAGGGAAAGATTTTATGTACGCGGTTCTAGAGACAGGCGGCAAACATTACCGGGTCACCGCTGGCGACAAGGTCGAAGTGGAGCACGTGGACGTTGAAGTGGGCCAGGCGGTCACCTTCGACCGCGTGCTGCTCGTCAACCGGGACGGCCAGTTGAGCGTGGGCGCTCCGACCGTCGCCGGTGCGAAGGTCGTGGCGGACGTGCTGGAGCACAAACGCGGCGACAAGGTGGTCATCTGGAAGATGAAACGCCGCAAGGGCTACCACAAGAAACAGGGCCATCGGCAGTCGCTGACGGTCGTGCAGGTGAAGGAAATCCAAGCCTAAGACGGAGGATCTGAACCATGGCACACAAGAAGGGTCAGGGCAGTTCGCGCAACAATCGCGACAGCCATAGCAAACGGCTCGGCGTGAAGCGGTTTGGTGGTGAACTGGTCACTGCC
>JANNHA010000093.1:0-18399 GCA_031404135.1 Verrucomicrobiota bacterium | reverse complement strand
TCCCTGCGTGGGCTCCGGCAAAAGGCGTTTGGGTGAGAAGGTGCGAGGGGCACTGAAAGCCGCTTTACAATGTAGAAACAAACCATACGCAATAAGCCCCATCGAGGCCCAATCCATTTTCCAATAATTAATAATATCTGCTCCGGGATGTAATATGAAAATCAACGAGAAGGAACTGATCGATAAAGCGAAGAAGTACCTCAAGGACGTGTACAAGGAAGACACTGTCTCGATGACCGTGACAAATAACGGCGTTGAGAATGGAAATGGCGTGATGGCCGTTGAATGCACCGTGCGCATAGGCGGCGAGAATTCCGACTGGTATAAGGAATTCACATTCATGAACGGCAATGTTACGCGGATGGCCTGGCAGATGAGATGACGGGGGCTTGTTAGGTCGTGGCGAGGAGTTCGTTTACCTTGCTCATCACGGCAAAACTATCGGCGACGGAGAGCACATCGGCTTTGCCCTGCGCCCAGTTGCTTTGCTGGGTTCAGGTTGAGGCGCGGGTTTTGGACCGGGCGCGCAGGGCGAGGATTCCCCAGGCAGCAACGCCGTAGACGGCACCACCGATGTGGGCCATGGTGGCGACGCGGATATCGGGGTTGTCGAAGCGGATCGCGCCGCCGCCCGTGCCGTGATTGTGGATCTCAAGGAGAACCTCCAACACGTGAATCCCTAGGATCGCGGGCCAGAACCAGTCCAGCCAGTTTTTTTGCCAGCCTCGGCAGGCCATGAAAACGAGCAAGCCGACGTTCACGCCGGAAAGGCCGCCGTAGATGTTCATTGACGGGTCGAACCAGTAAATAGTGGCACTGACGATGAGCGGGAGGAGGAATAGCGATACGCGTCCGCAGAGGGGGCTGGCGCGTTCCAAAGCCCAGCCAATCACTAGAAACAAGGCGCCGTCGGCGACGTAGTGTGGCCAGCCAAAGTGAACGATGTGGCCGGTCCAGATTCGCCAGAGCTGGCCGTGGTTGATGTCGATACGATTGAAGATGAGCGCATCGCGGAGCGTCAGGCTGGCGGTGGCGATTCCTGCGGCGATGACCACGGCGAGGTAGAGCCAGGGGAACCGGCGGAAATCGAGAATATCTTTGAGTAATGCGCGCATGGCGAAAGGGGCGGCTTAGGCGCGATAGGTGCCGGCGCCTGTGCCTGCGTCGGACAATGCGAAAACGATTAACGCCGGCGAGCAAAGACCGTTGCGAAACGTGCGAGGGCAAGGTTCTCCGTTGAACCCGAGCAAGCTGTTAAAGGTTAGGCGTTGCATTATTTTCTGACCCATTCGCCAGCGACATGCAGGGCAGACGGAAAAGGGCGGACGGTGCCATGTCATCTCATCCTCCCTCCAACCTGCCTCAATCTCTCGCGCGCGCAGGTCCGGGCCGCGCGCGCCTCAACCCCGCACACGCAGCTCCTGCAAAGCCGCAAACACGTCTGCCGCGCTCAGGCGATCCAGTTTCCCCTCCGGCGCATCGAGCGTACGATGCTTCGAGGCCTCCAGCGGATAAGGTCCAAATTGCCGCGATGAGGTCGGCCCGAAAATCGCGAGCACGCGATTACCCGAAGCAGCCGACAGGTGCATCGGACCACTGTCGTTGCCGATGAAAACGGCTGGTTGCCGCACCAGAGCAATCATCTCGTCCAGCGGACAACCCGAGAGATTCAAAAAACGCTCCGCCGGCATGGGCGCATCTGGTTCGACCGGCTTGCCCGCGCACCAAGCGATGCGACTGTCCGGGATCGAGCGAAAGATCTGCTCCGTCAACGCGCCGAAATGCCGCCATTGTTTTTCCGCGCCCCGGCTATCGGTGAAAATCACGAACGTGTTGCGCGCCTCGCCGACAAAAAAATCCTGCCACGGGAAACGAGGCCCCTCTCTCAAGACGAGGGGAAACTCGATCCTCGGTTCGATGTCCGCCGCACGCAAAAATGCCTGCAAAATCTCCAGTGCGTGATGCGGCTCCTCGCCCACTGGGCGGCCCACTCGGCGGTTGCAGAAAAAGCCCGAACCCTCGCGAGCGTCGGCTCGGCCCCATTTTTCCGGCGAACGCGCCGCCGCCGTCATCAATCCCGAACGCAACAGCCCCTGCATGTCCCAGACCGCGTCGAAGCGACGTTGACGCAATTCACGCAGCAGCCGCAAAAACGCCCGCCAACCGTCGCGACGGCGAAAAATAATTACCTCATGAATAAACGGTGCCGCCTGCACCAGTCCGGCAAAACGCTCGCGTACCACCCAGCTGATTCGGCACTTCGGCCGCTCCCGCGAAAACGTTTGCAGCACTTGCAAAGCATGCACGATGTCCCCCAACGAAGAGGGCTTGATCACAAGAAGACTTTTCATCGCACGAGATGAGCAGGCTTGTCTCCCGCCCTCTTTTGTCCAACTCAATTTACGGAACTGCATGAACTACGACGCTCAAGAAATCGCCGGCCACCAAATCGCTCTCACCACCCGCTGGCACCAAACGCCCCCCGCCGTCGCCGGCGATGGTCTCCAGCGTTTGATTGAGGAAAACCACCTGCGAAACTTTTCCCTCTGGCACGAAGAGGACGTCGCCCGCCGCGACGATCTGGGCTTCGAAGCCGTTTACAAGGCGAAGCGCGCCATCGACCGCTTCAATCAGGAGCGCAATAACTTCACCGAAGAGATCGACCAAGCTCTCGTCGCCGCGCTGAAACCCGCCGCCGACGGTTGCCCGCGCAACTCCGAAACGCCCGGCATGATCATCGACCGCCTCTCGATCCTCGCACTCAAAGAATTTCACATGCACGAGGAAACCGTGCGCCCCGAAGCCACCTCTACACATCGAGAAAAATGCACCGAGAAGCTGACGCGCATTCGCCGTCAGCGCGACGATCTCACCGCCTGTCTGACCGAACTCCTCGCCGACATCGTGGCCCGCCGCCGGACGTTCTCCGTCTATTTTCAATTCAAGATGTACAACGACCCGGCGCTCAATCCCCAGCTCTACCGCCACACCGCCAAAACGCCTGGCCAATCATGAGCCGCGCCAGCGAAAAGTCCTGTCTGTGGCTCTCGCAGCACTGGCCGACTTGGTTCGGCTTGGGCCTTTTTCAATCCGCTGATGGAGGATTATATCCGCCGCATCCGCCACGTATCCCAACGTAGACTGACCGCCGCGCGGCCATTGACGAACCCATCCCCACCTGCATGAGCTCCGGCCTCATCGTCATCAACCTCGACCGCTGCACCGACCGGCTGGCCCAGGTGCGCACCCAGCTCGAGGCGCGGCAGCTTTCGTTTTACCGCCTCGCCGCGACGGATGCCCTCGCGATGACCGAAACCGAACGCCACCGCTATTACAGCGAGGAACTCAATCGCACGCAGTATCACAAGCTCCTTTCCCCCGGCGAAATCGCCTGCTATGCGAGCCACCTGCGCGCCTGCGAATACCTGCTCACTACCGACTGGGACTACGCCGTCGTGCTCGAGGACGACGTGCAGCTCGACGAACGTTTCTGCACCGCACTCTCGCAAATCCCCGCGCTCACCCGCCCATGGGATCTGATCAAACTCGGCGCGCCCAGCCGCAAACCGATCATTGAAAAAACTCCGCTCAGCGACGGTTTCTCCCTCTGCGCTTATGCGAAAACGCCCATCTGCTCTCACGCCCAAGTCATCAGCCGCTCCGGCGCGGAAAAAATTCTGAAGCACCGCCAGCCCTTCGGCCGCCCCGCCGACGTCGATCTCCAATTCCCTTGGGAAACGTCACTCGCGATCTACGGCATCGAGCCCTACACGGCCTTCACCGACGAAACGTTGGAAAGCGAGATCTGGAAAATCTCCGGACGTCGCGCCCAGAAAAAAAACCGAATCCGCTTTTACGTTAATCGCCTCTCTTTTACCTGGCACGCACTGCGCTATAACCACCACGAGTACGGCCTGCTCCGCACGCTCAAAACCCTTTTCTTCGGCGGACAGCCTCATCCATGATTACCGCAACCACGCCGGATCGCCAGCCGATCAAGGTCATCCATTTCGTCACCGGCGGTGGTTCTGGAGCGACTCGTGTCGCCCTCGATCTCGCGCTGCGCCAGCACGCCGACCCCTGCTTCGCCCCGCTGCTCGTGTTGCGCCGCAAACGCCAGGGCCTGCCCGCTGCGATGCTCACGCAGATTCGCGACGGCCACCTCCCGCACGCCTGGGTCGACGACCTCTGGCCCAAACGCCGCACGGTTAACCAACTCGTTGCGCTCTGCCGCCAGCATCAGCCCCACGTTTTTCTCGCCCATGGCAACAGCGAACACCTCTGGGGGCGTCTCGCCGCCCGCGAAGCGAGCGTGCCCGTCATCATCCACGTCGAGCACAACGTTGAGCGCTATTCCTGGTGGCGCCGCGTTCAGGCGCGTCGACTTGCGGCTAACACGACGGCCACGGTCTGCGTTTCCCGCGGCGTCGCTGAAAGTGTCCGCGCTAGGAAGCTCGGCAGCGTCCGCGTCGAAGTCATTCATAACGGAACGGACATCGCCCGCTTTGCCGAACCCATCATCCCGCTCCAAGCCCGCGCGCCCGACCTCGTGATGGCTGCCCGCTTCGCCCGCCAGAAAGACCACGCCACGCTGATCCGCGCCACCCGCCGTCTGGTCGATACCGGCTGGATCGGCCAGCTGCTGCTCGCCGGCGGTGGTAAGAGCTCGCATCGCCGCCAGGCGGAGAAACTCGTGCGCCGGCTTGGCCTGACGGACCGCGTTATTTTTCTCGGCGTTGTCGACGATATGCCCGAGCTGCTCCACCGCTGTCGGGTCAACGTTTTGTCCACGCGCTACGAAGGCCTTCCGCTCGTCCTCGCCGAAGCGATGGCGGCAGGTTGTGCGGTCGTCGCCAGCGCCGCCACCGGTGTGACTGACATCGTGCAAGACGGCATCAACGGCTGGCTCGCTCCCAGCGGCGACGACGCCGCGCTCGCCCACGCGCTGCGCGCCGCCCTCGACTCTTCGACTGCGCAGCGGCGTGCCGATCAGGGGCGGACTGACGCGTTGCAAAATTTTTCCCAAGATCGCATGGTGACCAGCTACAACACCTTGATCCGCGAACTGATCGAACCGTCAAAAACCACCAAATAACGACGGCGTTTTCCGCACGGCGACGTTTACCGACCGCTTTTGTTGGGCCTTGCGCACGGATATTATACCAACAGCCCCAAGCTTCCAGACTTTGAACAGAAGATCACCAAGAGAACGAAGGCCTGCTGGTGCTTCCTGAATTTCTTCGTTACCTTCGTTTTCTTCTGTAAAATTCCGAAAATTCAGACCAACCACGATCAACTTCAGTATAAAAGCATAGGGTCGTTGGTATTATGGGACTGGTTCGTGGGTATTTACCTAGGCACAAAAAAGGCGCCTTTGCGGGCGCCTTGGGCTTATCAGGAGTGGGCGAAGCGAGGGATGCTTCGCGGAACAGGCCGACTCGGGCTCAGAGCTTGGCGAGAATCTTTTCCTTGAGCGTGGCTTTCGGGACCATGCCGACGAAAGTCTCGACGAGATTGCCGTCTTTGAAGAGCAGCAAAGTGGGGATCGCGCGCACGCCGTATTCGCTGGCGACGCCGTCGTTTTCGTCGATGTTGAGTTTGCCGATTTGGAGTTTGCCGGCTAGTTCGACCGCGAGTTCGTCGAGGATGGGAGCGATCGCTTTGCAGGGGCCGCACCACGGGGCCCAGAAATCAACGAGGATGGGCATGCCGGAGCTGATGGCGGGTTTGAACGAGACGGTGGAGAGCGTGGTGATGTTGGCGGCCATGATATGCGTTATTGGTTTGAGTGAGAGAGGAACGAAATGCAGTTCGTGCGCGGATTCAACTGCGCAACGTAAAAGCGTGTTTAGCGCGGGGTCGATTTGTGGATAATGTCGGCTAGTTCGGTGGGGCCGACTTCGGTGAGGTGTTTGCGGCGACTCTTAAGTTCTTCGAAGGTTTTCACGACGGTTTCGGTCATGCGGCCGTGGGTTTCTTCGGAGCCGCCGACGATCGCAAACTGTTCGCCGGTGGTGAGGCGTTTGTGACCGTCTTTGTTGTCGAGGCCCAGGGCTACGAGTGCGGCGTGCTTTTTGCCCGGCGATTTTTTCGGAGGTTTGACGGGCTTTTTGCTCACGCGATTACGGTGTCGTTGAGGGGCGGTGTTTCAAGAGTGTTTTCCTCGACGGCGGTGCATAAGATATCGGTGAACGCCTCGTTCTGGTTCACGCGGAGTTTTTGTAATCGGGTGAGTTCGAGCACGGCGATAAAGGTGGCGACGAGTAGGCGTAAAGACGTTTTGCCAGCGAAGAGATCGGAAAAGATAAACGACTTTTCGGTTTCGAGTCGTTTGAGGATGAGCTCCATCTGATCGGCGACGGTGATCTGTTCGTCTTTGATTTCGCCCACGACGAGTTTTTCGGCGAGGCGGCGGAGCACCATGTTGAACGCGTTCCAAAGTTCGATGCGGTCGCCGCTGCGGAGGGGCCGATCCGAATCCGTGAGAGCGAGCGTGGAAACGTGCCGGGCGAGCATGTCGCGTTGGAAGATCGCGAGGTCGTCGAGTTCGCGGGCGGCTTCTTTGAATTTCTTGTATTGAAGAAGTTGATGCACGAGCTCCCAGCGCGGGTCCATGGCGTCGTCGTCCACGGCGTTGGGGTCGACGGCGTGCTGGCCTTTGGGGAGCAGCATTCGGCTTTTGATTTCCATCAATGTGGCGGCCATCACAAAAAAGTCGCCGGCGATCTCGAGGTCGAACTGCTGCATCGATTTCAACGTCTCGATGTATTGATGCGTGACGGTGACGATCGGGATGTCGTAGATGTCGATTTCGTTCTTCTTGATGAGGAAGAGCAGCAGATCGAGCGGGCCTTCAAAGACCGGCAACTTGATGCGATAATCGGAGTCGGGAATCACGGTGGCGGCATCGTTGCGGGAGGAGCGGGCCGGGCAACGAAAAAACTCAAGCGTGCGCGCGGAGCGTGTTTTGAATGTGTGGTGGCGGAGTGCATGTGTAGCCAGAGGGTATCGGTTTGAACGAGCCGAGATTGAAACGGTCTGGCGCAAGGGATCAGTTAGGTTTTAACATGGCAGGCAGGAACGCACCACGCCGCTACGGGCGAAAGGTTGTGTGTGGTACGCGTAAATGGCCCATGAAAACGGCTGCCGTTGGAACCATCGCACTTGCGGAATCTCTACGGAGGGTGCCCCGTACTGTTTTAATTATGAAAAAGAAACCCGA
Source organism: Verrucomicrobiota bacterium (assembly GCA_031404135.1). Classification (GTDB taxonomy): domain Bacteria; phylum Verrucomicrobiota; class Verrucomicrobiia; order Opitutales; family Opitutaceae; genus JADKHC01. The sequence continues at coordinate 11,177 of JANNHA010000093.1, read as the reverse complement.
GACTGACGTTGTGAGCCTTGATTCTTCCAGCGGCGAGGAGTGGGGGTCTGGCTGGGAGACCCCGGCTGCGTCAGACCGGGCTCAAATTGTGGCATGAAAGCAAGGACGTGGATCTCGCGGTCTGGGTGAGTGACCTCACGCGCCTTGATGCTCTCCGCCACACCCGAAGCCGCGCCGTAAACCGCCATCAAGCAGCGATCGGCAAAAAGTGCTGGCCGGGTGTGCCGCATCACCAAGTTGATGTCTTTGTGCTCGAGAAAGGAATAGACCGCTATCGAGGAAATCTTTGCAGCTACGCAACCTGTCTCAAAGGCAAGCCGGAGTGCCACGAACCCGGCTGCGGCGCGCAGCCCTTGCTGCGCATTTAAGAAGGTTTCCACTTTGACCCTATGGCTCCGTTCGGTGAGTATGCCGAGGTGCTTTTCATCATGGGAACGCCTGACGAGCCGGCTGGGAACGCGGGCGACGGGCCTTGTGAATGATGCAGGTAGGTCCTGTCAGGATTGTAATACGAAACGGGTTCCGAGACTGCGCAACATCATGAAAGTATCTGTGTACGGAACGCCAAATTGCATGCAAAGCGTTGGGAGCGGGACACGCTTCTTCGACAATGGGTCGGGCTCCTCATGGGTTACCAAAGTGTAACCCTTGGCTTTAGTATACGCGGCAAGCCAGCCGTCGGCGACGCTTGCAAATTCGCTCTTCGCCTGAGGAAGGTAGTGTGTACTTGCCTGTACCCATCGCATCATGTCGGCAAATACACTTGCGATCTGCGGATCTGCGGTGGTGTCAAATAGCGTGTCGGGTGCTGTTGTTTTGGCCCAAGTATCTAACATGTCGCCCGTGCGCAGTTCGTCGCGCACTTTATCAATACTGAGTAATCGACCCGCACTGTGGTGGCGGGGAATGCAATCCCAAAAACCAGGGCATAGTTCGAACGCGTAATGTCTCCTATGCGCCTGGATAAAGACGTTTGCGTCTAGCGCGTAGTTGGCGGGCGTGGGAGTCATTAGAGACGGAATCCGAGCTTTTCTACGAAACTGTCGAACGTGGTCCCGCTGAGTCCAGTGAGCCGATAGGCGTCACGGTAGAGTAGCTTTCCCTCTTTTGTGGCGCGGACTACGGCGGCGCCGAAGCGTTGGCCGATTCGCACTCCCTGGGTATTCCAAAAATTGCCACCACCATCGCGATTAGCTGCACTTCGCCGTTCCTCGGCACTATAGTCGCGATGAAAGTTGAAGAACTCGTCGCGAGATATTAATCCGAGATCGAGCGCGCGGCGGGCCGCCACGATTGGGCTGATTTTGAAACGCCGGGCAAGATGTTTAAAAGGGTCGGGGTGCGACTGCGCCTGTGGCCAGCAGGCCTGCAACTCGGCGCCAGGGATAAGAAATTCGGCGGCAACAGAATTGCAGTAGCGTTCGATATCAGCCGGTCCTGGCTGAAAATCCGCTAGATTGGAGACCCCATCGGCACCGAGCCAGAGGTGAGCCAATTCGTGAGCGAGCGTGAACATCTGAGCAGACTTAGCGTCACTTCCGTTGATGAATATAAACGGAGCGAACGGGTCACAAAGTGCGAAGCCACGAAACTCATTCGGGATTAGTTTGCGGCGATTGTTATTACCAACAACGCCGTTTATCACGATGAGCACGCCGATCTCCTCGATACGCTGGCGAAGCTGGGTGAGGGCCTCAGTCCAAGTGCTTACGCTCTCGGCCCACCCGCCGGGTAGGCCCAAAGTGGTGCGCATGTCAGCTGCAACTTGCGTTACCGGAACATCCAAGCCGAAACGCCCGATGAACGTGAGTGCTTCTTGCCCTTCGTTGATCAGGTAGTCACGCATCCAAGATTGCCGACGCTGCATAGTCTCTACCGTTTCGAGTAGGTCTGGGCTTGGCCGGCGGATTAGTGTATCGCGCACGGTTCGGAAATCCGGGATAGGCAATTTTTCATCAGGGGGGCTATCGAGATAGAGATAGCCCACAGGTGTGTGAGTAACGTGCGCAAGCTTCTCAACTTGTGTCATCCGCAAGCGGCCATTCCCTTCCCAGACCAGCAGTTTCTCGATTCTTACGCCCATCTTTCGCGCCAACGCTTCTTGATCGAGCCCGGCGCGATTGCGGGCCCAAGAAAGAAGAGTGGGCTGAAGAGTGATGAACATATCTTTGATCCAGAGAATGATCTATTTTTTAAGAATCGAGACAAGCAAACTAAACGGGGTGGTAGCTAGACGACTGAGGGATTGAAAAGTACGCGAAGGAACCGGGCTATAGATTTACTTTGGTTCGGCTCTTCGATTTTAAGCGAACTTAAGTGGCATTCTTCGACGTTACGAGTTGGACGTATTTCCATACTTCCGCTCCTCTGTGTTTCCTCGATAGATTCGCTTTTCTGCGACGTGTTGGCTCAGCTCTTTTCGTTGGGCTGGACGTCTTCGTAGGCTTCGGGGCGGAAGCGTGGGGTGCAGATCGCGAGGAAAATGAGGTCTTGCTGACTGATGTTGGCGATGCGCTGACGGCAGAACGGCGGGATCAGTACGACGTCGCCCGGGCTGATTTCCTGCGGCGGCAGGTCGCCGACTTCCATGCGTCCACGGCCTTCGAGAACGATGTAGCGCTCGGCAGTGTTTTTCAGCCGATGCCAGCGCGTGGTGATGCCGGGAGCGACGCGGGCGCGGGCGATGGAGGTATCGGGATCGTTAGCGCTGTTCGAGAGTTCGTTGATGAAGCAGAGCTCTGGAGTGGAAAATTCTGCCGCTGGGTTCGAGCGAAGGATGGCGGCTTGCATGACGGAGTGTTATCCGAGGAACGCTTTTTGGAGGGCGGCAATCGTTTCGGTTTCGTTCGAGCCGGTGTTGTCGGATTGGTGGATGAGCAACTGGCCGAAGCCGTCGCGGGCGATGGCCTCGCGAATTACTTCTTCTTTGCGGACGCAGGTGTATTGGGAGGCGCGGCGAGTCGCGATTTGTTGTTGGTTGAGACCACGGGAGAGAAGACGTTGCACGAGCAGGGTGCCTTCGGGTTCGCGGACGAGGATGACGCGGTTGCAGCAGAGGTGCAGCCAATTCAGCTCGGCGAGCAGCGCGCCTTCGAGGAAGATGAGACCGCGTCGTTTCGCCAGGTCCAAACGCAGAAGCGTGAGCAAGGGATCGCGACAGAGTTCGTTGAGTTGCTTGAGGGCGTCGGCGTGTTGAAAGACGATATGGCCTAGTTTTTTGCGGTCACGGGTGCCGAAGTGAACTTCGACTTTGGCCTGGGTTTGCAGTGCGAGCGGCGTGGTGCCTTCGAGGACTTCGTGTCCGAGTGAGTCGAGGTTGACGTGATGGGCGTTGGCGAAACGTGCGGTGAGGGTTTTGCAGAGGCTGGTTTTTCCCGAGCCGATGGTGCCCGTGACGCCGATGATGGTTTGGCCAAGCTTTTTCTCGATTGCTGCTTTGACGTTGAGCGTGATAAATTCGTGGATCAGGCCTTGGTGGCTCGCGAGTTCCTTGGCGGTGGACGAGCTGACGTTGTTCAACTTGGGATCGGCAAATAGGAGCACGGTCTCGATGCCTAACTGCTGCGTAAGACTAATGTCATGCAACAGGCGTTCGTAGTCAAAGTCCTGGCCGTTGCGTGCGCCTTTGATGAGGTGGGTGAAGCCCTGGAGTTTTGCGAAATCGATCGTCAGCCCATCGACTTTGCAGACGTCGACGTGCGAAAAGCCGGCAATATTGAGCGTTTCACGAATGAGGGCGACGCGCTCGTTGCATTCGAACATGTAGCTTTTCGTGGGGTTGTCGCCGACACCGATGGTGATTTTTTGGAAAATGCCGCAAGCGCGTTGGATGATGTCGAGATGGCCTCGCGTGAGTGGATCGAAGGAGCCGGCGTAGAGCGCTTTCATGGCCAAGGACCCAAGCAGGATGATGGGGCGGTGGCGAGAGGATCGTTGGGGGGAGGCGGGGCGGCCCATTGATCGTCAGTCAGACCGTGGCGGGCAACGTGGTGAGGCGGTGTACCCGGCAATTGAAACTAGCCCGCCAGCGGCCGCAGCTCGCGTTGAGGGCGGCGCGTTTTGGGTCGGAGCAGTTTACCCTTTTGCAAAATCGAGGTACTTCAGCCAAGCGCGCCGCTCGAAGGCGTGGTCGTGGCCGATGAGTACGTGGTCGCCATCGACGGCCAGCGCCGCTTGCCAGGCGTCGTTTTCACCCATACGCCGACCGGGCTCGCGTGACTGATTCAGCGCACATCTGACGGCTGGATGCCAGCCGATGCTTGTCCCTTTGAATTGGCTCAGGACGCGTTGCGTTTCAAGTTCGTTTTCGGCTCCCTCCAACAACTCCGCGACACTCACGGGCGTGATAAATAGCGGTGCTTTTCCAAGTGAAATGAGGACACGCGTTGCTGGACCTTCCGTGTTTGAGGCCGCTTCCTCCTCCAAGGCTATGAGAAAACTGGTGTCGAGGAGATAGGTTTTCCGGCTCATGCCACTTTCCGCTTCGTTTTGCGCTGGCGAAGACCAAGCCCGACACCCTTGCGGGATTTGCATAACGCAAGCAAGTCATCGGCAGTTACGATTTTGCCGGTGAATTCCCTGTCGAACAAATCTGAGAAGGATTCCCCTGGCGACTTGTATTTGGCGACTTTCCTATAGGTGCTGGCCTTCACCATGATGTTTTTGAATTTCGCGGTCTTCATGCTCAGTAGAGTGTCTGTAGAACGCGAGGGCGTCAAGGCGAACGACCGCGTTTTAGGGCGGTGAGATGTCGATGTCCCTCCGAAAAGGCGCGGGCAAACAGGGAAGGCCGGCGAGGGAGAAGCGTCGCCCTCCATCGGAAATACCAAGCAGGGGAGTACTACTTCGTTCGGGCTTCTTCCATCTGCAGCCAGGCCCATTTTTTGTCGATTTCGACTTGGAAGGCGGCGATGACTTCGGGGTGCTTCTTCAGGTGTTTGAAGCGTCCTTGGGACATGACCCATTCGGAAACGGGTTTCACTGCCGATGGCCGGTAGTTGATGGTAAACTTGCCTTGTTCGACTTCGAAGAGCGGCCAGAAGTTGCAGTCCACACCGAGGCGCGCGCTTTCGACGGCCATGTCAGCGTCGATTTTCCAGCCGGGGATGCAGGGGCTGAGCAGATTGATGAAAGTCGGACCGTCGTGATCGATGGCTTTCTTCAATTTGCGGAAAAGGTCGCCGATGTCGTGGATGCTGGCCTGGGCGACGTAGCCGAGGTTATGGGCGAGCATGATCTTCGTGAGATCTTTGCGGCTGCCTTTGCGTCCGTAGGATTCGCGGCCGACCGGCGTCGTCGTGGTCGCTGCGCCCATCGGAGTGGCCGACGAACGTTGCACGCCGGTGTTCATGTAGGCACCGTTGTCGTAGCAAATGTACGTAAGATCGTGGCCGCGTTCCATCGCGCCGGAGAGCGACTGGAGGCCGATGTCGTAAGTGCCGCCGTCGCCGCCCATGACGACGAACTTGAGTTTCTTGCGGAGCCTGCCTTGCCGAACCAGTGATTTGTAACAAGCTTCGACGCCGCTCATCATGGCGCTGGCGTTCTCGAAGGCGGTGTGGATCCACGGAATCTGCCAGCTGGTGTAGGGGAAAATGGAGCTGGCGACTTCGAGGCAGCCGGTGGCGTTGCCCGCAACGATTTCGTAGTCGTCCGAAACGCGTGTGAGCATCTTGGTGAAGATGCCGGTGGGGCAACCTGCGCACATGCGGTGTCCGCCGGAGAAGGTTCCGGGGCGCTCGCACATGGCTTTGGTCTCTGGCGATAGTTCGGCCAGCGTGGCGGTTGTCTCGCTCATAGTTTGTCCCCCCGTACGTTGACCCAGAGTCCCTGACGATTGCCGACTTCGCCCTTGTCGAGGCAGATGCGGCTTTCGCTGATGATGTGTTCGATGTGGCGCAAGGTGAGTTCGCGGCCGCCGAGGCCGAAGGTGTGTGCTAGGAGCAGCGGGCGGTTTGGTGAGTAATTGTAGACCGCCGTGGTGATCTCGGTGAAGAGCGGGCCGTGGGCTCCGAAACTCGCGCTGCGATCGAGCACGGTGACAATTTTTGCGTGCGACAGGGCCTTGCCGATTTCGGCGTACGGGAAGGGGCGGAAGCTGCGGATTTTGAGGAGGCCGACCTTCTCGCCCTTGGTGCGCATTTCGTCGATGACTTCCTTGATTTCACCGGCGGCGGAGCTGAGGGCGATGAGCACGATGTCGGCGTCTTCGATGCGGTAATCTTCGAACAAACCGTAGCGGCGGCCAAAGGTGCGCGCGAAGTCGTCGGAGACTTCCTGGATCACGCGGAGGGCGTTGCGCATGCCTTGTTCCTGACCGCGTTTGTGTTCGATGTAGTAATCCTGTAGATCGAGCGCGCCCCAGGTGGCGGGTTTGTCGGTGTCGAGTATACTGTGATACGGCTTGTGCGGTCCGACGAACGCGCGCACAGCTTTGTCGTCCTCCAACTGCATTGTCTGGATGGAGTGACTGGTTATGAAACCGTCCTGACAAACCATGAGCGGGAGGCGGACGTCCGGGTGTTCGGCGATGCGGGCGGCCATAACGAGGTTGTCGTAGGCTTCTTGGTTATTCTCGCTGTAAAGTTGGATCCAGCCGGCGTCGCGGGCACCCATCGAGTCGCTGTGATCGCAGTGGATGTTGATCGGTCCGGTGAGCGCGCGGTTCACGAGCGTCATGAGCACGGGCTGGCGCATGGAGGCGGCAACGTAGAGCAGTTCCCACATGTAGGCCATGCCGGCGGAGCTCGTGGCGGTCATCACGCGACCACCAGCGGCGCTGGCGCCGATGCACGCGCTCATGGCGGAGTGTTCGGATTCGACGGTGACAAATTCCGTGTCGACCTGGCCGTTAGCGACAAAGGTGGAGAAGTCTTCCACGACCTGCGTTGAGGGCGTAATGGGGAACGCCGCGACCACGTCGGGGTTGATCTGGCGCATGGCCTGGGCGCAGGCACCCGCGCCGGTGAGGGGAACGATTTTGGGATTACCAGCGGTGACGTTTTTCATATCAGACCTCGTCGCGGACGAATTCCAGGGCTTTTACTTTGCCTTCTTTATTGACCGGGCATTCGCGGCCGCAAAGACCACAACCCTTGCAATGAAAGTAGTTCACTTCCTTGACGAACTTGCGCGCTGCGCCCGTGCTGTCGCGACCGTCTTCCAGGATGATCGCGTCTTCGGGGCAGTATTCCCAGCACTTGAGGCAATGGGTACAATGTTGGCGGTGGGTGATGGGTTTCCACGTGCGCCAGGAGCCGGTTTCGTACTTGGCGGCGCTGCCGGCTTCAACGATGACGCCGCCGAGGGGGAGGTCCTGCCAGTTTTTTAGAGTGTTCATGTTGGTTCCTCAGCCGATGTGGCAGAGGTCGTGCCCCTGCTGGATTGCCTGCAAATTTCGCTCCACCAGATCGGCGCCGAGTAACTCGGAAAAGACGTGCCTAGCCTCGTGCTTGAGTTGATCGAGCCCGATGACGTGCGGGGCGACTTTGGCGAAGGCGCCGAGCATGGTGGAGTTGGGGATCTCGCGCTTGAACAGTTTGTGCGAGATGCTGTTGGCGGCCACGGTCACCACGCGGTTCTCCAACCCCAGGATTTCGCGGACCTGATCGGGGGTCTTTTCAATATTCACCAGAAAAATCGTGTGCTCGCGCGCACCGTCCTTGATCGCGGGCAGGGGAAGCAACGTGGCGTCGATCACGATCACGACGTCGGGCGTCGTCACTGGCGTATGGATGCGGATATATTTGTCGCAAAAACGGTTGAACGCCTTCACCGGCGCACCACGGCGCTCGGGTCCGTATTCGGGAAAGGCGACGACGTTGCGGCCGGTACCTTGGACGCATTCGGCGAGGGATTTTGCTCCCGTCACGGCACCCTGACCGCCACGGCCATGCCAGCGGATTTCGAAATAGCCTGGAATAAGTTCTTTGGGGCAAACCATTTTGAAAAAAGGGAGGGGTTCCGGTAACTAGTTTCGCGGAATCTGGTAGCTGATCGTATGTACGCAACACCGAATTATCAGTGGAGCTAATTCATGTGCTACATTCGTACATTCTCAGTGGAAATCTTGGGTTTATCCTTTCCGCCTCAACAAATCTTAGCTTCGAACGAGACAATGCCCGTCAAGTTGCGGGCCCCGGGTGAGATCGTAGAAACCCAGGCTCGGCTCCATTAGTTCAGCGCATCGGCGGTCGCCGACGTGACGCAACGCCGCGTAGCGGAGTGAAGGAACGACGACGACGGCGCGGACATTATCGGAGCGCCGCTTCCGGCCGGGCTACTGCACCGGCCAAGCCGCCGCCCGGCCCGAATAACCGCACTTTACCGGACTGGAGCGACAACGGAGCGGAAGGAGGAAGCAGGGCGAGTGATCAGACGCGCAGCGACTGGCGCGAGACGTGACGCTGGGTCGTTGAACAACGTTGCCAACTACAAACTACAAAACACGACCCCTTAGATTGGCCCCTCCGTTTGTCTTTTCGATATTTCTCGGCAAACGAATTTTCCTTTTCGTAGTCTTTTGGTGATTCGATCATAATGTTTTAATTGCCGACGTTAAAGATCTGACGCGCCGTAGTGGCGAGTTTGAAAACAGAAAGGAGCGAGCTTAGGCGTTGTCAGTAGCGTCTGGTGTGTGCCTGGCATGGGAGTGAACTGACGGGGTGAAAGTCCTCGATGCAAGATACCAAAAATGGAAACCAAAGCATTAGACAAAAGCAACTGCGGTGTCGCGAGACCCCGTGGGAAAGAAGCTGGAGTCAAACCGACGAGCCCACGAACAGGAACGGGCTACAAGGCCGATGACGCGGACGAGTTCGCACCACAGAACGAAGTCCCGGTATCAGCGTCACAGGTAAAGCCCGGGGTTGTGTCGGGAAAGTCACGTCCCTTACCCAGGGAGACCTGCGCCGCAAGCAGCCGGTTGTGTGAACAACCAGCCAGCACCGCCACGGGTAACCGTCGCGGCGAGCGCGCAGGAGTCAGCAGAAGTCGTAGTAGCGCAGGAAACGAGCCGGGAGTAAGCGATCACCCTCCGCAGGGTGCGCTGAAAGCCCCGGAGGGTCTCACGCACGCGCGAAGGACTGAACTGATCGAGACGGCGGAGACCGCGGGCTGCTTCCAACTGGAGATGGCGCTAGACGCCGGATCCAGTGACGAGCGCAGTCAAGCGGCGGAGAAAGACCGCAGTCGAAAAGGAGAACAATGGGAACGCGTGTTCAGTCCAGAGAACATCAACGCCGCATGGCGAAAGGTTCGGCAAAACGCAGGAGCCGCCGGAATCGACCGCATGTCGATCGCCGCCTTCCCCGCGTTTATCCGGGACCACTGGACAAAGATACGCACCAAACTGCAAAACGGGACCTATCGCCCATCGCCAGTGCGACGCGTAGCCATCCCGAAGAAGTCCGGCGGCGAGCGTCCGCTCGGCATCCCCACGGTGCTGGACCGAGTCATCCAGCAAGCCCTCGCTCAAGAGTTGAGCGGGGTGTTCGAAGCAACCTTCAGTGAAAACAGTCACGCCTACCGAACCCGACGCAACGCCCATAAAGCGTTGTACTCGATTCGCAACGCAGCGGCGCAGGGCAACACCCACGCCGTGGACTGCGATCTGAAAAGCTTCTTCGATCACGTTGACCACGACCTGCTCATGGCGCGCGTGGCCGCAAAGGTAAAGGACAAGGACGTCCTGCGCCTGATCGGCCGCTACCTACGCGCCGGTGTGGTGTTACCGAACGGTAAACGAGAGCCAACGCCCAAAGGGGTCCCCCAAGGCGGACCGCTCTCGCCCCTGCTGGCGAACATCATGCTCACCCCGCTAGACCGGGAGTTGGAACGACGCGGCCTGTGCTTCGCGCGCTACGCCGACGACTTCCTGATCGTAGTCCCGCGTCGACAGAAAGCGGAACAAGTGATGGCCGATGTCGTGAAGTTCGTTGAACGGAAACTGAAACTCACGGTGAACCCGGCCAAAAGCCGGGTGGCACCGCTGGCAGAGTGCACGTTCCTTGGCTGCCAGATCCGGCAGAAACAAATCCGCTGGAGCAAAGCCTCCGTGGACGAGTTCTGCGCAAAAGTGCGCGAGCTGACTGGCCGCAGCTGGGGCGTATCGATGGAACACCGACTCGGCTCGCTAAGCCGCTACGTCAACGGCTGGATCGGCTACTACCGGATCAGCCACACGTACGGTGAAGTGGTGGAGTTGGACAAATGGATACGCCGCCGAGTTCGGCAATGTTACTGGAAGCAGTGGAAACGCGCGCCGACACGGCGGCGAAACCTGCTGCGCCTCGGAGCGAAGAAGTCAGACGTGCATCTAGCCAGCCGCAGCCGGAAAGGCTGCTGGCGGATGAGTAGCAACAGCATCGTGCAAGCCACGATGACGAACGAATGGTTAGAGGAGCAAGGGGTGCCTAATCTACAGGCCCAATGGACCGCCTATCATTACCCGCCGAAACTAACGCCAAGGGGGAAAGCTCCCGAGACGAAGGTGAAAGCGAAGTAACCAGATCAGAACCGCCCGGTACGGACCCGTACGCCGGGTGGTGTGGGGGCCGGAGGCTAATTACCTCCGGCTACCCGATTCGGCGTCTTTATGATCTTTAGAACAACCCATATCGTACCATAGTAACGCTCTCTGATCAGAAATATGCCGTCCGCTTCTTTGAGCAGGTCAAATTTGTGGGGAGCGGAAATCCAATCACCGGGCTTAAGTAAAACTTTCTTTTTCGGGTCCGAATTATCGCCATCAAGGGAAAACGGTCGTAGACAAATAATAGATTCTTTCGTGCCGACATTCTCAAAAACTAGACTGAGCTCCTTAGGATCAGGCACTCTTAGGTCGTGATCCGTCGTATTATGAATCTCGATTTCGACTTCTACGCTTGTGCCAGGAAATGCTTCCGTCTGCGAAAGAACTGGGACAACCAGAAAGCCCGCTGCGTAAACGGCAGCTTCCTGCCTTTCGTCTAACGTAGCACATCCTCCTAGCGTTAGGATCGCGAATAACACGGCGACTGAAATGCTGAGTCTCATTCTTTGCCGAGACACTATAGCTGCGTGCGCGACGCAGGCGTTAAAATAAACAGGAGTGCTTGTCCCCCGGAACGCGGGTTGCTCCGGGTTTCCCCGGAGCCTATCCGCAAAGAGGCGGGCGCCGCGTTAACAACAACCCAAAC
>JANNHA010000092.1:0-2356 GCA_031404135.1 Verrucomicrobiota bacterium | reverse complement strand
GTGCGGGAAGAAGTAGTTTATCGTATTGCTTACCAAGGTTATCTGGCACGAGAAGCTCACCACGTCGAAAAATTGGCACACATTGAAAAAATTCGCCTGCCTGAATCAATTAACTTTATAAATATCAGTGGTTTAAGGCGTGAAAGTGCGTTAAAATTGGCTGAGATTCGCCCGATGACGTTGGGGCAGGCAAGTAGAATAAGTGGCGTAAACCCGGCTGATATCAGCATCTTGATGGTGTGGATTGAAGCAGAACGGGGTAGGGCGACTCCCGATTCCAATGCTGCGCCTGTCACAGCCAGTTAACGCATTAAGAATTTGATCACAGGTACTTACGCAGACTTATTAGAGGAGCGTCGGCGCATTTTGCGAGAAGCGCTCGTGCCCATCTTACCCGCGACAACAAATTTTGTCTGCGAGATCGGGAGTGGACACGGGCACTTTCTGACGGCGTATGCGACCGCGAATCCCGATCGGGTATGCGTGGGAGTAGATTTGGTGGGCGAGCGAATCGAGCGCGCGTGCCGCAAGCGCAACCGAGCCGGCCTCACCAATCTCCATTTCCTTCGAGCCGATGCACGACTCTTCTTAGAGTGTCTGCCGGCCGACGCTCGCATCTCCACACTCTTCATTCTTTTTCCGGATCCGTGGCCCAAACTCCGGCACCACAAACATCGCATCTTGCAGCCGGACTTTCTTGACGCGGTTGCGACCAGGGCCTCTCAGGGTTGCGGCCTGCATTTCCGCACTGATTTCATCCCTTATTATGATGAAGCGCGCGTCGTCGTCCGTGACCATCCGCGATGGGAGATCGTCGAGGTGCCGTGGCCGTTTGAATTCGAAACCGTCTTTCAGCAACGGGCGGGATCCTTCGCGTCGTTCAGCGCCATGCGTCGCGCCCATCCATTAGCTGACCGCTGACAAAACGCGCCGCCGCTTATTTGTGGCACGTCTTTTTTTCGCGAACGATTTCGAAGGTTGACGGAGGGGAGGGTGGTCGCCTTTGCTGCGCGTTTCCCTTTTTCCACCAGCAACGCCGCGCATGTCCCGGGTCATCAAATTCGCCACCCTTTTCCTCACCTACTCCTGCGGCACGGCGCCGCTCTGGGCGGAAGGTGTCGCGCCAAGCGCGGCAAAACTGGTCGATTTTGGCGGCGGCTGGGCGATCACAAATGCGATGGCCACCGGTTGGGTCATGTCCGCCCTTTTGGTGGGCCTGTTCCTCTGGCTCATCGGAAAACCCTCCATTATTCCATCCAAGGGCCAGGCGGTCGTCGAATCGCTGATCGAGGGTCTGCGCGGAATCTTTGAACCGATCGTCGGACCCCGCGCCTTCCCGACAGCCTTTCCGATTCTGATCACGTTTTTTACTTTCATCCTCTTTCACAATTGGATGGGTCTCATCCCCGGCGTTGGCACCATGGGATGGGGGCACGATGTGGACGGCCACTTTCACCTCACGCGCGCCCTCATCCGCCCGCACAACGCCGATTTCAACGGCACCATTGCCCTCGCGCTGATCTCGTTTGGGGCGTGGGCCATCATCGTGTTTAAGTTTGCCGGCCCGAAGTTGATCATGGTGGATCTCTTTGGCAACAAGGCCGACAAGAACGAGACGCCCGGATGGTTGTATCCAATTTTGTCACTCGTTTTTCTCGTGGTCGGATTCATCGAGGTTTTCTCGATCGTGATCCGCCCCTTCACGCTTTCGGTCCGTCTCTTTGGCAACGTGTTTGGCGGGGAGAATCTCCTCCACGGCACGGGGTTCCTCTTCGTGTTTTATTTCATGGAGCTGCTCGTGGGCGTGATTCAGGCGCTGGTGTTCACGCTCCTCACCTCGGTCTACATTGGCCTGCTCTGCAACCATGAGGGCGGCGATCACAGTCACGATGACAAACCCGGCCACGAAGCCGGAGCGCCCCACTAATCCTTTTTCCGCCGGGAGCGTGCCACGTGTGCGCACGGCGGATCCAACAACAACAGTCAGTAATCATCACATGAACCTCATCATCGCTGAACTCTACGGTAATATCACGAGTGCTTTCGGTCTGCTCGGCGCCGCCATTGGCGTCGGTCTCATCGGCTTCAAGGCCGCCGAGGCCGTCGGCCGCAATCCCGCCGCTTCCGGCAAAATTCTCGTCCAAGCCATCATCGGCATGGCGCTCGCGGAAGGCCTCGGCATTCTCGCGCTTTTCCTAGGCTGATCGATTCACCGGCAGCGTGGCATTGGCCGCGCTGTCATTTCTGCTTCCGCCCATTCTCGCCATGAACCTGCCTCTCCTCCTCGCCGCTGCCGTCGAACAGGCCGCGAAGCCCGGCATCCAGGAACGTTTCGGCCTGGAGCCGAAATATATCG
>JANNHA010000091.1:0-12548 GCA_031404135.1 Verrucomicrobiota bacterium | reverse complement strand
ACGGCCTAGGCGCTGAGTGAAACCGGGCAGAAAAGGGGTCGAATTTTCCATACGTATCCAGTAAGCAGATACCATGCCGGTTTAATCTTTAAATCATTTATGTTCAATAAGTTACACACTAACTTAGCGCCATTCGGGTCTGACCTTGGACGAAGTGCAGACCGGCCTGGCCGTCCAATGGAAAAAACTCGGACGGAAATAATTTTAAGCCCTCAAAATCCCCCTATGAATATCATTGAAACTCAAAACCTCACGCGGCGTTTTCGGCGCACGGAGGCCGTCCATGACCTGACGTTCTCGGTGCCCGAAGGTTCGGTTTGTGCGCTGCTCGGGCCCAATGGCGCGGGCAAATCCACGTCGTTGCGGCTCCTGATGAATCTGTTGGTTCCCACGAGCGGTTCGGCCACCGTACTTGGCGTGGATTCGACGCGACTCGGTGAGCGCCAGTTCGCGCAGATCGGCTATGTGGCCGAGGGCCAGCAGCAGCCACTGTGGATGACGGTGCGCCAGCTCTTGGATTATTGCCGGCCGTTTTATCCGACGTGGGATGGCCAATTGGAAAAGCGACTGCTCAAGCAGTTCGATCTGCCCGAGGACCGTAAATTGAAAAATCTCTCGCGCGGCATGCTGATGAAAGCGGCGTTGCTCTCGTCGCTGGCGTATCGCCCCAAGCTGCTCGTGCTCGACGAGCCGTTTAGCGGTCTCGATCCGTTGGTGCGCGATGAATTTGTGGGCGGCATTCTTGAAACCTCGTCGCTGGGAGAATGGTCGGTGGTGATCTCCTCGCACGACATCGACGAAGTGGAGCGGCTCGCGGATCATGTGGCCGTGCTGGATCGCGGGCGCTTGCAACTCAGCGAATCCGCCGAGTCGTTGCAGGCGCGGTTCCGGCGGGTCGAGGTGACGCTGGATGGATCAATGGCCAATCTCACCCATCTACCGAGAACGTGGCTGCTGGCGGAGCAAAACGGCGGACTGGTGCGGTTTGTCGATACGCAGTTCAACGCGGCCGCGACGGAGCAAGCCTGTCGCGAGCGTTTCCCGGAAGCCGCCGTCGTGGCACACCCGATGACGTTGCGCGAAATATTCGTCACCCTCGCCAAGGCTGGGCGAAGCGAAGCTAAAAAGGAGGCCGCATGAACCTCATCTGGCATATTTTTCTGAAGGATGTTCGCCGACTCCAGTGGAGCATTCTGTTTTTCATTGTTCTCCTCGTTCTGCCGATGTTGACGGCTGTGCTGCCCTACCCGCCCGATGGTTTGATGGAAGGTCGCGGGGCGATTGTGAGCAGCGTGCTTGAGGTTCTCATCATTTCCGCGGTGAGCTATTTTCTCGTGATGAGCATTGTGGGCGAGGATACACTCACGAACGGGAATGAATTTTGGCGGGTGCGGCCGATCTCCGGCCTGCGGCTTTTTGCCGCAAAGGTGTTGTTGGTTGCTGCCCTGCTTTTGGTGCTGCCGCTCATGGTGTCTCTTCCTTGGTGGTTGGGGCATGGCTACGGTTTGGGTGAAATAGGTGCGGCCACCAAAAGCATGCTCATGGCGAGAGTTCCCCTGGTCGGAATCGCTTTGGTCGTGGCTGCGCTATCGGGCACGAGCGGAAAGTTCGTGGGCTACAGCTTTGTTTTAGGTTTAGGCATCCCAGCGTTTGCGGCATTCGTGGCTAAAAACCCTTTTAATCTTCAGGCCATTTCCAAAGACATGATTGAAACACGTGGTTGGGTGCTCTTTAGTATCTTTTGTCTGACGATGGGCGGTGTGCTCTTGAATCAATTTCTGACCCGCCGAATCGGCCGCTCTTGGCTGATGCTTGGTCTGGCGGCGGTCTCTATGGTCGCCTCCAGTTTATATTGGCCGTGGGAATTCTACTCGTATTTTAAAGCAAAAAGCGAAGCGGAGCCCATGGCTTCACTCGTGGTGAGCGTGACCTCTGGGAAGCAGTCGAGGCCCATGTCGCTGGTTGAATTTCCCCTGCGCGTGGCCTATCAGGTCAGTGGCTTGCCCGAGCCGTATTTGGTGACGCTGCGTTCCGTGACGCATAAAATCGCGTGGCCGGATCGAAAGATCGCTGGGGATAAAAAGACGAATTTGTACGAAGGCGGTTTAACTTTGAGCGAGCGTGGCTGTATTCAACTTCTGGCGACGGAGAAAGGCGACAGCCGTGAGCCTCAGACGCTGACGGCGCAGTTGGTGATGCCCGATGCAAAGACGATGGAGCGAGCAATCCATGAGCCAGCGGCCTATCATGCGGAAATCAGCGGGAAGGCATGGAAGCCAGAAATCGTGTCCGAGCTGCCCTGTCATGGGGGAGCGACGAGCAACCAACGGGGATTTGGCGTGGAAATCCAGTCCGTGCAACTTTTGAGCGGAGCGCGTATCCAAGTCGAATTACGTCAGCACACGCCCGAATTTCTGACGAAGGATTTGCCGTTAGTTGGGGCGAGGAGTCGAGTGCTGCCGACAGAGACGAAATTGTCTTATGCGATTATTAATCGGCAGCGAGGCGGCCTCCTGGTGGCGGCGCAGAGTGACCCCGAGCACGTCTTCAGTACGGCGACGGTGCGGCGGTTTGAGCAGCAACTGGTGTTTTCTCCGCGCACTCCAGCCGAGGCACCGACGGGCGATTTGGCGGCGTGGCTTAAAGATGCAGTCCTCGTAACCATCTTTGTTCGCGAAGAAGAGTTCTTCAAACGTATTTTGGAAACACCTCGGTTAATCGTGACCGGTTTACCACCGAAGCAACCCAGCAAATGACCGGCCGTCATGGTCGGGCAAAAAAACATTCTTTCCTTAATTCCCATTCGGCCCTCTTTTTCTCCGTTCCCCCATGAAAAACACCCTGTTGGTTGCACTGCTGACGCTGTCCATGGTGCTCAATGTCCTGCTAGCATTTTATCCGTTCGCCTCTCCCACGGCGTCATCCACCCGAGCTTCAACGGGGTTCGCCCCGGGCCACGCTGCCGCCCTGTCCGGCGTTTCGTCCACCTCGGCCGATACCATTCTCTGGTCCGCGCCCAAGTCTCCCCAAGACCTGCCCAGCATCGTCGCTAACCTGCGGGCGGCCGGCTTTCCTCCCTCCGCTGTACGCGCCATCATAAACCAACTCCTCAACGAGCGTTACGATCCCAGCACCCTCACGGCCAATCTGCCCTTCTGGAAACGCAGCTACCCCAGCCCCGAACTCGTCGCGGCGCGGCAGAAAATGCAGGACGAAAGAACCGCCCAGTTCGAAGCCCTCCTCGGTGCGGACGCCCGGCCCTCAGCGGCGCTCGATCCCAAACAGCGCAAGCAACGTTTCGGCGATCTCCCCGACGACAAAGTCGATGCCATCTCTCGGATTGAACAGGACTATAGCGGCATCAGCAGCCTCGCCACAGCCGAAGCCAAGGGCGACATGACGCTCTCGATGGAGCAACGCCGCGTGTTGGAAAAAGAAAAATTAGCCGATCTCCAGGCGTTGCTGACGCCGGACCAACTGGAGCAATATCAGATGCGCAACTCGTCCAGCGCTCATTCTGTGAAGAGCGCTGTCTCCAAAATCGACCTAACCGAAGTCGAGTACGCCGAACTCTATCGGGCCAAGAAACAATTCGATGAGCAGACTCCACAACTAACGACCTTTAGCGCCGAACTCTGGGCCCAGCGCACGGCCAAGCAGCAAGTGCTGAACGAACAGGCCCGGGCAACCCTCGGCGAAAGCCGCTTCTACACCTACCTCGCCGCGAGCGACTACCTGTACGCGCAAGTGGCCCAGCTTTCGAAAAAACACCCCTCCGTTACGCCCGCCGTCAGCTATCAGCTCTACCAACTGCAAACCGAAGCGCAGCAAGCCATGAGCACGATCGGTGCAGATAAAAGCGTGCCCGCAGGCCAGCGCGGCTCCGCGACCCAAGCCATGATGACCGCCTACGCGGGAAAATTAAACGCCCTTGTTAGCCCCGAGGTAGCGGAAGCCTACAAAAAGAGTCCCGGTGGTTCGATGTTTGCTGCCTTTGATCGCTCCCTGGAAAACGCCCAGCCCACCGGAAAATAACCCCGCACCCTTTTCTTCCATGAAAAACAGTCTGCCCATCCTGCTGGCGCTATCCCTCGGCCTCAACACCGCCCTCGCTCTCTACCAATTTAACCGATCATCGAGCAACGCCCCGCTCACGGCCCAAGCGAGCGCTGTCGCCTCCGCGAAAAAAACCTCTGGCACTACGAAATCCGCCTCGGCCCCAGCCGCCCTCGAACCCATCAAGTGGCACGCACCCAAGACGGACCACGACCTGCAGCTCGTCGTCGCCGACCTGCGTGCCGCCGGGTTTCCGCCCTCAGCGCTGCGCGCAGTAGTCGCGCAAACCCTGCGGGATCGCCTGCGGGAAAACTATCCCGACCCCGATCGTCCCTACTGGAAGAGTTTTGACTGGTCCCCTGAATCGGTCGCCGCGCGACAAAAAAGAGAGACTGAAGAACTCAAACAATCCGAAGCCCTGCTCGGTCGTGAAGCCCTGCCGTCGGCCACCTTAAGCCAAGCCGATCGCGAACAACGCTACGGCAAACTCAGCGACGAAAAAATCGATGCCCTCAGCAAGATCGAGCGGGACTACAATCAAATAAGCATGGCCGCCTTTGCGACCCGCAACGGCAGTTTAATCGCCTTAGACTATGCTGCATTTAAAAAAGAACAGGACACCATCAATACCGCCAAGCTGGCGGACGTCGCCGCCATCATGACCCCCGAAGAACTGGCCCAATACGAGATGCGCACGTCGGATTCCGCCCGCAAACTGATGCGCTCCATCCAAACCATTGATCTAAATGAATCGGAATACGCCGCGCTCTATCAGGCCCAGAAGAGATATGACGACGCCCAGCCGAACCCCACCGACGGAAATTACACCGCCGAGATGATGGCCCAGCGCACCGCCGCCCAGCAGGCCTTGAACGAACAAGCCCGCGCCGTGCTCAACGACGACCGTTTCTACCAATACCTCAAACTTGCGGACAGTAACTACGGTCGCGTGGCCAAATTTACAGGCACCTATCCGGAGATCACTCCCGCGACCAGTTACGCACTCTACCAACTCCATACCGAAGCCAGCAACGCGATGCAGCAGCTCAGCCAATCCGCCCGCAATCAAACCGGCGCTTCACCCCAGCAACGCATGCTGGACAGGCAAACCATGGCCGCGAACTACGAAACCAAACTCCTCACGCTCGTCGGCCCGCAAGTCGCCGAAGCCTACAAAAAAGATCCCGCCGGCCGCATTTTCTCGAGCCTCAGCCGCATGGCCAAGCCGCCAAGTACCAGAGGTAATTGAGGCGCTGAAGGTCAGCTACCACACCGCAACCCATCGATCCCATTTTGCAGAACTTGACGGACACAACTGGATCGCGACTGCGTGCATAAACTGGCCACCGCCCCCGCGCACGCTGATCGCATGGCGGCGCTGCGCCAGCGCATGGAAACGCTGCTAAAGGCACAAGGTGACCCGCGCATGGAGGGCCGCGGCGAAAAGGTCGAAACCGGCTGGGTCAACCCAACCGACTTCGAGAAACAATCGATCAAGCCGTGAAAAAGTTGGAGTGAGCGATAAGTTAGCTGCTGTGAGATTGACGGCCTCCGAATATGCCATCAATCTGACGGCATGACGCGAACACAGATTCAACTCCCTGACGAGACCTACATCCGCGCCAAGAAACTCTGCGAAGCCCGGGAAATCCCCCTCGCCGAACTCGCCCGCCGCGGCATCGAATATATCCTCAGCGTATATGCGACCGAAGAAGACGCGAAACGCGACTGGCAGCCGCCCAAGCCGCGCAAGCTCGGTTGGCAAGGTCTCGACGACGAGCAACTCAAACGCGAAGCGCAAAAGACCAGCACGGAGCTCGCGCTCACCCGGAAGCGGAAAAAGTAGCCCCATGCTCTCGATTGACACCAACATCCTCTTTCACGGCTTCAACGAAGACTCGCCGAGCCACGCCCCCGCCCACGCTTGGCTGACCTCCATTGCAGGTGAGGAAAATGTCGCCATCTCCGAACTCATCCTCGCCGAGTTCTACGGCCTGCTCCGCAATCCCGCCGTCCTTAAGCACCCGCTCTCCGCCGCCGAAGCCGTGGAAGTGATCCAGGCCTATCGCATTCACCCGCGTTGGCGGCTTATCGGCTTCCCCCTCGAAAGCCGCGCGCTCCACGACGCCCTCTGGCAACGCGCCCGCGCCAAAGACTTCGCCTTCCGCAAACTCTACGACGCCCGCTCCGCCCTCACCATGACCACGCAAGGCGTGAAGGAGTTCGCCACGGCAAACGTGAAGGACTTCGAAGGGCTAGGCTTCCGGAAGGTCTGGAACCCGCTGGTGCCATGAAAAAGCCCGCTACCAAAACCAAGCCCGCTTCCTACCCGACGCTGCTTACCGGCATCGGTTCGCTGCTGGAGGAATCTCGTCGCGCTGTCGTCCGCGCCGCAAACTGTTTCATGACGGCAACGTATTGGGAAGTCGGGCGGCGCATCCTGGATTTCGAGCAAGCCGGGAAGCGCCGCGCCGAGTATGGGGAGAAGTTGCTGGAGCGGCTTTCGAACGATTTGAAGGAGCGGCATGGGCGCTGGTTTGGTGTGGATAATCTGCAACGATTCCGCCAGTTCGCTATCCTCCATCCAATGCAGGAGATTTACGCGACAATGGCGCGTAAATCTGCAAACGCTGCCGAACCGGCGATTCCGCAGGCACGGTCTGCTAAACCTCTCGCTCCAAATTCCGCGACACGACAGGGGAAAAATGAACCGCTAAAAGAAACTGAGATGCGCACCCACGCGAAGCCGCACTTGATGGGAATTGGCACTTTGAGACGAATCTCAGCGCCGAAGCCATCGCCCGCTACTGCCAGCAAATCATCGCCGCAGCGGGTTATGCGCCGAACGAATGGAGCGTCGAAACACGATAAAACCCAAACGCTCGACCAAAGCCAAAGTCTTGCAGCCCGCGAAGGCCAGCAGCGGCAGACTGCTGTGACCGTTCATCATTCGTCGCTATGAGTAAATCCATTATCCCACCCACCTACGCCCCGTTGCTTGCGGACTTAAAGGCCCGCGTGCGGGCGGCGCAGGTCAAGGCGGCGGTGGCGGTGAACAGCGAGTTGATTCTACTCTACTGGAACATCGGGCGGGAGATTTTGCGGGCGCAGAGGGCGGAGGGCTGGGGCACGAAGGTCGTCGAACGGTTAGCGAAGGATTTGGCGGGGGAGTTCCCGGAGATGAAGGGATTCTCCGCGCGGAATCTAAAGCGGATGCGGACGTTCGCTGAAGCGTATGATACCATCGAAATTGTGCCACAGCCTGTGGCACAATTGACGGCCTCGGTTTTATCACAGCCCGTGATAAAATCCCAGAAGGCCAAGCGCGGGGAGCCGAGTGCTCCAATTTTGCAACAGCCCGTTGCACAATTGCCCGGAGCAATTGTCCAGCAGCCTGTTGGACTAATTGGCCCACCGGCCGTGGGCCAGTTTGACGACGCGCCGCCGGAACCGCTCACACGGCTCGGTTGGGGTTCCAACATCATCCTCATCGAGAAAGTCAAAGACCCCGCCACCCGCCTGTGGTATGCGCGCAAAGCAGTGGAACACGGGTGGAGCCGGGCGGTGCTGACGGTGCAGATTGAGTCGCGGCTGCATGCGCGGAGCGGGAAGGCCATCACGAACTTCGAGCACACGTTGCCGCCGGCGCAGTCGGACATGGCGCGGGAGATTTTGAAGGACCCTTACAACTTCGATTTTCTCACGCTGGGCGAAGCGGCGCAGGAGCGCGACCTGGAGCGCGGGTTGGTGGAGCACGTGCAGGCGTTGCTTTTGGAAATGGGCGCGGGATTCGCGTTGGTCGGTCGGCAGGTGCCGCTGGAGGTGGGCGACGAGGATTTTTACCTCGACCTGCTGTTCTACCATCTGCGGCTGCGCTGTTTCGTGGTGGTAGATTTGAAGATGAAGCCGTTCGAGCCGGAGTTTGCGGGCAAGATGAATTTCTATCTCTCCGCCGTGGACGACCAGATGCGCCACGAGCACGACGCGCCAACCATCGGGCTGCTGTTGTGCAAGGACGCGAAGAACCGTCTGAAGGTGGAGTATGCGTTGCGCGATGTGAAGAAACCCATCGGCGTGGCGCAGTGGCAGACGCGGCTCGTGGAGTCGCTGCCGAAAAATTTGCGCGGCTCGCTGCCGACCATCGCCGACATCGAACGGGAACTGGCGAAGCCGTCGCGTGCGAAATTAACCGGAAAAACGAAACGATGAAACCCAAACCCCCCACCAAATCTAAATCCATCCAGCCCGCGAAGCCTGGCAGGGGCGGGGCTGTGCGAGCCGTGGCGGGCGGGCGCGAGGCGACGTTTCGCGAAGTGGTTGACCTGATTCAGTCCGCTCGCGGGCGGGCGTTGCAGGCGGTCAATACGGAGTTGGTGGGACTCTATTGGCAGGTTGGCGAATTCATCAGCCGGAAAATCGAGACGGCGGCGTGGGGCGAGGGCGTGGTGGATGAACTGGCGCACTTCATCGCGCGGCGGCATCCCGACATCAAAGGGTTCACCCGCCCGAATCTGTTCCGAATGCGCCAGTTTTATCAAACTTACCGGACCGAGACAAAAGTCTCACCACTGGTGAGACTTTTGCCGTGGACGCACAACCTGCTCATTCTCATGCGCTGCAAGCGGTCCGAGGAGCGCGAATTTTACCTACGGCTGGCGGCGAAAGAAAAGTGGGGCAAGCGCGAGTTGGAGCGGCAACTAAACGGCGCGTTGTTCGAGCGGGCCGTGCTCGCTCCGCCAAAAGTGTCAGCAATGCTGACACAATTGCATCCCGCCGTCGGCAGCGTGTTCAAAGACTCTTACCTGCTCGATTTTCTCGACCTGCCGGAGGGCCATTCCGAAGGCGACCTCCAGCGCGGATTGGTTGCCAACTTGAAGCGGTTTCTCATCGAGTTGGGACGAGATTTCGCCTTCGTCGGCGAGCAATACGTGCTGCAAGTCGGCGGCCGGGATTTCCGTCTCGACCTGCTGTTTTTCCATCGTGAGTTGCAGTGCCTCGTGGCCTTTGAGTTGAAGATTGAAGAGTTCCAGCCCGAGCATCTCGGCAAACTCGAATTCTATCTCGAAGCCCTCGACCGCGATGTGCGCAAACCGCACGAACGCCCATCCATCGGCGTGCTTCTGTGCGCGACCAAGGACAACGAGGTCGTCGAATATGCCCTGAGCCGCACCGCCTCGCCGGCGCTCATCGCTGAGTATCAAATGCAACTGCCGGAGCGAGGGCTGCTCCTGCGGAAGCTCCACGAGTTTTATGAACTGGCGCAGTCGTCGGCAGAACCCGCCATCCCCATGCGCGAGCCAAGCAGGAAGCCCAAAAAATGAAACCCAAACGCCCGCCCAAATCCAACGCCCTCGCGCCCGCCGCGCTGGGCGGTTGTGGTGATGCCAACATGAAGTGAAGGCCGTGAAAATTGAACCCTGCACCGGCTCAAGCGCGACTTGATACAATCCAAATTTATATTGAGCAAAATAAACCCAACGCATTCCCAACTATGAAAACCCCCGCAAACAAAGTCGCAGCCCTGCTGGGCCTGATCCTCTTGATCAGCGCGCCGGCGATTCACGCCGGACCTCGCATCCATGAGTTCGCTCCCAAGCCGCCTCTGGGCTTCAACAGCTTTGACAGCTACCGCTCGCATTTGTCCGAAGACAAAGCTTACGCGTTGATGGATGTGATGGCGGAAAAGTATCTGCCGTTCGGTTATGAATACTTTGTGATGGATGCGGGCTGGTATAAAGGCGTGGATGAATTCGGCCTTTATGAGCCTTTCAAAACGTATTTCCCCAATGGCGTCAAAGTGCTCGCCGACCACGCCCACAAAAAGGGACTCAAGTTCGGTGTGTGGCTCATGCGCGGAATCTCCCGCAAGGCGGTGGAGCAGAACCTGCCCGTGAAGGGGACGCCGTATTTCGCCCGCGACATTGCCGACACCAACAACGTGTGCGTTTGGAACTCGAGCAATTACGGCGTTGATATGACTAAGCCGGGGGCGCAGGCCTACTACAACGCCCTGATCAACAAGCTGGCTGCTTGGGGCATTGATTTCATCAAGGTGGACGACGTGGTACCTAATCCCGCCGAGATTGTCGCCATCGCCAAGGCCATCGAAGACGGCGGACATAAAATGATTTTCAGCCTGTCGCCCGGCGACGTGCATCACTCCACTCACCTGCCCTACTACAGGCGGGCGAACATGCTACGCATCACCCGCGATATCTGGGACGATCCCTTGAGCGTGGAAAAGGGGTTTTATGCCTGGGAACAATTTCAAGGCGCGGAACGCCCGGGTTTCTGGCCGGATTTGGACATGATTCCGTTTGGCCGCCTGGACGTAGTCGGCACCGCGCCCGATGTGCCCGAGGATCGGCGCGCCCGTCAGAGTCGCTTGAACCAAGGGCAGATGAAAACCTTTATAACGCAGCGGGCCATGGCCGCCTCGCCCCTGATCATCGGCGGGGATTTGCTCACGATGGATGACTTTTCCTACGGCCTGCTGACCAATCGCGAAATGCTGGCCTGCAACCAAAATGGCGTCATGGGCACGAAGGTTTATCGGGCCGGAAACATTGATATCTGGCTCACCCCTCATGCGACCGATCCGCAACGGGGCTGGATCGGCATCTTCAATCGCACCAAATCGAATCGCAAAGTCACCGTGAGCAAGCAGGACTTGGGATTTGTGGCCTTTGAGGAGAGCTACAATCTCGCGCCCGACCGCCGTCCGGTTCAACTGCGGGATGTCTGGTCCGGGCAAACTGTCACCATCGCGGACAAACACACCTTCGACCTGCCAGCGGAAGACGTGGTGTTCATGTCCTTTCAAAGGCAATGAAGCGGCTAGCTGTACTCAAAATCGACGATGCAATGGATCCAGCCGATGCTGCTGAACATCGAGCAAGCCTAGTTGCAAGCTAACCAGCCTTAAGAAACAACCGATCAACCGATCAAACTATGAAACCCCAAACGTCCCGCCAAAGCGCAGCTGCGCGCAACGTTGCGGCGCGTCGGGTCATTGTCAACCGACCGAGGCGAATAGCAATGCCGGCCACAGCGACCTGAAGCCGGGCCGGCGAGGCATGGGTACTGAGGACAGCAACACCGGCGCAGCAGGCGCCGACGGCTCTATTCAGGTGGTCTTGAAATTCAGGAAAGGGCCGAAGGTTGCGGCGCGTGCGAGCGGAGCCAGCTGAGAATGACGGTATCGATATCGGCAGATTGCTGACGCCTGCACCAGTCGCCGAAGTCGCGGGCGTTGAACGCCGGCACGACGATTTCCGACGCGGCGATTGCCGCCCGCAGCGACTGGAGATCGGCGTTGTGATTGAATTCCGTCATTGTTGTTGGCTCCCGTCCCTGCCCCGCCACTCCCAACGCGCACGGCGCACTTGGGGGTTCCGGATAGAGGTTGGTCGCGCGACCTTCGGTTTTGGTTCAACGAATCGGCGACTTGCAGCATGACAAAGGAGCTGGACCGGCGGGCGGCGGCGGCATGGCAAAGTTGGGGCACCGCGGGAAATTGCTGGGATTACATCCGAATCGCGCCAATTGCCGGCCCATCGAGGTGACGCCGCGCCAGTTCGCCGCACTGCGAGGTTTGTAGAGCGGCAGCACGGGATTTCGCGGAAACGCGCCAATGGGCGCGGTTCATTCTCCGGATATGGCTTGGAAGAACCGATACTTTCGGCGCACTTGCCGGCCGGCCGCCCGGCCCTATATGCGAGGCAGTCCGGCTTACCGGCCGGCTTTCCTACCACAGACTGTTCAAACGCGGAGGTGTGCCATGGCGTTGCAGATCGGCGATACGGCGCCGGATTTCGAAGCGCAAACGACCGAAGGCAAAATTCGGTTTCATGACTGGCTTGGCGATTCCTGGGCCGTCCTGTTTTCGCACCCGAAGGACTTCACGCCGGTGTGCACCACCGAGCTCGGCACCATGGCGCGCATCAAGCCGGAGTTCGACAAGCGCGGCGTCAAGATCATCGGCCTCTCGGTCGATCCGGTCGAAAGCCATTCGAAATGGGCAAACGACATCAAGGAGACGCAAGGCTTCGCGCCCAACTACCCGATGATCGGCGACACCGACCTCTCGATCGCCAAGTCCTGGGGCATGCTGCCCGCGAGCGCCAATGGCGACGCCGCCAAGCGCACCGCCATGGACAATCAGACCGTGCGCAACGTGTTCGTCATCGGCCCCGACAAGAAGATCAAGCTCGTGCTGGTCTATCCGATGACCACGGGCCGGAATTTCGACGAGGTACTGCGTGTGATCGACTCGTTGCAGCTCACCGCCAAGCATAAGGTTGCGACGCCGGCGAATTGGAAGAACGGCGACGACGTGATTATCGCCGGCTCGGTGTCGGACGACGACGCCAAGAAGGCCTATCCGAACGGCTGGAAGTCGCCGAAGCCCTACATCCGCATCGTGCCGCAGCCCCGATAGGCCGCGACGACAGCGCAAGATTGATCGCTTCCGGGGCGAAGGCCTGCTACAT
>JANNHA010000090.1:0-2038 GCA_031404135.1 Verrucomicrobiota bacterium | reverse complement strand
ACCAGCACCCAGATTGCCACCGTCAGCGATATAGAAGATGCCGAAGCGAGTCTCATCGTATCCATTGACGGCGGCACAAGCGCTACAACAAACGGCGTCACCGTCTCCACTAGCAGCCCGTCGGGCTTGAGAAGCGATTTTCGCGGCGGCCTCTGGTATCGCTCCCCACGCGGCGGGTGAAAAAAGCATGGCGGGCACCGCTCACAGCGGTTCGGCGCGGCGTCAGGCGCGGCGGCTGGATTTTTCACTCCCGCCAGCCACTTTCTTCCGTTTTTATCCCGCCGCCGCCGCGTTTTTGAGCGCGAAGAGCCGCTTGAGGTTGTAGCTCACGCACACCAGCGTCCATTCCAGCGCGACTTTCGCCCGGCCCCGCAACCGGAACCGCCGGAACCCCATCACTTCTTTGATGATGCCAAAGACCGGTTCCACCGTTTGCTTGCGCAGCTTGTAGAGCGCCTGGCCCGTTTTGGTTTTCAATCGGTGCGCCATGACCTCTTTGGCGCTGGCTTGCGGACCCGGCGCGGCCGGCTCGGGTTGGGGCAACAGATCGGCCACGCTCCGGTGATGGGAATGTTTTTCCACCGCCGCATAGACGATCAGGCCGCTGGCCGTGCCATCGGGTTTTTGTTCCACGGCAGCCACGGCGGCCTCACTGTAAAATCCACTGTCCACCAACACCGCCTGGACTTGCGCCGCCACCACCGGGCTGATCGCCCCCACGTTCGCCACCAGTTGCTGCTTGTCGTTGGGCGCGTCGCTCACCCGCTGGCCCACGATCAACATCGCTTCGTCCACTGCGGCCTGCGCGTTGTAGGCCTGCTCGAAATGCTGGCCGCTGCCCGCCTTCATGATGCGGCTCTCCGGATCGGTGAAGTTGTATTGCGCTTTCGGATCGGGGGTCGGGCTGGGGGGAGTCGGCTCTTTCCCACGCGGCTTTTTCCCGGCCTCGCGCCGGGCCTGGCGCGCGGCGACCTTGGCTTTGTATTCTTCCTGCTGGGCGGCGGCCATTTCCTGGGCGCGCTCCTCAATGACTTGCCGCGCCTGGCGCAGGGCCGCCTGGCGTTTTTCGCGCCGCGCCAGTTCGGCGGGGATGTCCAACGGCTCCTGGCTCTCCTGCGCTTCGGCTTGCCGGGCTCGCTCGACCAGTTCTTTTACTTCCAGTTCCAGTTGTTCGATCATCTCGCCCGCGCGCGCGTAACTCACGGCGGCATGTTTGCTGGCGTGAGCCTGAATTTTCGTCCCGTCCACGCTCACCGTGCCCACCCGGGTCAGGCGCAAGTGCTGGGCCAGTTGGAGCACGCTCACGAAGGCCGCTTTGAATGCGGTTTCGTTGGTGGTGCGGAAGGTGCAAATCGAATCGTGATCGGGATGGGTGTTGGCGCAGAGGTAACGCACGGCCACGTCGCTGGAGGTCGCGGCTTCGATGGCCCGGGAGCCGAAGCGTCCGGTGGCGTAGCAGTAGATGAGCAGCGCCAGCATCATGGCCGGAGGATACTGCTCGCTGCCCGTGCCGCGGTGATTGACGTGGAAGTGGGCCGTGGGAATCTGCTCCACCGCATCGATGATGAAATGGACGATGTGGCCTTCGGGCACCCAGGAGCGCAGATCACAGGGCAGGAACATCGGCGTCTGCCGGTCAATGTTGACGAAACGTGCGGGCATGGTGATCGGATCGCCGGCGCCGCCGTTTGTTCAAAACATTTTCAAAAATCTTTTCTCTCTCAAGCCCGACAGGCTGCTAGCAGAACGACGAATGCTTCCAAAACCGGCCAGGGAATTTTCTGTGCCTGAACCAAAGGAAAGAATGCGGACCAGAAAATGATGGCATTGATGACAAAGAATGCGGTCAGGACTCGCACTGGCGCCAGTCCGCTGAACAGCAGGATCAAAGCGATGATACCCGCTTCGACCAGAAAGGCCGCGAAGGCAACAATACCGAAGGCGATCATCGAAGCGGGATCGATGCTGACGGGATTTCCAAGACAGACTTGAACGCTCGCCAGCAGGAGGAGAAAAATGAATCCCTCTGCGGAAGGGC
>JANNHA010000089.1:0-1518 GCA_031404135.1 Verrucomicrobiota bacterium | reverse complement strand
CAAGGGGTTGAGGATTGTCGCACGCCAATGCAACAAAGATCGTCCCAACGACCGCAACGACAGTGATTCGCGTTCTCATGGCCGCCCTCCTTAGAGCGTGATTTGTGACACTCACCCTTCTGAAACGAAATCGCGCGTAGAATCGGCTCACGGCGAGCTTGCCGTCTGTGGGCGGAAGTCCTATGGTAGTGGCCCCCACCCGGTGCACAGGCGCCAGAGAGACGTATGGCAGCATCCACCCCACCAGAGGTCACCGGTCTCCTGAAACGCTGGAGCGCGGGGGACGAGCGCGCCCGAGATCAACTCATCCCCCTCGTCTACGAGCGGCTGCGCGAGTTGGCGCACCGGCGGTTGCGGAGTGCACCTGCAGAAAACTCGCTGAACACGACCGGCTTGGTTCATGAGGCATACATTCGGCTGGTCGAGGCCCCTCACCTCGACCTGTCGGACCGCGCCCATTTCCTGGCCCTTGCATCTGAGGTTATGCGAAATCTGCTTGTCGACCGTGCCCGCGCCCGAATGGCAGCCAAGCGCGGCGGAGGCGAGACCGCGTTGGAGCTGAACGAGACGCTTTGGGTCTCCGACGAGAATCTCGACAGCGTCACGGAGCTGGATGAAGCGCTCGCGCGGCTCGAAGCTGTGAGCCCGCGGCAGGGACTTCTACTGCAGCATCGCTACTTCGGGGGCTTGTCGCTGGAAGAGAGCGCGACCGCGGTGGGCGTCTCGCTTGCGACAGCGAAGCGAGAACTACGCTCAGCACGAGCGTGGCTCGCGCTGGAGCTGCGCGGTGAGCCGCTTCACTGACAGGCCTCATGGACCGATACCGCTGGCAGGAGATCAAATCCACCTTCGTCTTCACGTTTGATGAATTTGTAGAGCTCCGTGAATTCCGTCTCGACCTCTTTGTATATGCCGTTTAGGACACTTGTGCTGACTTCAGCGTAGATGCCATAGGGCCGCCCTTATCGCTTTTTCCGAAAGGTCTTTCTCGTGCATAATTTTTGCCCGCAACCGTTCGACCACATCCGTTGGCGTTTCAGCCTTTTCCAATCGGGTCAGAAATCCCTCAAAAATTTGTGCAGGAACTTCTGGTTGGCCTTCTGGTTCTTTTGCGTGAATTGGATTCATAAACCTCCGTTAAAGGCGAAGACAAGTTCCCGTAATTCGCCACCTGCGGTTCGTGCGGCCACGGCATCACTGCCGAACGTCATACCAAAAAAACGCGGTCAGCGGTATTACTACTACCGCTGCACGCACAGGCATAAAAAGAAGGAGTTGCATCGCGACGATGGCAGCTTCGTTCGCTAGGAGCAGTTTGCGCAGGAAGTGAAACGAAACGTGCAGTTAGTGTCCATCCCGGATGATTGGAAGGATATATTTCTCGCCCGCATTGAAACGTGGGAAGAGGAAATTTCCCACTTTAAGCAGGCTCAAATTGACCAACTCAAATCCGAGCTTGCCGCCATCAAAGCCAAGATCAACCGAATCAACGACGGCTTTGCCGACGGCGCGCTGGAC
>JANNHA010000088.1:0-27409 GCA_031404135.1 Verrucomicrobiota bacterium | reverse complement strand
CCGCCTCGTAATCAAACCCGCCTTTGCACGTGGCAGCGCCGGACCGTACTTCGCCGACACCATGAGCGAGAAGGAACGCGCCGCCTTGCTCGCGCAGATGGAAGCCACGCCGTATAATTTTGTCGCACAGGAAAGGATCGGTCTTAGCACGGCTCCCGTTTGGGAAAGCGCTGGGCTCGCCCCGCGCCCGATCGTCCTGCGCACTTTCACCTGCGCGGCACGCGACGGCTACCAGGTCATGCCCGGTGGCCTTTCGCGTTTCTCCAGTTCGCCTGACCAACTCATCGTCTCCATGCAAAACGGCGGAGGCAGCAAGGACACCTGGGTCATCGGCGAAGGCCCGGTAAACCAACTCACGCTCCTATTACAGAACACGTCAATCGTGCGCCTCGAACGCGCCGCCGCCGAGGTGCCGAGCCGCGTCGCGGACAATTTGTATTGGCTTGGCCGTTACGCCGAGCGCCTGGAAGATACGCTTCGCCTGCTGCGCTGCGCGCTCGTGCGGCTGGCCGGAGACGTAGGCCTCGAAGAAACGCCTGAGCTCACTTCGCTCGTGCGCCTGTTCGCACATCTGGGCTTTTTCCCAGAGGCATTTCTCGAAAACCACACCAGCGCCGCCGTCGAACGCGAAGTCTTTCAACTCATCTACCGAACCAATCGCCTGGGCACCGTGCGCGAAGTGCAGAGCCGCCTGAGCAACATCGCGTTTTCCCTCCGCGACCGTTTCACCGCCGACACCTGGCGCATTCTCAACAAACTCCAAACCGACACTCGCCCGCGCCCCGGCCGCGTCCCGATCGCCGAGATGGTGACACTGCTCGACACCTCGATCATCGACCTCGCGGCCTTCGCCGGCATGGAAATGGAAAACATGACGCGCGGCCACGGCTGGCGCTTCCTCGACATCGGCCGCCGCATCGAACGCGCTGGCAACATCGGCAGCCTCGTGAAAGCCGCGCTCGCCGTGCAAGCCACCGGCCTCGATACGCTCGACCCCGTGCTCGAAATTGCCGATAGCGTCATGACTTATCGCCGACGCTATTTTTCTCAACCACAATGGCCGCCCGCGCTCGATCTCCTGCTCGCCGACGAGAGCAACCCGCGTTCACTCGCCTTTCAAATTTTCGCACTCGCCGACCACGCCGCCAACCTGCCGCAAACCCAAGACCGCAGCCCGAGTTCCAAGCACACCGATACCCTCAACGCATTGCTGGCCAATGCCGACTGGCCTGCACTCGCTCACGACCAACTCACCACCGGCAACAACAAACTCGGCGAACTCCTCGCCGGAGTCGCCGACGGGCTGCGCGGCTTCTCCGATTCGCTCACCCACCAATATTTCAGCCATGCGACCACGCGTGTCAGCTAACCAATAAACCGCACCGTGAACTACGAGATCGTCCATCGCACCGTTTACGAATACTCCAGCGAGGTCTCCGTCTCGCAACACGTCGTGCATCTGACGCCGCGTAACCTGCCCGGCCAGCAATGCCTGCGCCATGAACTCATGGTCGAGCCCGTGCCTGCCCTCGTAACCAGTCGCGAAGACTATTTTGGTAACTCCACCCGCTTCTTTACCATGGCAGGGGCGCATCGCACTCTAGTCGTGACCGCCCACAGCGAAGTCGCCCTTTACCCGCGCCGCTGGCCGGAACCTAACAAGACTCCCGCCTGGGAACGCGCTCGCGGCTACGCCGACCGCAGCGAAAACCTAACCATCGAAGCGCAGGAATATGTTTATCCCTCTGCGCTGATCCCCGCGCTTCCTGTGCTGGGCGATTACGCGCGCCCTTCGTTTTCAGCCGGCCGACCCTTGCTCGAAGCCGTGCTCAATCTGACCCGGCGCATCTTTACCGATTTCACCTTCGATCCGAAAGCCACCACGGTGGCCACACCCCTTGAAGAAGTAATCAACAAACGCCGCGGCGTCTGTCAGGATTTTGCCCATTTCCAGATCGGTTGCCTGCGCGCCCTCGGCCTGCCTGCCCGCTATGTGAGCGGCTACCTTGAGACGCTGCCTCCGCCCGGAAAAACCAAACTGGTCGGCTCGGACGCCTCGCATGCCTGGGTACAGGTGTTCGTGCCAGGCCACGGCTGGATCGAAGTCGATCCCACCAACAACCTAATGCCTTCCGACCGCCATATCGTGGTAGCTTGGGGACGCGATTTCGAGGACGTCAGCCCGATCCGCGGCGTCATCAGTGGCGGCGACAAACACCTGCTGAAAGTGGCCGTCGACGTTACACCCGTGACGCCAAAACCAGTAGCTACGCCCAGCCAGAGTCAGAGCGAGAGTCCAGAATACTCAGTTTGAGCGGCAGGACGGCCATGAACCGTTTACGCCAACCCCTTCCCAGCAGTCCGCTTCAGCCTGCGGATTGACTATCCAACAACGAGGCCTGCATCGCGTTGAATTTAAGCTCCGTTTCTGCCTTCTCCCGCGCTGGGTCAGAACCGGCCATAATTCCCGCGCCCGCATAAAGCCGGGCCGTCGCGCCATCGATCAAGGCCGAGCGCAGGCCGACAAAAAACTCCCCTTCTCCGCTGGCATCGATCCAGCCGAGCGCACCCGCATAAAGCCCGCGCGGAAACGACTCCCATTCCCGGATACGCGCCACCGCTGCTCCTCGCGGCGAGCCGCCGACCGCCGGCGTGGGATGCAACCGCGACAAAACATCTAACGTGCGCACGCCCGGCGTGATCGCTGCCTCGACCGACGTGTGCAAATGCTGAACGTTGGCCAAGCGGCGCAGCGCAGGTTTGTCGGTATGCTTTAGGTCCAGCCCGAGCGGTTTCAACCGGCGCAAAATCGAGTCCAACACGCACGCGTGTTCGGCCTGTTCTTTTTCGTTGCGCGCCAGCGCACCGGCCAGCGCCGCATCCTCGCTCGCCGAACCACCACGCGGAGCCGAACCCGCCAACGCTTCGGTCAGGATCGCGTGGTCACGCACACGCAGCAGTCGCTCGGGACTCGCGCCGATCAGACTTTGGCCGCGGCCATTCGCGACGGAAAACGCATAACAATCCGGGTAACGCTGACGCAAACCATTCAAAACCTGTAACGGGTGAAACGCCTGCGTGGCACGCAGATCCTTGGCACGCGCAAGCACGATCTTTCGGAAAGCTCCCGCGTTGATTTGCGCCAACGCAGACCGAACCACCTGTTCGTAACGATCATCTCCACCCACCTCGGCAATCGCGATCGCATCACGCACACCCGCCTCAGAAAATTCCGGCTTCGCATAATCGAATGCGCCGAACTTCTGGCGCGCCCGCCAGATTTTAGCCGCCAGCGCATCGAGCGGCGAGTTTCCATCAATCAACAGGTTCGCCACCGCCACCGTGCGCCCGTCGCGACACGAAACCTGCCAGCGCGGCACAAACACGCTCGCCGCCTCGAACGCTTCGCCCGCCTCCGTAGCATCGAAAAACGTGAACGCCGTGAAAAAATGCGGTCCGGAAAACGGTGCCTTCAGATCGCCCACCGCGATCGTGTTCGCGAGCGTTTCGTCGATGAAATGCTGACACGCCGCGAAACGATCCTGTCCAGAAGCGGTGAATAGAGCGACCGCCTCCGCACCCGCGATGGCAAACGACTCCGCCGGCCGCTCGACATAAAAATGCCGCTCGCCCGGCTCGAAGATCGACTCCAGCACCGCCAGCGGATCAAGCGCATCCACCTCGAGCGTGATACTCACCAGCTGTGCCCGCCCAACCTTAACCGCCAACGCCTGACACTGCGCAAGAAACGCCCGCAGTGCCTCGGGCGAGGAGTTCTCTGCAGGATTGAGCGGCAGGATGGTCATGGCCGAAAAGGTAGGGCGCGACCGCTGGGCGCGCCGAGGTTTTCGCGGCGGGCCCAGCGGTCCCGCCCTACCCTGTTTTGCCGAGCAACACGCATAACCAACTTATTACTTCTTCTCGGGCGCCGCCGGCTTCTCCGGCCTTGGAAACAAAATCGCCGTCTCGGCCACTTTCTTTCCGACGAGTTTATTTCCCCAAACCAGCTCGTCACTCCAAACCGCACCCGGCTGGTAGCCGAGCACGCCGTAGATTTTCTGCGACGTCTCGGGCATGACCGCCGTCAACAGACCGACGGCGCAACGCAGCGCTTCGGCCATCGTCGCGAGCGAAGTGCGCAGGAGCGCCTGGTCTTTTGACTCGGCGGACTTGCCGAGTTTCCACGGCGCGCGAAGTTCGATGTAGGCGTTGGTTGCGGTGATGAACGTAAACGTACGCTCCAGTCCGAGGTGAAATTGAAAACCTTCACATAGCTGCAGGACTTCGTCGCGAGTTTTGTCCCACAGCGCGCGCAGATCTTTTTCCGGTTGCTCCAGTTCGGCTGATTCAGGCACGATTCCACCAGCGAAACGGTTCGTCATGTTCAGCGTGCGGTTAACGAGGTTGCCGAGATTGTTGGCAAGTTCGCTCGTGTAGCGCACGAGAAACTGGTCGGGCGAAAAATCGCTGTCCTGACCGACGTTCATTTCGCGGATCAGGAAATAGCGCAGCGCGTCGACACCAAACTGGTCGGCGAAATCGAGCGGCTTGATCACGTTGCCCGTGCTCTTCGACATTTTACTGCCCGAGACCGACCACCAGCCGTGCGCCAGCAGCGCTTTCGGCAACGGCAGCTCCGCCGCCTTAAGCATGATCGGCCAGTACACCGCGTGCGCCGGTACGAGAATATCCTTGCCGATCACGTGGAAACTCGCCGGCCACCAATCCGTGCCCTCTACCGCCGAGTAGTAATTAATCAACGCGTCGAACCAAACGTAAGTAACATAGTTTTCATCGAACGGCAGCGAGATGCCCCACGAGAGGCGTTCCTTCGGACGCGAAATGCACAGGTCGTTGATCGGATCTTTGAGGAATTCGAGCACCTGTTTCTGCCGGTAACGCGGGAAAACGAAGTCCTCGTTGGCCTTCAGGTAATCGATCAGCCACTGCTGGTACTTACCCAGTTTAAAGAAGTAATTACTCTCCGTGATCTCGACGACTTCGCCGTAGATCTCGGGCCACGCGCCATCGGGCTGGCGATCCTTTTCCTGCAAGAACTGCTCCTGGCGCGTGCTGTAAAAACCTTTGTAATCGGCCTTGTAGATTTCGCCCTTGTCGAAGAGCTGCTGGAGAATCCGGCGGACCACGCTCTTATGGCGCTCGTCGGTCGTGCGGATAAAATCGTCGTTGGAGATATTGAGTCGTTTACACAACGCGCGGAATTCCTCGGAAATATTATCAACAAACTGCTGCGGCTCGACGCCCTGCTTTTTCGCGCTCTGCTGGACTTTTTGGCCGTGTTCATCCGTGCCGGTGAGGAAATGCACGCGATCGCCCATCTGCCGCCGAAACCGGGCAATGACGTCCGTCAGCACTTTTTCGTAGGCGTGGCCCAAGTGCGGCGAACCATTCGCGTAATCGATGGCGGTCGTGATGAAGAAGTTTTTCATGCGATGAGCCGTTCAGGGAAAAGGACCGCGCGTCAAAAGTCGAAATGTTATGAAAAGCGCGCCGCGGCACGCGCCGGACTTGCGAAAAGGCGCATCAACGCGTTTATCCAAGCTTCACCCAACTGCGTATCCACAACTCCATGAACCGGATCGCCCGCCTGATTGGCCTCGCCGCCGTGCTCCTCATCGTGTTTCTCGCCGCCGTGCTCGCGAGCGGGCTCCGGTTGCGCTACCAAACCGAACAGCTCCGCCTGGCCGCCCTCGAAACGAAACGCCATCAACTCGAACAAGTCTTTGCGCTCGCCCGCCCCGCCCCGCTCCCGTGGAACGAAACGTACACGAAGCTCCTCGCCACCGTGCTCGATGCGCAGCTCGCCGTGTTGCCTGCCCCCGAGACACCCGAAACCACTCGCCCCGCTAAAAGCCCTTGGCAGTTCGACCACCCGCTGCGCGACGACGCCGGCAACGTCCTCGCCGTGCTCCGCGTGAGCGCCCAACCACCGACCACCGTCCGCATGGGCGAAGTCTACCGCAAGACCGCGCTGATCCTGCTCATCTTCGCCCTCGGCCTGCTCGCCGTGCTCGTCACCGCCCTACTCTTCAACCTGCGCCGACATCCCGAAGCCGACGAACACAAAGCCAGCGAACGCACCGCCATCGGCAAGGAATTCGACAGCCTCACCCACCTCGCCAAGGCCAATGCCCAGCAAGGCGTCGACCTCGAACGCGAACGCGGCGAACGACTGCGCGCCGACGAAGACCTGCACTTTCAACAGATCCTGCTCAACCGCTCGCTAGAGGAAAAAATTCAGCTCGGGCGCGAGTTGCACGACGGCATCATCCAATCGCTCTACGCCACTGGCCTCACCTTCGAAGCCGCGAAAAACCAGCTCGCCCGCGACCCTGCGGCCGCCGCCACCCAACTCGAAGCGGGCCTCAAAGCCCTCAACGCCACCATCCGCGACGTTCGCAGCTACATCAGCGGCCTCGCCCCCGAAAACCTGCGCCAGCAAAGCTTCGCCGAATCCGTCCTCTCGCTCACCGAAACCCTCTCCGGCGGACGTGCCACCACGTTTGACCTGCGCATCGACGAGTCCGCCGCCGCCCGGCTGACCGACGCCCAAAGCACCGACCTCCTCCAAATCATTCGCGAAGCCGTCAGTAACAGCCTGCGCCACGGCGACGCCGGCAAAATCACCATCCGCCTGCACGAAAGCGCCGGCGAGCTGGGCCTCTTGGTTCAAGACAATGGTAAAGGTTATGATTCAACGAAACTGATCACCCGCGGCCACGGCCTCGACAACCTTCAAGCTCGCGCCGAACGCATCCACGCCGTGCTTCGCGTCGTCAGTTCACCCGGCGAAGGCACCCGCACCATCATCACTTTGCCGACGAGCACAAAAGAAACCCCGTCATGAAATCCTCCCAACCACCTGCGGTAAGATTGCTCATCGTCGACGACAGCGAACTGGTCCGCACCGGCCTGCGCACGCTGCTCAGCTCGGAACGCACCCTCATTATCCTCGGCGAAGCCGCGAATGTCGCCACGGCCGTTGCCGCCGCCGCCCGCCTCAAGCCCGACGTTATCCTGATGGACATCCGCCTACCCGATGGCACCGGGTTCGATGCCTGCCGCCAGATCCTGCAACAACTGCCAGAGACCCGGATTCTCTTTCTGACCTCGGTTGTCGATGACCACTTGGTTGACGAAGCCATCCGCTCGGGCGGCAACGGCTATTTGCTCAAGGAGATCGACGGCCGCGGCCTCGTACAGGCGATCCTCGACGTAGCTGCGGGCAAATCGATCCTCGACCCCGCGATCACGGCCCGCGTGATGAACCTTGTCAAAGCAGGTGGGAACCAGCCCAAGCTCCTAGACTCGCTTTCCCCGCAAGAACGCCGCGTCCTAGCGTTGATCGCCGAAGGCAAAACCAACAAAGAAGTCGGCCTCGACCTGAACCTAAGCGAGAAAACCGTGAAGAACTACCTCGCGAACATCTTCGACAAATTAAACGTCAGCCGCCGCTCACAAGCGACGGCGGTCTATATACGAAGCGACGCTAAATAGAGGCCTTCGCCCCTATTGTATTAGAGTCCTTTTTCCCCCATCCGCCCCTTACCCTGAGACCACAGACCTGCTAATCTCTCCACCCATGAAAGGCACTCCCACCATTCCCGCCCCAAGCACCAAGAGATCACGTTTGCGAGCCTTCACTCTCGTTGAAGTGATAGTCGCGACACTGATTTTCGCTCTATGCTCAACAGGCCTTACCAGTCTATACCTACAAAATCTGCGCTTCTCAAAGTGGCAAACCCACAACGTACATATCACCAACACCACCTTTAGCATGATCGATCAGATCCGAAACATGGGCGCAACCCAGCTCTTTACGGCCTATGTTGCAGCGGATACCGGCACCCCAATACCGCTCAACGTCATGACGGTTGATCCCTCAGACCCCAACGACGGCTACAGAACGATTGCACTGAAGATCAACCAGAAAAATACCGACGTGGTCAACCCAGCTTGGACGACTGTCTCACTGCCACTCGGCCGGCTTGCCACGTCCGGCGCGATTCCCGTCGACTACTGGATCACCATCAGACGCACCAAAAGCGGATTCGGTACCGCACCGGCCACACCGGTTTCCGACGTGCTCGAGTGCACCGTCCTTTACCGCTGGAAGCAAGGCAGCAGCGCTAACAAAACCTTAGGCCAGATACAACTCACCTTTCCCGCCCGCAAACTCCAATTTAGCACCCAATTTCCGAACTAACCGCCTCCGCCCATGCACCCATCTCGAAACAAAAACCTGCGCTCTCGTGTTGCCGCCATGACATTGGTTGAAATCATGGTGGCCATGGCCATTGGCGTCGCTGTCATTGGTGTTGCCACTGGATTTCTCTTGGAGGGAACCAAAGCTGCCTACCAAGCCATGGCCAACGTTGAAAATAGCATCCAACAATGGGGATTGGACACTAAACTCCAAATCGACAGCAAACTTGCCAACGGCGTGGTGATTTATGCTTCAGCCGATCAAACCACCTGGGTCGGGGGCTTGCCAGTGGAGGTTCCGGTTGATGATGGCATCGCACCGCTTGAGCGCGGCAAAATTCTCGTTCTTACCAGGAGCGCCTTGGACTCGTCAGGGAGTCCAACCGCAGTCATCAATAGCATGATTTTTTATTATTACACGGGTAACGGCGGCACTTCCGCTTTGGCCACGGGCACCCTCA
Organism: Verrucomicrobiota bacterium; assembly: GCA_031404135.1. Lineage (GTDB taxonomy): Bacteria > Verrucomicrobiota > Verrucomicrobiia > Opitutales > Opitutaceae > JADKHC01. Next base: position 18,722 of record JANNHA010000088.1, on the reverse strand, counting down.
AACGTTACAAAAAAGCCCCGGAGGTCTTCGTCGTTTCCCAGCCAATTGACACCACCACGGGCCTACCCAAAACCGTCGCTCAGCTGGTGAGCGAAAATTTCGCCGAGCTCACCGGTGGCAGTGAGGTGGTCCTGGTCCAGGACCACCTGGCCTCGATTGCGACCGACGGTCCGTTTGCTCACTTGGGCAGCACAAAGAATGTCAGTATCGCGGTTGTGCGTGAAGAAACCACGCTTGGTACCGTTAAAAACTCCAACCTTACCGAAGTCTCCTTCAACCTCCGCTAATCCCTTATTTATGAAAAGATCCAATCATGGTGGTGGCCCCCTTCTAGCGGTCATGGGTACCCTGTTTATTGTAAGCCTACTCGCACTCTCGGTCGCTAGCCTAATTAGTTTCCAGCGAAAGGCCGGGATAAATCAACAACTCAAACTGCATTCGATGAACGCCGCCGAGGCCGCCATTGATTACGCCTACACCTACATCACTAACGAGGTCAATACCGCCGGCCTCGATCAAAGCATCCACGTCCCCCCGAGCGGAGCCGCCGCAAAGAAGTTCGACCTCCCCGACAGTGCGCTCAGCTTCGTGCAAAACAAGAACCCTCTGCCCTCCTCAGTAGGGGGGACCGACCCGATCAATTTCACTGACATAAAAGTCTCGGTATTGCCGCGCCCAGCCACGGCTACGCGCATTTACGTCGACCCGAATGACAAAGCTAACGATGAAGACCCCAATCGCGGCCAGTGGGTAAACTTGGAAACAATCACCATGGTTTCAGCCGTCACCGCCATCCAGGGCGGCATCAAGCAAACCTCTTATGCCCGCAAGGACATCAACTACGCCATCACCAATCTGTTCCAGCACGCCATCTTCTTCCAAGGCCAGCTCCACCTTCACCGCGGCTTCAAGGTCATGGGTTCGGTCCATACCAATGGAAATCTGATCCTGAATGCCCACGACGGCGACCATGCCGTCTATAACGGCTTCGTTGCCGCCGGCAATCGCTTCTATCGCGGTTCCATCATCGATCAGGGCGGCACAGGGGCCAATGCATTTGCTCTGGTTCCCCAATTATCCAACGGCGATCTCGATCCGACAAAGTTCACCATAAAGCCGTTCGGCACAGGCTCTGGCACTCAGAACACCACCCCCGGCTTTTCCGCCGCTTCTTTCAGTGGCGATATCCCCATCTACACCAGTACGCCCGCTCCGGGCAATTTCCTCTATCGCTTCGTCGATACCACCACCGACAGCCGCATGGCTAACTGGAAGGACGTCGCCACCAATAACTTCCTCGGTCACCTGCAGGACAAATCGCACAACGTACCGATCATTAATCCCATCGGTACGAGTAATTATAACATGAATACGGACGGCACGGCCAACAACAGTCCGTACTTTCTGATCGAGCCGCTCCTGCCCGCCACCCACCCCCTGCGCACAGCCGCCGATAGCCAAAAAACCAACTACCGCTACAATCTGTCGGCGAATGCTTCGCTTGTCCTGCGGGTGGAATATGCAGCGAGAGATTCAGCAGGCAATACCCCGCCCATCGGGCGTAATCTGAATACGGTTGATATGGCCGATCCTGCTACATGGTACCGACCCACGGCTGCATATGGGGCGCCGCCCTTGCTTACGCCACTTCCATTAAGCGCAGACCCGTCACGATATATTGTCCGTGCCTACGCGAAACCAGCCGGCATGGCACGAGCTAACGATCCCGAAGACCGCGTAGCCATACCCTTCCCGACCGATGTCATTGGCCGCGCTGACTATAAACGTATCGAAAACGGCACCGCCGCGACCACCTATGACTATGTGGCAGGGGCGGATTCCCAGCCGGTTGATATACTCGGAACAGAGTCAGGTATCACCGTCGCTACACCTGCAACAACCACGCCCATTGCAGGCCGGACCTCTGCGGAGCGTGTAGTTTCTACCGACCCACGCTTAGCCACTGCTTCCACTACCCCCACATGGAAAGGAACGAGCGCCGCCAACCGAATGCAAGAAGAAGCTTGGCATCGCTATCACCTAGAAACCTATTACCCCGTAACGACTGCGGCGGGGGCCGCTACTTACACGTCTTCGCCTATTCAATCCGATGCGGTTCATTCAGTAAAACGTGCCCCAGTATTGCCAGGCATCGGCACACAAAAGGACCCTTGGGGGGCGGCAGCAAACGCAGCCACAAACACCGCAGCCATGCCTTTACCAGCGTCAACGGTTACAAACGCCACAGCCTCCTTTCCTCTTTATGGGATGCATGACTCACGATTGGGACGCGGCGTGCACTTGCTGACCTTGGATATAAGTCGGCTCAAGGAAATCATGGAGGCAGATATCACCACTGTTACCGCAAGGTTTGGCGCGGAAGCATTCCAATTTCGTCTGGCATTCAACAACGGAAACTCACAATGGAATGGCATCGTTTATGTGGAATTCCCCACCTCGACCACACTTATATATAACGCTGCGAACCCAGCCGCATCAATAAATCCTGCTCCTCCAACCAGTGCTTATCGTGACAACGCAACAACTCCAGAAACCCCAAATATCAACCCAACCCCCGGTAGAAGTTATCTGGATACGTTTAAATTCCAATACGCACAAACCGCAGAGACCCGTTATCCACTGCGTACATCGAATACCACCTCGATCACTCGCGTCGATCAAACCGTTCCGATCGCCCAGGAATTTCGCACTTATCCCGCCACGGTAAATTCGCAGACCATCACAGACCCGGCCAATGCCACCATGGGGCTACAGGTTATAAATGCCAAAAAACTCCCCAGTGTAAATACCACTAGGTTCGATGCCACGGCGGGAAACACTCTGGCTTCAGGGTTCACGCTGGCTACTAACGCACCCCTGTACCTTATCGGCAGCTGGAATAGCGATGGCGATTACACCACAGGCACGAGGGTAACGTCCACCGTCCCCACGGACTATGCCACCACCGACACCGGCACCTCCACCAGCGCCAACAATCCAGAAATCCCCTCAGCGATATTCTGCGATATGTTCACCGTGCTCAGCCCCGCCTGGGCCACCCAGACCAATTATCCAAATTTTCCGAATGCGTTAACCCGCCGCCAAAACAGCTTCCCCGGCTGGGCCACGAACTCTAAAACCTTTCGGCCGGTTGCCTGGAGAAACGCCAACGAACGCATCGAAATCTCGGCCTGCATCGCCACGGGTGATTTCCCTATCTTCGAATTTTTCCCTCACGCCTTAGAGAACTTTGAAGCAAGCTCCAAAGACACCCCTTGCACTGCCCTCGTGGTCAAAGGGGCTATGGTCTCGATGTTCACCAGCGAAATCCAACACATCAAGCAGGCCTACGGCCGTGACGCCGCTAAGGACATCCAAACTGCCTGCACCGGCCATGGTTTCTATTGCTTCCCCTCGCCCCGTCTCCACCAGTTTATCCTCGACGGAAACTTCCCTCCCGGCACGCCCCAAGCCTATGTTCCCTCGCAAAGCAACTTCCAGGTGGTCTTCAAGGGAGACTCAATTATAAACGACGCCGGCCTTTAAACTCTGCCCATAGGTTTACTTCCAAAAGCCCCTCAATCGTGAGGGGCATTTTTTTTGCCCAATTACAGATACCCGGACGATTTCACGCAGCGCCCTTGGTATCCCAGCATTGCCTTGCGCAAGTCACTCGGGAAATCTGCCTCCCGTGGAAACCCCGCTCATTGCTTTCGCCGCAGCTGTCATCACCGCGCTGATCGTTTGGTTCTTTGCCAATGGTCGGCAAGCCACGCTCCGCGAACGCCTGCGCTCCCGCGATGACGAAGCCGCCCGCCTCACCGCCGAACTCGCCACCACGCGTGCGCGCCTAACGGAGATCGAAAATCAAAAATCGATAATCGAAAACTCCCTCTCGGCCGAACGCGCCTCCGCCTCCGAACGCATCAAGGCCCTCACCGACGCACACGAACGCCTCACTTCTGAGTTCAAAGCGCTCTCAGCCGATGCGCTGAAAGCCAACAACACCGCCTTCCTCGAACTCGCCCGCGCCACCCTCGAAAAATTCCAAGAAGGTGCCAAGGGCGACCTCGCCGCCCGCCAGCAAGCCATCGATTCCCTCGTCAAACCGCTAAAAGAATCGCTTGAAAAAGTGGATGTCAAAATCGGCGCCCTCGAAAACGCCCGCAAAGAGGCCTACGGCTCGCTCACCGAACAACTCAAAGGCCTCGCCACCGCCCAAACCACGCTCCAGGCGGAAACCACCAAACTCTCCCGCTCGCTCCGCTCCACCGCCACCGCCGGCCGCTGGGGCGAAATCCAGCTCAAGCGCGTGGTCGAACTCGCCGGCATGCTCGAAAACGTCGACTTCGACCAACAGAAATCCACCGGCGATTTTCGCCCCGACATGACCATCCGCCTGCCCGGCGAAAAATTCATCGCTGTCGACGCCAAGGCCCCCATGCAAGCCTACCTCGAAGCGCTCGAAGCCAGTGACGAAACGATCCGTAAAGCCAAATTTCTCGAACACGCCCGCGCCGTCCGCACCCACATCGACGCCCTCGGCAGCAAAGCCTACTGGCAATCCATCCAGCCCTCACCCGAATTCGTTGTCCTCTTCATCCCCGGCGAAGCCTTCTACGCCACCGCGCTCCACTACGACCCGGGCCTCTTCGAACGCGGCACCGCCGTCGGCGTGATCCTCGCCTCGCCCGCCACGCTCATCGCCCTCCTGAAAGCCGCCGCCTACGGCTGGAAACAGGAAGCGCTCTCGAAAAACACGGAAGCCATCCGCCTCCTCGGCCTCGAGCTCTATGAACGGGTCGCTGCGGTCGCCAAGAACCTCGACGACCTCGGCCAACGCCTCACGCAAACTGTCGAAGCGTATAACCGAACCGTTTATCAGACGGAAAGTCAGGTCCTCGTGACTGGCCGAAAACTTGAAAAACTTGGAGCCGGCAGCGAAAAGAAAATCATCGAAGCCCGCCTCATCGACGAGATCCCGAAACAACTCACCGCGCCAGAGTTCAAGCTGCCCACCCCGCCAGCAAGTTGAAGGCAACAATACCATTCCGCCCCGCTGTTTTCAATGAGTGGCGCGTGTGCAAGATAAAGAAAAGGGTTACCCAGCGGGGAAAACTGTCATCCCGAGCGCTGCGCGAGGGATCCACGTGGAATCAGCTCACCCGTACGTTCATGTCACAGGGCTCGCGAGGACAACGATGCGTATTGAGCGTTCATCCATTTGAATCTGACGGGCTCACACCGCATCGCGAATCGCCTTTTCGACGAAACGATTGAGGCTTGGTTCCTGATTCGCTGCGGCCCGGATGGCCGCTGCGCGATGCAATTCCGGATCGATGCGCACAACGAACTTGCCGGAGAATTTCTTCCCGGCAGTTGGTTCGGGCAACTTCTCACCTCGTTTGAGTATATCAGCGACCCACTCCTCAACGATCGTCGTGAGCTGCGCCATGACCTCAGCCTCGGTTTCGCCGTGGCAAGATGGCCCAATAATCGGCGGCGCGCTGCCTATGAAACAACGATCTTCTTCAGACCATTCCACGACCTTGAGATAGTGCCTAGCGACTTCATGCACATCGCTGTTTGAACGTAAGGTCTTTCCGAAAATAGTGACGCTCCTTCCACGCTCACGTGGAGGATTGATTGGCTCTTTTTTAAGAGCACCTCTTATTTTTTTGATTCCTGTTTTCATTTCTTGGACTCCTCAATTTTCTTTCTGACTTCCTTTTCCTGATAGTGCTTTGCGTCATTGCCTTCCTTGCCGGAGATCGTCACGCGCTGGCCCTTCGGATGAATGTAGTTGCGATGACTGCCCTTGCCTCCCCGATTTTTGAAACCGGCGCTTTCAAGTTCGGCGAGCAATTGGCGAATCTTCCTTGGCATCCATTTTTAGTATCATAACGATACTATCGGTCCATCAAAAAATCAAGGTGCCGCTTTTGCTTTTACCACGCCTTCACCCTTCACTCCTCAACCAATCGCGTCATGCCTAGTTTGGCGGGGCACCCAACCCGTGTACACCAAAGCAGTCGGATACATACAACTCGACCGGCCATCAAACGTTTCCCTGCCGCTTTCGGACCGGGTTAGTACCGTTTCTGGGCCGGATTTGGGCCGAAGAAATCCTTAAAAGGACCTAGTTCGACGTAATTGAACTTAGAAGCTCCGACATCAAATTACCGCCTATCCCTCTATCCCTCCGCCACTCATGTTGGTGGACCCGATCAGGTTCGAACTGACGACCTCCTCAATGCCATTGAGGCGCTCTGCCAACTGAGCTACGAGCCCGTGTCCAACGTGAGGGTTTGGAAAATCAAAGTTTCGCGCGCGAAGGCAAGGACTTTTTAATCCAGATCGTTTTTCCGAATTCCAAGCGTCACCGTGCGCTCTCCAAGTTCATCACGCCGCCGCACTGAACCCACGGTATGAAAGGCGTCCAACACCGCTTGATCAAAATCGGCGTTTCCCGACGACTTGCTGATGTGAACCTGCGAAAAAGTCCCCGCTGCACTCACGACAAACTCCACCATGGCCACAATCTTGTCGTCGCCCTCCGAGGGCCTCATCGCCGCTTTCAACTGCTGCTTTACCATGGCCATGTAGGTCCCCAATTCGTCCTGCTCGGCCCGACTGAGTGCTTTGCCCCCCGCGCCACCCACTTTGTTGTTGGTCGACCCGCCCAACACGCCTTTGGCAATGCCTTCGGCGTCGATCTTGGCGATTTTGGTCGAGCCATTTCCTCCTTTCAATAATTCAGCTTTCTTCGCCGCGATCTCCGCATTCTTCGCAGCCAGCGCGGCGGCCTTGGCTTCTTTTTCGCGCTGGGCGCGTTGTTTAGCATCAAGCCGCACCTGAGTCCGCTTCATCTTTTCGACAAAATTCGGCACGACCGGTTCGGGTTTCTTCACGGTTTTCGGATCAGCCTTAACCACCGGCGAGGGTTCAGGTTTCGGCGCGGGTTGGACTTTGGGCTTTGGTTCGACTTTCGGCGGCGCGACGGCCTGGACAACGGGCGACTGCACCACCGGTTCGGGCTCTGCGATGGGTTCGGGTGGCGTAAACACCGGCGCGGGTTTCGGCGTAGCGGGCAGGTCGAACTTCACGCCACCGGGCGTGCCGAGCGCGGGCGCTTCGGTCTGCTCGTAATTGTCACCCTCGCCAGCCACGAGTTCGAAAACTTTGGCTTTGTCGATGATTTCGTCTTTGAGCACGTACGCCGTGTAGAACATCGCTGCCGCGAACAATCCATGGATCGTCGCAGAGATCAGAAATGCAATCGGAGAGCGGGCGGTCATGTCGGACATGAGGATGACGCGGCGGGAGGCGGTTTCTTAAGGTCGATTCAATCGTTTCTCAACTTTTCGTCTGCGTATCGAAACTGATTTTGCCGAGATTATTCTTCTTTAGCTCGTCGATCAGGTTGATGACTTTTTCGTAGGGCACTTTGCCATCGGCGTGGATGCGGATGACCGGCGGTTTTGGCTGAATACTAAACTCTCTCAACCGGTCCGTGAGCCGACCAAAAACGATGGGATTATTGTCCAAATAATAAGCGCCCTTGGCATCGATCGCAACCACCGCAAACTTCGTGTCTTTTTCAGCCGTTATCTGCGTGGTCTTCGACTCGATCGGCAGATTCACCGGGATCGTTTGCTCCTGATTGATCAGCGGCGTGGCGATCATGAAAATGATCAACAACGTGAATCCGAGATCCACCATGTTGGTGACATTCAACTCCGCGATCGGATGCGACTGTTGTTTTCTGCGAAAGGTGCGTGCCATTTGGGAATCCCCGCTTACTGCGATTCCAGCTCGATACGGTCGGCCAGCGAACTCGCGTAATTTTCCATTTCGGTGATCAACTCCTTATTGCAGGCGAGCAGATAATTATAGCCGAAGACCGACGGGATCGCGACGATCAAACCCGCGATCGTGGTGAGCAACGCCGCTGACACACCAGGCGCCAGCGTCTGAATGCTCGCCGTCTGCTGAAGCGAGACCGCGCTGAAGGCTTCCATAACGCCCCAAACCGTCCCAAGCAGACCAAGAAACGGCGCGCCCGAAACCAGCGATGCGAGAAACACCATGCTCGATTCGTAGCGCAACGTCTGCCGGGCGAGCGCGCGCCCCAGCGCATTTTCCGCGTGCTCGAGGCGCGTGCGCACGGCTGTTTCGCCGCGTTCCTTCGCCATCGCCTCGGCGCGCCAATAGGCCTCGACCGCGTCGGCAAACAGATCCGCGTACGGAATCACGCGTTTGTTGCGAAACGATTCGGGCAGGTTCAGCAACGCGCGTTCTTCACGCAGGCGCTCCTCGAAAGAATGATTGAGGAAACGCAGCCGTTTCAGTTCATAATGTTTTCCGATCATCACCGTCCAGGCGATCAGGCTGGCGATCATCAAACCGACCGTGATGACCTGGCCGGCGGGATCGCAACGGATGAAAACTTGAATCGGATTTGTGGTGGCGAGAAATAGAATCATCGAAAAAATGCGAGCGTGTGTGAACAGTTGGAACGTTTACGCAGAGCATTCAATGGAAAACCATGGACCCGCGCCTACGAATCAAGTTGCCCCCGAAGCGTTGGTTTTTTTGCCTCCTGACAACGCACAAGTCCGCTCGCCACCAACAAACATCCTCGCCCCCGCGCGATAAATCTTCCAGCCTCCCTCCATGCCACTCACAGACAAAAAATCTCTCGGCAAACTCATTTCCTTCGAAGGCTCTGAGGGCAGTGGAAAATCGACCCAGATCGCGCACCTCGCGCAGCATCTCCAAGACGCCAAATTCGACGTCATCTCCACGCGCGAACCCGGTGGCACCGAAATCGGCGAACAGATCCGCAACATTATCGTCCATAATTCCAAGGGCGATGAGATGTGCGCCGAGACCGAACTCCTCCTCTTCGCCGCCGCTCGCGCCCAACTCGTGCGCGAAGTCATCGCCCCGGCCCTGCTGCGCGGCGCGTTTGTGCTGAGCGACCGCTTTCTCGACTCGTCCACCGTTTATCAAGGCATCGGCCGCAACCTCGCGATGGGCCCCGTCAACCAGATCAACCGCTTCGCCGTCGGCAACGTCATGCCCGATCTCACCGTCGTCATCGACGTGCCCACCGAAGTCAGCCTCGCCCGCATCCGCCAGCGCGCGAGCGATCTGCCCGATCGCATGGAACGCGAAAATATCGAATTCTACGAAAAAGTCCGCGCCGGTTACCTCGTCCTCGCGAAAGGCATGTCGGAACGTTTTGTCGTCATCGACGGCACCCAAAAAGAAGCCGCCATCGAAAAACAAGTTTGGGCCGCCGTACAGGATCGCCTCAAGCTCTCCACCAAGTCGAAGCCGAGGGCAAAAGCCGTCAAACGCGTCGCCGTCAAAGCCTGAGTCCGCCGCGCCTCCCCCGCCCTTCCGCCCCGCCCGCCCGCTCCTCGTCGTCGAATAGAGTCATGTCCACGGCCGAAACCACGCCCTGGCCTCCTGCGTTGGTCGGCGCTCCGTCGATCACCGTGATCGAGCGCGCGATCGAACGCCAACGCCTCTCGCACAGCCTGCTCCTCACCGGCGACGACGTCGAAACACTCCAACAAGTTGCCATCGCCATCGCCGACCGCCTGCTCAACCCCGAAGGTGGCGATACCGGCGGGTTCGGTCTGGCCGGCATGGACGCGCCCCGCTTCGCCCCCGAGCAGCATCCGGACTTCTTCGCGCTCCGCCCAACCGGCAAGATGCGCCAAATCTCCGCCGATGCCACCCGCGCCCTCATCGGCAAGGTCCAAGTTTCACCCACGCTGGCCCCGCGCAAAGTCGCCCTTATCCACGAGTGCGACCGGATGAACACGACCGCCGCCAACATCTTTCTCAAGACCCTTGAGGAACCACCCGCCAACACCACGCTTCTCCTGCTCACCACGCGCCCCTACGCGCTGCTGCCCACGATCCGGAGCCGTTGCCTCAACTTTCGTTTCCCAACGTCCTCCGCCGGCTATTCGCCCGACGGCTGGGCCGCGTGGCTCGAAGACTACCGCGCATGGCTGACCGCCTTGACCACCGGACTCGCCGATAAAAAAGCCATCTCCGCCGCGATCTTTGCCGCCTATGGCCTTGTCGCCCGGTTCGGTGCGATTCTCGATTTCGCCACCGGCGAAGTCTGGAAGAAGCAGAAGGAAAAACTTCCCGCCGAAATCACCGAAGACGAACAAGTCGCCATCGAGACCGGCATCGCCAACGGCCTGCGCGCCCGCCTCTTCATCGAGATCGAACAAGGCACGCGCACCTTTGCCCTGCCACGACTGCGCGAAGGCGACGGCACCACCCGCCGCGCGTTGACTGATGCGATCAGCAAACTCGAACACGACGTCGGTCTGCTGCGCCTGAATCTAAACGAGTCCGCCGCATTGGAAAATTTCCTACTGTCCTCGCTCCGCCTCTGGACGCGCAAGTAATCGACGGTTTTGTCCCCGTTTCATTATCCTCACCCAAGCCCATTCAAGCCCGGGGAAACGGCCCCCGAGTGCTTTGCGCGGTTACAGAAATATCGCAACCGTTTCTCTCCGCACCCCAAGTCGCGGTGCTGCGTCAACTGCAACGACCGCGGAAGGCTCACGGCAAATAGAGTGCCTGAGCATTTCGAATATGGGTGAGCGTCGCGCTCCATCTCCGAATACTCCCAATACCCGGCGCGCCCGGCGGTCTCGCCCTACCGAATACGGTTAGCCGTTGAACTCGAACCAGGCCGTACCGAGTCCGGCGATCAGGCCGAAGAGGTGGCCTTCCCATGACGTGGCCCCGCGTGCGGGTGCCACACCGGCGAGCATGCCGCCGTAGAAAATCGCCACGCCCGCCGCCACTAGCAGATCGGGCGTGGTTCGGGTGAACCAGGCCAGCGCGAGCAAGTAGCCGAAGAAACCAAAAATCACGCCGCTCATGCCCACATGCGCAACCTTGCGACCGAGCAACCAGAGCAACACGCCTTGCGCAGCGGTGATGATCAACGAGACTTCAAGGAAGTGCTCCTCGCCGCGCCGCAGCACGAGCGCGCCGAGGACGAGGAAAGGAGGCAGGTTCGCAGCGAGATGCGCGAAATTGGCGTGAACGAATGGTGCGGTGATGAGCCCGACCAGCCCGCCAGCGGTGCGCGGCACAACGGCGAGGGTTTGTGCGGCTTGCTTTGAACACAGGGCGATCAACCAGCCCACGATCATCGCCACGCCCGGCCAGGAAAGATAGATAGCGGGTGTTTCGGTGAAAATCCGGCTGAGCCAGGCGAGCGCGTTGTCCATGCTTGTTGAATGCACGAATTCGCCGAAAAGCGAAAGCGTTTATAGAGAAAGCTTCTTCGCCTTTACCGCGTGCCGTTCGACGCAACCGGTATCTCTTGGGGCGGACTGCTGGAAACCGTGGCAGCCGATTCCTCCGTCATCGCGAACTCCGGCGCGGCAAAACGCGAGGGGCTCCAGCGAGGATCGTCGTCGTCGGGCACGGCGAACAGGCTGGCACCGATGTGCTCGCCGAGCTTGCGGTAACTTTCCCACTGCGCTTCGTCGAAATACTGGTCGGAGGTCGGCTCCTGCGGAAATAGCGGTTGCGTGCGCTGATATTGCACGACGTCAACTGGTTCGTCACCGCCGAGGCTGGGCTTGATCAAGAGCAACCAGCACGTTTCACCTGTATCCGAATACCGGATGCGCGCGAGCAACGCATGACGGCGATTAGCCGTGAGATTGGCGTAATCAGGCGCGGCCTCGGCGTTGAGCGAGGGGAAATCCTCCGGAGCGCCAAACATATCTACCACGTCGGGATGCACGATCTGCTCCAACGTGGGCAAGTGATGACCGGGTTCTTTTTTGTCGGCATGGCGGGTACGACGGATCACTTCGATCTCGGCACCGAAATCGGTGCGTGCTTTGCGCACGAGGTTCGCGAAGTCGTCGAAGCGGTACTGCTGATCCTCGCCACTGTCGGTGCAAATGATAAACGACACCCGGCGGCGGATGAGTTCGTAGCAGGCGGTGTTTTCAAAATGACCGCCATCGGAGAGATACCAGTGGCGCCGAGCGGGGCCGTGGAAGCGCGCGAAGAATTCGTTGACGAGGCAGGTCTGAACCGGGAGCACATAGTTCAGGATACGGGAAGCGAGTTCGATAAACGTGGGTTTGTGCGCGTGTTGGAGTTTCGAAGGGGGAACTCCCCCATCCCACCAATATCCTAGGCGAACATTGGCAAGGCCAAGCAAAAGACTGAGACCGAGGTGCGTGCCAGCCCCGAGTCCTGTGGTAAACGCCGCGCCCGAGATGGCGACCCAGCGACCGATGGACAGTGCTTCGACGCGTCGGGCGGCAGACGCATCCTGACTCTGTGCGCCTGCGGGATGGGTCGTCGCCGATTGCAGCGCATTAAACGCCGAGGCCGAACTACGCTCAATCGGCTTGAGGGTGCGGGACGGATCCTCCCAGAGCGCGGTCAACAACGTGCTGCGTCGCGGACTCGCTTGTTGCGTGCTCCAGAGCGCATGCGAAGTCGTACCCACCGAAATGCCACACGGTCCGATGGCCATCGCGAGTCCCTTGCGGTCACAACGCTCGATTTGTGTCTTGGCCGATAGCGTTTCGTTAACGGTGACGTTCACCAGGTGCAACGGGCCTCCTCGATTTTGCGGCTGATATTCCTCCAGGCACAAATCGTCGCCCGAGATGAGATCGGTCATGCTGAAATTCGCCGAGGCGCGGCGTTCCGGATTGGTCGCCCCGATGTACGCGCGACGCAGGCGGGCCGCGTAGACCTGTTGCAACGACGACATGTTCACAAAACTGAAGCTGCGACTGAAAATCCACGACAAGCCGAAGGCGATACCAACGGCCACCGACAACATCCAAGGGTCGAGCATCGGCTGAAGCTTGCCCTCGACCGCGATGCGTTCACCGCTCCAGGCCAACGAACAAGCGGCCACCGACACACCGACAATGATCAACAGCGTCCAGGCCAGCGCAGCCGCCAGCGCAACCAGGTCAAAGGTGATTTTCAACTTGCCCTTGCCGAGGAAACTCTCGGCGAGGATATAAATCTTGGAGGCAAAACCATAGGCACCGAAGCCGATGCCGGTCAGCGCCGCCCACATCGCGGGAAACTCAAAATTGGCCGCCGACCATTTCCAGTAAGCAGTCTGCCCGAGTGAGTCCACGATCGCGTAGACGAGCAGGGCGACCGTGGGGAGAAAGCCGAGAACGAGGAGCCCGGTCAGCCAGTTCTGGGCGTAGCTGACGAATTCACGATTTGAATACACGGAACATTTCTTATTGAACAGGCCGCCGAGCTTCCGGAGTCCGATCATCAGCGGCGTGCATTGCGTCACCCAGTACAAACAACCAGCCGGAAGCATGAGAAAGACAAAAGGTATAACTGGCAGCAACAGCCAAGGACTCCACCAGAGACCAAGGATGTGGTGCGACCAGACCGCCCGCTCGAGCTGCATCCAGAGGTGGGTTGTGGAAAGGCTCGTGCCGAGTTCGGTGCGCACGAGGATGCCGAAACCGAAAACAAGAAACGCAAATGCCAGCATGACGACGTGCAGAGCGACCCAGTTGCGCAACATGACGGCGGCAGCGATCCAGCCATCGCCCGCGCCGTTGGGGGAAAGAAAGCGGCCGTTGTCCCGCAACCATTGAAGAGACCAGGAGTTGTTATCCGAAAGCTCGCCCTCGATCGTTTCGGCGCTGGCGTTTTCGCGGGAAAAAGCCGCGCCCAGGAAACTGCCGAAATAGCCGCCACCGGAAACCGTCGAGAGATAATCGATGCGGCGGATCAGCTTTTGCCGCGCGAGTGCCTGAAAGAAACCAATGCAAAACGTGGCGCTGCGAATACCACCACCGGACAGGCCCACGCCGACGGGCGGAGCTTCCGGGTCGAGTTTATTGCAGGCGCGGCGTACGCGCAGCTGTTCGTCCTCAGCCGAGCGAAGAGCTGTTGGGCAGGCATCGGGATTGGGAGCAACCGTTGGAGGGGGCATGATATTTAGACCAGTTATAAGGTTCGTCTGAGTTATTTTCTGGAATTCGTGCAAGGCGCGCCGATGAATTGAGAGCAAAAAGAACAGCTTCATCCGGGCGTTGAGGTAGTGACGCTGCCAGTGTAATACGGTAATTAATAGCACCTATTACAGCTTCTTTCTTACTCCGCGAATGTTTTATCTGGTTATGGCCATGCGCTTACGCAGTTTCCTTGCAGCAAGGCACCACGACGCCGATGACGACGTCGGCGTAGATTCTCAACGCGCCACGCGCGAAGCGCCCGCATGCGTGAAATGCAAGCTGGCCGGAATCTTATCGAGCGGCGTCAACAGTTCCTCGACCGTTTGCGAGGTGTGTTCCGTGTCGGCAGCGACAAAACGCACCTTAATCGAAACGTCATCGCGACAAAATCCACGGGCCGTTCCATTTAAAACCAACTGCTGTGGCGTCCGCCCAACCGGCACGCCGTTCAACACGACGATTCCGCCGACCGGGTCGGAATCGACAAGAACCGCGAATTCGCCCACGGCGGACGATGGTGCAGATTTCACCGGTGCCGGTGCGCGCAACGGCGCATCGCTCCGGCGCGCAGTCGAGCAAGCTGCGGTGAGCAGCAAAACGCAAAGCAGGGAAAGCCGTGAACAACAACGAAGCATGGAGGTAGATTAGACTGTACAGAACGCCAAAGTTCCAAAGGCGCAACCGCACCAACAAGACCACTCTTCAAGTAGGCCGGCCTCCAGGCGAAGCAAACCCCAATCTACAAAATCCGCGCGCAACGCTCCGCCCGCGCCGCGCCGCGCCACTTTATTATTCACCGCTCGAAACCCGCCCGCGTTGATCCTTCGCCACGCGCCGCAACCGCTTCGAAGCGACCATGCGGCGTTTCTGCGCACGGCTTTTCGGACGTTTGCGGCGACGCTCTTTTTCAACCGCAGCCCGGCGCACGGCCTCGGCCTGGCGCAAAGCCCCTTCAAGCTTTTCGCACAACTCCGCCCACGCCAGCTCGCGATTCGCCGCCTGCGACCGCTCGCGTTGACAACGCACTTCTACCCCCGTCGGCCGGTGCCGCAACCAGACGGTTGACGACGTTTTATTGATCTTTTGCCCACCCGGGCCCGACCCGCGCACAAATTTTTCCTCTACGTCCGCCGGAATGATTCCCAACGTATCGAGTCGCTTTTGGATTTGCGTTGGTAAATTCATCTGGTGCGTTCTTTTTTCAGGGAAACTCTTTCGCCAATTCAAAGTCAAAGCCACCTTCTTCGTTCACCCTCACACCTTCATGATCACCGGCCCCACTTGGTCCCAGAAACTGCGCGATGAAATCGGTAAAGCTGTCATCGGTCAGGATGCGGTCATCGAGCGCCTGCTCGTCGCCCTCCTTGCCAATGGCCACGTCCTCCTCGAGGGCATGCCCGGACTCGCCAAAACGCTCCTCGTAAAATCGCTCGGCACCGCCCTCGGTGTCCAATTTGAGCGGATACAATTCACGCCCGACCTGCTCCCGAGCGACGTCGTCGGCACGATGATTTTCCAGCCCAAGACCGGCGAATTCACCGCACACCGCGGCCCGATTTTCGCCAACCTCGTGCTGGCCGACGAAATCAACCGAGCACCCGCCAAGGTCCAAAGCGCGCTCCTCGAAGCCATGCAGGAACGCCAAGTCACGATCGGCGGGCAAACGAATCCGTTGCCCAAACCGTTCTTCGTGATGGCCACGCAAAACCCCGTCGAACAAGAAGGCACCTACCCGCTGCCCGAAGCGCAAACGGACCGCTTCCTCTTCAAACTCCTCGTCGACTACCCGAGCCTCTCCGAAGAATCCGAAATGATGCAGCGCTGGGGCCAGGTCACCCAACAGCCCACGCTCAAAGCCGCTTCCTCGGGCGAAGAGCTGCTTTCGCTCCGCGTCGAAGTCGACAAGGTCCACGTCGCACCCGCCCTCCAAGCCTACATTCTCGCCCTCGTTCACGCCACCCGCGCCATGGCGACCGATCCGCGCAACCAGCTGCAACCGGGCAAAAAATATCTCAACTTCGGTGCCTCGCCCCGCGCCTCGCTCGCCCTCTTCCAAGCCGGCCGCGCGCTCGCCTGGCTGCGCGGACTGGATTTCGTCAGCCCCGCGCTCGTCAAGGAAATCGCGCCCGATGTCCTCCGCCACCGCATCGGCCTCACCTACGAAGCCGAAGCCGAGGAGATCAACGCCGACAAACTCATCGGCCAAGTCCTCGACAAAACCCCGGTGCCGAAACTGTGACGTTGGATTGTCATTCCGTTTCCGAGGTAGGGCGGGACCGCTGGGCCCGCCGTGTCAGACTCGGCGCGCCCAGCGGTCGCGCCCTACCCTCGACCCGTTTTCAAGTTCAGACTTAGCCATGCCCACCGAACCACCCACCACCGCCACCGCGCCACTGGCCCTCCTGCGCCAGCTCGAATGGCGCGTGCGCCATGCGGTGGAAAACGTGCTCAGCGGCGAATACCGCTCCGCCTTCCGTGGACGCGGCATGGAGTTCGATCAGGTCGTCAAATACTCGTTCGGCGACGACGTCCGCGACATCGATTGGAACGTCACCGCCCGCCTCGGCGAACCGTACCGCAAGAAATTCGTCGAAGAGCGTGAGGTCACGCTCCTCATTGTCCTCGAAGATACCCCTAGCCTCCAGTTCGGCTCCGGCACGCAATCGAAACGCGAAGCCCTGCTCGAACTCGCCGGCCTCGTCATGATGCTCGGCGCCGTCAACCGCGACCGCGTCGGCTACGTCCATGCCTGGCCCGACGGCTACTCCTTCCGCGAACCCGTCCGTGGACGCGGTGCCATCATGCACGCTGCCGCCACCCTGCTCGGCAAACCCGCCCCGGATCTGGCGACGGCCGGTGCCCAAAAAACGGATACGATCATCCCCTGGCGCCTGCTCGCCCGCACCGCGCCAAAGCACAGCATACTTATTTGGCTGAGTGATTTCCCGCCCTCCACGCCGCCCGAAGGCTGGGCCGTCATGCGGCGCCGCTACAACACCATGGGCTTCCGCGTCGACGACCCATGGGAACGCGAACTCCCCGCCGGTGAATCCTTCGTCGCCTATGATCCCGTTGCCGGCCAATTAGTGACGCTCGGTGGTTCGTCCAGCGAACGCGCCGCTCACGCCACTTGGCGCGCCCAACGCGATCAAGCCTGGCACTCGCTTTTCCCCGATCCGCTGAGCCGCCTCGCCATCACCCCCGCCGAGAACCGCCTCGACGCCCTCGTACGGTTCTTCCACGCCAGAATGCATCGCTGAACGAAGTAACAGGTTACAAGTTTCAAGTACCAAGATGATCCCTCCAAACACTTGCCCCTTGGCCCTTGTCACTTGGAACTTGCGGCTCGCAAATCCGCACTGGCTCCTCGCCCTGCTGTTGATTCTCTCCGTCCTCTGGTTGCGGGGACGTCGCCGCGTGCCCGTTCTCGTCGTGCCGTTTGCCGCCGCCTGGCACCGCAAAACCTTTTCCACCACTTCGCGCTGGCCTGCCATTTTCGCCGCCACCGGCCTCATTCTCCTCATCATCGCGCTCGCCCGGCCCCAACAAGTGAAAGACAAACGCGAGATCCGCTCCCAAGGCTACGACCTCATCCTCGCGGTCGATCTTTCCTCCTCGATGCTCGCCGAGGACTATGAAAAAGGCGGCGACGCCATCAATCGTCTCCAGGCCATCAAGCCCGTCATCCAAGCTTTCATCAACAACCGCACCAACGACCGCATCGGCATGGTCGTGTTCTCCGGCCGCGCCTACACGCTCGCCCCGCTTACGTTCGACCACGACTGGCTCGCCCGCCAAACCGAACGACTTGCCACCGGCATCATCGAAGATGGCACCGCGATCGGCGACGGCCTCGGCGTTGCCCTTACCCGACTCGAACAAGCCGCCCACGAAGAGAACAACCGTCGCAAAGGTGCTTTCGTCATCCTGCTCACCGACGGTGCCAACAACCGCGGCGTGATGACTCCCGCGCAAGCCACCGAAATTGCCAAAGCCCGCGGCGTCCCCGTTTACACCATCGGGGCCGGCAAAGACGGCTGGGTCCGCATGCCCGTCTTCGAAAACGGCCAAAAGGTGGGCTACTCCCGTATGTTTTCAGATCTCGACGAAAACCTGCTGCACAACATCGCCGACGCCACCGGTGGCCACTTCTACCGCGCCGACGACATGCGCACCATCGAGAACGCCTTCAAGGCTATCGACCGTGCTCAGAAAATCGAATTCCAGGCCAAGTCCTATCTGATCACCTCCGAACTCTTCCACTGGTTCGCCATTCCTGGAGCCGCACTGCTCCTCCTCGGCGCCGCGCTCAACTGGAAAACCTCCAGCCGCACCAGTGTATCTCATCCTCAACTACGCTCCGCCGCCGCATGAGTTTTCACTGGCCCATCGCATTCTGGTTTCTCCTCATCCCGCTTTCACTCGCGGTGCTGGAGGTGCGCCGCCGTCGTGCCAGCGGAACACACCTCCATCCCAAAATTCTCCGCGCCGAAGCCGGTCCGCATGAGCTCTCGCTCAACCCCGCCGTCACCAAAACCACCCGAACCACTCGCTGGCGCCTTTACCTAGGACTCGCCTTCGCCATCGTCGCCTTCGCCCGCCCTCAATGGGGCCGCATCGAAGAACCTTCGTTCGATCAATCGCGCGAAATCATCATCGCGCTCGATCTCTCGCGCAGCATGCTCGCCGACGACATCC
>JANNHA010000087.1:0-21532 GCA_031404135.1 Verrucomicrobiota bacterium | reverse complement strand
CAAACCAACGCACGCGTTCTTCGATAGTCCGCCCGGTCCCTGTCTCCTGCCGCCCTCCGGAAGGCGTAGCTTATCCGCCGCCTCACCGCCACGGACAATTATTCCTATTTTTCACTTGCGCGCACGCAGCTATATCAACGTCAGCAGTCAGCCACGCGCGAAGCGCGTTGGTCTGTGATGCTCTGGATCGGCTCTTTAGAAATGCCCATGATACTCTTCCTCGTCGGCAAGCGGAATCGGTTCGGGAAAGTGCCGGCACCAATCGACAACGCGAAGGACAAGATAATCGACCTCAGCGCCTGCCGAATCGAGCACAGTCTCTTCTCCTTCAGCGTCCGCTGTGTGCTGAAGATTCTTTCTTCCGATTGTGACTAGATCATCCAATTTCCGCGCAATAACCGCACACTCATCGGAACTGAACACCTCCGTGGTGACTAGGTGCTCCCGCAAGGGAGCAACGTAATCTTCTTCGCATGACTCGTCCCAGCTTGTGCCGCCATGGCCATTCCAGAGCCGGTCGATGACACTGGCGGCGCTCACAACTACCGCCTGCTTCGTCTTTGCCAATTCTATCGCGGGGTCGGCATATTCGTCCCGCAACCGCCGCCACTCGTCGGCGTAGTTTGCGGCACTCAGGCTCGGCTTTCGGTGTTTGAAGAAAAGCGACATTCTTTCTTATTCCGCCGATCAGTGTTATTCGCACCTACTGAGTAGGTCTTTAGCCGGAAAGCCAAAAGCGAGGGGTTGGAATTGTAAAAGCATGGCTATTAACAGGAGATTTGGCTGGGTATGGCTTTATGGGGTTGATTTTTTCCCGGCTAAAGCGTTACTGGGGGCATGGTCGAAAAATCTTCGAATTCAAGCGAGGCGGAGCGCAGGGTGATTTCTTTTCCGGGGTGGAAGGCAGCATTGGCCAAGGTGTCGGTCGGGGCCGAACGTCTCGCTGGCGAACACGCGATCCTTGGGTTTCTGCATTTTTGTAAGGTATCTCGAGCGCCAGCTTCCATTGGAGTGGCAAAGTTGTAGATCGAGCAAAGGGGGGCGCAAGCCAAGAAGCGTGGCGAGGGGTTGCGAAGAGCGTTGCGTTGGTTCGTGAAAGCGTCGGCCGGCGTCGTCTGATTGCATCCCTCGAGCCTAGCGTAGCGGCCTTTCCGCGTCTTCACGTCGGCGTTGTACGCTTACAACGGACCGCCTTGCCTCAACCGACGACCGGATAACTGCCGAGCCATTTCACCATCGGGCAAAACTGCCTCAGTTCGGAAATCGCTTCGCGCATGGCCGGATCGTCGTGATGACCGACGACATCGATAAAGAAATAATAATCCCACGCTTTCCGTTTCGTCGGGCGCGATTCGATCTTCGACATATTAATGCCGCGCGTCGCGAACGGTTGCAGCATGCGCAAGAGCGAGCCCGAGTGCGACGAGCTTTCCTCACCCAGCGCGATCAGCAGGCTGGTCATGTCGCGGCTGTTGCCCACCGGCCCTGACGGAACCTTCCCAATCACCACAAAGCGGGTCGTGTTGTTGGATTTATCCTGAATGTTTTTCTCTACAATCGGCACGTCGTAGACGGTGGCGGCTAGTTCGTTAGCCACGCCGGCCGCGCCTTCTTCATCGCGGGCGATCTGCACGGCCCGTGCGGTGCTGGGCGCGTCGACCCATTGCGCATGGGGTAGGTAGCGCTGAAGCCAGAGCCGACATTGGGCAAGCGCGGTGTCCTTTGAGTAAACTTTGGTGATTTTCTCAAGTGGCGAGCGCGAGATCAGGCAAAACGGAATTTCCAAATAGAGCTGCGAGACGATCTTCAGCTCGGTCGTCACGAACTGATCCAGCGCATCACGCACCGAACCTTCGGTGGAGTTTTCGATCGGCACGATGCCGTAATCGCTTTCGCCCCGATCCACGGCCGTGAAAATATCCGCAAAGGTCGCGAGCGCGTGATAGCTCACGCTGGCGCCGAACTTCTTCATCGCGGCTTGGTGACTGTTGGTCGCCTCGGGCCCGAGGTAGGCGATCATGAGTGGTTTTTCGAGGGCGATCGCGGCCGACATTATTTCGCGATAGATGGCCTGCAACGCGTCGTTGCGAATCGGGCCTTGGTTCAGGGCTGCCACTTTGCGCAAGACCGCGTCTTCGCGTTCGGCCACGTAGATCTGGCCTCCCGTGCTGCGCTTGACCTTGCCGATTTCGGCCGCGAGCGCGAGGCGTTGATTTAGCATCTCGACCATCTGCCGGTCGATCTTGTCGATTTGATCTCTGATGGGCGCGAGGTCCATGGGGTAAAAGCTCAGGCGGGTTGTTGACCGGTGGCGGGTGGTTCGCCGACGGGCCATTCGGTTTCGGTCGCAACGGGAGCCGCTTCGCCTTGGGCAACCGGCAGACCCTCTGCGGGTGAAAACACCGCTTCGTGCTCCACCGTGACAGGCTCAAAATTTGGCGAAACACCTTCGCCTTCTTCGAGCGGCAGGCCCATCTCGGCATCGGTCGGCGTGCGCGGGTTGATCGCGTTTTGCAGCCATTCGTCGATCTGGCGAGGCGAGAGAACATCGGACGCAGGCAACTCGACGAGCGATTTCACGCCCACAAAATCGAGAAATTTATCCGTCGTGCCGTACTGCAACGGACGGCCCGGCAGATCCGCGCGGCCCACGATGTAAACGAGTTCGCGTTCGAGCAATTTGTTGAGACCTGCCTCGGCCGACACACCGCGAATCGCTTCGATCTCGGTGCGCGTGACAGGTTGACGATAAGCCACGATCGCCAGCGTTTCCTGGGCGGACTGGGAAAGTTTCACCGGCACCGGTTCATCGCGCAATATGCGAATCCAGCGCGCGAAACGGGGATGCGTGACCAAGCGGTAACCGGTCGGCCCCTCAACCAGCAAATAGACATCATCGCCCGCGCGTAATTCAGCCGCGAGCGCATCCATAGCCTCGCGAATTTGCGTCGCGGTGACGAGCGACGGCACGTCCGCGTAGATCTCGGCATCGGTCGGCTCGATCGAAGCCTCGGCAGGAACTTCGGCCACGTCAGTCAAACCCTCGGCGGGAATCGTCGGTTTTGCATCTTCCGGGCCTGACGCCGGGCTTTCGTCCCCTGCCGTCTGGCTTCCGGCTTCGGGCTTTTGTCCGTCGGCCTCAACCGCCTCGGCATCCGTCACGACCTTGGTTGTCTGATCATGAAAACGCTCAAACGCCGCCTGCACGTCTTTGACGGTGAGCGGTTGGCTGGAGGAGAAAAGCAGTGCCTTGAGCACTTTCTGTAGGTTAAATGCCATGCGAGGAACGCGCTCAGTGAATGCGACCGGGCTCCGGCGAAGCAATCCCGAAAACCATCGCGCCGAACAAAGGGTTTTGAGCGCGCTCAACCCTTTCAATTACCCGCGCCGCACGCCTCTCTTCGCCCTTACTCGCTGTATCAAGATTTTGGTGGCCAGGCTACGCCCGAGAGTTCTCTCGGCAGCTGTTTCGGGTCAACCGGATAAAAGAGTGAAAGATCGGCATTGGTTCCGAATTTCGCCTCTGGCTCCTCGGGCGCACCGGTTATCAGCCAAAGAACCTCTTCGTCTGTGTCATTAAACACCTGACGCAGTTCGTCGGGACCGACGAGAACGCCGCCGTATTTTGGGACGGTTACAGTGACTTCACCGATGCGCAGGCGCCCCACGCCTTCGAGTACAAAGTAAAATTCCTCTGCGCGGATGTGCTTGTGGAGGGTGTTCGCGCTCCTCGGAGGAAGCCGCCAAAGGCGGGCACCCAGAATCTCGCTCTTCGTTCTCTCAAGGTAATCCGCATTCGGAATCTTCATGAGGTTGGAGGGACGCCAGTTTAGATCCTCGGGCCGGATCAGGGAAAATCCTTCAATGGGTTTCATGTCGTGAGAAAGAATCTATTTTCCGCTGACCGGCAAACGTTCTATTCTTTCCTTGATCACTGCCGACTTGATCGGCATGGGGAGACAATTGCAGGCCAACCTGTTTTCGTTGATGCGACTAACCAACCGCTTGCGGCTCGATTGAAGGATTGCTCAAAGGTGTCGGGGCTCCCGTATCCTTCACGGCCACCCTGCGCGCGAGAGCGATGCTCAGCAGGCCCGCGGCGACCGCGATCCAGCCGAGCCAGTTGTAATGAGTCAATTGGCCATCGGGCTGCTTGACGACAATCCAGCCACCCAGCGTCGAACTAATCCCCGACGCCAAATCGCGCGCGCAACTGGTGAGGCTCAGGAAGGCGCCTCGACGCGACGACGGCACGGCCAGCGTTATGATCGCTTGGCCAGGAACAAAGCGCCCACTCGAAAAAACAAAGAAACAACCGGCCAGCCCCAACGTCGCCCACATCGGCAACCGACCCGCATTAGTGATCGCAAGAATAGTCACCGAGCCCGCGACGACCATGGTCGTAAAGACGCGCTGGCGGCCAAGGCGGTCCGCCAGTCGCCCCACCCTTGGTGCCGTCACGACACTCAAGGCACCGCCGATCACGTAAACCAGAAAAAGCGATTTCTCCGGCAGCGCCATATCGCCCACCAGATGCGCGGAAAGCAGCGGAATAATGCTGAAATGGCCAAACACCATAACCGCGATGAAGAGGATGGCGCGACCGGCATTTTGATCGCGCAACAATTCTTTAAAGGCCTGGCTTTTGCTCGTGCCACTTTGGAGATGCCCGCGAACCGGAGGAATGAAGCGGGCCATTACGAACCACACCCCTGCGGCAAAAACCGCGACGCAAATAAACGGCGAACGCCAGCCGAAATAATGCGCGAGTTGCAGGCCGACCGGCACCCCGATCGCCGCCGCCATGGCAAACGCGGTCATGACAATGCCGATACCGGCCGCACGGCGCTCTGGCGGAACGATGTCGCTCACGATCGCCAGACAAAGGGAACCAGAGATACCGCCAAACGCGCCGCCAAGAGCACGGGCGAGCAAGAGCGTGTGGGCGTTGGACGCGAGACCGCAGAACAGTGTCGCGATCGTGAAGCCGGAGTAAGTACACAGGAGCAGCGTGCGGCGATCGAAACGATCGATGAACGGCACGCTCAACAAGCCCACCACGCCCGCCGTGATCGAGTAGGCGGCGACGAGTGCGCTGAATTGCCCGGCCCCGAGATTCAGCTCGCGCATCAACTGCGGCGCGAGCGGCATCATGACCATGAAGTCCATGATGTGGGTAAATTGAATCGCTGCTAAGATCAGCAGGACGACGCGTTCGGATGAGCGGCTCGGCATAGGTAGCCACACACTCTACACTGCGCGGTCGAGCGCAACTGCACCTCGAAATTTGGTCGAGCAAGCGCGCTGCCGTATCCGAGAAATCGGCCCGCAAACTAAGTGGAGATCGGCTGGAGTGCCAAGATCCCCGGAGCGCGCTCCGGGGCATTGCAGAAATTGTAGGAGCGGCTTAACGCCGCGAAACATCCAATCCATCGCGGGATAAACCCGCTCCTACAGACGAACCAGCCGAAGCACGCTTCGGGGCATCAGACCCATTGCGAATCAAGCGGCGGCGCGCCCGGCGGTCGCGCCCTACCGTTCGATCCGCCGGAGGTTTCATCCAACAACGAGCGAGGGCTGGCGCGCCTCGTAACGGACGTTGTCGGGATGCAAGTAAACGCGTTCGTATCGTTCAGCTATACAAAAAAACCGCAGGTTTGTCGCCGTACTCGTGCAGGTATTTGACAACTCCGGCTACATGCTAACCTCTTTCGTTATGTCCAAACGCGCCGTACTCCTCGTCAACCTCGGTTCGCCCGATTCCCCTTCGATGGGTGACGTGCGGCGTTATCTGCGTGAGTTCCTCGGCGACGAGCGCGTGCTCGATCTGCCCGCGCCATTCCGATGGTTGCTCCTCGAGGGCATTATCCTGCGCACCCGACCCAAGAAATCCGCCCACGCGTATTCGACGGTTTGGACCAAGGACGGCTCGCCGCTCATTCACACCTCGCGCTTGGTTCAGGAAAAGTTATCCGCCCAACTCGGAGCGGACACTCCGGTGTATCTGGCGATGCGTTATGGCAAACCCTCGATCGCTTCGGTCATCGCCAAGATCGTCGCGGACGGCGTCGAGGAGCTGTTGCTCATCCCGCAATACCCGCACTACGCGATGTCGTCGTGGGAAACCGTCACCGCGAAAGTGTACGCCGAAGCGGCCCGCCAGGCGCCGACGTTGCGCGTGACGACCGTGCAGCCGTTCTACGAAGATGCCGACTACATCGATGCGCTCTACGCCTCGGCCCAACCGTACCTGGAGCAACCGCACGACTTGTTGTTGTTCAGTTTTCACGGCATCCCCGTGCGGCATTTGCGGAAAGCCGACTCGTCCAAGGCGCACTGCACGGTCGTGGCGAATTGTTGCGAGACGTGTTCACCCGCCCAAAACACCTGTTATCGCGCTCAGGTTTACAAGACGGCCCAAGCCTTCGTGCGCCGGGCCAACCTCGCGCCGGGCAAGCATGCAATCTCGTTTCAATCGCGTCTCGCCGGCGAGCCCTGGCTCACGCCCTACACCGATTTTGAACTCGTCCGTTTGCCCAAGGCAGGCGTCAAAAACCTGCTCGTGATGAGCCCGGCCTTCGTGGCCGACTGCCTCGAAACCCTCGAAGAACTCTCGGTCGCGGGTAAGGAAACTTTCCTCGAAGCTGGGGGAAACACCTTTAAGCAAATCCCTTGCTTGAACGATCATCCCGCCTACATTTCTTTCTTAGAAAAACGGGTCCGCAGATGGAGGGAATAATCATAAGCACGACTTCAAGCCTTCAACCGATGACATTTAGGACCGAACCGTTGCCTTCAATCGCGGTCGATAAGGGGTGTGCGCCTTCCATCGCATTTTCAGCCTAAACGAACGCCCTCCCGCTCATCCTCTTCGCGCCTTCCAACGCTCTAAACTTTTGCCGCTCAGTCCGCCTCTGATGGCTTTGTCCGTCCCGTGAACAATCCCGCTTCGATGTCCATCTCCCCCTTCGCCAGCAGCCAACAACTCCTGTCGCCGGCCTTGTTCACGCTCGATAAAAACGGCCTGATTCTCACCGCCACCCGCAACGCCCTGCATTTCTGGCAAACCACCGCCGGCCACGTCGCCAACACCTCCTTCGCCCAGTTGTTCGTTTTCGACAACACCTCCGTTGCCACCGCCGGCACCGACGCCCAGTGGGCGCTCCTGCTCGCCAACACCCTCGACCGCACCATCGCTTGCGAAGCCCGCCTGCCCGGCAACTTCAAGACCGAAGTCGGTGTACGCATCGAAGAATCACAAGGCGGTAACAACCCCGGTTACTTCGCTGTCATCGAAGACCCCGCCCGTCACCGCGACTCGAATCCGCCCATGCTGCTCGACTCCGGCCTCGCGCTGCTCGCCGACGAAAGCGCCGCTGGATTCTTCGACCTCAATTTTAAGGCGAAACAGATCTATTATTCGCCCGCCTGGAAAAACCTCCTCGGTTACACCGATCAGGACCTGCCCAACAGCTACGACACCTGGCAACGCCTGATTCACCCCGACGACTCAGCCGCCGCCCCCGACCAAACCCAGCGCAAAACCAAACCAGGCCCCTACGCTTTTTCCGTCGAGATGCGCATGCATCACCGCGAAGGCCACTACATCTGGGTTCAATGCCTCGGCACCCAGGTGATCGGCTTCAACGGCGAACTCGAACGCGTCAGCGGCATCCAGATCGATATCAACGAACGCAAAGAACTCGACGAACAAACCCAACTCAACGACGAACGCCTGCGCAAACTCTCCGATAGCGGCAGCCTGCTGACCTTCGATTTCGATTTTGCCCGCGGCAAATTCTGGCTCTCACCCGGCTGGAAAAAACTCGCCGGCACCAGCCGCGACGAAGCCGATAGCGAACTCGACTGCTTCCTCAAAGCCCTGCCCGAGCACGCCGCCCTTCGTGGCGCCGAGATGTTCTTCCTCTCCCCATCGCCCGAGCAGCCGTCCTTCGTCGAAGCCATCGTCCTGCGCGGAGAAGCCGCCAAAACCGTGCCTGCCCTCATCGGCGCACACCGCCAAATTAACCGCAAAGGCGGGCTCGCCCGCGCCGTCGGCTTCTGCTGTCCCCTGCCCGCCGACCTCACCACCAATCTCTCCGCGCTCTCCAAGCTCCCCATTCCGGCGACGCTCGTCACCGAAACCCTGCAAAGCCTGGCGGAGGCGATCATCGTCACCGACCCCCAAGGACGCGTCACCTTCCTCAACCAACATGCCGAACGCCTCACTGGATGCAAACTAGCCACCGCGCACAGCACACCGCTCAACGAAGTTTTCCGGCTCATTGAACGCACCTCGGGCCGACCCGATCGCGACGCCCTCAATCTCGCCCTCGCCACCACCGACCGCGCCCCACTCTGCGACAACCACTCAATAGAAGCCATCGACGGCGTTGTCCACCCCATCGTCTGGAACGCCCGCCAAATCCTCAACGTCGACGGCCAGCTCGAGGGCATCGTTATCGTCTTCCGCAACCCCAACGAGATGACTCTCACTCCGGAGGAACTCATCGCCATCAACCGCTGGGAATCCCTCGGCGTGATCGCCGGCGGCATCTCCCACGATTTCAATAATCTCCTCACCACCATCCTCGGCGGCATCTCCCAAGCCAAGGACAACAAAGACTCGTCCTACCTCGCCGACAGCGAACGCGCCTGCCTCGCCGCCAAAGCCCTGACCAAACAACTGCTCGCTGCCGCCAAAGGTGGCGACACCTCGAACACCCAGGTCATCGCGCCCGCCGATCTCCTGGAAGAAGCCGTTCGCCTCGCCCGCGCCGGTGCCACCGCCACCATCGAACTCAACGTCCCGACGACCGTTTCCTCCATTCGTGGCAATCAGGCCCAGATGATGCAGGTCTTCCAAAACCTGATCATCAACGCCCTTCAAGCCGTACCAGCCACGGGAGGTAAAATCTCTCTCAAGGCCGAAAACACCCAGCTCGCCGAAGGCGAACTCCAACCCCTGCCCGCCGGCAACTACGTCACCATCGAAATCAAGGACAACGGCACCGGCATCGCCCGCGAGAATCTCGAAAAGATCTTCGAACAGTTCTTCACCACCAAAAAACAAGGCACCGGTCTCGGTCTGTCCACCGTGCGCAACATCGTGCGCAAACACGGCGGCCACATCCGCGTCACCTCCAATCTAGGCGCCGGCACCGTATTCACCATTCTCCTACCCGAGGCCGACAAACCCGCTGACATCGAACCCCGTCGCGTCCCCATCCTCCGCTCCGGCACCGGCCGCGTATTACTCATGGATGACGACCCGGACATTTCCCGCCTCGCCGCCGGAATGCTCGCCAGCCTGGACTACAAATACGACGTCGCCCGCACCGGTGAAGATGCCATCGCCCTCTACAATCGCTACCTGAAAGTCGGCCGCCCCTACGACTTGGTTATACTCGACCTCACGGTCATCGGCGGCATGGGCGGCGAAGAAGCCTTCCGGGAACTAATAAAAATCGACCCGGAAGTCCGCGCCATCGTTTGCAGCGGCTACGACAGCGACGACATGGCCCGCCAGTACTTGGAAATGGGCTTCGTCGGCTACCTCTCAAAACCCTTCCGCCTCGGCGACCTCGCCCGCGCCATCAAAGGCGTGCTGGGCTGAGCCAAAAACTTTTTCAACTGCGCTGCTCACCGGGCTTTTCCTCCAACCGCCCCAACAAACGCAGCAGTCCATCGAGAATCGTCAGCGGATGCGGCGGACATCCCGGAATATAAAGATCGACCGGCACCACCGCGCCCGCGCCGTTCCGCACCTGATCATGACCGACAAACGGCCCACCCGCGATCGCGCACGCGCCCACCGCGATGACGATCTTCGGCTCCGGAACCGCGTCCCAGGTTTTTTTCAACGCCAGCTCCATATTCTTGGTCACCGGTCCCGTGATCAACAATCCATCCGCATGACGCGGTGACGCCACAAACTGGATACCGAACCGGCTCAAATCCCAGCCAATCGTGCCCAACACATTGATATCGGCCTCGCAGGCATTGCACCCCCCCGCACTCACCTGCCGCAACCGCAGCGAGCGCCCAAAAAGCTTGCGAAGTTTATCGTCAAGCGCCGCCGCGAGACGCACCTCCTCCTTCGCCGGATCGCCCAACACCAAATCATCACGCGAACGGGTCGCCATGCGATGGTCGCCCGTCTGCACGATCGCCTTCGACGGACACACCTCCACGCACGCCGCACAGAAAATACAACGCCCCAAATCAAGCGCCACCGGCTGGCCCACGCCGCGCGTGATCGCCTCAGTCGGACACACCGGAACGCACTCGCGGCAACCATCGGCGCACTTCGAGGCATCAACCCTCAATGCTCCACCGTGACGATCAGGCAGCGCCGGCGCCGGACCTTTCGGATACGCCATCGTCTCGCAACCGCGCTTCAACCGATGAGTGATGGAATCGAGAACAAACATAGTGATCAGTTCGGCTTCAAAGATCTACGCCGCAGTACGAGAGGTTAAAGCTTTTGTTGCAGATCGGGAAATCCGAAATCGCCGTTCCCCGCAGCGCCAGCGCAAGCCCCGTCCAGTTGTGAAAAGACGGATCGGTGATCTTGTACCGGCGAAAACGACCCGCCGCATCAGTCAGTGCCACGTGACAGACTTCGCCACGCCAACCCTCGACCAGCGCCACCGCGAGCGTGTCCGGCGCAGACGGCACCAGCTTATCAAAGACTCCGCCCTCGGGCGGTGCCGCCAGTTGTTCCTTCAAATACTGGCCCGAACGTTGAATCTCCAACCAGCGCACCCGCGCCCGAGCAAAAACATCGCCGCCCGGCCAAACCGCCACCGGTAATTGCGCGAAACGATGCCAGCCCGCCGGATGATCAAAACGCACGTCACGCACCAGCCCGCAGGC
Organism: Verrucomicrobiota bacterium; assembly: GCA_031404135.1. Classification (GTDB taxonomy): domain Bacteria; phylum Verrucomicrobiota; class Verrucomicrobiia; order Opitutales; family Opitutaceae; genus JADKHC01. Next base: position 10,654 of record JANNHA010000087.1, on the reverse strand, counting down.
TCGCGCCGCCGGACCGACTAACCCGATCGCACTAGCCTGACCCGCATGCACCGTGCCGACATTTTCAAAACGCGTCCGCACCGAGGCGGAATCCCAAAACCAATTCGACGCCTGTTCCACCTCGGCCAACGCACTCGTCAGCCGTTCGGCGAGCTGCGCGAGACGCTCGGCCTCAAGATCATGACGACACCCGCCCGGGCGAACCAAGCCGCGACCGAAACGATTGCCACAAACCAGCGCTGTGAGATTGAGAAAATCGCCGCGAATCTTTCCGCAAGCCGACGAGGTCGGCAAAAACGCTACATCGTTGGCCAGCGCACCGATATCACCGGTGTGGTTCGCCAGTCGCTCCAGCTCAAGCGCGATCGACCGCAACCATTGCGCACGCAACGGTGCCTCGGTTCCCGCAAGCGATTCCAGCACCGTGGCGTAAGCCGTGGCATGTCCGATCGTCGTGTCGCCCGCGACCGTTTCCATCTGGCTCATCGTTGCGCGATGGGGACCACCGGGCAGCGCGTCTTCCATGCCGCGATATTGATAACCAAGCGCGATCTCCAGATGGAGAACTTCTTCACCTGCGCATTGAAAACGAAAATGCCCCGGCTCGATGATCCCGGCATGCACCGGTCCGACCGCCACCTCGTGAATTTCACTGCCATCGACGCGGAAAAATTCGCCGACCGCCGGAGCATTACCAGCACCATTAGTCTTGCGAACAGGTTTTAGCCACGGATGTCCTTCCGGTACGAGGCCATGCTGCTCCCATACTTCGCGTTCGAAAAGATGTGCCTGTGAATGCGTCGGGGTGAGCGCCTTGTAGCCACCTGTCACGGGCAGGCTGCGGCCAACCGCAAGCGTGTTGTCAGCGTCAAATGCGATGACTGCCACCAGCCGCACCGCCGAACCTTCCGGTACGCCAAACCACGAGCAGAGGCGCCCGCCGCGATCCAACTCCGCCGCCGTGTCGCGGAAAAAATCGGCAATCGCTGTCTCCGGCACTTCCGACCACGGAAGGCTCGTGCCATTGGCCAGCAGGGCGAATGAAGCGGAAGTACTCATGGCGCTGGGAAAAGTTGTGTGACTGCCGCCGCCCAGGCTTCGCGCAACACCGTCGGCGTGGCGATGCCCACCCAAATGGAAAGCCCCATCAGCACGAGTGCCGGCACGACGATGCCCGCCGTTTCTGGAAAACGCTTCCCGGTGATTTTCGACGCCGCACTTGGCCGTCCGTCAACGATGGCAAATACCAGCCGGGTCAGCCCAAAAAATGCGAAGAGCAAACAACCCAGAAACACACCCACGGTCACACCGTGATTGCTCTCAAAGCCCGCACGAACCAGCGCCAGCTCGCTAAAAAACGGACCGAAGGGAGGACACGCCGTCACCGCGAACAAACCCGCAACAAAGATCGCCGCCGAATACGGCGTGAGCGCCGACATGCCGCCAATCACGTCCGTCGTACGGCCACCCGCAGCGCGGTTGATGTTGCTCACACTAAGGAAAAGCGCGCCCTTGGTCAGGCTGTTGCTCCACACGTGAAACAAAGCTGCGCCTACGCCCAGTTTTCCGAAACCAGCGCCGATGACCAAAATACCCATGTGTTCAACACTTGAATACGCCAGCATGCGTTTCATGTCGCGCGTCCCGAGCAGAAACAGCGCCGCCACGATCATGGAAAACATGCCTATGGCAAGCAATGTGCGGTCCGCAATCGCGCCCTGCCCGGCCGCATCAACCACCATGCGCACGCGTAACAACGCCGTGAACGCCACCGTCGTTACACCGCCTGCCAGAATCGCGCCCACGATGCCGGGCGCTTCGCCGTAAGCATCCGGCTTCCACGTGTGCATCGGCGCGAGCCCCATCTTCGTACCGTAGCCAACCAGCAACAACACCCAGGCCGTCAAAACCCAAGGCCGCGAAAGCCCCGCACCCTGCGCCGTCAACGCAACAAAAGTCAGATTCCCTTCACCGCCACCGTACAACGATGCATAGCCAAGACAGAACGAACCCAGCAGCGACAAAGCCACACCCGTACCGCCAACGAGCAGATATTTCCACGTCGCTTCATAGGCACGAGGGGTGCCGTTGAAATGCAACAACGGCACCGCCGCAAGCGTCACCGCCTCAGTCGTGATCCACAATAGGCCAAGGTGCCGCGCTTGATGACCGGCACTCAACAGTGCGAGCACCAGCAAAAGCAACGTGACAAAAATACGGTTCGGCCGTTCAGACCTGACCCGCAAATACGAAACACCATAAGCCGCACAGGCCAAAAACAACAACGACACCGCCGGCAAAACCGCCCGTGCGAGCGGATCAAATCCCATCCACGCCTCCGGCGAAACCACCGGTGGCGATATCAACAACCACAGAGAAAGCACAACGTGAACCAACCCCACGGCGGGCAGCAGCCATGGACGCGTCCGATCGCTTGGCCAGACGGCCGCGAGAGCCGCGCCTATCGCAGGGACAAAAATGAGCATCAGTTCTTTCATTCGCGAAGCACGGTGAGTTTGCGCGTATCGAGCGAATCAAACGCGCGCTGAATTCGATCCACGATAATGCCAATGACAAAAACCCCCACGGTCAGGTCGAGCAAAATACCGGCCTCGACGAGCAGCGGCGTGGATTTGATGAGCAAGAGGCCGAACAAGTAGATACCGTTTTCAAGAATCAAATAGCCGCAGACCTGTGAAATCGCCTTCGCCCGCCCGATCAACATCACAAACCCGGTAAAAACCGACGCAATCGCACCCGGCACCAGCAACGAGCCTGCGTGCTCCGGCAACAACGGCAAAGCCCGTGAAAATGCCACAGCCGCAATCGTGCCGCCCGCACCCAACAAGAGCGAAGGCACAAATCCGATGAACGGATTATTTTCGCGTTCCACATTGGCGGCACGCATGGCCCGGCTCAGCAAATGCGGAATCACAAATCCTTTCACCGCCATCGTAAAAAGCGCAACCAACGAAACGCGCCAGTCGAAATGCGTCTCCATCAAGATCGGCATCACGCCCAGCGCCATGCCCTGAACCGACACCGCGCGAATCACCGCGGGCAAACGGCTGCTGCCAAGCGCGAGCAAGTTCAGGCCCATGGCCAAACCAATCAATAAATTTAATGTCGCAGTCATGCCGCACCGCCTTTCCAAGCCACGAGCAAGGCAAACAAGCAGAACAAAAATCCAGTGGTCAGCAACATCGGCACGCGCTTAAAAGCGAAGCGCGCCATCCACGACTCCACCAAGCCTACACCGACCGTCACCACCAAAACCCCACCCACCAGCGCACCAGCCGCCGCCGCCGCTGATAATTCGCCGACCGGCAACACCGCCTCGGTTAAGAGCAGCGCGAAGAGCAGCAGCTTCATTGACGCCCCATGAAGAATGACCGCGAGCGGCGGACCGCTGTGATCAAGAATCATGGCTTCGTGAATCATCGTGAGCTCGAGATGCGTATTCGGATCATCAAAAGGCACGCGACAATTTTCCGCCAACAACACCGTAAACAACCCCGCCCCCAACAAGACCACACCCGCTCCGGCTGCCGGTGCCAGCATCGTGACTAACGTGACGCTCCCCGTATGCACACTCAATGTCAGCACCGCTGTGATGAGTGCCGCTTCAGAAAGGACCGCATAACTCACTTCGCGCGCCGAGCCCATGCCTTCGAACGCCGAACCCGTCTCCAGCGCCGCCCACGCCGTGCAGAAACGGGCCAGTGCGAGTAGATAAACAAACAGCAGAACATCACCACGAAAACTCAGCGCCGCACCCGCCGGACCCAACGGCAGCAATTGGGTCGCCGCCAGCACAGCGATCCACGCCACCGCCGGACCTGCAATAAAACCAGGCGACGCCAATGTGCTCATAACCACGCCCTTTCGCCAAAGACGCGCAAGGTCGTAGTAAAGCTGAAGCACCGGCGGGCCGCGACGTCCTGCGACCCAAGCTTTCACCTTGTTAATGATACCGGGCAGCAACGGCGCGAGCACCAGCCACAAGACAAGCCGCAAAATGATTTCGAAGATAATCATTGCACGCCTCCGCTCACAATAAGAACAGCCAAAGCCGCAAGCCCCGCCACTAGGTACAAAATGTAACTTTGCAGCCGGCCTTGCTGCAGCTGTCGCACCGCCGTGGATACACGCATCACGACATCGCCCACCGGATCGATCACCCGTTCCAACACCGTTTCTGGAACGCGCTCCACCTGACTCGCTCCCTCAGGAAAAAGCCCGCGAGGCCGCTTCGTTTTGATCTCAGGCCGCAAAATCCAGAAAAACCAGCCTGCCGCGATTCCACCGAATGAGCCGCCGGTGTATTGCATGCGCGCCGTCGGCACCGCGTATCCACAATCCCACGTCAACGCGCGCTTCAAACGCTTTCTCGCGGCCAAACGCCAAAGCCAAACCGACGCCGCAATAAAAAGTAGCGCCAACACGGCCTGCACGGGCCCAAGCGCAGCCAAGGGCACCGGAATCCCCGTCACCTGCGCCCAAGCAGGATTCCACGCACCGGCCGCTCGCGCCAGCAGCGGCCAGAACATCACTGGTGCCAAACCAATCGCGACACACACGGCGGCCAGCGTCAGCATCGATCCATGCATCGAACGGTCGCAGTCGTGCGCGTGCGTCGCTGCCTGTGTGCGCGGTGCACCGAGAAAAACCATCGCGCTCACTTTCACAAAACTCGCCAGTGCGAGCGCACCGGTCACGGCCAGCGCAATGACTGCGGGCATCGCCGCCCACGCGGCCGAGCTCCGGGTATTCACCGCGTCAAAAAGCCCCAGATAAACGAGCCATTCGCTCACAAAACCGTTCAACGGCGGCAACCCAGAGATAGCCACCGCACCCAAAGCAAACAATGCCGCCGTCCACGGCATCGTCCGCCACAACCCGCCCAGCCGGCTCATCTCCCTCGTTCCCGTCGAATGCAAAACCGAACCGGCACAAAAGAACAAAAGCGCTTTGAACAGGCCATGATTCCAAACGTGCAGCAACGCGCCCACCAACACCAGACGGCCCCACAAGGCATCTCCCTGAGCCCGGGCGATCAGCGCGCCGCCGAGTCCGATAAAAATGACCCCGATATTCTCGACCGAACAATACGCCAGCAAGCGTTTGATATCATTCTGGGCAATTGCAAAAGCGATCCCGAGCAACGCGCCCACTGCGCCCAACCCGATCACTACCGAACCAGCCGCCTCCGGCACCGGCAGCCAGCCGCTGAAACGCACCAAACCGTAGACGCCCATCTTGATCGCGACACCCGACATAATGGCCGAAACATGACTGGGCGCGTTCGCGTGCGCCGCTGGCAGCCAGACGTGAAGCGGAAAAATGCCGGCCTTTACGCCAAATCCCAAGAGCGCGAACCAAAACAAAGGTGCCAACGCAACCTGCTCACGCATGGGTCCGAGTTCCCAGCTTCCCGTTCGCGCTGCAAGGATGCCGAAGAACGCAAAAAGAAACACCATGCCGACATGCGACGCCGCCAGATAAAGCCAGCCTGCCGCCCGCACCTCCCGTCGCTCGTTTTCCAGCGTAACGAGAAAATACGCACAGACCGTAAACACCTCCCAAACGATGAGAAAATGCAGGCCGTTCGACACCAGCAGAACCGAACCAAGACTTAGCACCAGTCCACTCCACCAGGCGCGGCCTTTGGGTGCCGAATGCGGATGATGCTTGTCCGACCAGTACCCCGTTGCGTACACCGCGCCCGTGCCGCCGATCACGCCGACCAGCATGAGAAACAACCCGCTCAAAGCATCAAGCCGCAGGTGCAACTTTTCGCCACCGACAAGAAACGTGCTGCGCCATTCCCATTCGGCCCCGCCCGAAAGAACTATCAACGATGCTCCGCACACCGCGAGTGCCCCGCATAGCACCAACCCAAGCCACGTCTTGGAAAACTTCGGACCAACAACGATGCTCACCACCAAACTCATGGTGGCTAAAAGCAGCAACACTCCGGGCATCATGCCTTCGCCTCCCGGCCTGCCCCGCCCGGCACCGATGCATCATCGACGGCTAGGACCTTGAAAATTTCCTCATCCGGCGCGCCGCGAACGATGAGTTCGCGCAGTGGCCCTCGGGTGAGCACACGGCTCAATTTGCCCAAAAGATCGAGATGTGCGCGCGGCGACGGAGCGATAAAGAACAGCAATCGCGTCACCGGCACACCGTCCGGCGGCGGCTCCGGCAACTCCATCGCCTCGCTCAACAACAGGAGGGCAACCAACCCCGATTCCCGGCCCAGAGCGATTCGCGTGCTCATGTGCGGCAGCGCAAAACCACCCCCCACCGGCGCCGTCGTCACGCCACCCGCTGCGCGCAGCCGTTGAGCGAGCAACTGGCGGACAGGCGGCGTTGCACCTGGCAAAGCGGCGACGATTCGACCCAACACGTTCGTCAATTGCGCCGGTGTAATATCGCGCCAGATTCCTCCGGCCCGCAAAAGCGGCTGGAGTTGCCAGCCTCCTGCGACCGCCGAAGCAGCTGGCGCCAGAAATCCCGCGTGAGCCGCCAATCCGTGCGCCGTAGCCCAGTCTGCCACCTGTGCCCGATCAAACAACAATCGGCCACGATCTGGAATATGCGGAAGCCCTTCGTTGCGAATCCAGTCTTCAACTACGTTTTCCGAAACGCCGAAAGACTCGGCAATCTGTACGACATTTAGATACATGGCTGCGGGGAAAATTTATCGCGGTGCGAAAAATCGAGATACGCTTTCATTGGCCTCCTCCTGTTAAGACTAATCCTGCCAATACGGCGAGCCCGATGACGAGATAGAGCAAATACGCCTGCAATTTTCCGTGCTGCAACCGACGCGCCGCCACCGAACCTGCCACCATCGTCGCCAGCCAGACTCTCGGCGCACGGCCTCCAGAGAGGAGGCTCGCCAACACGCCCAACCCAGCGATGCCTTCTTTTATCACGACTTGGTGCCGGACGCAGGCGGACTGTTTTCGCCCGACTTATTGAGCATCTGACTGGCGCGTTCGACTGCGTCGGACAATTCCCTGCGCGCGGCTTCGATTTGTTGTTTCTCAGCGTGTAGCGACTCCGGCGTGTTGACCGCCGCCACCACCGGCGGCAGTCCGAGAATTACGCGCGCCCGATCCAAGGCCGCGCCGATGTGTGGACAAACATTTTCTTCGCCAAGCCGTTCGATAAAACCCGAATTGATCATCACCGCCAACGGCTGCGTATGGGGCGCACTCAGGATGAGATGCTTGCCCTTCGCTTTAAGCTTATAATGCAGATCCTCGAGCGCCTGGAGCCCGGTGGCGTCCATCGCGAGCACCTTGCGTACGCGCAAAATCAAAACCTCCGGCTCCTGCTTCGCCCGCTTCAACTCGTCGTCGAGTTTGTCGACCACGCCAAAGAAAAACGCCCCGAAAACCCGGAAAATGAGCACGCCCTTTGGCACTTCTTTTCCGACCAGCGAATGTTGTGAGCCTTCGGTTTCGGTCGCCTCATCCACGGCCGTGATCTTGGTGGTCTCCGAAATACGTTTCACCATGAGCAACGCCGCCAGCACCACACCGACTTCCACCGCCAAGGTGAGGTTGGTCAACACCGTCAGGGCAAACGTGGCCAAAAAAACCGACGAATCACTGAATGGCCAGCGCGGTAGTCGCAAAAATTGGCTCCACGAAACCATCCGGTAGGCCGCCAAAACCAGCACCGCGCTTAATGTCGCCAACGGCACATGGCGCACCAGCGGTGCCGCCGCGAGCACCACAACCAATAAAAGGAGCGAATGCGTCAACCCGGCCACCGGCGTGCGCGCGCCCGAACGCACATTCATGACGGATCGCGCCACCGCTCCCGTCGCCGGAATGCAGCCGAACAACGGCCCGACCAGATTCGCAATACCCTGCCCCACCAACTCGCGATTCGAATCATGCCGCTGATCGAGCAAACCATCCGTCACCACCGCGCAAAGGAGCGCCTGCATCGCCACGAGCAGCGCAATCGTAAACGCCGGTTGAACCAGATCCTTGATCACCACCCAATCCGCACCCGGCAAATGCAACGCCGGCAAACGGCCCGAGAACTCACCAATCGTTGCGATCTGAAAGTGATCGTGCAGGCCCAAAACCGTCACCACAATCGTCATCACCACCAAACCGACCATCGTGCCAGGGATAAAGCGTGACAACCGTTTCGGCCAGAACCCCATCACCGCCACCGACGCCACGCCGAGCGCCACCGTTGGCCAATGAATCGCGCCGAGATTCGCGCCGAGCACCTGGATCTTGCCCACAAAATCGACCGGCATTTTCTCCACGTTCAACCCGAAAAAATTCTTGATTTGCGAACTGAGGATGAGCACCGCGATGCCCTTGGTGAACGCACGCGAAACCGGGTACGGAATAAACCGGATGATCGAACCCATCTTCGCCAGCCCCATCACGCACAGCATCGCCCCCGCCATCATCGTGCAGAGAAAAAGTCCGTTCAACCCATACGCCTGGAGCACGCTGTAAGTGATGATAACAAATGCGCCCGTCGGTCCGCCGATCTGCACGCGCGAACCGCCCAGCGCCGCAATAATGCCACCGCCAATGATCGCGGTGAAAAGCCCTTGCTCCGGCTTGACGCCCGACGCGATGGCAAACGCCATCGAAAGGGGGAACGCCACCGTCATCACATTCAACCCCGCCAGCACATCGCGGCGAAACTGGTCCCGCGTATAACCGACGTACGGCGCCAGAAATCGATCCCTTAACACAGCAGCAACATTCATTTATAAAGAAGAAAAAGCACGTCCCGCGCCGCAACCTGCCACCATTGCCCAAATCGGGAGCAGTGAGTACAAGTTTGGTTTGAGAAATGAATCTGTAGCCCGGACATGAAGCTAACGATCCTCACGCAATTCGCCCGTAACGCAAAAAGGAAATAGCGGCACCCCAACCCCTCGCCGTTTTGCGCGCCAGCTAATACACGGCATTAGACCAACAGCCCCAAGCTTCCAGACTTTGAACAGAAGATCACCAAGAGAACGAAGGCCTGCTGGTGCTTTTTGAATCTCTTCGTTACCTTCGTTTTCTTCTGTAAAATTCCGAAAATTCAGACCCGCCACGATCAACTTCAGTATAAAAGCATAGGGTCGTTGGTATTAGACACCAGGCGCAAACGCCGTCATGCGCGGTTTCCTAAACCCTTCAACCCCGCTAGCGCGAGACGTGCCGCTGATTCGTTGAAGGCGTTGACGAACTAGTAGCTATCGATCACAAACATTAAAGTTTGCCCCCTCCGGCGTGGGTCCTTCTGCGTGGGCCCTGGGATTGAAAGGTAGGGCGGATGGTCCCTCATCCGCCGCGGACGATGCGGAGCATCAACTACCCCCGATCACAAAACCAAAGTCTAAATGATACGGGACATTGGTATGACAAGCCCTGCTTTCTCCTCCGCTGAAAGGCTCCGTCCGGAAAGCACCCACCCCATCGGCAGCGGAGCGAATTCACCCTATTCCGGCAAACCGATGCTTCCCAAACCGGCGCAAATCTGCCAGTGTGCCGTGATGCTGGCTATTCCAACCTGCGTTGCCCGGCCCCACCGCCTTTTCGGCGCGATCCCGCCAGCCGCCCGCACCTACGACTACGACCGCCAGCACACGCCATCCGTCGATTGCCTGGCACTCAGCGACCTCGAACGCATTTCATCCTTCACCCCCAGAACCGCCGCCCGCCGCGAGCGACGACGCAACCATGACTACGACGGTGGCCACCCACTTCCGGCACTACCAAACGCCGAGCCCGGCGAAACCAAGAACTTGCCGAGGTATTCAGCTCGCACCGCGCGCCCGACTCCGCGCCGCCGCCACTCACCATCACCAAAACGCTATAGCTATGATCGCCGCCAAGACTACGATCCGTTACGGAGTTTGCCTGATTGTATTAAACGCCCCAGCCGTCCCCACCACGCCCGCGCCGGTTCTATACTCCGCAGCTACGATGCAACCTGCGGCTGGTTTGTAGCCCCAAACAGTGGAGCATCTACTACAGATTACACCAAAACGCCTTCCTATACTCCGTGGGTCACAAACAACGCAACAACACTACCAACCTCGGGTAGCAAAATTAACGCGTCGTCGCCATCTTTTCCTAAGGACTATACCAATGTTTTCAATGCGCAGTTGCAGCAGACGCGCAACACCTTCGCGGCAGCTGCGCAGGCAGTTCACCAAGCGGCCCCGTTGGGCACCGAGACCGTAATGCGTCTAGAGATGTTCCGGCAAATGGTTACAGATCATGCCGCTTTTGATCTTAAAACTAACCAGAACTTGCCTTACAATTCGCAAGCGATGGGCGGAGACTACGAGATGTATAATGGTCAGATTTTTTATCCAAACGACTTTGGGAACTACAATTATGGTGTGGCGGCAAAAGCATTTGGGTTTTCTCAGGCAACTGCTCAGAATGGCGCTGAAGTTAATCAGCTTTTGAAAAGCGGATCTTTTGACACTCAACGATCCCATGACCGGACTCACGTTTTTGGACCACTTGCGATAAGAGACTGAACGGGTTGTTGGTTACTACTGAGGGTGTGTGTTGGTTGGGGACTCAAGGCAAGCTCCAGACGGAGGGAAGGCCCGGCTTGGCGGGCCTGACCGGAGTCTGGAGCTTGCCGCAAAAGT
>JANNHA010000086.1:0-10411 GCA_031404135.1 Verrucomicrobiota bacterium | reverse complement strand
CGCTCGCGCAACTGCGTCGCATCAGCAGTGCAGCGCCGACGGCCTAGGCGCTGAGTGAAACCGGGCAGAAAAGGGGTCGAATTTTCCATACGTATCCAGTAAGCAGATACCATGCCGGTTTAATCTTTAAATCATTTATGTGCAATAAGTTACACACTAACTTAGCGCCATTCGGGTCTGGCCGTGTTTTGTTAGTTTTTGATCGAGAAACAGAGATTTATTCGCGGTAGTTGTGTGATGGCCCGCCGATTTCGAATCGAATACTCAGGAGCGATCCACCCTGTGATCAACCGGGGAAACTACCGGAGGAATCTACTTTAGGACGCGGGAGCGGCAGAGGCCTTTATGAGAATACTCTTTGAGGCGGCAACCAAGTTTGGCAGAGCGGACCCGACAAGAGTCAGGAGCGTCGATTGGGTGGTTGGCGCAACACTTCAACTTGGTGGTTCAGCTACCCTGCGTGGCCACCTTCACTAATCAAAACGCGTCAAAAACTAACAAAACACGGCCAGACCCGAATGGCAGTGGTCATCAAAATAACTGTTTTGTATTTCAGTGACTTTCTTCTCCAGAGAGAAAGACCATGAGCGTTGAGCAGGGAGGCCGAAAATCGTTCTCGTCAAAGTGGCGGGTTTCCCGGATAAACGCCGCTCCTATGAACCCTGTTCTCAAGCTTTTGCTCGAAGGTGGCTGTCTGACGTCTGCGCAAATGGCGCAGGTCTCGGGCTTGCCTGAACCTGAAATCAATCAGCATATGGAACAGTTGAAGAAAGATAAAATCTTCCTCGGCTGGCGTCCGGTGCTCGATCTTACCAACGAGGCCGCAGCCGCCTCGACCGTCAACGCCGTCATCGAAGTCAAGATCACGCCTGAGCGCGGCGGTGGTTTTAACCGGCTGGCTGAACGCATCGCGCGCTTCGACGAAGTCGAGTCCTGCTACCTGATGTCGGGTGGTTACGATTTGCTGGTGTTCGTCAAAGGTCCGTCGCTGCAGAAAGTCGCGGGCTTTGTCTCGGAACGTCTTTCCTCCATTGAAGGTGTGCTGTCCACATCGACGCATTTCATGCTGCGCTGTTACAAGGATCAGGGCTTCCTGCTCGGCACCGGCGAGGCGGCAAGCACGAGGCTCAACGTCGCGCCTTAAAACCCAAAGGTAGGGCGGTTGCTGCGCAAACGCCGCGTACGATGCGGAGCAGCGCCCCTACCAACGAAACCACACCATGGATACAAAACGTTTTGTTGCGGGCCACGTGGCCACGCTGCCTAGAAGCGGTATTCGCGATTTCTTCGAACTCGTGGCCAAAATGAAAGGCCAGGACGTGATCTCGCTCGGCGTGGGCGAACCCGATTTCGTTACGCCGTGGCATATCCGCGAGGCGGCGATCTTCGCCCTCGAGCGCGGGAAAACTTACTACACGTCGAACCTCGGTTTGATCGAATTGCGGCGCGCGATTTCGGTGTACGTTGAAGAGCATTTCAGCGTCAGCTATCGACCCGATGACCAAGTGATCGTTACGGTCGGCGTGAGCGAAGCGCTCGACATCGCGTTTCGCGCGTTCTGCAACCCCGGCGACAAGGTGATGTTTCATCAGCCGTGTTACGTGTCGTACAGTCCGAGCGTGACGCTCGTCCACGGACAAAGCATCGCGGTGCCGACCTACGCGAAAGACAACTTCGCCCTTACCGCCGAAGCGCTCCGCGCGGCCTGGCAACCGGGTGCGAAGATTCTCATGCTTAACCTGCCGTGTAATCCCACGGGTGGCACTTGTACCCGCGAGCAGTTGGAAAAGATCGCAGAGTTTTGCCGCGAGAAAGACCTGCTGGTTTTCAGCGACGAGATCTATTCGGAGCTCACGTTCGAAGGCACGCACACGAGTATCGCGAGCTTGCCCGGCATGGCCGAGCGCACGATTTTCCTGCACGGATTTTCGAAGGCGTTTGCGATGACCGGCTGGCGCATCGGTTACGCGTGCGGTCCGGCGGTGCTGATCGATGCGATGATGAAAGTGCATCAATATTCGATGATGTGTGCGTCGATTATCGCACAGGAAGCGGCGATTGAGGCGTTGCAACGCGGTTGGGACAGCGTCCTGAAAATGCGCGAACAGTACCACCGTCGTCGCGATCTGATTGTGCGGCGCTTCAACGAAATCGGCCTTAAGTGCCACCTGCCGCGTGGTTCGTTTTATGCGTTTCCTGATATCACCGCGACCGGCCTGAGCGAAAAGGACTTCGCCGTTGGCCTGCTCGAAAAGGAAAAAGTCGCAGTCGTACCCGGCCTGGCTTTCGGCGAAAACGGCCGCGGCCATGTGCGCGCCTGCTTCGCGACCAGCTACGAACAACTCATCGAAGCCTGCAATCGGGTGGAACGGTTCGTCGCAACGCGACGAATCTAGAATGGAATGGCGAATGTAGATCGAAGAATAGCTACAAACTCCACGTTCGTGAACCATTCTTCATTCTAAATTCTTAATTCATCCTTCGTCTTCATATGTCTCGCACCGTTGCCATTGTAGGCCGACCCAATGTCGGCAAAAGCCGCCTCTTCAACCGACTGGCGCGGAAACGCATTTCGATCGTCCACGATCAACCCGGCATCACGCGTGACGTGATTTCGACCTTTGTCGAAGACGATGGCTACACACTGCTCGACACCGGTGGCATCGGCTTGAAAGAAGGTGCCACACGCGCCGATATCATCAAAGCCTCGGAACTTCAGGTGCAATTCGCCATCGAGACGTCCGATCTGATTCTTTTCATTCTCGACGGCCTGTCCGGCGTGAGCGCGCTCGACGAACGCATCGCCGGCAGCCTGCGCCGCAGCGGTAAGACCGTTTTGCTTGTTTTCAACAAAGCTGATTTCGGCGATGAAAAAGTCGAACCAGCAGAAGCCTACAAACTCGGCCTCGGCGAACCGATGTTCGTTTCCGCCGAACACGGTCGCAACGAAGACTATCTCCGCGAGGCGATCCGCGATCGACTCGGCCCGTTACCGGTTGATGATGGTACGGCAAAGACCGCCGCTGATCCGCTCTGCGTGTGCTTTATTGGCCGACCCAACGTCGGCAAATCCTCGCTCGGCAACCGCCTGCTTAACAGTGACCGCTTGATCGTCAGCGACGTGCCTGGCACGACCCGCGACTCGGTCGAAGTGGATTTCAAATTTCGCGGCCGTGATCACGAACTGCATCCTTTTAAGTTGATCGACACGGCCGGAATCAAAGCCGCGACGAAGCTCGCGTCGCCCGTTGAATATTTTTCCCGTCTGCGCGCCCTCGATTCGATCCAGCGCACCGACGTCGTTTTCCTCGTGCTCGATGCACTCGACGGCGTGACGCAGCAGGACAAAGCCATCGCCGGCGAAGCGATCAAAGAGCGCAAACCGATCGTCATCGTGGTCAATAAATGGGATCTCGTGCGCAAAGCCTTCAACCAGGAAAAAGGAGAAGGGCTGGCTGGCTACAAAAGTGAACGCGATTACCGCGAGAAGTACGAGAAAGCGGTGTTTGAACGACTGTTCTTCACGCCGGGTTCGCCCTTGATTTTCGTGTCGGCCATGAATGGTTACGAAGTCGACCGCATGCTCAACGCCGCGGTGCAGCTCAATCGCACGCTCGACCGAAAGCTGCCGACCGCGAAGCTCAATGAAACGATGGCCTACCTCGCTGAACGTACGCCGCCACCGGCCGTCGGCGGACGCCGTTTCCGCGTGTATTATGCGGTGCAAACCGGAATCCGTCCGTTCCGCGTAAAGATGTTCTGTAACCGCGAAGAAAAGCTAACCGAACAATACCGCCGATACCTGGAAGCTGGTTTGGTCAAAGAATTTGGTCTCAACGGCTGTCCGATCTATTTCGATCTCGTCGGCAAAGACCGTTATGCGGACGGCAACCGACCCGTTCCGCAGTCCAAGGAACACAAGGAAAACGCTGTTCCGAAATGGAAACAGCGCGAGGAAACGGTGGGCGACGACACGCCGCCGGAAATCACTGAAGACTGACGATTTTGGAACCGCTAATTAACGCTAATGAACGCTAATTTCGGAGAATTTTAATTGTCGGCCTTGGTTTGAAGATCGAAACATTAGCGTCAATTAGCGTTCATTAGCGGTTAACAAAAATGCCGATTCCTCTTCGCCTCGTTTTTCTCGGGTCTGATTCCATAGCGTTACCGCTACTGGAATGGTTAGTAAATGAGGGTAAACAGATGGCCGAAGTCGTGGGCGTTTTCACGCAACCCGACCGGCCAGTCGGGCGCGGTCAACAGATCACCGCCAACGCGATTAAAATCTGGGCGCTCGCTCGTGGGTTGCCGGTTTTTCAGCCGGAGAAAGTAACCGAGGAAGTTCGACAGCAACTCGCCGCGCTCTACGCCGACGTCGCGCTCGTGATGGCTTACGGGCACATTTTGAAGGATGATTTCATCGCGACGCCGCGACTCGGAACGCTGAATCTGCACACCTCGATTCTGCCTAAATATCGCGGCGCGTCGCCGATTCAAACCGCCATCGCTAACGGCGAACGCGAGACGGGTGTGACGTTGATGCGCGTGGTGCGGAAGCTCGATGCCGGCCCGCTGGCCGATGTGGAGCGCGTGCCGATCCAGAAACTAGATACAGCGCTCGAGGTTGATGCGAAATTGGCGGCCGCGTGCGTGCCGTTGCTCGCGAGGACCCTGCCGAAACTGGCTGCGGGTGAACTTGAATTTGTAGCGCAGGACGACGCGCAAGCGACGTTCTGCCGCAAGCTGGTGAAGGACGATGGCGCGCTGGATTTTGCGGCGCCGGCGGCGGTGTTGGCGTCGCGGATCAACGGACTTTTTCCCTGGCCGGCTTGTTCGGTGGAGATCGGCGGACATGGGGTGAAAATCGGCCAAGCCGAGGCGAATAAGGATGCGTCAGCCTCGACGCCGGGAACGGTCGTGTCGG
This sequence comes from Verrucomicrobiota bacterium, assembly GCA_031404135.1. Lineage (GTDB taxonomy): Bacteria > Verrucomicrobiota > Verrucomicrobiia > Opitutales > Opitutaceae > JADKHC01. Next base: position 5,484 of record JANNHA010000086.1, on the reverse strand, counting down.
CTAATTCGGCTGAGTTGACCGTGGCGACAGGGCAGGGGACTTTACGGTTATTGAAATTGCAGCGTCAGGGTGGAAAAATGCTGCCGACGGCCGATTTTCTGCGCGGATTTCCTGTTTCAAAGGGAACACTCCTCAGCTCGACGCCGATGAAGAGTCTAGTGGCCAACGAACCATTTAAACGACTCCAAAACGGGCATTAGAATTGTCGGTCCTGAATGTTTTATTTCAGACTCGGAGTGCCCGTTAGCACGCCTTGCACGATGCGATATAGCTCTTGGAGTTCGAAAGGTTTTTGGAGGAAACTGGCCAAGCCTTTTCCGGTGAAGCGTGAGACCGCCTCGTGCCGGTCAAAGCCGCTCATCAATACCACGCGCACATCCGCTCGGATGCGTCGTAGTTCGATGAAGGCCTGCTCGCCGTCCAAGTGGGGCATAGTCAGGTCCATCAAGACCATTCTGAAGCGGTCCGGTGTGGCGCGGAAGGCCTCGACGGCTTCCCTTCCGTCTGCGGCCAGAGCCACTTCGAAACCCTGCCTTCGCAACATCAACGCTGCCGTGCTCCGGATGGATTCGTCGTCATCCACAACGAGGATGCAGCCTTCTCCGCGCCAGGCCTTCTCCGTCGCGTTGGCCGCTGCGGTATTTTCGGCATTTCCGACCGTGCAGGGGAACAGAAGCTTGAACGTGGTCCCTTTGCCCGGCTCCGAGTAGATTTTTATCGCGCCCTTGTGTCCGCGAACGATTCCGAGCACGGCGGCCAGACCGAGGCCGCGCCCGGTAAATTTGGTGGTGAAGAATGGTTCGAAAATCTTCGTCTGCATCTCGGGGGTCATACCGCAACCGTTGTCGGAAATCTCGAGATGGACATAGGTTCCTTCCGGCAATTCCGGGGCAAGGAGCGTGCCGCCCAAGTACGCGCGGTCGACGCGGGTTAAACCGGTGTTGATGCTGATGACGCCGCTCTTGTTGCCAATTGCTTCGGAGGCGTTGATCACCAGGTTCATGATGACCTGCCGGATTTGGGTACTGTCCGCCTCGAGGGAGGGGAGCTCTGGGTAGAGGTTGAACCTCAGTACGGCGTTTTTGCTGATGGAAATCTGGAGCAGGTGGGTTGTCTCCTCAACCAGCCGGTTGAGGGAGACGGTTTGCACCACGAAGCGTCCTCGGCCGGAGTAGGCGAGCATCTGCTTGCAAAGGTCGGCCGCCCGCATCGAGCCCAGTTTGATGGAGTCCAGGTTTTGCTGCGCGGGTGAGTCGCTGGGCAGATCCGTTTGGGCGATGCTGGCATTGCCCAGAATGCCCGTGAGGAGGTTGTTGAAATCGTGTGCGATGCTGCCGGCCATCACGCCCAGGCTTTCGAGTTTCTGGGTTTCCTGAAGTTTGCGGTCGAAGCGTGCTCGTGCGGAGGCTTCGCGGTGGCGTTCGGTGGTGTCGCGCAGGGTGTCGATGATCCGGCCGTCGCTCAGGCGTTTGGCGCTGAATTCGCCGGGGAAAGTCGTGCCGTCTTTGCGCAGGAACCACCATTCGCTCACGACGGTCTCGCCAGCCAGAAGCCGGGCCATCTCGGGCGCGACCTGCGGGCGATCCGCCTCAATGATGAGATCGATAATGCTACGCCCCACGATTTCCTCCTGAGTGCGGCCGAGCATGCGGGCGGCGCTGGAGTTGGTGGCGGTGTACACGCCCTGGGAGTCGGCGATAAGGACGCCGTCGGCGGCTTCCTCGATCAGGGTGCGAAATTGCTCTTCGCTGCGGCGCAGGGCGGTGTCGCGCTCCTCCAGCTGGGAGAGCATGAGGTTGAAGGTTTCTGAGAGCGTGCCCATTTCTCCGCGCGACTCCACCGCCGAGAACCGAATCTTTTGTCCTTCGCCCACGGCGGCAGCGTCCGCCGCGAGCAGGCGGATCGGCCGGGTCATGCGACTGGCCATGAACCACGCCAGGGCGAGAGTGGCCGCGAGTGTTGCGAGGCCGAGCATTTGAGCGTTGCGAAATTGTCGTTCGATCGACGCGAAGGTGGTGGCACTGGGTACACGAGCGAAAACCAACCAGGGTGCGCGTGAACAGGTGCTGAAGCCGGCGAGGTGTTTATCGCCGTCGGCGGATGTGAACTCTAAGTTGCCTTCGTGGATAGCGAGGGCCTGCAGAATTGAAGCATTTTCATAACAGGTTTGGCCGATCCTTTTTTCCGCGTCGACCGAACGCATCAGGATTTTGCGGTTGCCGTCGATCACGGAAATCAGCGAGCGGTCCGGCAACGCGCGGTCTTCCAGCAGTGTTCCCATCAAGACGAGATCGAGGGAGACCTCCACCATCCCGGCTACGTGGCCGGCGGAGTCGTAGAAAGGCCGTCCTAGCGTGAGCGACCATTCGCCATTGCCATTCGTGGGCGTAAAGACGGGATCGCCGATGACAAGACTGCGTCCTGCGATGGTGGCGTCGAAAAGCTTCCGATCAAAGAAATCGGTTTCCAGATTTTTGCCGGAGGAGCCCAACAGGCGGCCGTCCAGAGCGCGGACTTTGAGGTTGGAATGGGTGGAGGAAAGGACTTGGGCGATGGTGTCTAGGCGCGCTTTATTTTTGTCGATGCTGGCTGGGTCGGAAGTGACGACATGGCTGAGACCGAGGAGAAGCGTGTCGATATTGCTGAGCTGATCATCGAGCCGGGCCGCAATGAGGCGGGCGCGCACTTGAATGTGCTCGAGCACGTCGGCGCGTTCGAGCGTGATCTGTTGCTTGGCGCGAAACGCGATCAACAGGAGAAGCGGGACCACGGCGGCCAGCACCAGGAGAATGAGGCGGGCGCGGATGCCGAAAAACGCGTGATGGTTGTTGTGCGAGGGCTGGGCAGGCGCTGTCTGGACGTCGATCACTATAAACAGGGGGTAGGGGTGTTCACCCGTTTGGCGGTGACAGGCGATGCTGTCTGCCGCACGCAATGTATGTCCAGCTTTTACGACGACCGACCATTTTGAGGCGTGGTTTTGTGAGCAAAGGGTATGATTTGGGTCGGCGTTTGCGTGCCCTTGGTTCTGAGCGGTTGGGTCGGTTTGGCACCTGATTGGCCGCGCGATGATGCGCAGTAGTTCTTGGCGGGTGTGCGGGTGAACTTGAATTTGTTTCGCAGGACGACACGCAAGCGACGTTCTGCCGGAAGCTCGTTAAGGAAGAGGGTACGCTCGATTTTGCGGCGCCGGCAGTGGAGTTGGTTGCGAGGATCAACGGACTTTATCCCTAGCCGGCTTGTTCGGTAGAGATCGGCGGACATCGTTTCCGATGTCGCCACTTGTGGTGAAGCACTTCGTTACGTCGAAAGAGTGAAGATGGGCAGTTTCGCGTTGTTGGTAGCGATACATAAAATAATCCATAGCAACAGATAAAACGAAATTTGTGATTAAAATTAGGAAAACCTAAGATTGTTACTTGATTAAAATATCGTCCGGGGTTCCTTGAGCGACTATGAATCATTTTCGTCGTGCCATCAGAGGTTTTCTATTTTTTTGGGCGTTGGGCGTAGTTTGCCTCGATTTGCGAGCCGTCGACGCTCCCTTGCGGGTCGTGACCACCACGGGAATGGTGAATGATTTGGTGGCGAGCGTCGGCGGAGACCGGGTGACGGCCGAACCGCTGATGGGCGCGGGGGTTGACCCTCATCTATATAAGGCAACGGCGGCCGACATCGTTAAGCTGCAACGCGCTGAAGTCATTTTCTATAACGGGCTGATGCTTGAGGGAAAAATGACTGAGGTTTTTGAACGGATGGCTCGGCAGAAAAAAAAGGTTTACGCGATAACCGAGAATCTGGCGCATGAATCTTTGTTGAAGGCGGCTGGTTTTGAAGGGCATCCCGATCCCCATGTGTGGTTCGATGTCGCCCTCTGGGCCGGCTGTGTAGACTCCATTGCGAAGCGACTCGCCGAAGCGCGTCCTGAAAGCCGGACGGTCTTTGATGCCAATGCCATCAAGCTCAAAAGTTCGCTCGCCGAACTGCACGGCTGGGCCAAAGCAAAAGCAGCCGAACTCGCACCGGAACAACGGGTGTTGGTGACAAGCCATGATGCATACAACTATTTTGGCCGCGCGTACGGCTTTCAAGTGGTGGGGTTGCAAGGAATCTCGACCGTCAGCGAAGCGGCTCTTTCGGACATGGCCCGGCTGGTCGATCTCATCAAACAGCGGAAGCTGAAAGCGATATTTGTCGAGTCGAGCGTTCCCCATGCGACGATCGAGCGCATTTCGACGGACTCGGGCGTTCGCATTGGCGGCGAGCTTTTTTCTGATGCGATGGGCACGCCCGGTCAGATCGAAAACGGCTATGACCTTGGCTTGCCACCTGCGGCTAGACCGGCGCAGATCATGCTGACCGCATCGATCTGACCGTTGTAGGCATTGGACGCATTGCAGACGGTATCCGACACCACTGGAATCGTCACTTCACGCAGGGCGGTGGTACCGCTGCCGCCTTCCGACGTGGCGCCCCAGCCCAGAGTGGTGACCAGATCGCCCGGCTTGGCAACGGCCTGCATCACGGTGGCATCGGGCAGCTTGGCCCGGATCAGGTTGCTGGGGAAGGTACCGTTGATGCGCAGGAGCGCGTAATCGTAGGCCGAGGTGCTGCTGTTGTAGCTCGGGTGCGGGATGTACTGGGCGACGCTGTACGCCGTCTGGCTGCCGGTGTTGTTGGAGCCTGCGCGGACCGTACTCTGGCTGCCGCAATGCGCGGCGGTCAGAACCCAGCTGTCGGCGATGATCGTGCCGCCGCAGCCGGAGGTGCTCACGGTGAACGAACGATCGCCAACCGCCGGGGTACCGCCGACGATGCGTGAATTCACTTGATCGAACGGGGCGCTGGGCTTCCAGGCGCCGGCCTGCACAGTCTTGTCGGCGGCGAACGAGAGCGTGCTGGTGCCCAGCAATGTCAGCAGCAGTGTGCTTGAAACAACGCGAATACGATTCTGCATTTCAGTTCATTCCTTTGTATTTTCAGTTTGTCAGGATGTCGTACGAATGACGCGATGCACTCATGCTGGTCAGAACCATGCCGGTCAGAACCGTGCCCATCGAAAGCGCTTGTTGGCAACCCTTCGCACGGGACGGTGACACTGAACTCCGACGGTTCCTTCGAGTATACACCCGACGCCAACTACAACGGATTGGACAGTTTCGCCTACGTCGCCAATGACGGCATGGCCGATAGCCAAGTGGCTGTCGTGACGATCAACGTGAGCAGCGTGAATGATGCGCCGGTCGCGAATAACGACGAGTACACGACCGACGAAGATACTCCACTGGTCGTGGATCTTCCCGGCGTGCTCGACAACGATACCGACGACGATGGCGACAGCCCCACGGCATCGCTCGTCAGCGGCCCATCGCACGGCAGCCTGACTTTGAACTCGGACGGTTCGTTCAGCTACACTCCGGACGCTAACTTCAACGGCGTGGACGGATTCAGCTACCTGGTGAACGACGGAACGGTCGACAGCGA
>JANNHA010000085.1:0-30927 GCA_031404135.1 Verrucomicrobiota bacterium | reverse complement strand
CGCTCGCGCAACTGCGTCGCATCAGCAGTGCAGCGCCGACGGCCTAGGCGCTGAGTGAAACCGGGCAGAAAAGGGGTCGAATTTTCCATACGTATCCAGTAAGCAGATACCATGCCGGTTTAATCTTTAAATCATTTATGTTCAATAAGTTACACACTAACTTAGCGCCATTCTGGTCGGAGGCTTAAGCGTTTTCGTGCTTTTTTGTGGCAAAAACTCCGAGGGCCTTGGTCGCTTAGCGGAACACGTTGTACTTCACGATGGCATAGAGGGCGCGGAGGCCGTCGCGCCAGCCAATCTTTTTGCCCTCGGCGTAGGTGCGGCCTGAATACGATACGCCGACTTCAAAGATGCGGAAATTGCCGCGCGAAACTTTGGCGGTGATTTCAGGTTCGAAACCAAAACGGTTTTCCTCGATCTGGATGCTCTGGATGATCTCGCGGCGGAACATTTTGTAGCAGCATTCCATGTCCGTGAGATTGAGATTGGTGAGCATGTTTGAAGCGAGCGTGAGGAAACGGTTTCCCACGCTGTGCCAGAAATAGAGCACGCGGTGGGCGTGGCCACCCATGAAGCGGGAACCGAAGACGACATCGGCCTTGTTCTGGGCGATCGGTTCGATCAGCGCGGAAAATTCCATCGGGTCATACTCCATGTCGGCGTCCTGCACGATCACGAGGTCGTGGGTGGCATGTTTGAATCCGGTGCGGAGCGCAGCACCTTTCCCCTGGTTCTTTTCGTGGTAGATGATTTTGCTGACGAGCGGGGCAATCTCGTTTTCCAGGATTTGTCGGGTTCCGTCAGTTGAGCAATCGTCGACGATGATGATCTCGAGTGGGGAAATGCCGCAGGCGCGCACGATATCGACGATGTGGCGGACGGTGGCGCGCTCGTTGTAGCAGGGGATGACGACGGAGAGTGAGGGCATGGTTTCGATTGGCGGTGGCGAAATTTGCATTCAGCCAGCGGTTAAAGGCAAGGCTGCACGTTTGAGTTCCAGGCCGATCAGGCGCGGGGAGCAGGCCTGCGCAATTCATCCAAGGCCGCAGCGAGTTGGGTGAGGCTGGCCGCTTGAACGGCACCGATTTTTTCGAGCGTTGCTCTGTAGGCTGGCATGGCGCGGCCGCCCACGATGAGCGTTGTCTCGGGAGGCAAAAGTTCGTGCAGGCGCGTTAATTCACTTTCCATTCTGGGATCATCTTCGGGGTAAACGATGCTCAGGGCCACGGCGCGCGCGTGATTTTGCTTCGCGGCTCCGGCGATCTCCGGTGCGGGCAGGCTCGCGCCGAGGTAGGTGACATGCCAGCCGAGGTTGGCGGCCAACGCCCCCACTAACAGCGCGCCGAGCTCGTGCAGCTGACCGCCCGGTGTTGCAACGATAATGACTGGTTCGTTGGCGATCGAGGAGAATGGCCTTGCGGACTGCGCGAGATAGGTTCGCAGCACCGCGCTCGCGAAATGTTCATGCGCTGCGGAAATAGTACCATCGCGCCAGAGCGTGCCAATCGCCTGCGCGAGGGGAGCCGCGACGCGTTGTAACATGCCTTGGGCTCCGAGAGTGGTTTCGGCATGTTTTATCGCTTGCTCCAAGGCGCGAGTGTCGAGTTTTTTCACCGCGTCGAGGCAACTCTCGATAAAGGCCGAAGGGGTTGCCTCGGTGGATCCTGTTTTGAGCGCCCGGGTTTGGTTCGTCGGCAAGTCGGCGGCGATCTGCTTCAGTTGTTCGGTCGGCAGCGTGGCGACGTAACTGATACTCTGACCAGCTTGCGTGATCTCGTGTAAAAGCATTAGGCGCTCGACTTGTTCGTTAGAGTATAGGCGGCGGTTAGTGGCAGTGCGCGTTGGCTCCACGGCACCGTAGCGTTTCTCCCAAACGCGGATGACATGCACGCTCAGACCGGTGCGCCGGACAACGGCGTTGATGGGAAGAAGGGGTGTGCTCATAAATATAGACAGAATATAGACAAATAATCGTTTATTTGGCAATAACGAATTTCTATCTCATAATAGCTTGTTTAATAATAACTAACGATGAAATTTATTTCGTTACAATCGTGGCTAATGTGGCCAAATACTAGACAAAAGCTTGACAAGTGAGGAAAAAGCTAGACACTTCGTCCATCTTCAAAGCGCTCATTTGTTCCAAGTCCGCCGAGAAGTGAATCAAAACGACAAACAAAACCTGGAACGAAAATAAAAACAAAAATGAAAACCTCCCTCATCGCCAAATCCACCGCGGCTCTCGCCGCTGTCATTCTTGCCACTTCTGCCCAAGCCTCTTCCTGCTCGTCGACTAAAGAGAACAAGGACATTGTCGCTGTCGCTGCCGGTAACGGAAGTTTCAGCACGCTCGTCGCGGCTGTGAAAGCTGCGGGCCTCGTCGAAACGCTTCAGGGCACGGGCCCGTTCACGGTCTTCGCTCCGACCGACGAAGCCTTTGCCAAGCTCCCGGCGGGCACCGTCGAATCCCTGCTGAAGCCCGAGAACAAGCAGAAGCTCATTGCCATCCTTACCTACCATGTCGTTCCCGGCAAAGTCATGGCCGCTGATGTGAAGACGATGCAAGCTGGTACGGTCAACGGCCAGAAACTGTCGGTCGTGGTCGCGAACGGTGGCGTTTCAGTCAATAACGCCAAAGTCGTCGCCACCGATGTCGCCGCCAGCAATGGTGTGATTCACGTCATCGATACCGTCGTTCTGCCGATGTGACTGGCGCGATCCTAGTAACGAGGCGGGGAGCCCATGCTCTCCGCCTTTTCTGCTGAAAAAAACATTGTATCCAAAAACTCAACACGCTGCCTGCGTATGACGACTCACACTTTCACGACCGAAGTCTGGCTACCGGAAGAGCGTGATGCAGTGTTTTCGTTCTTCGCGGATGCACGCAACCTCGAGGCGATCACACCGCCTTGGGTGAACTTCCAGATTCTTACGCCCGAACCTATCGAGATGCATGCAGGGGCGTTGATCGATTACCGGCTGAGCGTGCATGGGGTTCCTGTCAGCTGGAAAACAGAGATTTCCGACTGGGAACCGCCTTTTCGTTTTGTCGATCAACAACTCCGCGGGCCTTACCGGAAATGGATCCACACCCACACGTTCGAGGAAAAAAACGGTGGCACACTCTGCCGCGATTTCGTCGAATACGCCGTGCTGGGCGGACATCTTATCAACTGGCTGTTGGTTCGTCGTGACGTAGAAAAGATCTTCGCCTATCGCCAGGAATCCCTGTTGGCCCGCTTTCGTGGCGGGTCAGTTGTTTACCGGGCACTATTATCAGCGACAGCGCGTCCGAACGATAGCTTTCCAATTTTAAAAAAACCATCGTTTAGCGATAAAAGATCTATATACCGATGAAAACCGCCTTAATTGTCACCGCAGCGCTCTTAATTTCACTCTCCGTGCTGGCCGGCTGCAAAACGTCGCGCAGCGCTTACGCTTCGGCGCCTTTCAAGCTGCTGCGCGCCTCAGGCGAGTTTGAACTGCGCGATTACCCGAAGCTGACCTTGGTTGAGACACCGATGACTGACGCTGAAGGAAGCTCCGGCTTCAAACGACTGTTCGGCTATATCTCGGGACGCAACGAAGGAGCGCAAAAGATCTCGATGACGACGCCGGTCTTCATGAGTGGCGAAGACCACCATGCAGCCATGGCCTTTGTCATGCCCGCAGGCCTGAACATCGATCAGGTTCCTAAACCAACAGACAAATCTATTACCGTACGTGAGGTTCCCGCTGATCGTTTTGCCGTGCTGGGCTTTAGTGGAAGGCGCAATGCGCAGAATGAAGCGGAGGCGCTGGCGCGGTTGAAAGCCGAGATGGCAGCCGAGGGGCTGAGCGTGTTCTCGCCGCCGGTGTTTGCTTATTTCGACCCACCGTGGACACCGCCTTTCTTGAGGCGCAACGAAGTGATGTTGCGTACCGGAGCCGAATCAAAATGAACCGCGTGGTAAAGACCGAACTCTTTGGTTTCAGAGAAACCATTCATAAATCTCCAAAAAAGCTAGCACTCGCCACTGCGGGCGCTATACGCCTAGGGCTCTGCTGCCAGTTTGCCGAACAGCCGATCAAGTTCCGCACGACACCGGCGACTGCCTTGGCTAAATTGCCACGCCGCAAGCAACTCAACCGGTTGGCGGCTCTGTGCGAAGCTAACGCGGATTCTCTGTTTGCAGCCCTGCAGTTTTGTGCTGCGCACCGCATCGGTTCATTCCGGATTTGCAGCTCGATTTTACCGATCAAAACGCATCCAACCGTTGGATACCGCGTCGAAGAGTTGCCGCGAGCAGACGACATCGTTGCTCAGTTCCGCCGCTGCGGTGAATTCGCCCGTTCACACGGCATTCGCACGGGTTTTCATCCCGATCAATTTGTGGTGCTCAACTCGCCCAACACGGAAATCGTGGCCCGCTCTGTTGCCGACATTGAATCACAGGCGGAGATCGCCGAGTGGACTAATGCCGATACCGTCAATATCCACGGTGGCGGCGGCTACGGTGACAAGCCGTCGGCTCTCGAACGCTTCCGGCGCAACCTCGATCTGCTTTCGCTCCGCGCACGTTCTCGACTGACCGTGGAAAATGACGACAAGACTTTTACCCCTGCCGACTTGTTTCCCCTGTGCCGGGCGGAGGGCGTACCGCTGGTTTATGATGCGCACCATCATCGATGTTTGCCCGACGACTTTGGGCTTGAGCAGGCCAGCGCCGTTGCTTGCGCGACCTGGAACCGTGAGCCGCTCTTCCATCTTTCGAGCCCACGCGAGGGCTGGACGGGGCCGAGGCCTGAGCGGCACCACGATTATATTGATACAAAAGATTTCCCCGTTGCTTGGCGCGGGCTGGCACTCACAGTCGAAGTGGAAGCAAAGGCCAAGGAACTCGCAGTGGAACGACTACAGCGCTACCTCCAAGGAACGGAGTAAATTTTCATGGCTGATTCAAAATTGATTCTCGTCACGGGTGCCACCGGTTATGTGGGTGGCCGACTCGTCCCGCGTCTTTTGGCGGCAGGATATCGGGTGCGGTGTCTTGTGCGCGATCCCGCACGCCTCCAGGGCCGTGAGTGGATGGCGCGCGTCGAAATTGTTTCTGGCGATGTGTTGCAGCAGCAATCGCTCCTGTCGGCGATGCGGGGAGTGAACGCCGTTTACTATCTCGTTCACAGCTTGGGCGGCGGAAGCGATTTTTCGGAGCGTGATCTGCTGGCGGCTCGTAACTGCGCCCAAGCGGCAAAGGCCGCCGGGGTTCAACGCATAATCTACCTCGGCGGTTTAGGTGATGCGCAGTCGAACCTTTCGCCGCACCTACGTTCGCGTCACGAAACCGGCGAGGCTTTGCGCGAAGCTGGGGTTCCGGTCACAGAGTTTCGCGCCGCAGTTATCGTTGGTTCCGGCAGCTTGTCGTTCGAGATGATCCGCTACCTCACCGAACGACTCCCGGTGATGATTTGCCCGCGCTGGGTGTTTACCCGAGTACAACCGATTGCCATCCGCAACGTGCTCGATTACCTCGTAGCGGCGCTTGAATCTGAGGAAAGCATCGGCCGCGTACTGGAGATCGGTGGACAGGATGTGCTGACCTACGCCGGTATGATGAGCGGCTTCGCCAAGGCGCGCGGACTGCAACGCCGGCTGATCTCCGTGCCCGTGCTCACGCCGCGTCTGTCGTCGTACTGGGTACATCTGGTGACACCCATACCTGCCGCCATCGCCCAGCCTTTGATCAAAGGACTGGGCAACGAAGTGGTTGTGCGGGACGAAACGGCCCGGCGGCTTTTCCCTGCGATTGAACTGCTCGACTACGCAACGGCGGTGCGACTCGCCCTTGGGAAAATCGAAACGCATGGCGTCGAGACCGCCTGGAGCGATGCCTTAACCTCCAGCCAGGGGCAGACGACACCCGTGGCGCTCATCATCAGCGAGGGCATGATTATCGAACGCCGCCAGCGCACGGTGGCCGTTGCGTCCGAAGCGGTATATAGAAGTTTTTCAGCGCTCGGCGGCGATCGCGGCTGGCTCTATCTGGATTGGACCTGGCAGTTGCGCGGAAAGATCGATCGGTTGTGTGGTGGCGTCGGTATGCGTCGAGGCCGCCGCGATCCCGAGGACCTGCGGGTGGGGGATGCATTGGATTTCTGGCGTGTGGAAAGCGTCGAACTCAACCGCTCGATTCGCTTGCGGGCCGAAATGAAGGTTCCCGGTCGCGCATGGTTAGAGTTCCTCTCAGTTGCCCAGCCGGACGGACAGACGCTCCTCACGCAGACTGCGTTCTTTGAGCCGAAAGGTCTTTTTGGGCTGCTCTATTGGTACGTTCTTTATCCGGTGCACAGTCTGATTTTCAGCGGGCTCATTCGCAAAATCGACGAATCATCCATTGGGTTTACAAAAGTATCCTGACTTTTCACCACAATGACGACCAACCTGCAGCGACCGATTGTCCATTCGAGCCGGCCTTCTCAGTTTAAGGTTCTCTGCACCTCGCTCGTGCAATGGCTGGATTCCGATTTTGCCCCGGAGGGTGCCGAGGCTGCACGACGCCAGCCCGACAGGATTGATTGGATGCGTTGCGTGCCGTTTATCGTTTTGCACGTCGGCTGTCTTGGCTTTATCTTTACCGGTTGGAGTTTGACCGCGTTGGCGGTGGCGGCTGGATTGTACTTTGTTCGTATGTTCGCTGTCACCGGGATTTACCATCGATATTTTTCCCACAAGACCTATCGCACCTCGCGGGCGGGACAGTTCTTCCTGGCATTGTGGGGCGGGACTGCCGTGCAACGCGGGCCACTTTGGTGGGCTTATCATCACCGCCATCATCATCAGCATTCCGATGAAGCGGTGGACGTGCATTCGCCGCAGGTGCATGGATTCTGGTGGTCACACATCGGCTGGATAACCAGTCGGCGTAACTTCCCGACCGACTACGATGCGGTGCGAGATCTCAAGAAATTCCCGGAATTGGTTTTCCTCAACCGTTTCGACACCGTAGTGCCCGCGGCTTTTGCCCTGGCGGTTTTTGGCACCGGTTGGTGGTTAGAGGTTGTCGCGCCGCAACTCGGCGTGACCAAATGGCAGTTATTGGTGTGGGGTTTCTTCATCAGTACGACGGCACTTTTTCACGGGACATCCTGTATCAACTCACTGGCTCACTTGATGGGACGCCGCCGTTTTTCCACCGACGACGATTCACGCAATAGCTTTATCCTTTCTATCATCACGCTTGGAGAGGGTTGGCACAACAACCATCATCGGTATCCAGCAACGGTCCGCCAGGGTTTCTATTGGTGGGAAATCGATATCACCTACTATCTGCTACGCGCTCTGGCGTGGACGGGGCTAATCTGGGATCTCAAGGGAGTTCCCCAGAGTATCTACGTCGAGGCCGCGAAGCAGGGGCGTTCGGGCTAAACCAATTCGCCATGCAACGTCTCACCCTGATTGGTTCGGGTATCTTGAGTCTGCGCTTGTCTTTCCTGTTTACGGTGATCGCGGTCTGCGCCTTTGCCGCTCGGGCGGACGAGGATGTTTACGTGGGCGAAGCCAAAGACGAAAAGGGTGCGCTGATCTACACGGAGAATCACCAGGTGAGTTATGTAGATGGTAGAATGATCGTCTCCGTTACGGAATACAGGGTGCCAGACGGGGAATTAATCGCCACCATGCGGTCGGACTATTCACGAAGCGTTGCGATGCCCACCTACGTTTTCGAAGATCTAAAGCGGAATTATCGCGAGGGTTTGCGTTGGCAGGAAGGCGAGTATGTCATCTTCAGTCAGACCGGCAGCGACCCCGAGAAAACCTCCCGGCTCGCGAGCGATAGCCGTGTCTTCTCCTGCCAAGGCTGGCATTATTACCTGATCAACAACCTGGGCCTTCTGGAAAAAGATAATATCACCTTAAACTTGGTTCTACCCTCGGAGCTGCGTCCATTGCCTTTCGTTGTGAAAAAACTCGCCTCCGATGAATATCGGGTCTCGGCCGAGTTGAGTCTCAAGCACTGGTTGTTCCGGTACTTTGCTCCGAAGCTGCGCCTCGAATACGACAAACAGAAACGACGGCTAAACGAATTCCATGGCGTTTCTAACATCCTAAACAAGACCGGTGAACGGCAGACAGTCACCATTCGTTACAAGTACTGACAAGACCGAACCTATCAAGATCCCCATGAAAATTCTACTCATATTGCCCTGCCTGCTTTTGCTAACCGGCTGTGCCACCTCACGGCCTCCATTGAAGACAGTCGAAAAGGTCGACCTCCCGCGTTTCATGGGGCCCTGGTATGTCATCGCCTGCATCCCGACCTTCATCGAGACCGAGGCCTACAATGCGATTGAGAATTATCAGCTCAAACCCGACGGGACTATCGACACGGTGTTCACGTTCAGCAAAGGGAGCTTCGACGGGCCTCCCAAGCGCTACAATCCGCGCGGCTTTGTCATGGACCTGGTTAACTATTCGACATGGGGGATGCAGTTCGTCTGGCCCTTCAAGACCGAGTTTCTTATCACGCATTTAACCTCCGATTACAGCCAAACCGTGATCGGCCGGAACAAGCGAGATTTCGTCTGGATCATGGCGCGCACGCCGCAGATCCCGGAGGTCGAGTACCAGCGCCTGCTCAAGGAACTGGCGGACCAAGGCTATGACATGACCAAGTTGCGCAAGGTGCCCCAGCGCTGGCCCGAGGTGCGATAATTGAGGAGTGCGGCCACACCAGCTCTCCCATAGAAGTTCTCCCAATGAAAACGCTCGCCATCATTGGCTCTGGTATCTCAGGTCTTGGTTCGGCTTGGTTTCTTCACCGCGCCTACAACATCACCGTTTTCGAAGCGGCCGACTACATCGGCGGCCACACCCATACGGTCACGGTGGATGACGGCGGCAGGCCCGCTCCGATCGACACGGGCTTCATGGTGTTCAACCACGTCACGTACCCTCATCTCACGCGCCTTTTCCAGATCCTCTCGGTGCCTGCTAAGCGCACCGACATGTCGTTCAGCGTTCAGTATCGTTCGCGCGCACTCGAGTACTGCGGAACCAGTCTTAATCACCTTTTCGCCCAGCGCCGCAATCTCTTCAGGCCGTCGTTCATTCGCATGCTCTGGCAGATTGATCGTTTCAATCGCGAGGCCATCGCCGCGCTCGATGACCCTGCGCTCGGTCGGATGAGCCTTGACGAATATGTTCAACGCGGTGGTTATGGCACCGATTTCTTCGATCTCTACCTGATACCGATGAGTTCGGCGGTCTGGTCCACGCCGCCGGAAAGGATGCGTCAATTTCCCGCCGCCACCCTGTTACGCTTCTTTCACAACCACGGTTTCCTCGGTCTTCACACTCAACATCCGTGGTGGACGGTCGAGGGTGGGGCACAAACTTACGTCGAGAAACTCACCGCGCCGTTTCGCGAACGCATTCACCTGCGCACTCCGGTCCGCCAGGTGCGGCGCCTTGCCGCTGGCGGCGTTGAAGTATCGACTGCGACCGAAACAGCCCGCTTCGACAAAGTCATTTTTGCCTGCCACGCACCGGCCACGCTCAAAATCCTCGGCACCGATGCTACGCCTGACGAACGCCGCTTGCTCGCCGCATTTCAATATCAGGCTAACACCGTCACCCTTCACACCGACGAGTCGGTGTTGCCCCGTGCCCCACTTGCCCGGGCAGCCTGGAATTACCGGATCGATTCGGAGGCCAGCCGACCACGCGTCTCCACGCACTATTGGATGAACCGATTGCAAAGCGTCTCGGAACGCAAAAACTATTTCGTCTCGGTCGAGGGTGGCCAGCTGTTGGACCCGAAACAAACGCTCCACACCTTTTCCGAGGAACATCCCTTGTTCGATCTCGCCGCCGCGCAGGCCCAGCCCGATATCGCCGGCCTGAACGCCGCCGCTCGCGCTCGCACCGAGACCTACTTCGTCGGTGCCTGGCAGCGTTATGGTTTCCACGAAGACGGTCTGCTTTCCGCCGTGAATCTCGCCACGCTCCTTCTCGGCCGCGATCCATGGAACCACTCCGCAGCGCCAAAGGACCACGCATGAGCCCCGCCGCAACCACATCTTCGCTCTACGAATGCACCGTGCTGCACGAGCGCTTCACGCCGAAGCATCATCGGTTTGTTTATCGACTGTTCTATTTTGCACTCGATCTCGACGAACTGGGCTCGCTTCACCGCCGTCTCGCACTCTTTTCCGTCAATCGAGCAAATCTTTTCAACTTCCGCGAGCGCGACTTTCTTCCAACGGGCGAACCGCTGCACCACCCAACGCACCCGAAACAAAACGCGCCTGTAACCGCCATTCCGGCGTCGCTGAAATCTCGCGCCCGCGCCTTATGCGCAGCGAACGGTGCCGATTTTGGGCCCGAGGGCCGGGTGCTGCTCATCACCTTGCCCCGCGTGTTGGGATATCTCTTTAATCCCGTATCGTTCTATTTCTGCTTCAACGCTGCCGGCCTCCTCGTGGGCGCGATCTCTGAGGTGACGAACACATTTCATGAGGTAAAACCGTATTTCATTCCACCCGTCACCGGTTCAGACGGAACCATTACGCTCCGCTTGCGCACGCCGAAGCATTTCTACGTTTCGCCGTTTTCCGGACTCGATCTGAAGTTTGACTTCACGCTTCACGCCCCGGGAGAAACGCTTGCCGTGCGCATCGATGACCACGCTGCGGACTCTCGTGTGTTGCACACGGCCCTCACCGGTATCCGTATTCCACTTACAAATCTCAGGCTGGCGTGGTTCCTTTTAAAGTACCCGCTGATCACCGTGAAAATCATCACGCTCATCCACTGGCAGGCACTGCGCCTGTGGCTGAAGCGCGTGCCCCATTTTTCTAAGGCCGCAGACGCGACCGCGCAACGCGACCTTTACCGTCCGCATCCGTCCATCGACCGAGAACCCTCCGCATGAACTCGACTACCCGTACCGCGACCACCTCCGCCCGTGCTTCTTCCGGTGGACTCTATCAGCGGCTCACCCTCCGCGCGCTCGCGCAAATGTCCTCGGGTCGGCTGCACCTCGAGCTCCCCGACGGCACGGTGCACTGTCTCGGCGGGAAGCAACACGTGCAATGGCACGCGACCACGCTCGCGCCCGCCGCACTCGCAATTTCTCAAGTGGCCGCGATCAAAGTCCTTCGGCCCGCGTTCTTCGAAAAGTGTGTGCTCTACGGTGACATCGGTTTCTCCGAGGCGTTTATGGACGGCGATTGGGAGACTCCCGATCTCGCGGCGGTTATCGCCTGGTTCGTGCTCAACGTGGATCGTTCGCCCTCGCTCTCCGGCTCACGTGCGAAAGCGTTCGGCGTGAACCTGCTGCGCGTCGCTAATCGCCTAAACCACCTGTTTCGCCCAAATTCCCGACGCACCGCTGCTCGCAACATCCACGAACATTACGATCTCTCCAACGATTTCTTCCGCCTCTGGCTTGATCCGTCGATGATGTATTCCTGTGCTCGTTGGGAACGCGCCGACTTCACGCTCGAACAGGCGCAACGCGCGAAGAACGACGCACTCTGCCAAAAGCTACATCTCACCGCCGCCGATCACGTGCTGGAGATCGGGACGGGCTGGGGCGGCTGGAGCCTACACGCGGCAAAGAACTACGGCTGCCGTGTCACCTCTTTAACCATTTCGCAGGAACAGTTCGATCTTGCCCGCCAGCGCATCGCCGCCGCCGGTCTGTCGGATCGCATTGAAGTCCGCCTGCAAGACTACCGCGATATTCCTGCTGGCGAGCAGTTCGATAAACTTGTGTCGATCGAAATGCTGGAGGCCGTCGGCCACCTTTACCTCGAGGATTGGTGCCGTGTCGTAGCCCGGGCGTTGAAACCCGACGGGCTGATGGCGCTGCAATTCATCACCTGCGCCGATAGTCGTTACCATGAGATCCGCCGGGGTGTGGACTTCATTCAGAAGCACATCTTCCCCGGCTCACTGTTGCTCTCGGTGAATCGCATCAACGACCTGCTCGCCAGCACCGGAGGCTTCGTCCTCCACGCCCTCGACGATATGAGCCAGGACTACGCACGCACGCTCCGGACCTGGCGCGAAACCTTCAATCAACGCGCCGTCGATGTGCAGTCGCTTGGGTTTGATGAACGGTTCCTGCGCAAATGGAACTACTACCTCGCCTACTGCGAGGCTGCCTTCGCGATGCGAAATATCAGTGTCGTTCAGACCGTGCACACTCGTCCGAATAACCGCTCATTCAGCTAAACCAAAACCATATTCAACCTCCATTCTTTATGCTCTGGTTTCTACGACTTCTCTTTATTGCTGTGCTCGGCTCGATGCTCTGGGTGACGAGCTGGGCCAGTTTCCAAGTGTCCATCCTCGCCATCCCGCGCGAGGTCTTCACGCACCCGTGGTTCATCGCCACGCTCTTCGACGCCTACTTCGGCTTCCTGACGTTCTATGTCTGGCAGGCGTGGAAAGAGCAGAGTCTGGCGGCACGCGTGCTCTGGTTTGTCGCTGTCATGTTACTCGGCAATCTCGCCATGGCGATCTACATGCTCGCTGAACTCTTTCGCATCAAAGAATCCGCTCAGCTCGTCGCGGTCTTTTCGCGCCGCAACCCGGGCCGGCTTGCGCTGCCGGGCGCGCTTGTCGCCGCCTCGATCGGTATTTATCTTCTCGCCTAAACCAACCCCCGCGTGACCCAAATCGCCCTTACATCGCCCGCTGAACCTTCCTGGTGGAAACGCCGCGTTGTATTGCCGATTGGGCGGCAACTCACGCAAGGCACCACGCCCTCGCGGCTCGCGTTGGCACTCGCGATCGGCGGAGTGATCGCGGTGAATCCGTTTCTCGGAACCACTACGGCTGGCTGTGTTGCCGCTGGTTTTCTGTTTCGCCTGAACCAACCGGTTCTGCAAATCGCCAATGTGTTGGGAGGCCCGTTTCAGCTTGCGCTGATTGTTCCGTGGGTACGAGGCGGCGAATGGCTTTACCGTGCCGAACCGATGCCTATCTCGCCGACTCGGATCGTCGAAGAATTTCACGCCGGGCCATGGCAATTCCTCCAACACTTCGGCTTGACCGCTCTCCATGCCGCGACTGCGTGGTTGTTGGCTGCCCCGCTGCTCGGTTTCGCACTCTTCTTTGCACTTCAACCGCCACTACGTGCGCTGGGTCGTAGGTTCACGCCCAAGTCTGCTCGTTAACCGTCCTCTTTACGATGTCCGCCACCGTTCTTTTCCTCCTTGCTCTCGCTGCTGCCTGCACGGCTTTTGCTGCACTCTTTTTGGTGGCACGCCGTCTCAATAATTTCGGCATCGTCGATGTGGCGTGGTCGCTTGGCTTTGCACCGCTCGCGGCGTTTTACGGACATTTTGGCGGTGGTGCATTTTCACGACGGATGCTCATCACTGCCATGGCCGGGCTCTGGAGTCTCCGACTGGGAGGTTATCTCGCCCGCCGCGTGCTCGGCCATTTAAAAACCGAAGACGGCCGCTACCGACAACTCCGGCTTGACTGGGCTGGAAACCTGAACGCGAAGATGTTTCAGTTCTTCCAATTCCAAGCCCTGCTGCTCGTGGCGCTTTCGGTGCCCTTCCTTCTTGCTGCGCGCAATCCGGTGCCGACGCTTCATCCCTTGGAAATCGTTGCCGCTGTTTTGTGGTGCGTGGCCGTGTTCGGCGAAACGCTCGCCGATGCACAGCTTGCCGCCTTCAAGCGGAATCCCGCCAACCGCGGTCAAGTGTGTGATTCAGGTTTGTGGGGTTGGAGTAGGCACCCGAACTATTTCTTCGAGTGGTTGATTTGGGTCGCCTTCGCGCTCTTTGCACTCGCTTCGCCCTGGGGATGGATCGCGCTCTACTGCCCGGCGTTGATGCTCTTCTTTTTACTGAAGGTCACGGGCGTGAAATACACCGAAGACCAACTCCTCCGCTCAAAGGGAGAGCCGTACCGGCGCTATCAGCAACGCACGAGCGCCTTCGTCCCCTGGCCACCAAAACCAGAGGCCTGAGGTAATATTCAATTTCACCATGATCGATTCACTCCTCGAAAAAAATCTTCTCCCGGATTTCGCTATTCGCTTCGGAATTCGACGGCTGTTAGCGCAGCGTCTGCGTGCGGAAACAGCAGCGTCGCCGCTTTTACAGGAACTCCAGCTTGAGGCGTTCGCCGCCGATCTGCGTACGCAACCGATTGCCATCAACACACAGGAGTCGAAAGAGCAGCACTACGAAGTGCCGACGGCGTTTTACCAGCGCGTGCTTGGCCCTCGTCTGAAGTATTCCTCGTGCTGGTTTGAACGCGGCGACGAAACGCTGGCACAGGGCGAGGAGGCGATGCTGCGCTTGTATGCGGAACGCGCCCGGCTGGCCGACGATCAGGAGATTCTGGAGCTTGGCTGTGGTTGGGGCTCGCTCTCGTTATGGCTGGCGGCGCGTTATCCGCGCTCGCGTATCACCGGCGTATCGCACTCGCGCACTCAGAAAGAATTTATCGACGCCGAAGCGGTGAAGCGTGGGCTGACGAACCTCACGATCATCACCTGTGACATGAACCATTTTGATATCGAAGCTGGGCGCTTTGATCGCGTGGTTTCAGTCGAGATGTTCGAGCACATGAAAAACTGGCCGCGTCTGCTCGCGGCGATCACGCGCTGGCTCAAGCCCGGCGGGCTCTTTTTTCTGCACATTTTCACGCATGCCCGGTTGGCGTACCATTTTGTCGCTCGCGATCAGACTGACTGGATGAGCCGCTATTTTTTCACGGGCGGAATGATGCCGAGCGACGATCTCGTGACCCGCTTCCAGGACGACCTTAAGCTACTCGATCACTGGCGGATCAATGGCCGCCACTATCAGCGCACGGCGGAGCTTTGGTTACAGAACATGGATCGGTACGGCGATGAGTTGCGGCCGTTGCTCGGTGCGACCTACGGCGCCGATCAGACGACCAAGTGGTGGGTATACTGGCGCGTGTTCTTCATGTCCTGCGCCGAGCTCTGGGGGTACCGTGATGGAGAGGAATGGTTGGTCAGCCACTACCTCATGAAAAAACCTGAGTAGTTCAAAATTCGAAATCTGGACCGACAGCCCAACAGACCGACTGTCCGGTATTGGAAAACCGTGGCATGCCATCCGCAGCTATTTGTACCTAGCGGATGGACTTGTCATCTATTAAATGACAAACGGGTTGGATACGCTGCGCTAAAAATACCTTTAAAAAACGTGGGTTTTGAAAGGTTTGTCATTTAATAGATGACAAGCGGAGTTGCCGTTGCTTTGCGGAATACTGCGGTGATAGTCCGCAGAATCCTGGTAGATGATGGCTAGTTTTTGTCGGACCGGTCGGTGTCTAGGCGAAGATGAGTTGTTGGGCGTTTTCGGTCAGCAATGACACCACGGGGTGGGTGATCTTTCGCTCGGCGGTGATGGCGTAGAATGTCTCTTTGCACCGCTCGGCAACGCCGATGGGACGCAGTTGATAGTGCTCGTTCGCATCGCGCAGTACCACGGTGGGGATCGGCACGAAGCCATGGCCTTGCGCCGCCATGACTTTCATCAGCGCGGGATCTTCAAACTCTGCTATGACGCGGGGCACGATTTGACGGGTGCGAAACCAGTTCTCGAGTGCGCGGCGCAGAGGGCTGTTTTCGGTCGGCAACAGGGCAGGGGCGTTCTGTAACGATTTTGGAAAGCCACGACGCAGTTTTGACGCTAAATTTGACGCAGCGCACAGCGTAATTCCGCTTTCACCTAGCAAATGGTTAAATGCACGAAATTTTACGGCGCTGGAGGCTGGTTCGTCAGCCAGCACGATGTCCAGACGGTGGGCGGCAAGTTGGCCCAGGAGATCGTCGATTTTGCCCTCGCGGCAGACGATTTGTACCGCAGGAAACGTGAACGCGGGTTTAAGAATCTCATAGGTAATCAGCTTTGGGAATGAATCCGCTATCCCTACATGCAGCCGAAGGGTGCGGGCGGTCGGTCGCTGCTTGAGCGCGCTGCCGAGATCACGTCCGAGCACGAAGATTTCCTCGGCGTAGCGCAGCACGATCTGCCCTTCGTCGGTCAGCACGTTATTTCGTCCACTCCTGCGAAAAAGTTTCGCATCAAGGGTTTCCTCGAGTTCACGGATTTGTGCGGAAATCGATGGTGGCGAGACGTGCAATTTATCTGCGGCCTTTTGCAGACCGCCCTCTTTCGCGACGGTCCAGAAATAGCGCAAGTGATGATAATTCAGCCAGTCCATGCGCAATTGAATATTAGCTTTAGCCTTAATGTTAATTCTAAAATGTGTAATTAACGAAGTAAGATTTTGCTGGTACCTTCTGCGTGTAAATTCACTGCAACCCACAAAACCCTTAAAGGAATGAAACTTATCCTACAGCACGCCAACGTCCGCGTCACCGACCACCTCGACTCTTGGATTGAGGAGTGTCTTCGTGACTTGCTTCCGCTCATACGTATTGAGGAAGCTCGAATTCGGGTCGAATACTGTCGCGAGTCCAGCCCTCCGTTTCGGGCGAGTGCCCATCTCATGATTCCTGGTCCTGACTTGCGGGTGGAGGCAACCGATTACACCGCCCGCACCGCCTTCGCTAAGGTGATGGCGCAACTGAAGGCGGGAGCCGTTGACCGGGCGGCACGTCGTTTACGCCGAGGCTTCGGTGAGCGCAGGGTACCGGCGTTTCTCCAGACCGGCTCCGCGCGACGGTGATCTTTGGTTCCGTCTGAAAACGGACCAAAAGAAACAGTCGTTTTAACCAAAACACTGCTTTGAGACAGGGTACAATAACTAGTATAAATAACCAAAATATATGACCGCCGAAATCTGGATCTGGATAGGATTTAACGTTTTTGTGCTGGCGATGCTGGCGCTGGACCTCGGCGTGTTTCACCGCAAGGCGCACGTGGTCTCGTTTCGCGAGGCCACCGCTTGGACAGCCGCTTGGGTCACGCTGGCGCTGCTATTTAATTTGGGCTTGTGGCACTACGCGGGGCCGCAGAAGGCGTTGGAGTTCTTCACTGGCTATCTGATCGAGTATTCGTTGAGCGTGGACAATATCTTCGTTTTTGCGCTGCTGTTTTCGTATTTCGCAGTGCCGCCGAAGTTCCAGCACCGGGTGTTGTTCTGGGGCATTCTGGGTGCGCTTGTGATGCGTGCCATCATGATTTTCGCGGGCACGGTGCTTATCACCAAGTTCGCGTGGATTATCTATGTGTTCGGCGCGTTTCTAATTCTTACCGGGATCAAAATGATCGTTAAGCGCGACGAGGAGTTTCATCCCGAGCGCAATCCGGTGGTGAAATGGTTCAAAAGGCTCATGCCGGTGACGGCTGAATATCGTGAGGATAAGTTCTTCGTGCGCGAAAACGGCATTCGCATGGCGACGCCGCTGTTCGTAGTGCTGTTACTCGTCGAAGTCTCTGACCTGATTTTTGCGGTGGACTCGATCCCGGCGATCTTCGCGGTGACCACGGATCCGTTCATCGTTTATACTTCGAACGTGTTCGCCATCCTTGGTCTGCGCTCGCTGTATTTTGCGCTGGCTGGCGTGATGGACAAATTCCATTACCTAAAGATAGGTTTGGGCGTCGTGCTGTCCTTTGTCGGTGTTAAAATGATTCTGGCGCACACCGTCTGGAAAATCGATACACTGGTATCGCTCGGTGTGATCGTATTGGTGCTGGCCGCGTCGGTGGTGCTGTCGTTACTGTGGCCGAAAAAGGTGGCGGCGCCCTCTGCTACGGTGCCTGTGTGCCCAGGTGCGCGGGCGCGTGGAACGATTGATGCTTAACTTCATCCCGAACAATATCCAATCTACCAGTGAGTACTGACCACCGACTTTTATTGAGCGAGGTATTTGCCAAATGGACGGTCGATTTCGATCACTTGCGCCGGCTTTTCTGCCAGGTGCTGGACGAAGAAGGAAATGTTGAACTGGCGGAGTTCCTGCGGAGTTGTTTCGAGGAGAGCACTCCGCACGTGTTGGCGGCGTTTTCATCGCGACACTGCCAAGCGCTTTCGATCGTTTTCCAACTGCTCGACATCGTGGAGGAAAACACGGCGAACCAGATGCGCCGCCACTTGGAAGGCCAGAAATTAAGGGCCAATGAGGGCGGCCTCTGGTCGTCTGATCTCGGTGTTCTTCGTCAGCGCGGATACTCAGAAGAGCGCGTGCGGGAGGTCCTCAAACGGGTTAGCATCGAACCCGTGCTGACGGCCCACCCGACTGAAGCCAAGCGAGCCACGGTGCTCGAACATCACCGGGCGATCTATCTGTTGTTGGTCGAAGGGGAGAGCCGCCGGTTCTCTACTGTTGAACGGGCGGTTTTTGAGAGCCGACTGAAGTCCGCACTCGAACGCCTCTGGCACACGGGCGAGATCTTTCTTTCGAAACCAGATGTGGATAGTGAAGTCCGCAACGCGCTGCACTATTTCCGCAGGGTGTTTCCTGACGTGGTGGAACTGCTCGATCAACGCTTCCAACATTCCTGGCAGACGGCGTTCGGCACGGAGCCTCCTCAACTGCCACGCTTGGTGTTTGGCAGTTGGATCGGCGGCGACCGGGATGGACATCCGTTTGTGACCGCTGAGGTGACAGGCCGTACCCTCAAACTGTTACGGGAAGGAGCAATGTCGCTTTTGCGAGAACGGCTCACGCAGCTTGCCATGAGGTTGAGTATGGCCGAATCGGTGAGCCCGCCTCCTTGTTGCCTGAGCGACCGTTTGAACGAACTGTCCGTACTTTTGGGAGAAGCTTCTCGCGCTGCGGCTTTGGCCCGGAATCCTGGCGAGCCGTGGCGACAAATGCTCAACTTGATGCTGGAACGACTCGACAGGGCTAACGCGGCTACGCCCCAGCCCGGAGCCTATCGTTCACCTCTGGAATTACTCGATGATCTGACCGTCATTGAACAATCGCTGCGTGAAATCGGAGCCCGTTATGTTGCAGAGCTGGATGTTCGCCCTGTCATCACCCAGGTCCGGGTGTTTGGGTTCCATCTAGCGGTTCTGGATATACGACAGAACAGTGCTTATCACGAGCGTGCCATTGCAGGTCTTCTGCGCGCAGCAGGGCTGCCGCGCACCGATTACGGAAATTGGAGCGAGAAGGAGAAACTCGAGTTTCTTGAACGTGAGCTAAAATCACCCCGCCCCTTTACGGGTCCGCACACACGTTTGGATGAGGAGGCGGCGCAGGTGGTGGGACTGTTCCGGATGCTGCGGAAACATCTTGATCGGTATGGCCGCGACGGGATTGGGCCGTTGATTGTGAGTATGACGCGAGGTGTGGCCGATCTGCTGGCAGTTTACCTGCTTGTCCGGGAAGGCGGTCTGCTCGTCGATGGGCCGGACGGTCTGGTGTGCGAACTACCGGTTGTTCCACTTTTCGAAACCATCAAAGATCTGGAAAATAGCGAGTCGATCACGTCGGATTTCCTCTCGCATCCCCTCACAGAGCGAACACTGGCCGCACTGGCGCTTCGTCAGGGACAACCTGACCGCGAGTTACTCGTGATGCTGGGTTACAGTGACAGCAACAAGGATGGAGGCATTCTCGCCAGCCATTGGGGCTTGCATCGTGCTGAAACGAATTTGGCCCGGCTTGCCCGAACCAGAGGCCACCGGCTGGCGTTCTTCCACGGCCGGGGTGGCACGATCGGCCGCGGTGCGGGCCCCACCGATGTTTTCCTGGCTGCGCTACCGGCTGGTTCGTTGATGGGTCGGATGCGGGTCACGGAACAAGGAGAAGTCATCGCTCAGAAATATGCGAACCGGGTCACGGCCGCTTTTAATCTCGAACGCCTCTTGTCGGGTGTTACCTGCACCACGCTGATGCATGAAGCGGGCGAGGGCGTTCCTCATCCGCTCGAGAAGATTTGGGCTCCGGTCGTGGAGCGAAGCTATCGCGCTTATCGGGCCTTGGTCGAACAGGAGGGTTTTGTTACTTTCTTTCGGCAAGCCACGCCGATAGATGCAATTGAACAGACGCGGATCGGTTCCCGTCCCGCCCGGCGCACCGGCCGGCCGACGCTCGAAGATTTGCGTGCCATTCCCTGGGTCTTCAGTTGGAGCCAAGCGCGGTTTCATTTGCCGGGCTGGTATGGTGTGGGTACGGCCCTGGCTGCGTTGCGCAAAGAGCAGCTGGCGGACTGGCAGGCCTTGCGCGAGCAGATTCACCAATGGCCGTTTTTGTCCTACACGCTCCACAATGTAGGCGCCGCCCTCATGATCGCGGATATCGAAATCATGAAGCTCTACGCCTCGCTTGTCGCCGACGAGCGCCTGAGACAAACGGTGCTTGGCGCTATCATTCACGAATACGAATTGGCGGAGTCTTGCATCAACGAATTGCTTGGGGGAAAGCCACAAGAGCGGCGCCCGCGACTGGCGCTCACGATCCGTTTACGCGATCGGGCACTGCGGCAACTGCATCACGAGCAGGTTCGTTTACTTCTGGCTTGGCGTTCGGCACCGACCGAGAACGCGCTGGAAAATCTGCTGCTCACCGTGAACGCCATCGCCATGGCGCAAAAAATGACCGGGTAGCCAAGAAGAATCACCATGTCGCCGACTTTACTGCCACCTCCAAGAATCGCGCCCGCAAACGGCCAGCGTTCCAGCGCTAGGCAGGGCGAATTGACCACGCTCGGCATCATCGGAGGCGGCCAGCTTGCAAAAATGACCGCGCAGGCTGCGGCTCAACTGGGCTGCAAGGTCGTGATCCTTGAGCGGCAGTCCGAATTTCCCGCCGGCTGCGTGGCCGCCCGCACGCTGCTCGGCGATTGGGACAAAGCGCACGTCTTGCTCGAACTGGCATCGCAGGTCGATGCGGTCGTGCTCGAAAACGAATTCGTCGACGCCGAAGCGCTGGCTACGCTGGAGCAAAGCGGCCACACGCTCTGCCCATCGTCCGGCACGATACGTCTCATTCAGGACAAGTTCATTCAAAAACGAACCTTCGCCCAAGCCGGCTTGCCCGTGCCAGAGCCCCGCGCCGTGGAACGCATCGAAGACGTGGCCGCAGCTGCCGCCGAATGGGGTTTCCCGTTTTTGCTCAAAGCCCGGCGCAACGCCTACGACGGCAAGGGTAACGCCACGGTGCGCTCCAGCACCGAGATCGAAGCGGCGTGGCGCAAACTGGGCGGTCATACCGGCAACCCGTTGTTTGCCGAGCAATTTTGCCCGTTTACCAAGGAACTAGCCGTTATCGTCACCCGCAGCGTCAACGGTGACGCCGTAACCTATCCCTTGGTGGAAACCGTGCAACACGATCATATCTGCCATGTCGTGTACGTGCCTGCGCCGGTCGCTCCAGAACTCGCTGCCCGCGCAGCGGAACTTGCTCGCCGCGCCGTCGAAACCGTGGCGGGCACAGGCAGTTTCGGTGTGGAAATGTTCCTGATGCCCGATGGCGGAATCGTCATCAACGAACTCGCGCCACGCGTCCACAACTCAGGCCATTACACCATCGAAGCCTGCGCGTGTTCCCAATTTGAGAATCACGTCCGCGCCGTGCTCGGCTGGCCGCTTGGTTCACCCGCGCTGCGCGCGCCCGCCGCAGTCATGGTCAACCTATTGGCGCACGCCGATGGTTTGGGAGCACCGCAAGGTCTGACTGAAGCCCTGGGTGTGCCCGGCGCACACGTCCACATCTACGGCAAGACGCGCAGCAGTGCCGGCCGCAAGATGGGTCATGTAACTGCGCTCGGCGCGACGCCCGGGGAAGCGTTGGCTGTCGCCCAACGCGCCGCCGATTGCATCCGTTTTGGTTGAATTTTTATGAAGCCCAAGACACCACATCGAAAATCCAAAGCGCCAGTTAGACTGCCGCAGGTCGGCATTATCATGGGCAGCGATTCCGACTGGCCGACGATGAAGCTAGCTGCCGAAGCGTGCGCTGAGTTCGACGTGCCTTATGAAGCGCGAGTGGTTTCGGCCCATCGCACACCGGATGATATGGCAGAGTATGCGCGCACCGCAGTGGCGCGCGGCCTAAAAGTGATCGTTGCCGGTGCGGGCGGTGCCGCTCATTTGCCGGGCATGGTCGCCAGCTACACGCCGCTTCCCGTGATCGGCGTGCCGATCCAAAGTAAAGCTCTAAACGGCCTCGACTCGCTGCTTTCGATTGTCCAGATGCCAAACGGCATACCTGTCGCCACGGTGGCGATCGGGAAGGGGCGCAACGCCGGACTTTTGGCGGTTCAGATTCTCGGCGTAAGCGATCCTCGGTTGGGAGAAAAGATAGTGAAGCTCAGGGCTCGTATGGCGGACGAATCGCGGGCCAAGAATATTCGGATGAAAGCCGAATCATCGACGCTGAGGGGACTCTAATATGGACGTATTTGAAGCGATTCGCGCGAATCTACTCTCGCCGGCCGTGCTGTTCTTCGCGCTCGGCATTTTCGCAGCTCTGGTCAAGAGCGACCTGAAATTTCCCGAACCACTCTACGTCGGGTTGACGATCTATTTGCTCGTGGCCATCGGATTTAAGGGCGGCGTGGCTATCGCTGAGTCGGGGCTCAGGCAAGTCTGGTTGCCGGGGGTCGCCGCGATGCTGCTCGGTGCGCTCATCCCCGTTTGGATCTTTCCGATGCTTCGGTACGTGGGAAAGTTCACGGCGGTGGATTCCGCTGCGATCGCCGCGCATTACGGTTCCGTGAGCGCGGTGACCTTTATTGCGGCCACCGATTATCTGAAGTCGGTCAACGTGCCCTACGAAGGTTATGCCACCGCATTTCTCGCCGTGATGGAATCGCCCGCGATCCTCGTGGGTGTCGTGCTGGGCAAACTGGCAACAAAGAAGGCCGGTGAATCTTCCGGCGCGTCGCTGCGGACTGCGGTGCATGAAGCGATATTTGGGCGAAGTATTTTTCTACTCGTGGGCGCGCTGGTGGTGGGGGCGCTCTGCGGAACAGCGGGCATGGCGAAGGTCCAGGCGTTCTTCGTGACGCCGTTCCAAGGCGTGCTCGCGCTGTTCCTCTTGGAAATGGGTATTGTGGCCGGCCGACGACTGGGAGATTTGAAAAAAGTGGGTCCATTTTTGCTCGGGTTTGGCGTGCTCGCGCCCTTGTTGAACGGAGCACTTGGAGTTTATTTGGGTCAATTGACTGGACTCGGAATCGGCGGAGCGACGCTGCTCGGAGTGCTCGCGGCAAGCGCGTCCTACATCGCCGCCCCGGCGGCCATTCGCATGTCGCTGCCGGATGCGAATCCGACGTTTTATCTGACGGCGTCGCTGGCGATCACGTTTCCCTTTAACATCACCGTGGGCATTCCCCTGTATTTGGCTTTTGCGCGCCAACTATTCCCTTGAACCATGAACACCTATCCGATGAAACGCGTCACGATTGTCTGCGAAGCCTACGCGAAAGATGCCGTGAAGAAATTGCTCCGCGAAATTGGCGCACACGGCTACACGATATTTGATGTTGAGGGCGCTGGTTCCCGTGGTGAGCGCCCGGGGGACATCCGTGAATTTGCGAATATTCAGATTGAAGTCATCATCCCGCCCGAGCGTGCGGTCGTGCTGCTGCAACGGTTGGAAAAAGAATTTTTCTCCCGTTACGCGATGATTGCCTACGATTCGGATGTTCGGGTTTTACGGGAGAATAAATTCTAAGCGCCGCGCTGTCGGGTTGCGTCTCGTCACGCTTCCGAACATTAAAACGCGCTTGCGAACAGAATAGTTTCAGGCAAGGCTTCCGGCGTCCGATATACAGTTAAGTTGTACGGTTTGTCAGCCAGTTCAGGTCTGAAGACTGTTAGCCTTTGTCAGGTTGCTCGGTGGATAAGAATACAGCCGGGCTTTTGAGCGAGCGTACTTCGTTAGAGGTCCTAGCCAGAAAACTGAAAGGTCAGAAAGTCAGCTTAGCAGCGTTTGCGGTCATGTTTCGTGTATCGTCCGAGCGATGCGCTATCGTTGTGCGTCGCGGTCGCGCAGCATGCCCGAGCGTCAGGCCCGGTGATTTCGTGTCGCATTCTCTTCGTGGAGTGCGCAACGCGATCGCAGGGAGCAGAGCCCAGTGAACAGCAAGTCAGGAATTCTCAAAACCTATGAAAATCTCCAAACTTATCGCTACTCACCACGCCATTATAAAACAAGCCCGGCTGGCCAGTTTGGCCGAGGCTTTTGTCACGCTTCGGCGCTGTGCCGAACGTGTGGGTCGGGCTCGATTGTGCGGGTTGGTCAATCTGCGTCAGCCCGATGCCGAGGAAGGGCGTTTATGGGCGACGCTCACCGCGCTCGAGGGTAGGCAATCGCTTCTCGATGAACATTTCTGTGATGAAGAGCTCATGGAATTTGCCGATGCGGTGGCGTTCGTTCGCGGTGTCAACCGCTTGGATATCGTATTTAAGATCGAGGCGTTGAGAGAGGAGTTTGTGGAGCCCCTTGAGGAAGAACTGAAGCGGGCCGGTGTTGAGTTCGATTTGGAAAGAGAACGCTCTGGCTTCCAAGGCGACGGTTTTCAATCGGCGGCTTCAGATCATCGCCGGGGCGGTGCACCGAATCAGCGCTAAGGTTATCCATCGAATCGCAGCAGTTTTAGGTAGGGCGCGACCGCTGGGCGCGCCGGGTATTCGGAACGGCGTGCCCAGCGGTCCCGCCCTACCATCGGCTGCGTTGCTTACTTCAATTTCTCCAAGGCCTCGCTGGCTTTGGAGAAGTTGGCGTCGATGGCCAGCACGGCTTCATAGGCGGCACGAGCGGCCGGGATGTCTCCTCGCTTTTCCTGCAACTGGCCGATGCGCCAGTGAACGGAAGCGGGGCCGGTGGCTTTTGGCGGTGGCGTTAAGGTCAGACATTTGTTGAGCCGTAACAGCGCGAGATCGAGATTCTGGCCGCTGGCGATGGCGGTTTGGCCGTAGAGCATCAGGACGATGTAGTGGTCAGGCGTCTTGGCGAGGGCTTCGTCGCAGAGGGCAAAGGCTTCAACGTAGTCCTTGGCTTTGGTTTTGGTTGAGACGAGGAGGGTGAGCGCGTGGTCCGGTTTGTGTTTGCGGATTTCTTCCAGGTGGGCGCGGGCTTTGGGGCCGCTGCCAATGGGCCAGGGAGCCTGATCGAAAAACTGATAAAGCGCTTCGTGGGCGTCGAGGTGCGCCGGGTCGAGCTTGATGACTTTTTCGAGCGCATCGCGCCCCCGGTTGGCGGCGCTGAGCGAGCGGGTTTTACCGGAGAGAGCGAGGCAGTTGCCGCCGTATTCGAAAAGGTAGCTGATGTTCTCAGGCTGGAGGTCGGCCGCTTTCTTGAACCATTCCACGGCGCTTTCGAGGAGTTTGGGATCGCGGGTGCGAAGGAGCGTGAGGCCGAGGTAGTAGCAGGCTTCGGCGTTTTGTGGCTCGGCGGTGGTTATGGCTTCGAGCGCGGCGCGGGCCTCTGGAACTTTTCTTTCTTTGTAGAGCGCGATGGCGTCATCGAGCGGCGCGGCTAGAGCGGTTCCGGCAAGGAAAAGCGCGAAGCAGGCGGTGAGGGTGCATCGAATCATCTTCTGTTTTAACACTGAATTTCTGAGAAAGTTTCGGGTGATCGAATACGGAGGCGAATTTTAGGCGATTAACGTTTCCACCAGAGGTTGTGGAAGTGGTGGACGGGGCCGTGGCCGTGGCCGACGGCGAGTTGATCGGCAGAGATGAGCGCGGCGGTGAGGTAGGCTTTGGCTTCGCGCACGGCGTCGATCATGGTGGCGCGCTGGGGCAACAGCGCGGCGATGGCGGCGGAGAGTGTGCAACCGGTGCCGTGGGTATTGGGCGTGGCGATCCGTTTTGAGCTGAGTTCGAGCTGCGTTTCACCGTCGTCGAGGATGTCGATGCTTTCTTCGCCGTCGAGGTGGCCGCCTTTCAGAAGAACGTAACGCGAGCCAAACTGGAGGAGATCGCGGGCGGCGGTGCGCATTTCAGCGATGGTACGTGGTTCGGCGCGGTCGAGCAGCACGCCGGCTTCGGGCAGATTGGGGGTGACGATTTCGGCGAGTGGCAGGAGTTCGCGGCGCAGAGCATCGACGGCATCGGGTTGCAGCAGGTGATGACCGCTCTTGGAAACCATCACCGGATCAACCACGAGGTGGCGAACGCCATGGCGGCGCAGTCCGGCGGCAACGGTGGCGACAAGTTCGGCATTGGCGAGCATGCCGACTTTGGCGGCGTCGATGCGTACGTCGGCGAAAAGCGTGTCGATTTGTTGGGTCACGAACGTGGCGGGTATCAGGTGTACGCCGGTGACGCCTTGAGTATTTTGCGCGGTGAGGGCGACGACGATGCCGGTGCCGTAGCCACCGAGAGCGGAAAACGTTTTTAGGTCGGCGAAGATGCCGGCTCCTCCGGAGGGATCAACGCCGGCGAGCGTGAGGATATTGGGAATCATGGGCGAAGGGAAATTGTTGAGCGCAAAGCGCGGGCGATAGAGGATGGATCGGTCGCGCGGGAGAGAGCGGAAATGATTGCGAGTCCGGCCGCGCCGGTGGCGAAAACGGAGGCGGCGTTTTCGAGGTTGATGCCGCCGATGGCGACGACGGGAAGCGAGGTGTGGGCGGTGAGGCGGGCGAGTTGTTCCAGGCCGAGGGCGGGAGCGGCGTCGTTTTTGGAAAGGGTTGGAAACACCGGGCCGATGCCGAGGTAATCGACGATTTTGGACGGGACGGTTTCGAGTTGTTCGGGAGCGGTGATCGAGAGGCCGAGCAATTTCTTCGGGCCGATCAGGCGGCGAACGGTTTCGGCGGGCAGGTCGTTTTGGCCGATGTGTACACCGTCGGCGTCGATCGCGAGGGCGAGGTCAACGTGGTCATTGATGATGAGCGGCACCTGGCGCGGGCGCAGCAGATCGCGGAGAGCACAGGCGGTTTCGAAGAGGTGGCGTTTGGTTCCGGTGGTGGCCCGGTATTGGACGATGCTGGCGCCGCCGGCGACGGCGGCCTCCACGCCAGCGAGCAAGCCGTGCGGGTAGTTTTCGGGCGCGTCGGTGACAAGGTAGAGCGTAAGGTCGACGGCGTTCACGACAGCTTCGTTTCGCGGCGGAGTGTGGCGGTGTCGAGTTGGTCGAGGGAGTCGAGGAGCGCGGTCGCGAAGCTGCCGGTGCGGGTTGAAATGCGTGCGGCAAGCTCGCCGGCGACGCCCATGAGGGTGGCTGCGGCGACAGCGGCAGCGAGCGGGCTGTCAGCGACGGCGATGCAGGCGGCGGCGACGGCACCTTGGGCGCAGCCGACGCCGGTGACACGAGTCATGAGCGGATGTCCGTTGGCGCAGGCGACGGTTTCGGTTCCGTCGGTGGCGTAGTCGATCGCGCCGGTGACGAGAACGGCGCCGCCGGTCATGGAGGCAAGGGTTTGTGCGGCCGCGAGCGCAGTCTCCGAGTTGTCGCCGCTGTCGACGCCGCGACCACGCGCGGTTTGACCGATGAGGGCGATGATTTCGGAGGCATTGCCGCGAATGAGGCGGGGGCGAAGAGCGAGGATTTCGCGGGCGAACTGGGTGCGGATGGTGAGCGGGCCGACGGCGACGGGGTCGAGGACCCAGGGTTTTCTGGCGAGATTGGCTGAGGGAATCGCGCGGCGGATGGCGGCGATTTGGGGTTCGTCGAGCGTGCCGAGGTTGACCAGGAGGGCGTCGGCTAGGGCGGCGAACTCGGCGGCTTCTTCGGCGTGTTCGACCATGGCGGGTGCGGCGCCGAGGGCGAGGAGCACATTGGCGGTGAAGTTTTTCACCACGTGATTAGTTAGGCAGTGTACCAGCGGGTGCCGCGCACGGAGACGCTCAAGAATGATGATGACCTCGTCGATTGAAATGGCAGGTGTGGACATGGTCGGGAAGGAGAACGAACGGACGTGACGAGCGGGCTGCCGTGCTTAGCGGCCTTGCATCGCGGACTGGGCGCGGGCGTCCATTTCGTTCGCGATGGCAAAATTGAATGCTTTCAGCGGATCTTTTTCCATGCGGTTTTGTGCACGCACGGTGACCATCATCTTATGCATTTTTTTCCAAGTAGAGGGTTTGATCAGCCATTGGGCGTAGAAGATGGGTTTGTCGCCTTCGGTGATGTTGATCGGGTGGGTGAGGCCGGCGCGGTCGGCGAAGAGCGCCGCAAAGGCCGTGGCCTCGGAGTATTTCAGTTCTTTGCCGCTGCGCGAAATGGACAGGTAATAGATGATGGCTTCCTTCTTGATGTTAGTTGCGCTAAATTCGAAATGCAGGCCTTGTGGGGTGGTGTACTCGAGCATGCCGGGGTCGGGTTTATCATCGACGACGCCGTGTTCGCCCGCGTCGATCATTTGATCCAGAAACTTGATACACTCGCCGAGGGCGTCGCGCTTCGTCTGGCTTTCGACGAACTGGCCGTAGTCTTCTTTGGCGGGCTGCGGGTTGATGGTCGTGGATTGGGGAGCGGCGGCGAGGGCGGACGCGGCTAAAAGGAACAATAACGAGAGAAGAGTTTTCATCAGTTTCGGTTGCGGAGGGTATTTCAGCGCGGCGAGTGGCTGAAGCAAACAAGAAGCGAACCGGTGGCCTAGTGTCCGGGAAAAGCGGCGGGGCCGTTGCGCTGGCACCGTTTATGGGTATCTAGGCGTTACCATGAGCAACCACGATGAAGTTGGAAAAACAGAAATCACGCGACGCGATGCTTTGAAAACCTTGGGTGCGGGGACGGCGCTGTTAGGGTTGGTTGGTTTGTCGGGAAAACTCTCGGCGGCGGAGGTGACGCCGACCCTGTTTACGTTGCCCAAGCTGGCTTATGCCTACGATGCGCTCGAGCCGCACATCGATGCACGCACGATGGAGATTCATCACGCGAAACACCATCAAGCTTACATCACTAATGCGAACAAGGCGCTAGAGAAACATCCGGAGCTTCTCGCGCTTGGCGCTGTGGGGTTGTTGGCCAAGCTCGACGCGGTGCCGGAAGCGATCCGCCAGA
Organism: Verrucomicrobiota bacterium; assembly: GCA_031404135.1. Taxonomy (GTDB): domain Bacteria; phylum Verrucomicrobiota; class Verrucomicrobiia; order Opitutales; family Opitutaceae; genus JADKHC01. The sequence continues at coordinate 2,056 of JANNHA010000085.1, read as the reverse complement.
CGGTGCGCAACAATGTGGGCGGTCACGTGAACCATTCGTTTTTTTGGGAATCCCTGGCACCGAAGTCTGGTGGCGAGCCGAAGGGCGATCTGGCCGTCGCGATCCAGAAAACGTTTGGCGGTTTCGACGCGTTTAAGACCCAGTTCGGCGAGGCGGCGATGAAGCGTTTTGGCAGCGGCTGGGCGTGGCTGGTGTACGCGAAGGGGAAACTGGTTGTGAAATCGACCGCGAATCAGGATTCGCCGTTCATGGAGGGCGAGGTGCCGGTCTTGGGACTCGATGTGTGGGAGCACGCCTACTATCTCAAATACCAGAATCGCCGGGCGGAGTACGTGGCGGCCTATTGGAATCTGGTGAACTGGGACCAGGCTGAGCTAGGTTATGGCCGGGCGATGACGGCGGAGCGAAAGGGCTGTTGATCTCAAGAAATGTCGCTGGAGCTACGGATTGGTTACGCCCGATTTTGGCTAATAGCCCATGGTTATAATGATTCAAATTCGATTCAGCGGGTAATGCTGATCGATGAACCGGTAGTCGCGGTCATTTTCAAGGAAGGCAACGCCATGCTGAATCACCGTAGCTGCAATTAAGCAATCGATGGAATTGCGAATCGTGCAGCCTTTGCGCCGAAGTTCGCGATAAATAGATGCACCGAACTCAAAGGTGGAGCGGTCATCATCAAGATAGATCAGCCCCTCAAACAACCTCTTTGTAGAGACAAGTTCTTTATCATCTCGAATGCCTTGCAATATTTCAGTCAGGATAAAGCCACAGCAACATAGGTCCTCGCGTGCATGAATCGCCTGCTCGAGGGTCGCCACCTTGGGCGTTTGGACGCCACGAAAGAAATCGATCCAGACTGTTGTATCGACAAGAATCTTCATGCGGTGCGAGTCGTCCGCATTTGATTGAGGTCACCTGTCCAGCGAACTTTTCCTTTTAATGCAAGTAGGTCGACTTGCTTCTCGCGGCGCACCAATTCCCTGAGTGCATAGTCGACCAATGCGCGCCGAGTTTTCATCCCAGTCGTCTTCAAGCCATCGCGCACCAGCTTTTCGTCCAGGACGATGTTGGTTCTTTTCATGCATACACCTATTGTGGCTGCTTCATGTGTAGGCAAGTGCGAAACAGCTCCGAAGCTGCAGGCCGTTGCTGGTTGGTTTTGGAGGCGCTTGGAGTCGGAACCGGGCTCGGCGAGCTTGCTACATCGGACTGTATAACCGAACTACAGCCGGTTGATCGTGCTGGCGGCGGTGCCGGCGCCGAAACCGTTGTCGATGTTCACCACGCTCACGCCGGGGGCGCAGCTATTGAGCATGGCGAGCAGGGCGGAGAGTCCACTGAAGTTCGCGCCGTAGCCCACACTTGTCGGTACGGCGATGATCGGGCGGTCAACGAGTCCGCCGAGCACGCTGGGCAAGGCGCCTTCCATGCCGGCGACGGCGACGATGACGCGGGCGTTGCGGATGACTTCCAGTCGTCCGAAGAGGCGGTGCAGTCCGGCCACGCCGACATCGAAAACGCGCACAACGCGGTTGCCAAAGACTTCGGCCGTGATGGCGGCTTCTTCGGCGACCGGCAGGTCGGAGGTGCCGGCGCAGGCGATGAGAATCGTCCCTTTGCCGGCCGGTATCTCGCCCTGCGCCAGCGTGATGGCGCGCGCGTCAGGATGAAAGGTGACGCCAGGCACACGGGCGCGCACCGCGTCGTGGGCCGCGGTATCGGCGCGCGTCACCAGGAGCGCCTGTCCGTGCGCGACGATCTTCTCCGCGATGGCGGCGATCTGGGCCGGGGTCTTGCCGATACCCAGGATCACTTCCGGGAATCCCTGCCGGAGTTCCCGGTGTGTATCCACCCGCGCAAACCCCAGGTCCTCAAACGGCGCCGCGCGAAGCGCCGTGAGAATCCGGCCCGCGGCGGCGGACGAGTCGAGGTCGCCGCGACGGACGCGATCGAGTAAGTCCTGAAGCTCGGAACCGGTCATAAAGAGCTGGCTGCGTTGATTTCGCCGAACCCGGCAGTAATGCGTACTCCCTCACGCGGTCTGGATTCTACC
>JANNHA010000084.1:0-18722 GCA_031404135.1 Verrucomicrobiota bacterium | reverse complement strand
GGCACGACAACCAAGTCACACGCCCAAGCGATTTCCTCTGTCGCCTTCGAAAAGGTGATTAAAGAAAAAGGACGCCTCCCGCTTGCGACGGTGTTGCGCTGTCGTGTGCGGTATTTTACCGATGGCGCTGTGCTCGGCAGTCAGGCTTTTGTCGAAACACATCTGGCAGCCTACCGTCAGCGTCACGGGGCGCGTGAACGCACCGCCCCGCGTCCGCTCGCGCCCATCACCGACTGGGGCGGCCTCAACTCCCTGCGCGGGCTCCGGCAAAAGGCGTTTGGGTGAGAAGGCATCAGTGCCCAAACCATTCCCCATAACAAAGTCCGAGTATCAGCGTCACAGGAAAATGTTACCGACTTTTTCTGATCGTGTGCGCCAAGTAAAGCTTGGTGCCTCTTGTGTTACCGTGCTTGCGGGCCGTCTGTGACTCGCCTTGGCTAGGCCGCATGGAAGTCATCTTTCTCGGCACGGGTACTTCGCAGGGAGTTCCACTGATCGCCTGTAACTGCGCGGTCTGCACCTCAACTGATCCGCGTAACCAACGTACCCGGGCCAGTGTGCATGTGGTGATGGACGGTTTGCACATTCAGGTGGATGCGGCGCCGGAGTTTCGTCTCCAGTGTATCCAAAATAAGGTGACATGGATTGATCTGTTTATTCTCACGCACGGCCACGCGGATCACGTAGCAGGCATGGATGACCTGCGTCGTTTTTGCGATCTGCTCGGAGGGAATGCGTTGTCGGTTTACTCGACGGACGAGGGCATTGGCCGCGTGTTGGCGATGTATCCGTACGCGATCATGGAGCGCCCGGTGGTGAAGGGTTACCCAGCGTTTAAACTGCAAACGATGCCGACCAAACTCGAACTGGAGCAGGGGACAATTGAATCGACGCTCTTGCCGCACGGCGGCGTGAACACGTTAGGACTCGCTTTTACCGAGCGCAGTAGCGGGAAAAAGTTCGTGTATTACACCGACTGCAAACGTGTGCCGCGCGAGGCGGTGGCGCTCGCGAAAGGGGCCGAGGTGGTCGTGCTCGACGGTCTGAAATACGAAAGCCACGCGTCGCATATGAGCATCGGCGAGGCCGTCGCTGTGGCCCAGGAAATCGCGGCACCGCAGACCTTTTTCACGCACATGACCCATCTCTTGGAGCATGTTGGCGACGGCGCAAAACTGCCCGTCAATATTGCGCTTGCCCATGATGGTTTGCGTCTAAATCTGCGGTAGAAACGGGATCGTACGAGTATGTAAGCTATTCTAATGTAATGTTATGAGTATATTGGCAAGCGATAATACCCGCGCCAGCATTTTCTGCGAAATTCGGCTTGCAGTCATTTTCGATTGGTTACTTTGTTAACTCACTAAGTATAGTAAACAAATAGGAATTAAGCCATGGCTGCACCTTCTCTTCTCAGTTCCAAATCCCGAGCCTGGTTCGCTCTGAGCTTGCTGGCCATCGGATCAACCGGCATCCACGCCCAACAGGCGTCGCCCGATGAACTTCAGACCTTGCGCGAACAGGTTCGTCTGCTCGACCAAAAGGTCAAAGTGATCGAGCGCAAGCAGGAGCTCAAAGACGAAGACTCCGCTGCCAAAGCCAAGACGACCGCTTCGGTCACAGCCGGTGCCAGCGGCTTTACCATCACTTCGGCCGACAAGGCCTTCGACTTGAAGCTCAAGGCCCTCGCCCAATTCGATTCCCGCCACTTCCTTGATGACGGCGCATCCAACCGCGATGCCTTCCTCCTGCGCCGCATCCGCTTGATCACGGCTGGCACTGTCGCGGGGTTCTACGATTTCAATATCACACCCGAACTTGGCGCTGGAACTAACAATACTTCGACCGTTGCGCTTTGGGATGCATTTTTCGCGGCGCGCTTCAGCCCGCAATTCGGGGTTCGGGTTGGCAAATTCGCCTCCGCTGTGGGTCTGGAGCCCGGTGCGAACCGTCACTTCATCGAATCGCCTTTCGTGAACATGCTTCAGCCGAATCGTGATCTGGGGGCCGAAATTTTTGGCGCTTTGGGTGGCGGTTTTGTGGAGTATCGGCTTGGAGCGTTTATCGGCGCTGCAAACACCACCACGAGTTTTGGCGGTGCCGCCGCTGACAATCTTGACGGGGATCGCACACTCGCCGGGCGTATCACGATCACTCCGTTCAAGAAAGTTGGCGGTGTGATTTCGAAACTTTCTTTCGGCATCGGCGCCAGCCGGGGTAACGAGGTGGGCACGGCCGGCTCGAATATCTCCAACGGCCTTTCCAACATCGCGAGCAATTCACAGCAGGCGATTTTCAGCTATGGGGCCGTACTTTACTCTAATGGTGACCACACGCGAATCAGCCCGAGCGTCGAGTGGTATGCCGGCACGCCGTTCAGTCTCGCCGCAGAATATGCGTTAGAAAAACAAGACATCGCGGTCAACGTTGCTGGCCTGACGCGTACCTTTAACAACTCCGCTTGGCGTGCCAGCGCTGGTTGGGTCCTCACCGGTGAAGAAGCGACCAAAGCCGGTGTCACCCCAAAGAATCCCTTTGCCAAAGGCGCAGGCTGGGGCGCGTTTGAAGTGGTGGCTCGCGTGAGCGGTCTTTCACTCGACAGCAAACTTTTCCACGCCGTTTCCGATGACGGCGCCGGCCTCGGCAGCACCACCAACGCCACGGGTGCTTTCGCCTACGGTGTCGGCGTCAACTGGTACCTGAATCGCAATGTCCGATTCCTGCTCAACGCCGAGCAGACCCAGTTCGACGATGCCAAAACTCCGGCCGCTCAGATCGGCGCGCGGGATGACGAACTTGCGGTCATCGCCCGCGTGCAACTGAGCTTCTAATCTAAAACTAGAAGATTGATCTAAAATCCAGTCATGAGAACTTTTACTTCTCTCTTCATCATCCTGGCGCTCGCTCTTTCAGCCTCGGCCAAGGACCTCCAACTCCTGAACGTTTCCTACGATCCGACGCGCGAGTTCTACACGGAATACAACGTTGCCTTTGCCAAATACTGGAAGGCCAAGACGGGCGACAACGTCACCATCAAACAATCGCACGGCGGTTCGGGCAAACAGGCCCGCTCCATCATCGAAGGGCTCGCAGCTGACGTCGCCACGCTCGCGCTCGCTGGCGACATCGATGCGCTTGCGACCGTGGGCAAACTGATCCCTGCCGACTGGTTTGGCCGCCTGCCGAAAAACTCCGCACCTTACACGAGTACAATCGTATTCCTCGTGCGGACCGGAAATCCACTCAAGGTTAAAGACTGGGATGACCTCACCAAAGCCGGCGTAGCCGTTATCACGCCCAACCCGAAAACCTCAGGCGGCGCACAGTGGAACTACTTCGCCGCGTGGGAATTTGCCCGCCGCAAGTACGGTAGCGATGACGCGGCGAAGGAGTTTGTTCGCAAGCTCTACAAAAACGTGCCCGTGCTCGACAGCGGTGCGCGCGGCTCAACCACCACCTTTGTCCAACGCGGTATTGGCGATGTCCTCATCTCCTGGGAAAACGAAGCTTTTCTCGCTTTGAAAGAGTTCGGTGCCGACAAGTTTGAGATCGTCGTGCCCTCACTGAGCATCCTCGCCCAGCCCAGCGTGACGGTGGTTGACAAGGTCGCGAAAAAGAAAGGCACCACGGAGGTCGCCAAGGCCTATCTTGAGTATCTTTACTCTGATGAGGCCCAGGATATCGCGGGCAAAAACTTCTATCGACCCACCTCCGAAGCCGCCACCGCCAAATACGCCGCGAGATTTCCGAAGGTCGAACTCTTCACTATCGACGAAGCGTTTGGTGGCTGGACCAAGGCTAGGAAAATCCACTTCGCGGACGACGGTACCTTTGATCAGATCTACGCGAAATAGTCCGTACGACGATTCCATCGATGTTTTCGCTCACCACCATGCCCACGCGCGACCTCCAGCACCTGTTCGACCGGCTCGATGCCTTGGCCGGGCAGCAGGCTCAGGCCGCTGCCGTGGCGCTGCAGACCATCCTCGATGAATACCTCGGTTTCATCGCCCAAGGCCAGGACCTCTAATGGCCTTTGCACAATCCCGACGTTCCGCGCTGCCAGGCTTTAACCTTTCGCTAGGTTATACGGTTTTTTATCTTGGACTCATCGTGCTCGTGCCGCTTGCGGCAGTATTTCTGAAGACGGCCGGAATGACGTGGGAGCACTTCGTGCAAGCCGTCGCCTCGCCTCGCGTGATGGCGGCTTATCGCATCAGTTTTGGCGCTTCGTTTGCGGCGGCGTTAATTAACTTGGTATTTGGGCTTTTGCTCGCCTGGGTGCTGGTTCGTTATCCCTTTCCCGGTAGGAAAGTGATCGATGCACTCGTGGACCTGCCTTTCGCGTTGCCGACGGCGGTCGCGGGTATCGCACTCACCGCGATCTATTCGAAGAACGGTTGGATTGGGCAGTTTCTCGAACCTTGGGGCATCCGTGTCGCGTTCACGGAGCTCGGCGTATTGATCGCGCTGACGTTTATCGGACTGCCGTTTGTCGTGCGCACGCTGCAGCCGGTGATCGAAGAACTCGAGCTCGAGCTCGAAGAGGCCGCGACGACGCTAGGCGCGAATCGCTGGCAGACGATCACGCGAGTGATATTGCCGGAGCTCGTGCCAGCGATGTTGACGGGCTTCGCGCTTTCGTTCGCGCGTGCTTTGGGGGAGTACGGATCGGTTGTGTTCATTTCAGGCAACATGCCGATGCGCACCGAAATCGTACCGTTGCTCATCCTCACCAAACTTGAGCAATACGACTATCGCGGCGCCACGGCCATTGCGGTGGTCATGCTGGTTTCGTCATTTGTTCTGCTGCTTGTCATCAACCTGCTCCAAAAATGGAGCCGTCGTTACCATCGGATATGAGTACGCAAACATCCATCATCGATCGCACGTTTGCAGCCTCCGGGGTAGGGCGGGACCGCGGGGACCGCCGTGAGAACCTCGGCGCGCCCAGCGGTCCCGCCCTACCGAAAAACCGACTTTATCACCAGATCTGAGCCATGGCCTCAACGATTTCTAATCTCCAACGCCATCGTCCTCCGGCGACTTCCCAGCCGAAGGTGACGCAGGATCCTGTGTGGGTGCGTTGGTTGCTCACGACGATCGCGTTGTTGTTCGTGGCCTTTTTTCTTGTGCTGCCGTTGGGCGCGGTGTTCGCCGAAGCGTTTCGCCGTGGGATCAATGCCTATTTCGCTGCGTTCAGCGATCCCGACGCGCTCTCCGCCATTCGTCTCACCTTGCTGGCGGCGGCGGTTTCGGTGCCAGCGAATCTCGTTTTTGGCGTGGCGGCAGCGTGGGCCATTACGAAGTTCACTTTTCCGGGGAAAAGTTTGCTCATCACGCTCATTGATTTGCCGTTTGCGGTTTCGCCGGTGATCGCAGGCCTGATTTATGTACTGGTTTTTGGCTTGCAGGGCTGGTTCGGCCCGTGGCTGTCAGATCACGATATTAAAATCATCTTCTCCACCCCCGGCATCATATTGGCGACGACGTTCGTCACCTTCCCGTTTGTGGCGCGTGAAATTATTCCGCTCATGCAGGCGCAGGGCACGGACGAGGAGTACGCCGCGATCACGCTCGGTGCGAGCGGCTGGCAAACCTTCTGGCGTGTAACGCTGCCGAATATCAAATGGGGCCTCTTCTACGGCATCATTCTGTGCAATGCTCGCGCGATGGGCGAATTCGGTGCGGTCTCGGTCGTGAGCGGCCACATTCGCGGCGAGACCAACACCATCCCGCTGCACGTCGAAATTCTCTACAACGAATACAACTTCGTCGGTGCGTTCGCCATGGCCTCGCTGCTCGCGATTCTGGCGATCATCACGCTCGTTCTAAAAAGTTTTATCGAATGGAAATTTCAGAAAGCGAATTTAGAATGAAGAATTTAGAATGCAGAATGGTTGTTCGTGTTAATTGTGCCATGGCTTCCGGCGCTCGGGAGTCATTCTCCATTCTGCATTCATCATTCTCCATTGTCTCCCCATGAGTATTATCGCCACAGGCATCACCAAAACTTTCGGCCGCTACAAGGCGCTCGACGCCGTCGATCTCGCCGTGCCGAGCGGCAAACTCGTCGCATTACTAGGGCCATCTGGTTCGGGAAAAACGACGCTGTTGCGCATCATTGCCGGCCTCGAATTTGCTGATGAAGGCAATGGCCGGATTGAATTCCACGGCCAGGACGTGAGTCGGGTGGAGGCGGGCAAACGCGGCGTGGGTTTTGTTTTCCAACACTACGCGCTTTTCAAACACATGACCGTGTTTGAGAACGTCGCCTTCGGTCTGCGTGTGCGTCCGCGCGTCGAACGTCCCACGGAAGCCAAGATTGCCGACCGCGTGGGCGAACTACTCAAGCTGGTCCAGCTCGATGGCCTCGACCGCCGCTTCCCCAGCCAGCTTTCCGGCGGACAACGTCAACGCGTCGCACTCGCTCGCGCACTCGCGGTGGAGCCGAAGGTGCTGCTGCTTGACGAACCGTTCGGTGCGCTCGATGCGAGGGTTCGCAAGGACCTGCGTCGCTGGCTCCGCCAGTTCCATGACGAGATTCAGCTGACCACGATTTTCGTAACGCACGATCAGGAAGAAGCGTTGGAGATCGCTGACGAGGTCGTAATCATGAACCAGGCCAAGGTCGAACAAGTGGGAACACCCCAAGAGGTTTACGACCGGCCCGCCACGCCTTTCGTTTATCAATTTCTGGGCAACGTGAACGTTCTTCGTGATGTCGCCGCGTGGAGCGCCACCGGTCCGATTCTTGACAACGGACGACTCGCGGCCGATGGCCTCCTTTATGTTCGCCCGCATGATATTGCGGTCACCCGCCACGAGCCCGGTTCACTGGGCGTATCAGCGGTTTTCCGCCATGCGCACACGGCGGGATCGCAGACCCTGATTTCGCTTGAGCTCCTGCATACGCGCGAGACGGTTGAGGCGGAAATTTCCCGAACCGAACTTGCTGAATTGAACATTAAGCTTAACGATTTGGTGCTGTTGCGCCTGAGGCCGAGCCACACGTTCCAGCACGACTACGCAATTTAACCCCACAACCAGTCACGTAATCCAAAAACAACATGGCTAAGATATACAACGACATCACCGAAACGATCGGCAACACTCCACTCGTACGCCTCAACCGCACGGCCGCTCAACACGGCGCCCAAGCTGAAATTCTCCTCAAGCTGGAGTTCTTTAATCCCCTCTCGAGTGTGAAGGACCGCATCGGTTACGCGATGATCGAGGACGCGCTCAAATCCGGCAAGATCACCAAGGACACCGTCCTGATCGAGCCGACCAGCGGCAACACCGGTATCGCGCTCGCGTTTGTCGCTGCCGCGAAGGGCCTCAAGCTCATTCTTACCATGCCCGAGACGATGTCGGTTGAGCGTCGCAAGCTGCTCAAGATCCTTGGCGCGAAACTCATCCTCACCGAAGGGCCAAAGGGCATGAAGGGTGCCATCGCCAAAGCCGAGGAACTGCAAAAGCAGATCCCGAACAGCGTCGTCCTTCAGCAGTTTGCCAACCCAGCCAATCCCGCCATTCACCGCCAGACCACGGCGGAGGAAATATGGAAAGACACCGACGGTAACGTTGACTTCGTTGTCTCCGGCGTCGGCACCGGTGGCACGATCACCGGCATCGGTGAAGTGCTCAAAGCCCGCAAGCCTGGCGTAAAAATCGTCGCGGTCGAACCCGACGCCTCGCCCGTCCTCTCGGGTGGCGCACCTGGTCCGCACAAGTTGCAGGGCATCGGTGCTGGCTTCGTTCCGGCCATCCTTAACACGAAGGTGATTGACGAGATCATCCGCGTCAAGGAAACCGATTCAGGTCCTATCTCCAAACAGGTCAACACGCTTGACGGTGTTCCGATCGGCATTTCCAGTGGTGCGGCGGTGTGGGCAGCGTTACAGCTTGCTCAACGCCCTGAGAACAAGGGTAAACAGATTGTCGTGATCATCCCGTCGAGCAGCGAGCGTTACCTGTCGACGTGGCTCTTCGCTGATCTCAACACCGAGAGCGACTCGATCGATAATTTGCTCGGCACTCCGGCTGCGACCTGAGGCTGGTTCGGTAAAATCTGTTTCAACACCTCGCGCGCGGTTCCTTCACAGGGCCGTGCGCTTTTTTTGGTGCGCCCGGCAGGGCGCAACGCGAAAAACCCGCGCTGGAGGGCGCGGGTTTGGGTGTTTTAAATTGGATCAAGTCGGAGGCTCGTCGTGGCTCACTCGAATTTGAAATGCGGTTCGATGTCGGCGTCGTAGTCGATGCCGGGGAGGCCGAAGCCGAAGAGCTTCAGGAAGTCGGTGCGGTAGCCTTCCATGTCGGTGACGGAGTTGAGGGTCTCGGTCGTGATGAGGGGCCAGATGCGTTTGATTTCGTTTTGGATTTCGGGGCGCATTTCCCAGTCGTCGACGCGGACGCGGCCGACTTCGTCGAAGGTGAGAGCCGAACCATTGTACATCTGCGTGGCGAAGAGGCGTTGGATCTGCTCGATGCAGCCTTCGTGCGTGCCCTTGGCTTTCATTATTTTGAAGAGCAGGCCGATGTAGAGCGGTACGATCGGAATCGCTGAACTGGCTTGGGTGACGAGGGCTTTGTTGACGGAGACGAAGGCGCGGCCGTAGCCGTTGATTTTGAGGAGCGCGTCGATGCTGCGGGCAGCGCGTTCGAGGTCGTTTTTGGCGAGGCCGATCGTACCGTTTTTGTAAACGGGCCAGGTGACTTCGGGCCCGATGTAGGAATAGGCGACGGAGGTGGCACCGGGGGCGAGGAGTTTCGCGTCGGCGAGCGCGTTCATCCAGAGTTCCCAATCCTGGCCGCCCATGACGGCGATGGTGTCGGCGATTTCGGTTTCGTTGGCGGGTTCGATCGTGATGTCGCTGACGATGCCGGTGTCGGTGTCGACGGTCTTATTGGTGTAGGGCGCGGAAACGGGTTTGAGAACGGATTTGTGGACGACGCCGGTGACGGGATGCGTGCGGCGGGGCGAGGCGAGGGAGTAAACGACGAGGTCGACCGGACCGAGGTCGCGTTTAACCATCTCGAGGGTCTGCTTCTTGATGTCGTCGGAGAAAGCGTCGCCGTTGATATTACCGGCGTAGAGGCCGGCGGCGCGTGCGGCCTGGGTGAAGGCGTAGCTGTTGTACCAACCGGGCGTCGCGGGACGATCAACATCCGAGGGGCGTTCGTAGAAAACGCCGACCGAATCCGCACCAGAACCAAAGCTGGCACCGATGCGCGAAGCGAGGCCGTAGCCCGTGGAGGCGCCGATCACGAGCACCTTCTTGGGGCCGTTTTTGATCGGGCCTTTGCTTTTGACGTAATCGATCTGTTCCTGAATTTGCGCTGCGCAACCGGCCGGATGGGCGGTGACGCAAACGAAGCCGCGGACTTTGGGTTTTATAACCATGTCCCGTTAGGCTCCCTAAGTAACAGCGGACGTCGAGAAGAGATTTTCTTTAGCGATAAGTTTTTTGCATCGATGTCGCTGAGAAATTAATAGGCCCATGCACGCGCTAGAAGCTCAACTAACGGCTAGGGAGAGGCCGATCAGGGCGAAATCAAGGCGTGGCCGAACTGGAGGTTTGACCCTTTTCCTGGTTGGCTAAGTTGGCCAGCTGCCGGGCATTAAGAATGCGCTCGGCTTCAAGCTGTTGTTTCAGGCTTTGGCTTTCGAGGCGGGCGAGTTCGGCCTCTTGTTTAAGGTAAACGACCTGGGTGTTCAAGGTGGCGACGCGCGCGGCGAAAAATGCGGTGAGCAATAGCATCGCCGCAGCGATGATCCAGCCGGTTTTGGCGACGAGGCCGGCGAAACTGGGAATGGCGGGTGGTCTTGCGGGGACGGGTGAGGCCATGAAATCAAGGTGTGTTAAAGGACCCACCAGCCGATCAGGCCGAGCACGAAGAGCACGGTGAGCCAGAGCAGTGTTTTTCTTTCCTGACGGGTGAGCCGGAAAAGCATGGCGCGATTAAAGACCCAATTTCCCCAACCGCGCAAAGATTTCCTGTAAGAGCGGTTCGCTCGCGATGGTTTCCCACGGCTGGTTGCTGGAGACGCGCACGAAGAGTTGTTCGCCCTCGCGATGGAATCCGTAGTGGAATGCCAGCAATAAAAGTTGCCGTGGCGAACGCGCGCCTTCGGGGTGGATCACGCGCCCGTCGTATAAGTGCCAGTACCAGACATGTTGCAGGAAACCGCTCTGGGTGAATTGACGGTATTCGGCGGCATCGAGTTGATGGGTGCCGATGATCAGCGGCACGCGCGGAGTTTCCAGGGGCATGGGCGACCAACCCGAACCAGGCCAGCAGGCATCAGGCGTGTGCGTGGCGACGAAGCTGACGGGCGTCGCTCCCACCGGCCAGTAGGCGAGGTAGACCGTGATTTCGAGCGGGCCCCGCGGAGTTTTCCGGTTGTAGGTGGTTTGGGCGAGTCGGTCGGTCTGCAATTGTGCGGTCAATTGCGTAATGTCGCTGCTCGGGCTGGCCTCCCAGCCATCGAAGGCCATGGGGAGAAACGCGGCGAGGTCGGGTGCAGGGCGGTCGGGATTGCTGGCCGGCCGGGTATTGACGACAAACAAAATGACTAAACTGATCGCCAGCGACAGCCCGCCCGCGACGAGAGCCTGGGGCAGGCGGGGGCTTGCGTTGGCGCTGGTGGCGTTTGTGGCGGGAGCGTTGGGTTGCGGTTTTGTCGTCACGGTCGGCGCACGCCGGTCGAGAAAGAGCGCCAGCCCCGCGAGCAACGCAGCCGTGACGCCGATGATCGCGTAACCGGTGACATCGTGCCAGGCTCCGGTTGTATCCACGCCGAGATGGGCGAGGAGCGTGAGCGTGAACGAGCGCAGCAGGTTCATCGTGATCGCCAGCGGTGCGGCCAGCGCGATCACCCATGCTCGCGCCGCCGGCCGCCGAACCAGCGCGGCTGAGATAAAAAATCCTGCGTACACGCACGAGATCAGGCTGCGCACTCCACTGCAGGCTTCCTCGATGCCGACCGATACGCGGGTGAGTTGAATAATGTTGCCGTGCTGCACGGCGGCGATGCCGAGGAAATGCAGGGCGTTGAGCACCACGCTCGTCACACCGGCCTGCAATCCGTGCGTGAGCGTGCCGTAAGTGCCCGGCGGCAGCGGCGAACTTAACAACCAAATAAAAACCGCCACGCCCGCTTGCCAGTTGAACGGCACGAGCCGAACCGAGCTCAAGGCGAAAGATATCCACGTCGCGGCGAGCAGCGCGCAGAACGCACTTGTCGCCATCGCCGCTACCAACGCATGTGTCCAGTCAAGCGCCGCCGTGTACAATCCGCCCACGACCAGCAGCAGGATTCCCAGGAGCAGGAGGCCCGCGATGCCGCTGCGAACAAAGGCTGTCGGTTGCAGATAGCGCGGTGTTCCCCGCGTGCGGGCCTCGTGGATGAGCAACGCGAAAATCAGTGGCGTGAACCAGCCGTGTTGCAGATCCAGATTGTGCCGCCACTGGGGCAACAGGAAGAGTGTGAGGCCTGCGACTAAGACCGCGACGAGGCCGAGGGTGAACCAGCCCAGCCGATCGACTCGCGAGAGCGAGGAGGCGGGGACCGCCTGACTAGGATGGTTGGGGGTGTCGGGCACGGTGCTCACGAGATTTGCTCGAAATCAGCAAGGATCCATCCGTGTGTGTCAGCAACGTGAAAGCGCGTCGCCCGCTGGCGAAGGTGAAACTTTTGGCTAGTCTGGGCGTCGCAACCTTTCCTATGAAAACAACCCTCCGCCTCATTACGCTCCTCGCGGCCACGTTCGCCGCTCTTTCCTTTAACACCGTCCGTGCAGTCGAAATCGGCGCTGCGGCCCCTGATTTCACGCTGACCGATGTCGGTGGCAAGGCCCACAAACTCTCTGACTATAAGGGTAAAATCGTCGTCCTTGAATGGCACAACCCCGACTGCCCGTTCGTGAAGAAACACTACGAAGCCAGTGGCAACCTGCCGAACCTTCAAAAGGCGGCTGCGGCTGATGGTGTGGTCTGGTTGACGATCAACTCCGGTGCCGCCGGCAAACAAGGCGGCGATCTCACGCCTGCGCAGGTCAAAGCCTATCTTGAGAAGAACCACGCCGTACCCACAGCCTATTTGCCCGACCACGATGGGAAAGTCGGCCATCTCTACGGAGCCAAAACCACGCCCCATATCTTCGTTGTGCAGGCCGATGGCGTCCTCGTCTACAATGGCGCGATCGACAGCATTCGTTCCGGCAACGCGGCGGATATTGCAAAGGCGAACAACTATCTAACAGCCGCACTTGTTGCTCTCAAAGCCGGCAAGCCCGTCGAAAAAGCCACAACCGAACCTTACGGCTGTTCGGTGAAGTACTGAGCGCGCGGCTCAGGCTGGTTCGTCTGTAGGAGCGGGTTTATCCCGCGATGCTTTGGCTGAATCGCGGCGTAAAGCCGCTCCTACAATTTCTGCAATGCCCCGGAGCTTGCTCCGGGGATCTTTATTAACTGGCCGGCGGCCTTTTACAGCCACTTTTTCCGGCGCATGAAGAGGTAGGTCGCGTAAGTGCCGACGAGCATAAGGCCGAAGGCAAGCGGGTAGCCTCCCCGCAAGCCGAGCTCAGGCATGTGTTGATAATTCATGCCGTACCAGCCGCCAACGAGAAGCGCGGGAAAGGTCAACGCGGTGATCGCGGTGAGGACGCGGATGCCTTCATTGGCCTCGTGGCTGGATTTGTTGATGTAGATGCGGAAGGAGAGAATGAGCTGTTCGGCCCAGACCTGCGTCTGGGTTTCCATGCGGGTGAGTTCTTCGGCGAGGTCGCGCAGGTAGGGGGTGATGGCGCTGCGGATGAAGGCGTGTTTGCCTTGCGCGAGCTCGGTGGCGATTTCGCGTTGGGGGCGCACGATCTGGCGGAGGCGCGAGAGCTGTTTGCGCAGCGTTACGACCTTGGGGAATAGTTCGTCAGCGGAGATTTCGCGAAGAACGCCTTCTTCGACCCGGTCGATTTCCTGACGCAGGGCTTCGAGCGGTGGTTTGTAGGCTTCGACCATGTAGTCGAGAATGGTGTGGGCAAAGCGATCAGGGCCGCGCACCGGCTCGCTGGCGGTGCGCAGAAAACGTTCGAGGGTGGCGCTGACCGGCGCGAGTGGCAGATGATGGTAGGTGACGAGATAGTTTTTCCCGAGGAACAGATCGAGCTCAGTGGTCTTGAACGCCGGGGCTTCACTCGTGTCGACTGCATGCATCACGAAATAGAGGTAGTCGTCGTAGGCTTCGAGTTTCGGAAAGGGCGTGTCGTTGACGCAGTCCTCGATCGCGAGCGGGTGGAAGGCGAAAAGTTTCTCTAGGATCTGGTTCGTTTCTTCATCAGTTGGCTGATTCAGATCGATCCAGATCATGACGCCTGGTTCGGCCCGCAGGAGCGCGAGTTGGTCGAGCGAGGGATCTTGCGCGAAGAGCTTGTGATCGCGGTAGACGAGCGTGGTGATCATGGTGCGGCGAGGGGCGGATCAGATCCAGCGCCGCTTTTTGCACCACCACCACATGGTGGCGGTGAGTGCTGCGGTGACGATAAACGCGGCGGGGTAGCCGTAGGGCGACTTCAGCTCGGGCATGTGCTCGAAATTCATGCCGTACCAGGTGCCGATGATCGTGGCGGGCAGGGTGATCGCGGTGAGGGCGGTGAGCGCCTTGATGCCTTCGTTGGCCTGGAAGTCGGACTTGCTCAGGTAAAGGTCGAAAGAGATAAGGAGTTGGTCGGCGTAGGACGAGGCGGTTTCGTCGATGCGGAGGAGGTCGTCGCGCAGATCGCGGAAGTAGGGGAGCATGATCGCGCGCACGTGTTTATTTTCACCGTGGGCGAGGCGGCTGACGACATCGCGTTGTGGGCGCATGATTTGGCGCAGGCGATTGATGTCGGTGCGAACGTGCAGGAGTTTTGAGATCAGGTTTTCGTCACCCTTGGTGAGAACGACCTCTTCGAGTTCCTCGAGTTCGGCGCGAAGTTCGTCGATCACGGGCTTGTAGTTTTCGACGAGGAGATCGAGCACGGTGTGGGCGAGGCGGTCGGGGCCGCGGGCGACGACTCCGGTGGCCTTGGCGCAACGGTCCAGCGCGGCTTGCACGGAGCGAAGCGGCTTGCGGTGAAAGGTGACGAGAAAATCTTTGCCGAGAAACAGATCGAGCTCCGTGGTGTTGAATTTCTCCGTGCGCGTGAAATCGACGGCGTGCGTCACCAAGAACAGATGGTCGTCGTAATCCTCGATTTTTGGGAGGGAACTGGGGGTGACGCAGTCTTCGATTTCCAGCGGGTGAAATTGAAACACGCCTTCGAGGATGACTTTGATTTCCTCCTCGGTCGGTTCGGAGAGATCGACCCAAAGCATCAAGCCCTTGTCGGCACGCACAAGGCGCAGCGCCTCGACTTCGAGGTCGCGGCCAACAGGTTTTCCTTCGCTGAAGACAAACGAGTGAATCATGCGTTGGAGTTGAAGATTGCGGAGACGAGGCTGGCGGCAAGCTCAAGAAAGTGCCGAATGCGTTTATAGGAAGGATTTTTTATGAAATCGCTGGTCTCCCGCGCCGGCTTGGTTTTCCTAGGACGGATGACAACCAAACGCTTGTTTCAAGTTGCTGCGGGAATGGCTGCCGGAATTTTGACCATGAATACGATCCTCGCCGATGAAGGCATGTGGTTGCTCAACGCGCCACCGCTACAAACCCTCAAGGCGCGCCACGGCTTCGAGCCGACGGCTGCGTGGCTGGAGCACGTGCAGAAATGCGCGGTGCGTTTCAATAGTGGCGGTTCCGGTTCGTTCGTGTCGCCCGACGGGCTGATCATCACGAACCATCATGTAGGTGCCGACGATCTGCAGAAACTGAGCGATGAGAAACACAACTACGTGCGCGACGGTTTTCATGCGAAATCGCGGGCCGAGGAGATTCGATGCGTGGATCTTGAGTTGAATGTGCTCATGTCGATCGAGGACGTGACGGCGCGGGTGAATGCCGCAGTCAAACCGGGTGCTTCCGCAGCGGACGCCTTCGCGGCGCGCCGTGCGATCAAGTCAGAAATCGAAAAGGAGTCGCTCGACAAAACCGGCCTGCGCAGCGACGTCGTCACGTTGTTCCAAGGGGCGCAGTATCACCTTTATTGTTACAAGAAATACACGGACGTGAGGCTCGTTTTTGCACCGGAGCAGCAGGCGGCATTTTTCGGCGGTGATCCGGATAATTTTGAGTTTCCACGCTACGATTTGGATTTTTGTCTTTTCCGCGCTTACGAGAACGGCCAGCCGGCCAAGGTTGAACATTCGCTTAAGTGGAGCGAGGCGGGCGCGGTGGACGGCGAACTCGTTTTTGTCACCGGGCACCCGGGCTCGACGAGCCGCCTCTTCACCTATGCCGAACTAGCCGATGCGCGTGATCGCCGTATGCCCAAGGTGCTGGAATGGCTGAAAATAAATGAAGTGCTCCTGCTCAGTTACAGCGGTCGCAGTGCCGAAAATGCGCGGCGTGGACGCGACCTGTTGTTTGGTTACCAGAATTCTCGCAAGGCCTACGACGGCGAACTCGCCGGCTTGCTCGATCCGCAGGTTTTTCAGCGAAAACGAGCAGAGGAAGAGCAGTTGAAAAAACTCGCCGCCGAACGACCCGAACTAGCTGATACACGCGGCGCGTGGGACGAAATCGCCGCCGCACAACGGATCATTGCCGAAGCGTCGCCGCGTTATAATTTCCTCGAGCGCTACGCCGACCGAAGCAGTTCGTTGCTCGCCATCGCGCGTTCGTTGTATCGCTCCGCGACGGAGAAGTCCAAGCCCAGTGGCCAGAGGTTGCGCGAATATCGCGATTCAAACCGTGCGTCGTTTGAACTGGCTTTGTTTTCTGACGAACCACTTTACGATGATCTCGAACAAGTGCGCCTCGCCGCGTACCTGACGCAATTGACGATCACGTTTGGGGCCGACGACCCGGTCGTGAAAGCCGCGCTCGTGGGAAAATCACCGCGTGAGCGGGCGGCCGAACTGGTTGCCGGAACCAAAGTTAAAAACGTGGCCGTGCGAAAAGAACTTTATGCTGCCGAGGCCGTCGCCGTTGAAAAGGCGGTCGACGCAGATCCGATGCTCGCGCTCGCGCGGGCGCTCGACGGTGCGGCCCGCACGGCGCGCACGACGATCGAGGAGCAGAGCGAAGCTAAAGAGCAGGCTCAGTCGAAAATCGCCCGGGTGCGTTATGCGCTCAGCGGTACGAGTGTTTATCCCGATGCGACCTTCACCTTGCGCTTCGCGTTTGGCACGGTGAAAGGCTATGAGGACGCGGGCGTTCAGGTGAAGCCGTTCACCACCATCGAAGGCATGTACACGCGGTCGGCGGAGCACGCCGGACGCGAACCCTTCGACTTGCCGCAGCGCTGGCTGACTCAGAAGGCGCGAGTGAAACTTGCCACGCCGATGAATTTTGTGAGTACGTGTGACATTATTGGCGGCAATTCCGGCAGCCCGACGCTCAATCGCGCGGGTGAGTTTGTAGGTATCATCTTCGACGGCAACATTCAGTCGCTGGTGGCGGATTTCGCATATTCGGATGTGCAGTCGCGGGCGATTTCCGTGGATGCACGGGCGATCATCGAAACGTTGCGCGCTGTCTACGACGCAGGAGAACTTGCCGACGAGCTGCTGGGCAAAAAGTAAAGATCCGCGGAGCAAGCTCCGGGGATTGCAGAAATTGTAGGAGCGGCTTTACGCCGCGATTCATCCCATCCATCGCGGGATAAACCCGCTCCTACAGGCGAACCAGCCGGAGCGCGCTCCGGAGCTTCTGACCCAGTGCGAGAAAGTAAACCGTCGCAGGCGCTTTTGAGGCTAAAGGAAACCGCCGTCCCAGTTGTGGGGCGGCGGTATCGGTACCGGGCGGGTGGCCCGGGGTTTGGCGGTCTTATGACTGCTTATAAAGTTAGCGTTCTGCTAACGGAATAATTTGTCCGGCCCCGGATTTCGGTCAATCGCGAAGGCTGCAAAGGCGGCAGTTATTAGGGTTCGTTAACGCGTGCGAAAGGGAGGTAAACTAATGTCTTGTCGTGCGCGAAAAGAAATCTACTTCGCGCTGCTCTAACGGATCAATTTTCGTCGCTATCGTTGGCATCGTCGGAACGGTCGGCACCGACCCCGAAGGTGAAAAAACCTTCCGCATCCAGAATCGCGAAAACGCCATCGATGACTTTCGAACGTTCGATGCCGGAGAGCGTGCGGTACTTGATCGTGAGCTGTTCGGAAATAGCGGCGCGTGCGTCGGAGCGTGTCGTGACGCCGTCGAGAAAGCTGTCCGCTTGGTTAGCGATATCGTCGATGACGGGCTTGAGGCTCATCGCCGAAAAGCGAAGGACAATTTTCGGGAAATGGCCAGCTCAGGTTCGAGCGCCCCGCATTTTTTTAGGACGCACCACCAGGGTGAAGACGGCTTTGGCTAAGCGTTGGCCGTTGATCTGGAGTTCAACCGTGTGAAGGCCGGAGTGGTGCTTGCGCGTCGTGAAATCACGGATCGTCTGGCGCTTCGTGAGAATGAGGGGTTTGCCCGGTGGCAAGGGCAACTCGCTCCACTTGAAAACCTTGGCGGAGGTCTTGCCGGACGCCTTCGCGTAGTGGATGACGTAGTCGATCACGAGCGGCAGCGGCGTTTTGGCTTTGGAAACAAGTTCGGCGGAGAGTTGGAGTGTTTCGCCGAGTGCGACGCGTGTGGGCGAGGCGGTGAAGGCTCGAACTTGCAGGTAGGCACCCGCGTGGGTGTCGACACCAAGCAAGGCGAGCGCGCGCGGGTGGCCCTTCTTGACGAGGGTGCGCAGCGCGTGGCGGATGATCCAGGCGGTGCCGGATTTGGTGCTGTCCCATGATTCGACCCGGTCGAGCATCCAGTCGGGGTGATCCTTGGCGATGTCGTTGAGATGGTTGGCGACGGATTTACGCACGTAGAGCGCAGGATCGGTTTTGAGGATTTCGAGAATGGGCGCGGTGAGCTCGGGCTTCTCGACGATGGCCCCGAGGCGTTCGCCCCAAGGCAGACGCGGACGGCTGCCTTCGCTGGCGAGACGGCGCACGTGTTCGTTTTTATCGCGGGCCCATTTTTGCATGATGGCGAGCGCCCGAGATGGCTCGCGTTGGATGAAAGGGCGCACGGCGAACTCGGCCGAACCAAATGCCGTCAGGAAGCGCAGTGCTTCCATGGAATGATCGAAATCGTCGAGTCCATGGCGCGCCACGAAGTCGCAGGTGCTGATGGCGACGAAGCCGTGGTTGATCTGGGGCGCGAGCTTGCTGAGCACGGAGAGTTTGTCGCGGTAAGTGCCGGGTAGGGCGGCCTCGGCGGCGATCGCGGTCTGACGCAGGCGATCCATGAGTTCGCGGCCATCGAGACCGTTGAGGGTCAGCGCAAGGAATTTCTTCTGATCGAACTTAGGTTCGATGGCGGCGAGTACCTTCGCGACCCGGCGGTAGAGCGCTTCGTTGAACCAGTTTTTAAACGGAACGACGGGTTTCTTTTGCGCGGGCATGGCGGTCGATGAAGAGGGTTCGGTGGTAGGGGGGGGGGGCGGGGGGGGCCCGGTTGAAAAACACCCCCACCCCGGGCGGTATTTCAAAATAAATTCCTGGTTGTTCTCGTCGGTGTTGGGGGTTCCCCGGGGGCCCCGCGGGTTTTCCCACCCGGCGGCCCTGGCGGACACCCCCTACCACCGAACCCTCTTCATCGACCGCCA
>JANNHA010000083.1:0-18982 GCA_031404135.1 Verrucomicrobiota bacterium | reverse complement strand
GACCTGAGCTCGATGCTGCTCTGGCGTTTGTCACAGCTGAAGCAATGAAGAGAAATAAACTTACTGCTTTAAGCGAAACAGGAGGAAGAAGAGGTATGGCCGACTGGTGGTCAACTGTCCTGCTTCCTGTGTTGAGCAAATATCCAGTCGGATATGTTCTTACATGGAGACATAGCTTCAGACCTCGGGCTACAATGCCCGGCGGATCGGGCCAGCCATTCCCCGAAGATTTCAGGATTTTTTACAATTCTCCAAGAACTCTGTTCCTGAAAGAAGTACAGGAAGCAAATATTTATAAACGTAAATAATAAAAATAGAGTCAAGAAAATCAGAAAAAAAGAGGTAATCTCAAAAATTAAATCTATTAACCGCGGAGGTCGCCAAGAACAAATCGCAAAGCACGCAAATAGCTTAATATCTGCAAATTATCTTTGCGCACTTTGCTTAAACTTTGTGCCCTTTGCGGTTAAATAGTTGATTTGATCCAACCTCTTTTAGTATTTTGATTCGGGATCAGTAACCCCATTTCTTCATTATTTCAAGATCTTT
This sequence comes from Verrucomicrobiota bacterium, assembly GCA_031404135.1. Taxonomy (GTDB): domain Bacteria; phylum Verrucomicrobiota; class Verrucomicrobiia; order Opitutales; family Opitutaceae; genus JADKHC01. The sequence continues at coordinate 18,433 of JANNHA010000083.1, read as the reverse complement.
TTTAACGCACTCCATTGGTGTTTTTCCCTGATATGATTCCTGTTCAATTATGTAGCAGGTTGTACCTCCGATTTTTGTTGCGAGGTCGACCTCTTCTTCCTCCTGTTTCGCTTAACGCAGTTAGTTTATTTCTCTTCATTGCTTCAGCTGTGACAAACGCCAGAGCAGCATCGAGCTCAGGTCCGAACTGTACACCACGGTCATACATATCAATTGATAACATATCAATAATGTCGTCGCCCGGATATCCTTTAAGGTACTGTTCAAGTGTTGTTACCCTGTCGGTATTGTAAGCATACAGAATATTATGTATTTTCTTCTTATCACGCATAAAATCAACAGTATAACGCCAGAGTGTTGAATATTGCTCATCAGTGCAAATATTGGTACCCCACCAGAAAAATGAACCGGAATGTTCGTGATAAGGCCTGAAAATAACTGGTATCGGAGTTCCTTTATCATCTTTTAACCCAATAAAAAATGTTGCCAGACGATCGAGCCAGGTATTAAACATTTCGTGATTTTTTCCACCCGGCAGGATTGAGGACACTACCTCTTTTGAACTCACATCCCAGGCTGTTCCACCCTGGCGTTTTGTACGGATATCAGGGATTTGCATTGTTAATGGATTATCGGGGTGCCAGCTGATTGTAACTACTCCGCCACGCAAATAGTGGGCCTTTATCTGTTCTGTCATCTGGGAAAAACTAACCGAGTCGAGACTCCGTTCTTTTCCAAGCTCGAGGTGACCAAGTTCAAATCCTGCCACAGCGGGGTAATCACCTGTAAAATCTTTCGTATCGGAACGGTCTTTCTCGTACCACCATTTACTTCCATACATAAGGTCGTCCTGATGACCGTACATAACACCCTTTTTCTGAAGTTCGTAAAGTGACTGAAAAAGCCTGATGGTCTCTTTGGTTGCCTTCTTATCTGCAGGCATGGGGAGTTTCCGCTAAGTTAGTGTGTAACTTATTGCACATAAATTAGTTAAATATTAAACCGGCATGGTATCTGCTTACTGGATACGTATGGAAAATTCGACCCCTTTTCTGCCCGGTTTCACTCAGCGCCTAGGCCGTCGGCGCTGCACTGCTGATGCGACGCAGTTGCGCGAGCGCTCAACCAAATTCAATGGTTTGGCCGCCCTGGTGGCCCGGTTTATCCCTGCCGATATGTTCGCCCCCGAAGCAGGCCAGCGCAAACGTGTGTTCACTCCTTGGGTGACCTTCATTGCATTTTTCGGGCAGGTGCTTTCACGCGGCAGTGCTTGTCGCGAGGCCGTGCGAGGCGTCCAGGCGTGGAGGGTGGCTGACAAACTTGAGCCGCCGGATGGGAAAACCAGCGCCTATTGTCAGGCCCGGGAGCGGCTGCCGTTGAAGAGCTTGCGAGCGGCCCACGAACAGATCGGTGGCTGGATCGAACGCCATACCCAGCAGGCCTGGAGTTGGTGCGGCCGATCGGTTAATGTACTTGATGGTTCCGGTATCTCTATGCCCGACACCGATGAGAATCGGGCACGCTGGTCTTACGCTGGAGGCCAAAAGCCAGGCTGCGGTTTTCCTACCGCGCAAATCGTCGGTTTGTTTTGTCTGGCGACAGGGCGACTGGTGCGCTTCGCACTCGACTCATGGAAAGCGCATGAGATCCCTCTGGCCCGGCAATTGATTAGCTGGATGAAAAAGGGCGATGTCGTGCTCACCGATCGCGGATTTTGCGGCTGGGGCTTGATCGCGTCATTGCATCGCAAAGGCGTCGATGTGGTGATGCGCGCCCATCAGGCCCGCAAACTCAATGGCGACTCCATGCTTTGGGCAAAACCCCAGCGCATACCACAAACTTGGAGCAAATCGCTCTGGGATGAACTGCCCGAAGAACTGGCCGTGCGTATCGTGCGCTTCCGGGTAACCGTGCCCGGCTTCCGCACCGAAGAGATCGTGTTGATCACGACCCTGCTCGACATAAAAGCGTATCCTGATGAGGCAATCAAAGCACTGTACCTGAGGCGCTGGTCGGTCGAGCTGTACTTCCGGGACATTAAAACAACACTCGGGCTCGACGTACTGCGCTGCCAGTCACCAGAGCTAATCGAAAAAGAAATCTGGCTGCAGGTTATCGCCTACAATCTGGTGCGAGCCCTCATGATCGAAGCCGCCTGGACTCACTCAGTCCCGATCGAAAGGCTCAGCTTTAAAGGCACCGTCGACACCTTGCGCCAGTGGACTCCGCTAATGGCACCCAGGATGTTTGCCTTCAAACATGCCCGGCAGGAACTGCTGCGCATCATCGCTGCTGATAAGGTGCCAAACCGACCCAATCGTTCAGAACCAAGAGCGCGCAAGCGCCGGCCCAAATCGTACCAATTGCTCACGAAACCACGCCATAAAATGGTCGTCTCGCCCTCCCGCTCCCAAAAATAGCCCTTCGTGCCTAACTTAGCGCCATTCAGGTCAGACCCAGTTTCTTGGCCTCGACCACCACCTGCTCCAGATCGGTGCCGAGTAGTTCGGCGCGCTGTTGCCGGTCACCCGCCGCATGTTCCGCCACGACACTGCCCACGGCAGGAGTTGTGATCAAAACGCCCTCCGCCACGAGCGCTGCCACAATCTTATGCGCGGTATTGGGGTTGATCTTCAATTCCTGACTCACCACGCGCACCGAGGGAAACGGCTGGCCCGGTTTCATCTGCCCTCCGACCACGGCCTTCTTCACCGCGAAGATCACCTGCTCGGTGATCGGCAGACCGGGTTTGAGTTCGATGGAGAACGGGAGCACGCCGTACTAGATGAAGTAGTACAGATGGTACGGCAAGCTTTTTTATATCGCTCTTGGCTTTCGACATTATCGTGGCTTCGGAAGTCGTTTTTTACAAGTAACCTTGACCCCGTTTCACCTTAAGATCAGTTACAATGTCGGCCTAATTCATACGGCCCTGGGCGATTCGCCCCTACAGCAGTTAACCTCTAATATTTCATGCTAATGAAGACTTCACTCATCGTATTATTATCCGCGTTAATGCTCAACTCTTTGGCGGCGCAAGCTATGGCTGCCAAAACGCACGAAATCCAACGAACGCGCACAGGCCCGGAAGGACTCTACTCACTGTGGTACCAAAAGAGAGAGAATGCTGAGGCCTTTTTGCAGCAACCCTATATAGTGGGCGGCCAAATGGTGTATCAATGGCGAGATCTGGAGCCAGAGAAAGGAAAGTATGATTTCTCAAAAATGGCCAAGGAGCTGGATAAGTATGGTAGCATGAAAATCTATACAACCATCCAGATTAACGGCAACAGAAAGCCGGATTGGCTGTTCCGTGAAGTGCCCTGTCATCCCATAAAATTCTCCGTGCAAGTCAGGGACGACCAGGGGAGTTTGATGTACTGGCATCCAACACACGCGAATGCCTATATCAATCTGCTCAAAGCTTTCTCTGAGTTTGTACGCAACAACAAGAACGGTAAATACCTCCTCGGCATTCGCCAGAATTTCAACGGGATTGGAACTGAACATTTGGAAATTCCCGAGCAGAATAGAGATTTGAAGCAGTGGAAAATTCCTAAAAACGCGGACAAATCGATCGCGTTGCAGGCCTGGTCCCACGAGGTGGGGGCGAACTACGAGCGCCTTGTTCTCGATAACTATATCAAGCTATTCGCTAACTCCGTCACCGTATTTGTCAGAAATAACATCAGCAACGAGCTCGAAGCAGAGTATAAGAAGGAATTTGAAAGCGGAAAGCTTGGCTGGTTTCATACCTCCAGCGAGTTGGAACCTCATGCCCCCGAGGTCGGAATAAATGCAGACGACGTCGAAACGCAGTATCGACGTTTTATTGAGTATTGCCGCTCTGGAAAAACGCTTGGCTACGCCGAGCCTTGGGCGTCGGCTTGGGGTCACCACGCCACGAAAGACGACCGCTGGTGCAGCCCGCCGCAATGGTTTTACTGGACCCAACTCAACAACCTCCACTGTGGAGTCAGCTATATAGGAATCTACTCCAGCGATATGCAGGTCGCCTTAGACGGCACCTACAGCGCTGGCGGCTTCAATTATAAAGACGGCGGCGGCCGGAATTATCAACAGGAGTTCATCGATACCCTGCTTTTTGCCAATAAATACGTCGGGTTTCACCACAAGCCGGCCCAATCCCCCGGAGCTTGGGTGGCGTTCAGAGAAAATCATACCATTCTGGCTGCAAATAAAGTCGCCGAAAAAAACCGTAAGTTAAAAACACACACCGGGGATTATAATTTCTTAATGGAACGTCTGCCCGACAAGACGCATGGCGAGGGCATCACGAATATAGGACCTGATGAAAAACGTTTCGGCGCGTGGGCCCGAGTTCTGCCCGCCCGCGAACAAATGCGACTGCGCCTCGATCCGGTATTCCTGGAAAGCTGCAAAGAAAAAGGCGTGGTGGTCAGCCTTACCTATTACGATGCCAAGGGGAAAGATTTCGACGTCATCCTCAATGACGTTCCCCATCGGGTAGAATGCAAAGGGCAAAACAAATGGGAAACGAAGGTCATTGAGATCAAGGACGGCGTGCTGAAATCAGCCGATGGGGCCGCCCATATCATTCTCCGCAACGGTGCTGAGGACCTTTATCTGCACATGGTGGAGGTCACCCGATCATCGAAATAGCCCCCACAACCGGAGTGGCCGAGCCGGACCTGAAATAAATAAAAGATCGCCTCCGCGCGGCATGGAATGTCGGCCAGCTTGACGCCGCGCGCCTCGGACGCCTGCATTTCCGCTTTATGCGAATTCGCGCTTTTCAAGGTCTTGTTCCTCAACCCGCTCTCGCGCCTGAAGTGGCCGCCGTGCCGTACGACGTGGTCAACACCACCGAGGCTGCCCAACTCGCCGCAGGCAAACCTCGCAGCCTCTTGCACGTCGACCGTGCCGAGATCGACCTGCCCGCCAAAACCGATCCGTACAGCGCCGAGGTCTATGCCAAGGCCAACGAAAACTTTCTCAAGCTCCAACGCGACGGCGTGCTCGGTCGCGAAGCCAGCCCTAGCCTCTACGTTTACCAGCAGCAGATGGGCAACCATCGCCAACGCGGTCTCGTCGCCGTCTGCCACGTTGAAGACTACGATGCCGAACTAATCAAGAAGCACGAAAAAACCCGCAAGGATAAAGAAGACGATCGTACGCGCCTGATCGATACGCTCGGTGCCAACACCGGCCCGGTTTTTCTGACCTACCGCGACGAAGCGGCCGTGACCGCGCTCGTGAACGCCAAGACTCAGGAAATGCCGCTGCATGATTTCACCGCACCCGATGGTATCAAGCACACGGTTTGGTGCGTCGCCGGCGGCGAGCAGTGGATTAAGGCCTTTGGCAAGGTTCCGGTTACTTACATCGCTGATGGCCATCACCGCGCGGCTAGCGCGGCCCGTGTTGCCCGCCTTCGTCGCGAGCGCAACCCGCAGCACGCCGGTGCGGAAGATTACAACTGGTTCCTGTGCGTGCTCTTTCCCGCGAGCGAGTTAAAGATTCTTCCTTACAACCGGATCGTTTTTAATCTCAATGGTCACACGCCTGACGAGTTCCTTGCGAAGGTGAAGGCGAAGTTCGGTCTGGTCGAAAATGCCTCGCCGACGCCGACCGCGGTTGGCGATGTCAGCATGTACTTGGGTGGAAAATGGTACGGCCTGAAATGCCGCGCCGATGCAAATGCCGATCCGGTGTCGCGCCTTGATGTGAGCGTGTTGCAGGACAAGCTCCTCGCCCCGCTGCTCGGGATCGATGATCCGCGCACGAGCAAACGCATCGATTTTGTCGGTGGCATCCGGGGTACGGGCGAGTTGACGATGCGCGTCGATGCCGAAGGCGGGGTGGCGTTTTCGATGGTTCCGACAACGGTGGCGCAGCTGATGGAAATCGCCGACGCGGGCCAGATCATGCCGCCGAAGAGCACGTGGTTTGAACCGAAACTGCGCTCCGGGTTTTTTATTCACACGTTCTGAGCCCTGGCCTAGCAACCCGGCTCAAGGGCGGATTCCCTTCCCCTGCCTAACCGTTGAACAGTTCAAATGTTCCCGTGCGGTAGAGGATCCAGCCGCCGAGCGCGATCAGGGCGACGGGGAAGATCCGTGGCCCGAAGGCCCGGATCGGTGCGCCCAACGCCCAGTGGCTCACTAGCCAGCGGGCAGACAGACACCACACGCAGGTCATGAGGCCGAAAACCACGCCATACACCACAATCTCGGCCGGCGTGCTCATTGAAAACAACGGCGTGTAAACACCAATATTGTCGCCGCCATTGGCGATCGTCACCGCCGCCACGGAGAGAAAACCACGTGCCGTTGCCACCTTTTGGGGTCCGACGGTGTCGACCTGCTCCTCGCCCCGCCAGGCTTGAACCAGTTTAACCACACCAATGATTATCGGTGCCAGCCCGAGCAACCCGACGTAGGCCCGGGGGATCACTAGGGCGGCGAGCGCGCCCGCGATGCTGAGCGCGTAAAGTGCACCGATGCCCGTTAATTGCCCCAGCAAGATGGTTCGTGGCCGTAGCGTGCGATCAGAGAAAAACCCGAGCAGCAGGAAAATGTCGTCGAAGTTCGTTGATACGAACACCACGAGGGCGAGTCCAAGGAGGCCGGGCAGCGAATCCATGGCGTCATTTCCAGCGCGATCCAACTCTTCGGCAAGGCGGCATCACAGGTTTCCCGCCAAAATCCGAAATGAACTTCGCCAACGCAAACGCCTTCATCGCGCGCGCGCCGGATTGAGCATCAGGCCCGTGAGATGCCCCAGCCACACGCCGATCAGGCAAAGAACCACGGAGCCGACCGCGTAGCCGCCGGCTTTGGTCCATGCGTTGTCACGCGCCAGTGCGAGCGTTTGCAGGCTGAAGGCCGAGAACGTCGTGAAACCGCCCAGCACGCCTGTCATGAAAAACTGTCGCCCGGTCACACCCACCGGCCAGCGCCCACCCTGATCCGCATCGGAAATCGTGGCGAAAAATCCGATGACGAAGGAGCCGACAATATTCACCGCCAGCGTGCCCCACGGAAACCCATGGCCCCAAAATCGTGCGCCCAACTCCACTGCGCCCAAACGCGCTACGCTTCCTAAAGCACCACCGATCGCGACCCAGAAATAAACGTTCATGTTGGAATTATTTCGCGCACAGTAGAAGCGCGCCGCCCACGACGGCGAACCTTCTTTGGCCAAGCACTGGAAAATGCACCATAACGGTTACCTTGCCCTGCGGCGTGGCGTCATAGCTCATCCACGAGCGGAGTTGCACCGCGAACTTAAACCTATTTCTCTCACAAGTACTTTATGGCTAAAAAACGCAGCTTTGGTGGACTGATTGTAATCGTGCTTGGTGTCGCCGCCGCCCTTTCGGCCGCCTATTTCTACAAATTTAAAGACTCCGCCAAGCCGCCCGAAGTCGCCACCGTCGCCGTGAGCAAAGGCGACATCATCCAAAGCGTCACCGCCACGGGCGTGCTTCAGGCCCCGACCAGCGTCGACGTCAGCTCGCAAATTTCCGGCCAGATCAAGGAGCTCAACGTTGATTACAACCAGCCCGTGAAAAAAGGCGACGTGCTCGCCCGCATCGACCCAGCGACCTATGAATCCCGCTTGCGCCAAGCCGAAGCCAGCCTCGCCTCCACCACCGCGAGCAACTCCCTCGCCCGCCTCAACGCCGAGCGCACGCGCGAGCTCCGCTCCAAGAACCTCGTTGCGCAACAAGAACTCGACGCCTCCGAAGCTCAACTCGCGCAGTCCAACGCCCAAATGCTCACCGCCAAAGCCACCGTCGAAGACGCCCGCGTCAACCTCGACCGTTGCACCATCTACGCACCCATCGACGGCATCGTCCTCGATCGTCAATGCGACATCGGCAAAATGGTCGCCGCCAGCCTCAACGCGCCCACGCTTTTCACGCTCGTCACCGATCTCTCCAAAATGCAGATCAGCGCCGACGTAGCCGAGGCCGACATCGGCACCGTGGCCATCGATCAGGAGGTCACGTTCAACGTCGACGCCTTCCCCAACCGCCAGTTCACCGGCCGCGTTGCCCAAATCCGAAACCTTCCCAAGACACAACAATCCGTCGTCGTCTACAGCACGATCATCGAGGTCAGCAACGAAGGCCAGCGACTCAAACCCGGCATGACCGCCAACGTCTCGATCATCATCGCCAAACGCACGGGCGTGCTCAAAGTCGCCAACGCCGGGCTCCGCGCCCGCATCCCGGAAAAATATTTGCCGACCAAAACCGAAGCCGCCGCAACCGCCAAGACCGAACCCAGCGCCACGCCCACCTCAACGGCTGCCGCACCCGCTTCGACCCCAGCCACGGCTTCCGGCGGTGGCGACAAACGCGCCCAGTTCCGTCAGCTCATGCAGGATGCCGGTGTAACCTTCTCCCGCGAACAACCCATGTCGGAAGCTGATCGTCAAAAGCTCATCAAGCTCGCCGCCGAACGCGGCATCGAAGTTCCTGAACGCTTCCTCAATGGTCGCCGCAACAGCTCCAGTGGCGAAGACGCCGTGACCACCCGTACCGTTTACCGCCTCGCCAACCCGTTGCCTGATCTAAAGGTCGAGCCGGTCTCCGTCAAGTTCGGCATCACCGACGGCTCCAGCACCGAGGTCCTCGAGGGCCTTAAGGACGGCGACACCGTTGTATCCAGCATTTTCATACCCGGAGACGCCGCCTCGCAACCGTCCCAGGCCCGCAACCCCTTCGGCGGTCAGTCCGGCCCTAGCATCGGCGGCGGGCGTCGTTAATCTAAACGCTTTTCCCTCTGTAGGAGCCTGCTTGCAGGCGAATTCCTCGCCGGCCCCCATTCTACATTCATAATTCTCCATTCTTCATTCGCCTCCCCATGCCGCCCGTCGTCAAACTCGAAGAAGTTCACAAGATCTACGGCAACAGTTCCGAGATCGAAGTTCACGCCGTGCGCGGTGTGACGATTGATATTCAAAAAGGCGAATTCGTTGCCCTCATGGGTGCCAGCGGTTCTGGCAAGTCCACCCTCATGAACATCCTCGGCTGTCTCGATCGGCCGACCAAGGGGCGCTACCTGCTCGACGGCGTGGATGTCTCCGGCCTCGACCGCAACGACCGCGCCGATTTCCGTAACCAGAAACTAGGTTTCGTGTTTCAAGGTTTCAATCTGCTCGCCCGCACCACCGCGCTCGAAAATGTCGAGCTCCCCATGCTCTACAGTCAGGAACGCATCTCCGGCTCCAAGATGCGTGAGCGCGCCATCAAAGCGTTGGAGATCGTCGGCCTCGCCAATCGCGCCGACCATTTGCCCAGCCAGCTTTCCGGCGGCCAACAACAACGCGTCGCCATCGCCCGCGGCCTCGTCAACAACCCGCAAGTTCTCCTCGCCGACGAACCCACCGGCAACCTCGACAGCAAAACGTCAGCCGAAGTCATGGGCGTTTTCCAAAAACTCAACGAGCAAGGCATCACCATTCTGATGGTGACGCACGAGCTCGACATCGCCCGCTTCTGCAAACGCAATCTTATCCTCCGCGACGGTAAACTCGTCAGCGATGTCATCGTGAAAGATCGTTTCATCGCCGAGGAAGAAGTGAAAAAACTTAACCAAGCCGAAGCCGCCGCCAAACTCGTATCAGGAAATTAACTACGCCTCCGACTCTCCCCCGCGCTGACAATTCTTCATCCATCATTCTCCATTCTTCATTCGCTCTATCATGCGCATCGTCACCACGACCATTATCGCCTTTCGCGCACTACGCCGAAACAAGCTTCGCACGATCCTCGCCGCACTCGGCATGATCATCGGCGTCGGCGCGGTCATCGCCATGGTCGCGATGGGCAACGGCGCCAAATCCCAGATCGAATCCTCCATTGCCAGCCTCGGTCAGAACATGATCACTATTTTTCCCGGCAGCCTCACCTCGGGTGGTATGCGTGGTGGTTGGGGTTCCTCCAGTTCGTTGACGATTGAAGACGCTGAGGCCATCAAACGCGAAGTCGTCGGTGCTATCGGTGTCAGCCCCGAAATCCGCGACCGTCAACAAGTCATGGCCAACGGCCTCAACTGGAACACGCAGGTGTATGGCGAGTCTCCCGATTTCCCCAGCATCCGCGCGTGGAAAATCGCTCAGGGCGAGTTCTTCACCGAAACGGACGTTCGCAATGCCGCCAAGGTTTGCGTGATCGGCAAGACCGTCGCTGATCAGCTTTTTGCCGGTATGGATCCGATCGGCCAGGCAATCCGCGTTCGCAATATCCCGCTCCGCATCGTGGGTTTGATGGTTGCAAAAGGTTTTAGCGCTGGAGGGAACGATCAGGACGACGTGATCATCGTGCCTTATACCACGGCGATGAAACGCATCACCAAACGCGACCGCATCAGCAGCATCATCGTTCAAGCGCCCACGCCCGAACAAATGGAACGCGTCCAACGTGACATCGCCGACATTCTTCAACAACGCCGCCAGGGCCGCGAGCCCGACTACACGATCCGCAATCAGCTCGAACTGGCCGAAGTCTTCACCGCGCAAAGCAAAACCATGACCGCACTGCTTGGCGGTATCGCGTTGGTTTCCCTCATCGTTGGCGGCATCGGAATCATGAATATCATGCTCGTCTCCGTGACCGAGCGCACCCGAGAAATCGGCATCCGCCTCGCCGTCGGAGCGCACGGGAAGGATGTACTCCTTCAGTTTCTTTGCGAGGCCGTGGTGCTCAGTCTCGTAGGCGGAATTGTCGGTGTGTTGTTGGGTATAGGGTCTTCGCAACTCATCTCTTTTCAATACGGCTGGCCCACCTCGATATCGATCCCGTGGGTCTTCATCGCGGTCGGTGGCAGCGCGTTTGTCGGAATCGTTTCCGGTTTCTATCCCGCGCTTAAAGCCTCGCAGCTCGACCCGATCGACGCCCTGCGCTACGAGTAAGCGCCAAAAAAAGCGCCGACGCTTTAATAGCATCGGCGCGAAAAAATGAACCGTTAATCTTTCAGCCGTCGGCTTAGAACAAGTACGTGTTGAGTAGGTTTTCCAAGCGTTCCTGTTTGCCGCTGACCGGGGTGGGCTCGCCGAGTTTGGTGAGGACGAGCTTCTCCAATTCCTTGAAACCGACTTTACGCTTTTCGATGTCGCGGCCGAAACCGGAGTCGAAGCTCGAATAACGTTCGGCAACGTGTTTCTCGAATTTTCCGTCGGCGAGAATCTTGCGCGCGATCTTGAAGGCGAGCGCGTAGGAGTCCATGCCGCCGATGTGCGCGTGGAAAAGATCTTCAGCGTCGATCGACGGACGGCGGAGCTTGGCGTCGAAGTTAAAGCCGCCGGTGCCGAGGCCGCCCGCGCGCAGGATCGACATCATGGCGAGCGTGAGTTCTTTCACGTCGGTGTTGAATTGATCGGTATCCCAGCCGAGGAGAAGATCACCCGTGTTGGCATCGATCGAACCGAGCATGCCAGCGGAGGCGGCGACTTCGATTTCGTGCTGGAACGTGTGACCGGCGAGCGTGGCGTGGTTGGTCTCGATGTTGAACTTGAAATACTTCTCCAGGCCATAGGTGCGCAGGAAGGCGATACCGCTGGCGACGTCGAAATCGTATTGGTGCTTTGTCGGTTCCTTCGGTTTCGGTTCGATGAGGAACTGGCCCTTAAAGCTAATGGACTTCGCATAATCAACCGCCATGTGCAAGAACGTCGCCAAGTGCTCTTGTTCGCGCTTCAGGTTGGTGTTGAGGAGGGTTTCATAACCTTCGCGGCCGCCCCAGAAAACGTAGTTTTCGCCACCGAGTTCGAGCGTGGCGTCGAGGGCACTCTTCACCTGCGCAGCGGCGTAGGCGAAAACGTGGGCGTCTGGATTAGTTGAGGCACCGCACATGAAGCGCGGATTGGAAAAGAGATTCGCCGTGCCCCAGAGGAGTTTCACGCCCGTGGATTTTTGGAGCTGTTTGGCGTGGGCGACGAGTTGGTCGAGATTCTTGTTGGACTCGGCGAGCGTCGCGCCTTCGGGAGCGATATCGCGATCGTGGAAACACCAGAAAGGCGACTCGATCTTGGTGAAGAATTCAAAGGCGGCGTCCATGCGCTTTTTCGCGACGGCGACGGCGTCTTTGCCTTTTTCCCAAGGGCGGGAAATCGTGCCGGGGCCGAACGGATCCGAGCCGACGCCGCGAAAGGCGTGCCAGTAAGCGATGGAGAAGCGCATGTGCTCCTTCATCGTTTTGCCGTCGATCAACTCGGCGGGATTGTAGTGGCGGAAGGCCAGTGCGTTTTCGGTTTGCGCGCCTTCGTAGGCGATGGTGCCGATGTTCGGGAAATGTGTTTCGCGTTTTGCCATAATGGGGGGAGCTGCATTTAAGATACCATTACGGCGGCTTGCCAACTATCGAATTCTTGCCATTTATCTTTCGATATTTAACAGCCACGTTGTCTTCATTTTTGGACCGGTGCAAACATGGCCTTCAACCTATCCCCAACATGAGTTTATATATCGGCATCGATTGCGGCACCCAAGGCACCAAGGGCATCATCCTTGATCGCGAAACCGGCGAGACGCTCGCCACGGCACGCGCCGCGCACAGCCTGATCGCAGGCTTGCCGGCGGGACACTCGGAGCAAAATCCGTCAGACTGGACCGAAGCGCTTGAAAAGGTGCTCGACGGCCTGCTCGATCAAGTCGACCGCACCAAAGTGTGTGCGATCGGCATTTCGGGCCAGCAGCACGGCTTCGTGCCTCTCGATGCGAAAGGCGTTGTGATCCGTCCGGCGAAATTGTGGAACGACACGTCGACCGCTGAGGAATGCGCGATTCTCACAAAAAAGCTCGGTGGCGAAAAAGCCGTACTACGCAAAACCGGCAATCGTTTTCTGCCGGGCTTCACCGCGCCGAAGATTCTCTGGCTGAAACGCCATGAGCCGAAGAATTTCAAGCGCCTCGCGCACGTGCTATTGCCGCACGATTATCTGAATTTCCATCTGACGGGCAATTACACGATGGAGTACGGCGATGCCTCTGGCACGGCGTTGCTCGATGTGCGGAAGCGAATCTGGTGCAAGGAAGCGGTTCGGGCGATTGATGTCGGCCTGGAAAAGATGTTGCCCAAGTTGATCGAAGCCCATGAAGCGGCGGGGCGGATTCTTCCTGCGATTGCCACGCGTTTTGGCCTAAACCCCGATGTGCTGGTGAGCGCCGGCGGTGGCGACAACATGATGGGCGCCATCGGCACCGGCAACGTCGAGCCCGGCATCGTGAGCGCGAGCTTTGGCACGAGTGGCACGATCTACGCGTGCAGCAACAAACCGGTAACCGATCCGGCTGGCGAGATTGCGGCGTTCTGTGACTCGACGGGTAATTGGCTGCCGCTGCTCTGCACGATGAATGTCACCACGGCGACTGAGATGATGCGCGGCCTGCTCGGGCGCGACTTGCGCCAGTACGACGAAGAGGTTCTCAAGACGCCGCCGGGCGCGGACGGATTGGTGCTGCTGCCGTATTTCGAAGGCGAACGCACGCCGTCGGTTCCGAATGGTACTGGCAACTTGTTCGGCTTGAATCGCACCACGTTTACACCCGGACATTTCCTGCGCGCGGCCATGGAAGGGGCGACGCTCGGCATGAATTATGGACTGCAACGCCTGCGCACGCTCGGCATCAAACCGAAGGAAATTCGCGTGACCGGTGGCGGCATGAAGACCGCTGTTTGGCGCCAGATCGCAGCGGATGTTTTTGGTGTTTCGGTCGTCGCCATGAAGGAAGACGAAGGCGCGGCCCTCGGTGGCGCGCTGCAGGCTGCCTGGTGCGCGGATCGCGCCGCTGGAAAGAAGACGGCGTTGAAGGAGTTGACGCGGCGTTTCGTCGCCGTCGATGAAGCAACCCGTTGCGAACCGAATAAAACCGCTAACGCGACGTACAAGAAACTTCAGGCTGTGCAGAACGACTTGAGCGTGACGTTGCGCCCGGTGTTTGCCCAGCGCTGACCTGGTTCGGCAGGTACGCTGCGCACGACGGAAACATGCCGAAAGTTTTCAAAGTTGCCCTCCTGATCGAGACCTCCAATCGCTACGGACGCGACTTGCTCTACGGCGTGCGCGACTGGATTCAAACGCGTGGCGAAAAGTGGTCGGTGCGCTTCACCGAGCAGGCGCGCCGTGCACCGTTGCCTGGCTGGCTGGCCGATTGGAAGGGCGATGGGATCATCGCGCGCGTGGACTCGGCGCAAACCGCAACCACACTCAAGCGGTCAAAACTTCCGGTGATCGATGTCAGCGCGGATCGGCCAAAGTCGGAGTTTCCTCGCGTGAGCATCGACAACAGCGCGGTGACGCGGCTCGCCGTCTCCCATTTGAAAAACAAAGGCCTGCGTAGCATCGCTTACATCGGCGATTCGCGGTTCACGTGGGCGCGTCAGCGCGAGGACGAGTTCAGGCAGCTCATGGCGAAAGCCGGCGAACCGTGTCGCATCTACAAGGGGTCGGCGGCAGGCAAGGGGAGTGCGGGCACGGGTTCGGATTCCGAGTTGCGTGGCATCGTTCGCTGGCTCGAAAAGTTGCCACGGCCCGTTGGCATTTTCGCGTGTAACGATAACCGTGCGCTACAGGTTTTGGAGGCGTGCCAGCTGTGCCGTTTTTCCGTGCCCGACGACGTGGCGGTGATCGGCGTCGACGATGACGAAGTGCTTTGCCAGCTCTGCGATCCACCGCTCACCAGCGTGTTGCCCAACGCGCGCCTGACGGGTCACGAGGCGGCCGCGATGCTTTCGCGCATGATGCACGGCGAATGCCTCGCCTCGCAGACACGTTGCGTTGAGCCGATCCGTGTGGTCGAGCGCCAGTCGACCGACGCCGTTGCGGTCAACGATCCGAAGATCGCTGCCGCGCTCCGCTATATCAATGAACACGCTTGCGAAGGCATCGATGTGAGCGACGTGCTGCGCGCCGTGCCGGTGTCGCGAACACTTTTCGATACGCGTTTCAAAACGCTGCTCGGCCATTCGCCGCACCAACACATCGTCACCAAACGCGTCGAGCGCGCGAAACAACTGCTCTTCGACAGCGATCTCTCGATCACGGTGATCGCGGAACTGGCCGGCTTTCTTAGTGCGAGTTATTTGAGTTCGGTATTTCGCCGGGAAACCCATCTCACGCCCTACGCCTATCGCGAGAAATTGCGCACAAATCGTACGGCTAACCCGGCCCCGCGTTGAACTTCGCGCGGTTTTGCCAAAGCGAAAAACCTGCATAACCGTCGCGCGCAGGCGTGTTTCCCCGCTCCGGCGACGAGCGTTTTTCACATAAGTGCCTTCGGCCTTGCCAACGACGACGACGACGAGCACTTTTTAACCTTTTTCTCAGATCGAATGCCTTTTCCGACATGAACCAGAACATCCGTAATATCGCAATTATTGCCCACGTTGACCATGGCAAGACCACGCTCGTCGACCAACTCCTCAAGGAAGGCGGCGTCTTCCGCGCCAACCAACAGGTCGCCGAACGCGCCATGGATTCCATGGATCTCGAAAAGGAGAAGGGCATCACGATCAAAGCCAAAAACACCTCCGTGCATTGGAAGGACAAGATTATCAACATCGTCGATACTCCCGGACATGCTGACTTCGGCGGCGAAGTTGAACGCGCCCTTCGTATGGTCGACGGCGTGCTCCTCGTGGTCGACGCCTATGACGGTCCTCAGGCTCAGACTCGTTTCGTGCTCCGCAAAGCCCTCGCTCACGGTCTCAAGGTCGTGATCGTGATCAACAAGATCGATCGCGACAACGCTGAGCCTGCTAAGATGTACGAGAAGGTTCTGGAACTCCTCATGGAGCTCAACGCCACCGAAGAACAGTTCGACGCACCGGTCGTGTACGGCTCTGGCCGCGACGGTTACATGATGCGCAATCTCGGCGAAGAGAAATCGAACATGGCACCGCTTTTCGAGGTGATTCTCGATCACATTCCGCCGCCATTCGCCCGCCCGAACCAACCGTTCCACATGCTCGTCTCCAATATCGATTGGAGCGACTACGTTGGCCGTATCGCGATCGGCAAGGTCCTCGGCGGCAAAGCCAAGCTTGGCGACCCGGTTTTCGTTATCCGCCACTCCGACGGCAAACGTATCCGCGCAAAAATTACACAGGTTTTCGAATATTCTGGCCTCGGAACCATTCCGGCCGAATTCGCTGACGCCGGCCACATTGTCGGTCTCGCTGGGTTCGAGGATATCGACATCGGCGACACCATCGCCGCCAACGAAGATGCTCACGCGTTGCCCTTCACCCAGATCGATCCGCCGACACTCGAAATGCAGTTCTGCGTCAACGACGGCCCGCTCGTCGGTCAGGAAGGCAAGCTCGTTACCTCCCGCCAGCTGCGCGAACGCCTGATGCGCGAATTGAAGACCAACGTCTCCATCTACATCGACGATACCGACAAAGCCGGCGTCTTCAACGTCAAGGCCCGCGGCGCCATGCAAGTCGCCGTCCTCGTTGAAACGATGCGTCGCGAAGGGTTCGAACTCCTCGTTTCCCGCCCGACCGTCATCGAAAAGACCGTCGATGGCCAGCGCTGCGAACCCTTTGAAACCGTTTGGATCGAAATCCCCGACGAATGCGTCGGACCGATCATGCAAAATCTGGCCAACCGCAAAGGCCTGATGACGAACATGGAAAAACTCCCTCACTCGACCATGATTGAGGCGACGATTACCACTCGCGGTTTGATCGGCATGGAAATCGACGTCGTCAACGCCACCAGCGGCCGCGGCGTGCTCAGCCATTTGTTCAAGGAATACGCCCCGTATGCGGGCGAAGTTCTCACCCGCATCACCGGCACCCTCATCGCCACGGAATCCGGCGAAACCACGGCTTACGCCTTGGTGATGGTTCAGGAACGAGGCAAACTCTTCGTTAGCCCTGGCGAACAGGTTTACGAAGGCATGATTGTCGGCGAAAATCCTCGCAACGAAGACATCGCCTGTAACGCCGTGCGCGAAAAGAAGCTCACCAACTTCCGTTCCCAAGGTGAAGGGGTTGGCGTCGGCCTCACGCCGGCGACGAAACTCTCACTCGAGCGCGCGATCGAGTATATTGCCGCCGACGAGTTCGTCGAAGTCACGCCGAAGAGCCTCCGTCTGCGCAAGCGCATCCTGAATAACGGCCTTCGCCAGAAGATGTCCAAAGCTGGCAAATACCAGGAATAAGCCTGGACCGAGCAATTAGTTTTAATCCAAAGCCTGCGCCTAAAAACCGCGGGCTTTTTTTTGGTGCGCCCGGCAGGGCGCACCTGCTTGTCAGTGAACATGAGAAGAAAACATGAAAGTCTGATGGTTGCCTTGCAGAAGGAAGACCTAGCCGAAGGGCAACTGCGAGACCGCGGATCGTTCAAAGATCGTTCAAAATCGTTCAACGGTGTCCAAGTTTTAGTCCTTACGAAGCGGTTGTGCCTGTGATGGCGGGCGGTTCTGGTGGGATAAGGAAGACATTTTTGCGGAGATACATGGGGGTACGCAGACATAGGTTTGGCGGCCTGAACTGGCTGAAAAATATTTCATTAAATGCTTGATCTGCATGGGGGTGGGATGGTTGGGGCCCCATTATGGACCTTCCGACATCGCCTTCGCTCCAACAAAAACTCTTCACGTCGCTCGACGGCGTAGCCGAACACTGCGCTGCCTTCCGGCAATGCCCGGTATTGCCGGATTTTGATTATCGTTCAAGATCGTTCAAAAGGGACGATCGTTCAAAAGGGACGATCGTTCAAAAGGGACAGGTCGAAAATAAGTAGACATAGGAAGACTTGTCTGCTCTCTTTGGTTCCATGCGAGTTGCGCGGATAAAAATTAAGGCCGAAGACGGGGAAGCGGTGTATCACTGCATGACCCGCACGGTGAATGGCGAACGCGTGATCGATGACGTGGCCAAGGAGGTTTTACGCAAACAGCTCTGGCTCACAGCGGACTTTTGCGGGGTGCAGATCTTAACCCATGCGATTTTGAGCAATCACTTCCATGTGCTTCTGATGGTGCCGCAGAAAACCGTACCTTCAGATGTCGAATTGCTCCGTAGGTATAAACTCCTCCACCCCAAACCCACCCAGTACCAGACCGAACGTCTAGAGGTAATAGCCCTTCAGCTGCGTAACGGCGGCCCCGAGGGCGAGGCTTGGCGGAAACGACAGCTCGCTTTGATTGGCGATGTTTCGGCGTTCATGAAGCTCGTGAAGCAGCGGTTTGCCATTTGGTTTAACAAGAGTCACCAGCGCTACGGCACGCTCTGGTCGGAGCGTTTTAAGTCCGTGCTGATCGAGCCAAAAAATTACGCGATTCAGACCGTCGCCCTCTACATCGATCTCAACTGCGTTCGCGCCGGGCTCGCGCAAGATCCGAAGGAATATCGTTTCTGCGGCTACGGCGAAGCCGTCGCCGGGCATCGTGAGGCGCGCCAGGGCATTCAGGCGGTGATCGGGCCAA
>JANNHA010000082.1:0-12470 GCA_031404135.1 Verrucomicrobiota bacterium | reverse complement strand
TGTTGACTACATGGGGATAGACGACGCTCGGACGAATTCGCTCAAAAATATTCCAGGTTTTTTCGCCTCAGCAAATTTAACGCTAAACCTTGATGTAAAACAGCTAGCCAATACGGCCGTTTGGCTCACTCAAAATTTGCGCAGAAAAATCAGCCTGTTTTGAACAAATTCGTTCAGCTTTTGGCGTGAATCGCGGGCGATTCAGCTGGCCGTTGCGCCGCTGAAACTGGCAAAGGCGTGTTCGTCAGCGGATAACGGAAGGTGCGCCCCTCGTAATTGCGAAAAACAACTTCGTCGTCGGTAATTTTCTCAACGTAATCGGGGTTAATTGGCACCTTGCCACCGCCGCCGGGCGCATCGATCACGTATTGAGGAACCGAATACCCCGTGGTGTGGCCGCGCAGCGCCTCAATGATCTCCAGGCCCTTGCGCACATCGACCTTGAAGTGCGATCCACCCGTGATCAAATCCATCTGATAGAGGTAATACGGACGCACGCGCATCCGGAGCAGGCGGTGAACGAGCGCCTTCATAACCTCAGCGTCGTCATTCACACCGCGTAGGAGTACGGACTGGTTTCCCAACGGCACGCCGGCAAACGAGAGTCGCTCGCAGGCGTCGCGCAACTCGGCCGTGGCCTCTTTCGGATGGTTCACGTGAATGCTCATCCAGATCGGGCCGTATTTTTTGAAGATTTCGCAGAGTTCGGGCGTGATGCGCTGCGGCAGAAAAACCGGAATGCGCGAGCCGATGCGGATGAATTCAACGTGTTTAATCGCCCGCAACCGGCTGAGCAGATGCTCCAGTTTCTTATCCGAGAGCAGTAGCGGATCGCCGCCCGAGAGCAGCACGTCGCGAATCTCCGGATGCGCTTCGATGTAGCGCAGACCCTGTTCGTACTCGGGGTGAAAATTGTAGTCCTGCGCGTTGCTCACGAGACGGCTGCGCGTGCAGTAGCGGCAATACGAAGCACAGCGATCCGTGATCAGAAAGAGCACGCGATCCGGATAACGATGCACGAGGCCGGGCACGGGCGAATGTTCGTCTTCGCCAAGCGAGTCCAACATTTCCTCCTTACTCGTGATCGCTTCACCCTCGCGCGGGATCACCTGAAGGCGAATCGGGCAGGCCGGGTTGTTGACATCGATCAGGTTGAAAAAATACGGCGTGATCGCCAGCGCCAGCTTGTGGCCGGCAAACGCGATGCCACGGCGCTCCTCCGTCGTGAGCGTCATGTAACGCTCCAGCTGATCCAACGTCGTGATGCGGTTCTTGAGTTGCCAAGTCCAATCCTGCCAGTCGGATGCCGGAACGTGCTGCCAATGGCCCTGGCCTTCATACCAAGTGGCGCGGTCTTCGGTGTATGCCATGTGAGTGCGAGAAAGTTAGGAACCTAACTACTTCTGTCAAACCCGACCTAAAGCTTTTTTATAACGTTGCCCGCTCAGATCTTGTAAAACCATCGGCCTAAAACCCACGTCTTCGACCCTGGGATTTTCGAGTTTTCTCATAAAACCCTTGGCAGGTGCGGGGTGAAAGCCTTTCGTTTTGCTTTAATGTCCACGTTCAGACCCGCTGTACTCGCTCTCGAAGATGGTTCCGTGTTTCGCGGCCGCGCCTTTGGCGCCGATGCCACGATCGCGGGCGAATGCGTGTTCAACACGTCCATGACCGGCTACCAGGAGATCATCACCGATCCCTCGTACTTTGGCCAGATCGTCACCATGACCGCCGTGCAGATCGGCAACTACGGCATCAACGCCGAAGACGCCGAGGCCTCCGTGCCGAAATGCTCCGGCTTCGTCGTACGCGAACTCTCCCCTATCGTCAGTAACTGGCGCAGCCAGATGTCGCTCGACGCCTACCTCAAGCAATACGGCATCCCCGGTATCAGCGAAGTCGATACACGCGCCCTCACCAAAAAGCTCCGCGTCGACGGCGCCATGAAGGCCTGCATCAGCACAGTCCCCCTCACCGACGAAGAAGCGATCCAACGCGCCCGCAGCTGGCAAAACATGGCCGGTGCCGACTACGTGAAAGACGTCACCAGCCGCGCCCCCTTCACCTGGAGCGCCGCCGATGCGACCAACTTCAACACGCCGTACATGCCCGTCGGCACCACGATGAACGCCGTCGGCATGCCGACCAAGCGCTTCAAAGTCGCCGCCTTCGACTACGGCGCGAAATACTCCATTTACCGAAAACTCATCCGCCACGGTTTCGACGTCCAAGTCCTCCCCGCCACCGCCACCGCCGAGGAAGCCCGCGAGTTGAAACCCGACGCCATTTTCCTCTCCAACGGTCCTGGCGATCCGTCCGCGCTCCCGTACATCCACAAAACGGTGACATCGCTTTTGGGTGATTTCCCGATGTTCGGCATCTGCCTCGGCCACCAAATGATCACACACGCCCTCGGCGGCACGACCTTCAAGCTCAAGTTCGGCCATCGCGGCGGCAACCAGCCCGTAAAAAATCTCGAAACCGGCAAGGTCTCCATCACCGCCCAAAACCACGGCTTCGCCACCGACCCGAAATCAATCGAAGCCCGCGGCGCCAAAGTCACCGAGATCAACCTCAACGACAACACCGTCGAAGGCCTGCGCCACACGAAGCTCCCGGTTTTCTCCGTGCAATACCACCCCGAAGCCGCGCCCGGCCCCAACGACGCCGACCCGCTCTTCATTGACTTCTATAAGTTGGTTGAGGCCCGCAAAGCAGGTAAGATCTAAGTCGGCACCCTCGCCCATCGCAATCCAGCCGGACGTCGAGCCACCCAGCCACCTCCGGTCCGTGAAAAAACGCTTCATCCTCCTGCTCCTGATCGCTGGCGGATGGTTTCTTCTTCGCGACACACCCGCGCAATGGAAAGGCATCCCCGCCGCCGCCGAACCTGTGCAGGTCGCCAAAGATCTGCCCAAACCCTGGCCGCATGACGGCTACCTCGTCACACCGCTCGCCCGCTACTCCATCACCGCCGTCGTGCTCAGTCGTGACCGCTACCGCTT
Source organism: Verrucomicrobiota bacterium (assembly GCA_031404135.1). Classification (GTDB taxonomy): domain Bacteria; phylum Verrucomicrobiota; class Verrucomicrobiia; order Opitutales; family Opitutaceae; genus JADKHC01. The sequence continues at coordinate 9,465 of JANNHA010000082.1, read as the reverse complement.
CGATCCCGCCGCAAAACTCGCCCCGGTCGATCTCGCCCTTGGCTGGAGTTCCATGTCGATCGCCGGCGTGATCAACGAACTGAAAATCACCCAATCCGCCCGCTGGTACGAATACACTTTCAAAGGCGAACCGCCACTCGATCCACCGGCCATCGCCAAACACTCAGCCAACACGCATTGCCTCCCGGCAAACCCAGCGATCCAAAAACAACTACTCGCCGTGCGCCGCCACGATTTGGTGACGCTTGAAGGTTATCTCGTCGAGATCACCGGCCCGAACGGCTGGCACTGGCGTTCCTCGCTCTCCCGCGACGACACCGCCGGCGGCGCCTGCGAAGTCATGTGGATCACGAGTGTCGCACGAAAAAAGTTGTGAGGTAAAAAACAAGACAGAGATTTGAGTCACCGAGACGGCAAGAGGCTGCACAGAGCACCACCGAGCCAGAGGTTTTTTTGCCTTCTCCGTGACGCTCTGTGCATCCTCGGCTCGACCTCGGTGACATAGATCGTGACAGACCTCAAAAACCCATTGAGCACAAGCGAAGGTGCCGACCTCAAAAACACCCGCACGCCTGCTCCACGCGCCGCCCCGCCTCACGGGCAATCACGGCAAACTCCGGTGACACACGGCCGTCAGCCACCACTCTCTCCCAAAATTCCCGAGCCAAACCTGCCGCTATCCGCCAGCTCGCCGCCTGTGTCGGCAACGAAGGCCGCACCGTAAGTTCACGTGGCACAAGTTCGCCACCTGCTCCGGGTGCCCATTGCATGGGCAACATGTCGAAAAAAGTTGTGAGGTAAAAACAATACAGGGATTTGAGTCACCGAGACGGCCAGAGGCTGCACAGAGCACCACCGAGCCAGAGGTTTTTTTGCCTTCTCCGTGACGCTCTGTGCATCCTCGGCTCGACCTCGGTGACATAGATCGTGACAGACCTCAAAAACCCATTGAGCACAAGCGAAGGCACCGACCTCAAAAACACCCGCACGCTTGCTCCACGCGCAGCCCTGCCTCACGAGCAATCACCGCGAATTCCGGCGACACGCGTTCGTCAGCCACCACTCGCTCCCAAAATTCCCGAGCCAAACCTGCCGCTATCCGCCAGCTCGCCGCCTGTGTCGGCAACGGAGGCCGCACCGTAAGTTCACGTGGCACAAGTTCGCCACCTGCTCCGGGTGCCCATTGCATGGGCAACATGTCGTAAGCCGGGGCAAGACGAAACGGCACCGCATCATCCAGCCAAAAGGCAAGATTGCCAAAGTGCATGTCGGTATTGCCAATCAAACCACCAAACAGGTGCCGCAATTGGATCGAGTGAAAGGTTTCTGTCGTGATCAGCCCACGTTCGCGCAGGCCGGCCGCTGCGACGACCCAATCATTTGTATCCGCCGCGCCAAACGCCTCGTGCAGTGCGCGCAGAGAGGCCACCCCGCGTCGGCCCTGCAAGCCAACACGGTCAAACCGCTCCATTTCGAGAAAACGCCTCCCCCCGGCATCGAACACCCGGGGAACCGTCTGCACCTCGCCCGCTCCATGTAGAACCTCAAGCGCGTGCGCCTCCGCCACGAGCAAGTCGGCCCAGCGCCGTCCCACCGACGAGGTCATCACATCAGTAAATTTCACAATGACAGACCGGGCTCCCGCCTCAGGCGAAGACGCGGTCAGCGTGGCCGTAAACTTGGGCTGTTCGCCTTCAACCGAAGACCCCGCCGACCCGCCCGCCTGCGATGCAAGCACGAGCTGGGAATATTTAATGGTTCGTTCAAGCTCCGCGAAGCCGGTGACCGGAATCATCCGGCGGGCTTGAAAACGGCCAGCCGGCTCGTCGCCCACGATAAGATTGCCAGGCAAGTCATCACCCTCGGACGCCAGAAAAACCAATGTCGCGTCATCACTCCAATTGCGCGGATCGGGATCGAGTCCCAACACCGCTGGCAAACGCCGCCCGATCGCCCGCCCGAGGTAGCCCTGCGGCCGCACGTCTCCGAGGAAAAACGGGAACCCTTCACTCCAGCCGCCGAGATCGAGCACCTGCTCGCTCCAGGCCGGGGCCTGCGCCGCAGATGCCCACACCACTCGCCAGCCGCCATGCAACGCCGAGAGCTCAGCCCAGTCATGCAAGCTCCCCTGCTCATCAACGCGCCGAAGTGGAAATGTGTGACCCAGACCACGCACCGTACGTCGCAGCGCATAGCGCGTCCCTCGGGTCACTCCGAGGCGAATAACCGATGAGCCCAGCGGAGTCAGTGTTCGCGAAATCTGTGAGCGGTCAACGCCAGCAACAGCGGCCAGCGCTTGCGCGGTCATGGGTCCCTGCGCTTGCAGCTGCAGAGTAAGAACGTCGGCATTGACCTTGCGTGGAGATGGCATTGCACCCCTTCATACGCACAAATACTTACACAAATCAATTTTAATTTAACTATAAACTAGAACAACTTATGAATTATGATGCATTTTATGCGCACAGATAAATCACGCATTACGCCTCCACCAAATCTTTTCCACACGGAGATTGGCGACAATGAAGTCCTGACGGTCGCCTACACAGGCTCCGCTATGATCAGAATGATGGAGCGTTGGTTTGATCAAATGGAGCGGCGACACAGAATAACCTCCGAGAAAGGTGCTAACGAGCCACCTGCAGTGCGGGTCGCAGGATCTCGAGCGCCGCTTGCAGGCCAGCATCCTCATTTGCCGTGCTTGAACTCGCGACGATTTTATCCAATTCCACGCCGTTGCCTTCAAGTCGGCGGCCATTAGGCGAATGATAATCGTACACGCTAATATACAATTTACCGTTGCCGGGCAGTGGCCAAAACACAGCCGTGAGTACGGTCCCCGCCGTTTTCTCGCCCACCACAAAACCTCGATGATGATCGTGGACGACCTGTGCAAATATTTCCGCCGCACTCATCGTCCCACGGGAAACCAACACGACAATGGGACCTTGATAGCGGGCTCCTCCAAATTGAGGCAGGCAACGATGCCAAAAAGCCTCCTCATTCCGAAATGTGATTTTACCCATATCCACCGGTTTAGGAAACACCTCGCTCAACGCGGAGGCCTCGGCAAAAACGTGCCCGCCACGATTCCTGCGAAGGTCGATCACCAAGGCCTTGGCGTCGCGATGCTTCACCATTTGCTCATGAAACCAACGTACCGATGGCAGGTCGAACCTGTCGAAGCGCACCACAAGCACCCCCTCCGGAAGCATTTGCGCGGCCCTCAAAAAAGGTATCGGCATTTGCACAACCGTGAGATCAATCGTACGAAACTCATCTTTATCGGTAAGAAACTCGCACCGCACAACCTGGCCAACCGTCGAAGCTTTCGTTTGCAGGAATTCGCGAAGGCTCTGGCTCTGGCCGTTGCACGTCAGCAAATACCAGCCTTCGCGCACGCCAGCGCGATAAGCAGGTCCTTTCTTGAAGACCTGAAACACCCGCCAACGTCCATCCGGTGCCGTGGCCAATCCTTCAACACGCATGCCCAACGTTCCACCGGCAGGATGAAACGCCTGGGTGAACTTCGGGGCCGTCATCGCCGAAGTATGCCGATCTTTCAATTCGCCCAACAAACGATTGATGGCGGTGTATAATTCGTCGTCGTTGCGCGCAGAACCGGCCGCCGCGCGATGTCGTTCCTTGGCCGCATTCCAATCCACACCGTTAAACGTCGCGTCGTAATAGCAGCGGTCAACCCAGTCCCAAACATTGTCGTAAACAGACAAATTATAAGCTGTCCGCTCTTGATTGGGTGCTGGCGCGGAAGCGACGAGATTCCATGCCGCTCGCGGAGGAGGAATCATGGCACAACCCGTCAATAACCCCAAAACGACTGCCGCTACAAAAAGTGCCGCCGGGCGGGTTTTTGCCCATGGAGAACGAAAGGAATTCATCACTGTTGTATATATTAGTTAGATTGACCAGTTCGGTCTTGATTGCCTCGCCAATTAAATCGTTGAGCGCGGTTGCGCTGATCTTGCCTGTTGCGGATTGTTCGGTACGGGTCCATTCGCCAGCTAGGGAGACGGTTTGGCAGATTTCGCGAGGACAGCGATAGCCGCTTTTACCTGCGTATCGACGCCGGAGCGGACATCCTCAATCGCGAATTCCAATTCTACTTGATCGGGAATCACTCCTGTACCCTCCAATGATTGGCCGGAGTTTGTCAGGAAATTATACTCCGCTATCTGCAGCGTTCCACCATCGGGAAGCAGGCGTGTATTGCTACCGAGTACATGCCCACCTGTGCGTTCGCCCGAGCAACCAATGATCACGCCTCGATGGTGATACTGCACAGCCGAAGCAAACAACTCCGCTGCGCTCACTGAATATCCACTGACCAAGACGGCGAGCGGTCCTGCATAAGTCGATTCATACCAGCGTTTGGAGCTAAGCGCGGGTTCTTTTCCAATCTGACGTGTGATGAATGTGCCAAGCGACACTTTCGTGGAAAAGAAGCTGCCGGCGATAGCTTTAAGAGCGTCTCTCCTTCCTCCCGTGTTGAATCGCAGATCGAGGATAACGCCTGCGGCCGAACGATGTTTCGCCAGTTGATCCTTTATGAATTTTGCCGAGTCGGGATTAAAATCATCGAAACGCAGGTACAAAAATCCACCCGTGAGCATCCGGCTCTCGTAAATCTCGTTGAAGACAAACCGGGTCATTTTCAGATCAAACTCGCGCTTGTTATTGGTCTCATCCTCAAACGTACAGTGGACGATATCACCGTAGTTTAGACCCCGTTTGTCGATAGTACTGTAGTCGGTTTTGTCTATCCAGCCACGACGCACGCCGGCAGCAGCCGCACTGCTACCTGGATAAACATCCCAAACCAGGTTGACACCGCTTTCGAGATCGAGGGTGAAAAGCCCCGAAGCAGACCGGGAAATGTGCTCGCGAGCATCTTTCGCCCTATCGGCCGACTTTGCCCTGAGGTGCGACACCTTTAACTCATCCAGCATCCGGTTGATGGTGGAATAGAGCTCTGAATCATCGGCTGCTTTTTCGGCGTCGCTGCGGTACTTTGGTTTCATCGCCGCCCAATCGACACCGTTAAAATGCACGTCATAGAAACGGTTGTTCACCAACTCCCACGCCCGATCAAAAACGATGAGATTTCGGGCCGGCCTCGGCGTTTCAGCCGTGATGACCGGCGTCTTCGCCAGCGGCGCCGCTCCATGCTGACAGCCTGATAAAAACCAGAGCGAGCAAACAGCGACAAAACACCAAAACGCCTTCGATAATCTCATGCGCGAATCGTCAATCGATACGTTTCCCAGACGCCCTCACGCCTCACGCTGATTTCATTTCCTCAAAGGCTATTTCACGCAATCCCGCCTTCTGCTTCGCATGCTCAATCGTCATGCTCACAATATTTCCGTCCGCATCAAGATCGAGGTAAACGGCTTCACTCACTTCGCGAGTCTCAGCCACCGGCTGATCAGAAAATTCTAACAAGGCCGTATCGGTGTCGGTAAAGTATTTGATTTTCATGGCCGTGGAAGTTTGAAGCTCCGATCAAAAAAGACATTATGTACCGTCTCACCATCCGCGAGCAAAATTACCCGAAGAAACCGGCCCTCTCCCTCGATCCAACCCCATTTTCGCACACGCGCATCGGCCTGAATCTCGGTATGAAGCGGATGAGCGATAACCGCCATAATCCACTCCTCTCGAATCGCATAGCGATCAGCCCTTAAACGCGTGTGTAAATAGTATGCCGTGGATTTCATCGATCCTCACGCTTCCACCAAATCTTTTTCCACGCGGAGATTCGCGATGATGAAGTCTTGGCGGTCGGGCGTGTTTTTGCCCATGTAGAACGAAAGGAGTTCGTCGCTGTTGTGCAGGTTGGCTAACGAGACTGGTTCGAGCTTGATCGCGTCACCGATGAAATCCTTGAACTCGCTCGCACTGATTTCGCCGAGTCCTTTGAAGCGCGTGATCTCCGCAGTCGTGCCGAGTTTGTGCATCGCAGATTGCTTCTCGGCCTCGGAATAACAGTACTTCGTTTCCTTTTTGTTGCGCACGCGGAAGAGCGGCGTTTCGAGGATGAAGACGTGGCCGTTGGTGATCAGTTCGGGGAAAAATTGCAGGAAAAACGAGAGCAGCAGCAGGCGGATGTGCATGCCGTCGACGTCGGCGTCCGTCGCGATCACGACGCGGTTGTAACGCAAGCCATCGAGGCCTTCCTCGATATTGAGCGCACTTTGTAGGAGGTGAAATTCTTCGTTCTCGTAGATGACTTTTTTGGAAAGGCCGTAGGTGTTGAGCGGTTTTCCCTTGAGCGCGAAAACGGCCTGCGTCTGCACGTCGCGACAGGCGGTGAGCGAACCGGCGGCGCTGTCACCTTCGACGATGAAGAGCGTGCTGTCCTCGGCGCGTTTGTCTTTTGTATCCAGATGAACACGACAATCGCGGAGCTTGCGGTTGTGCAGCGAGGCTTTCTTCGCGCGTTCGCGAGCGAGATTGCGGATGCCGGAAAGTTCTTTGCGTTCGCGTTCGCTGTCGTCGATTTTGCGTTTGAGCGCCTCGGCGGCCTCGGGGTTGCGGTGCAGCCAGTTGTCGAGGTGCTGCTGGAGGAAATTGCCGATGAACTGGCGGATCGACGGACCGCTCGGGCCAATGTCGGTAGAGCCTAGTTTGGTTTTCGTCTGCGACTCAAAAACGGGCTCCATCACGCGGACGGAGATCGCGGCTACGATGGACTGGCGGATGTCGGCGGCGTCGTATTCCTTCTTGTAGAAGTTTCGGATGGTTTGCACGAGGCCTTCGCGGAAGGCGGCGAGGTGAGTGCCTCCCATCGTGGTGTGCTGACCGTTGACGAACGAGTAGTAATCTTCGCCGTAATGACCGCCGTGAGTCATCGCCAGTTCGATGTCGTCGGCTTCGAGGTGGACGATCGGATAAAGCGTTTCGCCAGTGAGTTTTTTCGCGAGCAGGTCGCGGAGGCCGGCCTCGGATTTGAACGTTTTTCCGTTGAACGTGAGGGTGAGACCGCGATTGAGGTAGGCGTAGTTCCACATCATTTCCTCGATGAACTCGGCGCGGAACTTGAAATCTTTTCCGAAGAGCGCCTCGTCGGGCGTGAACGCGACGATCGTGCCGGTCTTCTCAGTCGTGGAGGTGACGCGGTGATCTTTCTTCAGCTTGCCCTGCGCGAACTCGACGATCTTGGTCTGGCCGTCGCGAATGGCCTGCGCGCTGTATTCGAAGGAGAGGGCGTTGACGGCTTTCTGGCCGACGCCGTTGAGGCCAACGGCTTTCTTGAACGTTTCACTGTCGTACTTCGCACCGGTATTAATAACCGAAACGCATTCGAGCAGTTTACCCAGCGGAATGCCGCGGCCGTAATCGCGAACGCGCACCGTGCGCTCGACGAGTTCAACTTCGATTTTCTTGCCGAAGCCCATCGTGAATTCGTCGATGGAGTTATCGATCGACTCCTTGATGAGAACGTAAATGCCGTCCTCCGCATGAGTGCCGCCGCCGAGGCGGCCGATGTACATGCCCGGGCGAAGGCGAATGTGCTCGGTCGATGAAAGGGTTTTGATGCTCGCTTCGGTGTACGCAGTGGCCATGGGAATTTCTGCGGTTAGCGTCGGGCGCTAAGCGAGCGTGACAAGCGAAAATCGTCGTGCAATTTTCAGATCGCACATCTTCGCGTCAGCGCGGTCTGCATTCGGCGCAGATAACAACACGTCATATTCTCCCATGAAAAAACTCCTCTTGATTCTCGGCGGTCTCTTCGTCGTCGCGGTGATCGCGTTTGCGATCATCCTTTTCAAACTCGGCGCGATCGTAAAAACCGCCGTCAACAAAGTCGGCCCGACCATCACGCAAACGACCTTCGTACTCAACGGTGCCGACATCTCGCCTTTCTCCGGCAAAGGCTCGTTGAAAGGGCTCACCATTGGCAACCCGACGGGCTGGACCACCGAGCACGCCTTTTTCCTCAAAGAAATTTCCATCGAAATCGTTCCGAAATCCCTCACGGCCGACCACATCGTCATCAACAGCATTCTCATCGATAATCCGGAGATCATTTGCGAGGTCTCCAACACCCTTACCAACACCAATCTGCAAGACTTGCTGAAAAACATCCAGCAAGCCGGCGGCTCTCAACCCACTCAACCCGCCCCACCCGCTCAAACCGAGCCTAAACCCGCAACCCCGGCCCAGCCCGAAGCCAAACCCGGCGAAGAGCCCAAAATCGAGATCAAGAGCTTCCGCATGCAAAACGTGACGATCAAAGTCGCCGGCGCAGGAAAGATCTACACGGTCAACATCCCCGATCTCATCATGAACGACCTCGGTACGAAGGAAGGCGGCCTCACACCCCAACAACTCTCCATCGCCATCATGAAAGAGATCACCGCTCAGGCCAGTCAGGCTGCGTTTAAGTCCGCCATGAAAAGCGGCCTGAAAGAAAAAGCCGTCGAAGGCCTGCGTGGATTGTTCGAAGGAAAAAAGTAAAGATTTTCAAGGTAGGGCGAGACCGCTGGGCTCGCCGTGATCGGAAACTCCGGCGAGCCTGCGGCCTCGCCCTACCATCGAACCATTGTATATCTTTAATCTAACTTGGCATTAACCAAACATCCTTGTTGCCATGAAAATCACCTACTTCGTCGAAATCCTGTCCTCGTGGTGTTACTGGGCCGAACCCACCTGGGCGGAGCTGAAAAATCGCTACGCCGGACGCGTCGATTTCCAGTGGAAGATCGCCCTGATGAACGCGGGCGATTTTCCGGCATCAACGGCGCAATGTGAGTGGTTCTACCGCCGCAGCGGCACGATCGCGCGCTCGCTCTTCATGCTCAACCCGGGCTGGTTCGAGGCCGAGCGCAAAGGCAACTACAACGCACCGAACCTACTCGCAGAGGCAGGCAAAGATTTTGGTTTCACCGACGACCGCCTGCGCCTCGCGCTCACCGAGGCCGCCGTGCGTGAAGGCCGCAAGATTGGCGATCTCGCGGAAGCCATCACGGTCGCCGCCCAAGCCACCGGACTCGACGCCGCCACGCTGCGCGCCCGGGCTGAATCACCCGAAATCAGCGAACGCGTTCGTGCCTCGACTGCGGAGTTCCACGCGCTCCAAATCACGCAACGACCGGCGTTCCTGCTCGAAGACACGATTGGTGACCGCGCGGTGTTTTCCGGACTCGTCGCCCTCGCGCCGCTGGCAGCGACGATCGACGCGATGCTGGCCGACACGGCGGCCTACGCGGCGCACAAGGCGCATCACGGCACGCCGCCCAAGGGGTAGCCTGCCGGAGTGAAAGTGAGAGTGAGAGGGAAAGAGATGGGATGACAGCTTCGTTCTGTCGGCGCCCCGACCCCGGCCCGGCGACGAGCGCCGGCCCTACACAAGGCAGTCGGGGCATTAAGCCCCTCCCACATTCCAGAAACCGCACCGTGCCACAGCACACTTGCCCGGGTGCCGGGCCGGGGCATGCTGCG
>JANNHA010000081.1:0-12906 GCA_031404135.1 Verrucomicrobiota bacterium | reverse complement strand
CGCCGACGGCCTAGGCGCTGAGTGAAACCGGGCAGAAAAGGGGTCGAATTTTCCATACGTATCCAGTAAGCAGATACCATGCCGGTTTAATCTTTAAATCATTTATGTTCAATAAGTTACACACTAACTTAGCGCCATTCCCTCCTGACTCCTTATCGGGGCTTCTTTGTCCTGCGGGTCGCGATACCTGAACCCATCCTAGTCGAACCACGCCTGTTGATTTGGAAAAGTGATTCATTGGGCACAAACCCAGAAGCGAAGAGTGCGAGCATCGCTTCGGCCAACGGGAGGCCGATCACCGTAACAAAAGTGCTTTCCGAGAATGCCGAGTTTGAGACTCAACTGGTGACCGAGACCGCGGGGCAGCTGTTGAACGACGTTGCCAACTACAAACTACAAAACACGACCCTTTTTTATTGGCCCTTTTTTATTGGCCGTCTGCTGGTGGAAGGCCCGACCGAGGCGATCGTCAAGGCTGGGCTGGCGAGGCTTGTGGCGATCGCGAGCACGGACCTTGAGGTGGTTTAGGCAATTTCAATGGGTAGGGCGCGACCGCTGGGCGCGCCGTAGATTGGCTCGGGTTGAGATCACCGCGACCCATTTTGAGGGAGGAAACGGAGGACGTAGTTTTTGGGGGTTGGCCACAAAAAGGTACAAATAACGAACTAGGCGCTTTCGACTAAATAGTGAAAAGTTTGATTCCCTTTGATCTTTTCACCACGCCACCCCAATTGTCCCCAGCCGATAGTTTGTAACGTATTACGTTACAAGTCACTCAGCCGCACAGGCTAGATGGCATGATTTTCAAACCCAGTTTGTAACGTATTACGTTACAAACTGGGTTGGCGGCCGCTTGGGCTTGTCACGGGTCGAGACATGACGTCTTCCGCTTGAGCCCCCCGCTGCGCCGTTCCAACGCACTTGCCAAACCTCGCGCCAAGGCCAAAGACCTCGGCTTCGAACTCGTTGAATTTCAACCTGCCATTTGATGTTTCTTCAGAGACTTGGCGTCTTCAGATTGGTTCCGAAACGAACTACTCGCTATCTGCCCCAAGGCCCATGGCCTTGACTCCTTTGGATTGGCCTTGGCGGCTTTTAGCGGCTGGGGGAAGAAGTCTTTTCAGTCTAAACGGTCGCGCCAGTAACCGGGGTCACGCTTGAACGGCGAGACTGCAACGATAAAAACCTCGTCCGGGCGATCCACGTAAATGATGGCGTGCGGAAAAGGCAGCCGGAAGTGCCTCCGACAGGGCGGCAGGATTATGCGGCAGCGCGTCGGCGCGGCGCGGATTTCGTCAATCAGTTCGTGTATGGCCACGTAGAAACGCAGGCCAACGTCCGGGCTCTTCGAGGGGTAATATTCCGCAGAGGCAATAAACCTCAGCTTCGGCGTTTCGGTGGAAGCGATACGGCTTCACAGGCCGACGATCTTGCGCACGCGCGCCATGACTTCATCGCCAGGAATGCCCACCTCGCGGCCGCTTTCGATGTCGTCGGCGCGGCGTTTGATTTCAGCGGCCCACGCCTGATCGAGCTGCGGATCAGGCAGGCGGTAGTTGGCGAGCAGGAACCGTTCGAACAGGGTTTTGATCTGTTCCTCGGGCCAGCTTTTCGTCTCGGTGATTATTTGTTCAACGGTCATGCTCATGGGCGTCAAAGTTTCGTTTTCTCTTGCGGCGGCAAGTCTGCCGTCGTCTTCGCCGTGGCTTTGGGATGGCATCTTGCGTGGGTCTCGTGCAACGGCGTGTTGGAGATGGCGGTGTAATTCTGCGTGGTGGCGAGGCGGGCGTGGCCGTAGAATACTCTAAAGAACCGCTGGGCTTTTTACTCGATCGGTATCTCGGTGACGGCGGGCGTCTCGGTCGTCACGGGGACGGGCGCGGGAACGGGGGCGACGATGGCGGTGAGCGCTTCGCGCAAGGCGTGCAGGCGGCCGGTGTCGGAGGTGGCTTCTTTGGTTACGTTTTCGATGTAGAAGGTGTCGATCGCGATGCCGCGTTCGGTTCCGATGCGGGCAAACGTGATGTCGAAGCCGTGGTCGTAAATGGTTTTCGTCAGGAGGTAGAGGAGGCCGATCTGATCGTGCGCCTGGATCTCGACGATGGTTCGCTGCATCGAGAGTTCGTGATAAACCTCGACGGTCGAGGGGAACGAGCTGTGGAGCGCTTCCGATGGCGTCGCGGTGCTGTAGCGGCTGCTGTACTTGGCGGCCTGCGCCATGATGTCGGGGTAGAGGTCGCGATTGCCGACAAGGGCCTGTTCAACGGTTTTGGCAAACGTTTCCATCGCGGCCTGGTTCTGGACGACACCGCGGCCGGGCTCGACGACGTGAAATTTATCGATGGCGATGTGATCGGTGCGCGAGATGACTCGGGCGCCGAGGATGTTCAGGCCAGCGACGCTGAAGGCACCGGCGAGTTTGTAGAAGAGGCCGGCGCGGTCCCAGGTGACGACGTTGACGGCGGTGAGGCTGCGGTTGAGGTCGTCTTTCCAGTCGATGATGGGTTTGAGCGAGCCGACCGATTCGGTGGCGGTGATCGACTGGAGAAGTTTGTTCACCATCTGGATGTGCAGCGCGATCTCGGTGGGGTCGGCGTGGATGAAGTAGCGCTCGGGCAGTAGATTGAAATGCGCGGTGATTTCATCCTGGCCGATGCCGGGAATTTTCATAGTGAGCAGTTCTTTGTGCATGAGTTGGGTACGTTCAGAGTTTCGGGTATCGGTGGCTTCGCCGTGGATCAAACGCTCGAGAGTGGTTCGGAAAAGGGAACTGTGCAGCGTGTCTTTGTAGCCATTCCAGAGGCCGGCGGCCGTGCCACGGGCATCACAGAAGGTGTGCACGTAGAGATAACGCAGTTTGTCCGCGTCGTCCACCTGTTCCGCGAAAGCGATGGCTGTCTTGGGATCATCTACATCACGCCTCTGCCAAAAGCGTGCCATAATGAGATGGTTTTTGATGATAAAGGTTACAATCGCGCTGTTGACGGGATCGATTTGGAGGCGTGCGAGGATGGGTTCGGCGATGCGGACACCGAAATCGGCGTGGCCTTTGATGCCTTGGGCCTTGCCGATGTCGTGGAGGAGGAGGATCAAATACAGCAGCGTGGGGTCGGGCGTTTCGTGCAGGACTTCGCGGTATTTCAGGGTGATCGGTTCGGCTTCGGTGAAGATGCGATCGAGTTCGCGGATCGCGTGGAGCGTGTGGATGTCGGCGGTGTAGCGATGATAAAACTCGTGTTGCACGAGGCAGGTCAGCGCGTCGAATTCGGGGATGAAGCGGCCAAGCACGCCGAGTTCGTGCATCAATTCGAGCGTCGGGTAAACGGCGCCGGCTTCACTCATGATCGCCTTGAAACTGATGTTGGCATCGGCCGAACCACTCACTCGTTTCGTGATCAATGGCAGCGATTCGCGGATCAGCCCTTGCAGCGCGAAATCGGGTGTGGCGTCAAGTTGTTGGCCATGGCGGAAGACGCGGATGAGACGTGCGGGATCTTCTTTGAAAACGTCGGGTTTTTCGGCGACGAGTTCGCGTCCGCGCAGGACGAAGCCGTCGAGGCGTTTGCTGCGTTGGAAGCGGTAGGCCTTGATCGCTTCGCGGAAGGAGCCGCGCAGGCCTTCGCGTTGTTCGAGGGTGAGGGCGAGGCGGCTTTCGAGAATTTTCGAGACGCGGTGGATTTTTTGGGCTGCACGATAGTAGTCGTGCATGAACTGTTCGACGCGCTGTAGGATGTTGCTGTTGGTGTAGCCGAGGCCGAGGCCGATGCGTGGCTGGGCTTCGAGGTTGAGCGTGTCGGTCGCGTGTTTGGTGCTGAAGTGTAGTTCGTTACGGACGCGTAGCAGAAAATCGTAGGCGCGTTGAAAATCGCGGGCGTCGTTGCGCGTGAGATAATTTTGCACGCCGAGTTCATCGATCGCGGTGATGCCGAGTTTCACCCGGGCCATCCAAAACGTGTTCTGGTAGTCGCGCAGGCCGCCGACGCCGTTCTTGATGTCGGGCTCTTGCAGGAAAACCGTGGCCCCGTACTTGGCGCGCCGGGTTTCCTGATCTTCGAGGCGGGAGGCGATGTAGCCGCGCGGGTTTTCGTTGCGATAAAAACTTTCGTAGGCCTGGGCAAAGGTGCCGAACAATTCCTGAGAGCCAGCAATGATGCGCGATTCGAGGAGGGCGGTCTTCGTTTGGATTTCCTTGCGGGCCTCGGTGAACACGTCGTCCACGGTGCGCGTGGAGTGGCCGACTTTCAGGCCGCAGTCCCAGAGGATGTAGAGGATCTCGTTGATCAGGTGTTCCTGCAGCGGTTTCACGACCGGCAGTTTCACCTTCGAGGGGAAGAGAAACATGATGTCGATGTCGCTGAGCGGACTGAGTTCGGCGCGACCGTAGCCGCCGAGAGCGATGAGGCAGACGGGGGCGGGCAAAGGACCTTTGGTGCGCGTCCACGAAGCGGTGGCATAGTCGAACAGGTGTCCGAGCATGACGTCGATCATCGCGGCGCGGGCTTTGACCACGGCGAGGCCGGATTCACCGGCTTCGTGGCGCATGCGGATCATGGCGCTTTCGAGGCGTAGGAAGGTCTTGCAGGCGGCGAGCCGTTGCGCAGTCGGGACTTCGCCGACAAAGTTCAGGCGCTCAAGGGCGTGTTTTTGGAGGCGTCCGCTCATGTAAGGCCCGTACAGAAACGTAAATGCCCCGGCGAGCAAAGCGCGAAATGCGAAAGTTCACGACGAGCGGGCCCGGACGGCATGGCTGCACGGCGTGGCTGGACGTGGTGAATTGAGCAGCCGGACGCGAGGTCACTCGGCCAATAGCTGGCGCAGGCGGGTGCAGGTGGCGGCGTTGCCGGCGACGTACTGGATGCGGTCCATCTTAAGATCGAATTGGCGCATGGGGAACTGTTCGCCATTGATGAATTGCACGCAGCCTCCCCCCGCGAGGCACAGCGCGGCGGCGGCGGCGATGTCCCAGATTTTGACGTTGTGATCGACGGTGGCATCAAGGATGCCGACCGCCACGTAAGCGAGATGGAGCGTGCTGCTGCCGAGGCCGCGGATCTTGAAATTCTCCACGACGAGCTGCGCTTGATGCGCGAACTTGTGGTCGTAGGGGCTGTGAAACCCGACGAGGCTTTGACCGTCCAGCGGCGTCGCTTTTACCTGTGCGGGGCGTTCGCCGTCGAAGAGCCCAAAGCCTGGTCCACCGTGAATCAGCGTGCGACGGCTAAGATCGTAAACGAGGCCATAGACAGGCTGGCCGTTTTCAAGCAAAGCGAGCGAGATCGCACAATGGGCGATGCCTTTGGCGTAGTTGTTGGTTCCGTCGATGGGATCGAGCACCCAGAAAAATCGCGCGGTGATCGGGGTTGGTTTGTCGGTAAGAGTCAGTTCCTCGCTAAAAAACTGGTCGCTTGAGAACTGCGCGGAGAGTTCGCGCACGATGCCTTCGGAGATGGCGATGTCGACCGGCGTCACGCGGGTGCCGTCGTGTTTCCAGTTGCTTTCGGCGCGACCGAATTCGCGGTGAAGCAGCTCGGTCTGAGCGAGAACAGCGGTTTTGCCAGCGGCAATGCGGGAAAGAAGTTCGGAGGAAGACATGCGAGGGAACAAGATCACGCGATTTCTTCGCGTTTCGGAAGGCTAAACCAACGGCCGTTTTTCGATCAGGGGGAAGGGGGAAGGGTGAAGGGGGAAAGGAGTTCGGAGTTCGGATTTTGAACAGAAGGCAACGAAGGGAACGAAGATCAGTTGGTGGGAAGGGGTTGTTCGGTTTTAGGAGCGTGTCTTTTCGAAGGGTTTCACAGGGGCGGAAGGAGAACTGCGGGGAGGGCACGGAGTTAGGAGGACGGAGTTTTTACACCAAGATCGCAAAGGAACGCAAAGGCTCGAACCCGGCGACGACGTCTGTTTGGCGGGCTCAGGGTCCTGAGTTGGTTGAGAGCGTCGCCCTCCGTTTCGATCAGGGAAATACTTTTGCAAACTGGAAGCCGTGGAAACGCGCGCCGACACGGCGGAGAGCCCTGCTGCGCCTCGGAGCGAAGAAGTCAGATGTGCCTCTGGCCAGCCGCAGTCGGAAAGGCTGCTGGCAGGATGAGCAGCAACAGCATCGTGCAAGTCGCGATGACGAACCAAGGGTTATACTAACGCCCCTCCAAATTTAGACTTTAGCCAGAGCGGTTTGGTTTTTATCCGCTGAGGATTGAAAGGCAGGGCGTTTGCTCCGCAAGCGCCGAGGACGATGCGGAGCATCATCCCTACCACGGATCACAAAACAAAAGTCCAAATGATACGGTACATTGGTAAAAGAAAAGCAAGGGGTGCCTAATCTGCAGGCCCAATGCACCGCCTATCATTACCCGCCGAAACTAACGCCAAGGGGGAAAGCACCTGAGACGAAGGTGAAAGCGAAGTAACCCGATCAGAACCGCCCGGTGCGGACCCGTACGCCGGGTGGTGTGGGAGCCGGAGGCTAATTACCTCCGGCTGCCCGATTGGCCTGTTTTAATATCTACTAGAGCCGGTATGCAGCCGAAAGAGTAAGCTGGGTGATCTTTCGATCAGTCGGCTGCGAGTACCGACATCCGACCGCTAACTGCCATTTTTTTGTCAAATCATAGCGAAGGTCTGCCACCGCTCCAAATTTCACTTCAGTCGATGAAAACGAACGATTTGCGATGGTGGCCTTTGAGCTGAAGAGTGACGCTACAGGCCCAAACTGAAATGATAGTCGATCAGCGATTTGCCATGCATAGCGAAAATCAAGTGCAAGTTCATGAATCTTCTCTGTACAATTATATGGAGTAAGCATTTGTACATAGAATCCGTCTTTATCACCAAAGATATCCGCGTCAGGTGACAAACCGGTCCCGTCCAAATTTCCAATATAACTATAACTAACGCCAAGTAGCCAATTTTTGGTGAGATCCGTCGATACTCGGATAAATGGAATAGCGAGGCTAGACGTGCTTGAATTGGTCCCGCGGGCCGAGTACGTACGCACACCTGAGATGGAGGCATAGGCTACGCCCGCTTCTGAAATCAAAGAGGCAGACCGTGTAACAGATGCAAACGCAAGTGCGGATATAATGAGTAGTATGGTTTTCATGGATGACATAATATAAAAGAGATCGGCGAACGTTAAAGATCTGACATGTCGTGCTGGCGGGTTTGAAAACAGGAGGGAGCAAGCATAGGCATAGTCAATAGCGCCTGGTTCGGCGAAGGGTGAGTTGGAAAAATGGAAACGATGCTCGGCCGGGAAAACGCTCGCCGACTGGAATCCTCATCGCGCTGGAGTAAATGAAACATCGCGACTTCAATTTTTCGAAAATAGCACCCGCTTCAAGCCTAGAATGGCACCGGAATCAAAATGGCCAGAGCCATGAAACCTGGAAACCGGTGTCGCATTCCAAGTCACGTTGATCGTGGAATTATAGTCCGCGTCGCTGGCGAGGGTTTGTTTGTCGCTTGATCGTGGGTGGAGACGATGCGGCGCATCGTCTTCGGCGGTTGAGGGACCAACCGCCCTACCTTTCGGACCCGGCGCGCCCAGCGGTCGCGCCCTACCTTCGAACCCGGCGACGACGAAAACAGCAGGTGCTTCGAGCCTAGAATGGCACCGGAATCAAAATGGCCAGAGCCATGAAACCTGGAAACCGTCTTCGCATTCCAAGTCACGTTGATCGTGGAATTATAGTCCTCGTCGCTGGCTGGAAGGGGCGTCGCTTGTGGTGAACTTGTTTCCATCTCCAAATAGGCCGAATAGTGGGTTCACGGCCGTGAGGGGTTTGTTTATTCTGTGGCATTGGTTCTTACAACGACGGTTCCCGCAATGTAGTCATGCAGAGCTCTCCGCTTTTCATTAGTCAACATGGTGACTGCTTCAGCAATAAACCAAAGAAGCGGGAGTATCGCAAGAATCCAGAACGCTCGATTCTTAGCAATTTCGCCTTTGGCAATCGCGGCTGTTGATAGAGCACCTGTACTGATCGCATAAATCTCGTAACCGATAATGCCCAAGCTGACGGCAATTGGAATCCCCTCGCGAAGGCAAGCTTGGCGAAATGAGATTGCTCCTTCTGTGCCGAAATCCACGACTCGTACTTTGCAGACCATTTTACCATAGGTCTGACCGTATTTTGCATGCATAATCACGGTGTAAAACAACCAAGCGAGATTCTGCGTAATAACAAGCATAACACCGATGGCGGATGGCAACTGCAGCGCCATTAGCATGAACGCAAAAAAGCTAATCGGCCACATTACACAGGAGTCAACCGACCCCGTCCAAAACCTTGGGCCAAAGGTAGAATACTTTCGGCTTATAGCATAATTCTTTTCGCGATAATAGCGCCATACGAGCACGGCGATGAGCAACTGGATCGCGAGATTGATGATTTGCTGGATGGTCTGGTTCATAGATTTTTGCCTCAACGTTAAAGATCTGGCATGCCGTGCTGGCGGGTTTGAGAACAGAAGGGAGCAAGCAAAAGCTTAGGCATAGTCAATAGCGCCTGGTTCGGCGAAGGGGGAGCTGGAAAAACGGAAACGATGCTCGGGCGGGAAAACGCTCGCCGACTGGAATCCTCGTCGCGCTGGAGTAAATGCAACATCGCGAGATCAGTGTTTCAAAAAAGGCGGGTGCTTCAAGCTGAGAACGGCACCTGAATCAAAATGGCCAGAGCCATGAAAACTGGAAAGCGTCTTCGCATTTCAAGTCACGTTGATCGCGGAATTATTATCCGCGTCGCTGGCGAGGGTTTGTTTGTCGCTTGATCGTGGGTGGAGACGATGCGGCGCATCGTCTTCGGCGGTTGAGGGACCAACCGCCCTACCTTTCGGACTCGGCGTGCCCAGCGGTCGCGCCCTACCTTCGGACTCGGCGTGCCCAGCGGTCACGCCCTACCTTCGAACACGGCGCGCCCAGCGGTCACGCCCTACCTTCGGACTCGGCGCGCCCAGCGGTCGCGCCCTACCTTCGGACTCGGCGACGACGGCGCGTCGCCCTCCATTCGGAGGGGCTCAGGCCGGGCGGAAGTCGATCAGGCGTTTGTAGCGGTCGACTTTGTCGACGACAACAGGGAGGCGGGCGTTGAGTTCGAAACGTTTTTTCGTGCGGCGGCCGACGATCATCGTGGCGGCGTTGTTGAGCTGATATTGGTCGTCGACGAGGGTGTTGATGGATATAAAACCAAACGTCATCGACTCGACGAGTTCGATGAAGAAACCGTTCATGCGGACGTCGGTGATGACGGCTTCGAAGCGGGTCTTTTTTTTCTTTGCGAGTTCGCGTTCGAAAAATTCGAGGAGCTTGATCTTCACGCTTTCGCGTTCGGCTTCGGTGCTGTTGACTTCGGTGAGGCTGAGGTGTTCGCCGAGGGTGGTCATGCCGCCGTTGGTATAACCGAACTTGTAGCCAGCGGGAACCGGTTGGCCGCCGTGCTTGATGAGGTAGTAGTCGAACACGCGATGCACCACGAGATCGGAGTAGCGCCGGATGGGCGAGGTGAAGTGTGTGTAATCTTTTTTGTTTAGACCGTAGTGACCGTCTGGGGTGCCGCGGTAACAGGCTTTGCGCAGGCTGCGGAGGAGTTGGGTGCGGAGTGTGTAGCCTTGCGGATGTTTATCGAGGGTTTCGATGAGTTTGATCACTTCCTGGCGAATCGTGAGGTCGCCGACTTCGATGTCGAAGGTGGAGAGCAGCTGGCGGTATTCGTTGAGGCGTTCCTTGTCGGGCTCGTCGTGAACACGATAAAGGGATGGCAACTGGTTCGTGCGGGTGATGCGGGCAACGGCTTCGTTGGCCGACAACATGAACTCTTCGATGAGCTGGTGGCTCTCGTCGTTGACGATTTTTTCGAGGCGGTCGGCGTAGCCTTCGGCGTCGACGAAGACCTTTGTTTCAGGCATGTCGAGGTCGAGGCTGCCGTGGGCCATGCGGTCTTTGCGGAGTTTGCTGGCGATGGACCAGAGTTTGCGCACCCAGCTTTGCAGTTCGATGAGTTCGGGGTCAGTGAGCGAGTTGAGGGCGCGGCCGGTGGAACCTGTCTGATGTTTCGGCGGGAGGGGCAGGGCGCGGATTT
The DNA here is from genome assembly GCA_031404135.1 of Verrucomicrobiota bacterium. Lineage (GTDB taxonomy): Bacteria > Verrucomicrobiota > Verrucomicrobiia > Opitutales > Opitutaceae > JADKHC01. The sequence continues at coordinate 2,830 of JANNHA010000081.1, read as the reverse complement.
TTTCGAGGTTGTTTTCGAAGAGCAGCGCGTAGGCCTGGCGGTAGGTGAGGCGTTTGCGGCTGCGGATGACGGTGTTGCCGTAGGTGGTTTCTTTGAGGCGGCTTTTTTTGTCGAAGACGAGGAAAACGGCTTTGCAGAGGCGGTCCTGTGCCTCAACCAGCGAACAGAGTCCGTTGGAAAGTTTTTCGGGCAGCATCGGCACGACGGTGCCGACGAGGTAGGTGGAGTTGCCACGGCGTTGCGCTTCGCGGTCGAGGGCTGTGCCGGTTTTCACGTAGGCGCTGACGTCGGCGATGTGGATGCCGATGCGGACATCGCCGCCTTCGAGCTTTTCGAGCGAGAGCGCGTCGTCGAAGTCTTTGGCGTCGTCGGGATCGATGGTGAACGTCGGGACTTCGCGGTAATCGAGGCGGCCCAGCCGTTCGTTGGGGCGCACCTGGTTTGGGAGGGATGAAACCTCGCGTTCGACTTCGACGGGGAAGGCGGTTTCGAGGTTGTACTTGTGGTAGATGCCGGCGAGTTCGGCGCGCGGTTCAAAGGTTCTGCCGAGGCGTTCGGTGATGATGCCTTCGAGGGGTTTGTGGCGCGAGGTCCACTCTCCGAGTTTGACCACCACCTTGTCGCCGATGGTGGGCGCAGGTTTGAAGGAAGCTTTGGCGGGATCGGCCACGACGACCTCGTGGAAGAAACGGGGATCATCGGGGCGAACGTAGTAGCTGTTTCGGATTTTTTGCAGGGTGCCGACCACGGTGTCGCGGGTGCGGGCGATGACGCGGGTGACGCGGCCGGTTTGTTCGGTGCCACGGCCATCGCGGCGGCTTTGTAGAGTGGCGTTGACGACTACGGCCACGCGGTCGCCGTGGAGGGCGACGCCGGTGTCGTCGGGCGCGATCTGGATGGGATCGAGGTTTTCGCCGGGTATGACATCGGGTTGAAAGTAGGCCGAACCACCGGCACGGAATTGGAGACGTCCGGTGAGTTCGTCGAGTGTAGCCGGGAGGGCGATGCGGTCGCCTTTGACGAGGCGGAGGCCACCTTTTGAGAGCAGGTGGCGCACCTCGTGAGCGAGGGACTTTTTATCCTTTTTCTGGAGTCCGAGCTGGCGGGCGAGGTCGAGTTCGTTGGCCGGGGTGTAACCGGGTTGTTGCACGTGGGCGAGGAGGCGTTCGCGAAGCTTCATGGCTTTGAGGGCTGGAGGCGACATGCTCCAGCTTTGGTGTTGGAAAGAGGGAAGGTTGTTGCCTAACTCGGTGCGATGAAAATCGTTCAAGTCGCCAGTGAGTTGTTTCCCTACGTCAAGACCGGTGGTCTCGCTGACGCCGTGGGGGCGTTGTCGAGTACGCTGGCGGATCGCGGGCACGATGTGGCGGTATTTCTGCCGGGCTACCGGTCGGTGCTCGAACATAAACTCGCGTCGGGGGCCGAGCGGTTGCTCAAGCTCAAGGTCGAGATGGGCGACGATTTTTTCAGCGGTGAAGTGCGGGTTTTTTCGCCGAAGCCGAACTTGAAAATTTATCTCATCTGTCGCGATGAGTTTTTTGATCGCAAGGGCATTTACGGGAGCAACGAGCGCGACTTCGAGGACAACAATCTTCGCTACGTCTTTTTCTGCAAAGCGGTGGTTGAAACCCTTCAGTTGGATAATTTCCGCGCCGACATCGTACACTCGCATGACTGGCAGGGCGCGATGTTGCCGGCGTTGCTCCGCCATGCTGAGCAGCGTCACGGTACGACGCTCGCGATGAAGACGGTTTTCACGATTCACAACATCGCGTTTCAAGGTGTGTTTCCGATGAAATCGTTTATCCGCACGAACCTGCCGAATGAGCTAATGAGCGTCGATGGTGTCGAGTACTACGGTCAGATGAGTTTTATGAAGGCGGGTATTTTGTTCGCTGATCGCGTGACGACGGTGAGCCCGCGCTATGCTCAGGAGATTCAGACGCCACAGTTTGGTTGCGGACTCGATGGCGTGATCGCGACCCGTTCGGAAGATATCGTTGGGTTGGTCAATGGCCTTGATACGGCGGTGTGGAATCCGGAGATCGACGAACTTCTGCCCGCGCGCTACTCGGCCAAAGATATGTCGGGCAAAAAGACATGTCGCGCCGAGTTGCTGACCCGTTGTGGTTTTGATCCTGACTCGAAGGCCCCGATTTTCAGCATGATCTGCCGTCTGACTGAACAGAAAGGCGTCGATCTGCTGCTCTCGAACTCCGACTTTTTCGTAAAGAACGACTGTCGGCTCGTCGTGCTGGGAACGGGCGATGCGCGTTTCGAAAAAGCGCTGCATGATCTGGCGGCGAATGCGCCGGCCAAGATTTCACTCGCGGCACGATTGGATGAAACGATGAGCCATCTGGTCGAAGCGGGCAGCGACTTTTTCGTGATGCCCTCGCTTTTCGAACCATGCGGACTGAACCAAATGTATTCGCAGGCTTACGGCACGGTGCCGCTGGTGAGTCGCGTGGGCGGACTTTATGACACGGTGATCGATGCCGGGGCCGATCCGGCGGCGGGCACGGGCATCACCTTTGCCCCGACTGTTCAGGGTTTGCGCAACGGGCTGGACCGCGCGATGAAACTTTTCGCTGACAAGAAAGCTTATGCGTCGGTGCAAGCGCACGGCATGGCGCGCGATTTCAGCTGGAAGAACGCGGCTGTCGCTTACGAGCGGTTGTACGAAGAGTCACTGTGAGCGATTCGGCTGAACAGAGGCGTCGCCTGGAGCTTCCCGGCGGGTCGCGCAGCAGCGCCGCGGCGCCGAGCCCGACGACTCCGAAGACCAGCCCCGAGCCGGCGAAGCGGGCCCCGATCGCCTCGAGGCCGA
>JANNHA010000080.1:0-2533 GCA_031404135.1 Verrucomicrobiota bacterium | reverse complement strand
CAAGAAACTCTGAAAGTGCGGGGCCGGGCTCGGGGCGCGTCGCCGCGAGGGAACTCCGGGCCGCGGGCTGCGTCAGCCACCCATCCGCCATGTCGAACCCCATTCCCGCCCCCGCTGGCTGTTGCTCGCGGGATTCTTATGCGTGATGAGCGGGTGGCGGTGGGTTGGCATGGAGCGCTCTCCGGCGCCCTCGAACCAACCGCCGGCGGATTCGTCGACTGGCGTCGCGCCGCAGACTCCCTTCGCGTCCGCCGTGCGAGACGCGGACGTCGCCCCGATCGCAGCGGCGCGAACCGTGGTCATGTTTGCTTCAATCAATCGCCGCTATTCGGCACGGCCTCCCGGCCGCCTCAGCCTTCAAGGTAAACGGTGCTGCCAGATCCATTACGGCTGCTCCAAAATCGCGGGCATTGACGGACCAACCGGCTCAAAACAGGGCGTGGATTCGAACGCAAAAAAGGCGCTGATGGCATTAAAGGTACTCCAGCAAGCGGGGCGAGTGACGGCTGAGCCTGTAAATGAGAGCGTGAGGCGTGCCCGCTTGGTCATTGAAGACGTTGCCAACCAAAACCGGTAATAATCCACAAACAGCGATCGTGAGCTTCCTTATTTCACGTCCTCAATTACTGCCTTAAACACGCGATTCGAGTATCCACCGCTCACAATCGAGTCGCCCCAAACAGAAGTGCTCATCGTGTCGTCTGGCAGTAGAAACGGACCTCTCAGCGGACCAGTTCCATCGCGGTTCAGCATATAATAGGAACTTTTGTGAACGTTGCCTCCTTCGCGGGCACAAACGACGAGGACCTTTTCACCGCTGAACAATAGGTTGTGAGGATTCACAACGCGCAGAGACGCAACTTCCCGGACTTGGCCATCCCCGCTGACAATACTTACTTTCTGGATGCTCCCATCTGATGTCACAATCCACCAGCGGTCATCTCCATAGGCCATGATCGGCTTCGGATAGGTGTTTAGGTCCTTCACAAAAACTGGCGGTTCCTGAAGGTTTTTGAAGCCTTTGAGCAAGCGATCAGTGACCACCAGCGATGAGCCGTCTTTTAAGGTGACGATCTTTCTGATGGCGTCGGCATTGGCCGCCGGATCGAGCGGCAGCTTTTCCCAAACCGGCCTGGCAGCGGTCCAGCGGAAGACGGCCCTAGGACTGTACGCAAAAATCGCCGTATCTTCGCCGACCCAAAGACCAACTAAATCAATCATCAGCGACGGCATCGCCGTCGTTTCTCCCTTTAAATTGACCTGAAAAAAGTCTGCCGTGCTTTTGGAGTCCTTGTCGTAAGTCACCCGAGCCGCAACAAAACCCGTGGGTAAAACGACAAGAGATCTGATGCGGCCTTGCTCGAATGAAGTGCGTACAGGCGGAACGCCATCACGGATCAAAACGACCGCAGCGCGATCTTCCGAAAGACCAGGGCTTTTGCTAGTCTCGTAGCGCTCTTGGTATGCCGAACCGATCGCCAGTGTATCTCCCAATGCGGCCATGTGAGACACGGTTTCGTCACTCTTCAGATAAAGTACAAGCGGTTCTTTTGCACACATGGGGAGAGTCAACAGCAGACCCAAAACGAGATAAAAATAGCGAGTCATAACATAGTCAGTAGCTCAAATGAATGGGATAATCCTGAGCCTTCCATCTGCTATACATATCCCCGTAAACGGCGACCGCTTTGGAATTGGCTTTATCACCAAAATCTGGAGTCCAACCAACTCTCGCTTGATCACCCACGGTAAGACCAAAAAACCCACCCCTCTCGTACGCACCAGCGTGAGATTGGTATGCTGCATCAAGAAGCCCGCTCCGACTCGACACCAATTCTGGATTGTCACGTAACGCCCGCTCCATGCCTTTTTGAAGCTCAATGCCGGTATTCACCACAAAATCCTTGAGCTGCCGGGAAACGTCTCCTGCCCCTAAGGCATCGAACTTGTTGATATTCTTAAATCCAAAATCCAACAGATACTCGGGACCAGTGTCGTTTTTGTAGGATTGCGGTGCCACATACCAGCGAAACGCATAATAATACGGCGAGCCGATCACCCAATTCGGCGCAGCAATGTAGGCCTGATCCGGATTCGCATTTCTCAGGCGGATCGCTTCAGCCTGGACCTGATCGAGAGTTGCTGTGCTGTTTGGGGCCCACGGAGTATAGGAAGGAGTTTTAGTATAATCTGTAGCTGCGCCCCTTTTTGAGGCAGTATCACCGCCGTCAATGGGCTTATTCAGATTGTTCCCGTTTGGATCAGTTCCATCCGATATCCATTCACATTGCTTTCGTTCTATCGGGTGACAAATATACCTGCCTTGGGTGTCCGTATAACAACTCGTTGAATAATCATCGGTCCGACAATACCAATATAGGCCCAACACATCCCATCCATTCGCAGGGTTGTTACCGACGAAAGCATAGAGATTAATACCACCGGTTTCCTCGATTGGGTCGCGATTGATAAACCGGCCGTGCGTAGGGTCGTAGTAGCGCATACCATAATACACCAAACCCGTCTCCTGATC